>NZ_MXAV01000001.1 GCF_002847505.1 Acidithiobacillus marinus
CTTTGCTATTTTTGAAAAGATCAAAGCCGAACGGCATATGAGGCATTAAGTTGTGAGTAGAATTATTGATATTTTAAGAGCGATCTTTATTTCTCCAGAATTTGCAATTTTGCTAATTATTTATGCTGTAATGCAATATAAACCAGAGTGGCTTACTTTGGTAGGTACGCAATTCCAAACAAATAATGAAATATGGAAATTTCTGCCAACATTACCTTTACTGTTTACAAGCCTAGTTTTTAAATATGGCAAAAGTATTCGAGTACCATTGGAAAAGAACAAAAGACTTTATGAGTGGAATGACTATCATAGAATTACCGATAGAGTTTTTGTTGGCATCTTCATTTCTGTCTTCTGTTCAATTGGAGCTATTTCAATTTGGTTTTTAACAGAGAACACATCTGCAATAAACCTTGGTGCCATTTTTATAGCCACTGTTGGCATATCTGGTTTCTCGGCTTTTACAATGTACTTAGCTTCGATTTCGATTAGAGAAGTATTAGATGTTACAGATGATCAACTCTAACAAACCAAGGGAGACCAATCAAAAACCCGCAGGCGGCTTTTTGATTGGTCATTTTAAACGTTAGGGCGTTCAGTTAAATCGAAAGGATAATGTGATGTGGAAGTTAGTTATGACTGTAGTTGTTGTTGTAATTGCGATTCTTCTTTTTTGAGGGACACAAGCGCACCAGTGTGGGCTTCGGTAGAGATTGACATCAATGCACCAGTGGAAACAGTCTGGAAGTTACAAACTGATATCGCAAATTGGGGGCAGTGGAATTCGGACATTGAAGAGATGCATATACATGGCCCAGTTGAACCTGGAACAGAATTCGTTTGGAAAACCAGCGGCATGACGATACATTCAAAAATTACTGATGTATCTGAAAATCGTCGTATTGCCTGGATTGGCGAAACTATAGGAATCAAAGCAGTACACAAATGGGAGTTTCAAGGCGCGGGAGGCGTCACGCATGTCTATACGGAAGAGACGTTCACAGGTCCGCTCGCATGGCTCTTGCCAGGGACAATGAGGAAAGCGATCCATGACGCACTGTGGCATGGTGTGAGTGCACTTAAGTCGATATCTGAAAATGCGAACCGCTAACAGAGAATGTTGAGTACGCGCGACGAAAGCCCTAACACGGCGCTCAACTCGGACGGTCAAAATGCTGAGCATTTCGCCCGCCGGTTAGCTCTACGTTAGCCGTCAAAAGCAAAGAGCCCGCACATCGTTGAGGTTGCGTGAGTCCCGATACGGGACTATGATTCGTTCATGCGCATCATCGCTTTGTCAACGCTGAGAAAATTCTGGGAAAGCTCGCCTTCCTATGCTGATTCCATCGACCCCGGAATGGCCTGGTACCGAGAGGCCCTGAAGGCTGACTGGTCTACTCCCAATGAGGTAAAAGCGGAATTTTCCAGCGCCAGTATCCTGCGCGATGGCCGCGTCGTTTTTAACATCGCCGGGAACAAGTATCGACTGGTGGTATGGATCAACTACGCTTACCGCGTCGTGTACATCCGATTCATCAGGACACACAAGCAGTATGACGAAATTGATGCTCAAACAATCTGAGGTGGCCTATGGAAATTCGTCCCATCAAAACAGAAACTGACTACGAGGCAACTCTCAAGGAAATTGAAGGCCTCATGGCCGCTGCGGGTGGCTCGCCTGAAGGAGATCGGCTGGATGTGCTCGTCACGCTCGTGGAGGCCTACGAACGGGATCACTATCCAATGGATTTCCCCGATCCGGTCGAAGCCATCAAGTTCCGAATGGAGCAGCAGGGTCTTACCGTTGACGACCTTGTTCCGGTCATTGGTCGCAAGAATCGGGTCTATGAAATATTGGCTCGGAAACGGCCGCTGACTCTCCGTATGATTGAAGGGCTGCACGAGACATTCGCGATCCCGGCCGAAAGCCTGTTAAAGCACAGTACTCACCGTGGCAGTCATGCGGCGTAGTGCTGGAGAGTTGGCGGCTAAACTCGCGCTCAACCCATCATTCCACCATAGGCCTTGCGCATAAAGCCGCGCAAGGCCGGTGAATTCAACCGTTGGGTATCACTTCCCGGATTGAGTTACAACTACCCTTATCTCCACTGGAGGCAACGCATGGAACTAACCGCCGTACTTACTCCCGCCGAAGAGGGCGGATACGTTGCTTTAAATCCAGAAACTGGTACCACCACGCAAGGTGAAACTGTCGAGGAGGCTATCGCCAACCTCCAGGAAGCTGCGACGCTCTATCTGTCCGAGTTTCCCATCCCCGCGCCGGGACCATGACGAAGAGCAACCTTACTCAAGTCAGCTGTAATCTGCCTGTACACCAGATTCGATCATAGCTCGTCACCGCGTTTTCCCCGCCTTCAAAGAGAACTCCATAGCATGTATTCCGGGGCGTTATGAAGGGCGGGGAAAAATGATAAGCTGCAAAATAACAGCGAAAGCAGACGCTTCGCGAGGAATTACATTGAAGAGGCACTGTCCCATGAGCCATGATGGACTGCTAGCTGAATTTCCAGTTTTGACGCTGGACGGGCGTCGACCTCTCGTGTCGAACCGTTCGATGGAACGGGCGTTCCGCGCACACAAAGTGCCAGGCGACAAGTTCATATTTGCGGAACGCCACTCAACTCTGTCACGCTAGACACTCTCATCGGAGATCGTGCGCGATGCCAATCATTTCAATGTTCTACGGAATCATCATCCGTTTGTATCTGATCGACAACAAGCACCACAACATACCGCACATCCATGCGAGATATGCTGAATTCGAGGCTTCCATCAGCATAGAAGATGGCGAATTGACGGCCGATTGGGAATTGGCCGCAAACGGCGAAACTCCTTACAAAATTTCCCCGCTGTGAGGTGCAGAATGTATTGGGATGTCAGAACAGTAGTTCCTTTGTCGGATTATCGTATTTATGTTGAGATTGCCGATGGGCGTCGCGGCATTTTCGATTTGAAGCCCTATCTTGATCGAGGCGTGTTTCGTGAACTTCGAGATCAGCACTACTTCAGGCAAGTCGGTATTCTTTTTGGTGCTGTGACTTGGCCACACGAGCAGGACATTGCCCCTGAAACGTTGCTTGAAGAAATGACTGTTGTCGAATCTATGCCTAATGAGGCGCTCCAGCGTGACGCGCCGCAAGTGGCGCGTCCCTGAGCTTCGACGTTAGGTCTACACGAGTCGCGTCCGCCATCAAAAATATGCCCATTACCGAGAAATCAATAAAACTACTTTGGTCAAATGCAGCTGGCCGGTGCTCATTCCCTGGTTGTGACAAGCGCCTTTCTGTGGAACAGGCCTCAGACGTCGCACCGCATACTCTTGGTGAGAGTTGGTAATGAAATACATGGAGACGCATGACGAAATTACAAATAGCATCGCGCGGGACATATCAGGTATAAAGAGCGAAAACATAATGAAGAATGTGTTTCTTCGACTAAAGGCAAAAAAATGCTCGAGCCAATACCCGAACGAAAGGGCTCTGCATCGGCTTGGCGAAAGCCAAGTTAGACAAGTGGCTGGAATTCAAGCAGGATGCCTAACAACGCCATGACCGTTGACAGCGAAACTCGCCACCCCTTTGTCGCGCCACTTTTGGCTGCCGTTTATGGCGAACGTTAGGTTTTTCATCGCATGCTACCGAACATGAAAATTAAACAATACCAAGTAGATGCCTTTACAACCCGAGCATTCGAGGGAAATCCGGCGGCAGTGTGCCCCATGGAGAACTGGCTGGATGATGACTTGCTTCAAGCCATCGCAGAAGAAAACAACTTGTCGGAGACCGCATTCTTCGTGCCCAGCGCAAAGGGGTTTAGTCTTAGATGGTTTACCCCGGTCAAAGAGGTTGATCTCTGTGGCCATGCCACGTTGGCAACGGCTCACGTAATCTTTGAATCTCTGGGCTTCACGGAATCAGTCATTACATTTGAAACGCGTAGCGGTGATCTATTCGTAAAAAAGCAGGGAAATCTCTTGCAAATGGATTTCCCTGCTTACAAGTTAACCGCCTGCGAAATTTCCGAAACATTAGTTCAAGGCCTTGGCGTGCGCCCTCTAGAGGTATTGGCTGACGACGACTACTTGGCCGTGTTCGATAGTGAAGCAACCGTTCGCGCCATCTCACCAAACCAGGCCCTGCTCAGCCAGCTCGATTTGCGCGGTGTTATCGTTACCGCGCCAGGTACTGATGTGGATTTTGTCAGTCGTTTCTTTGCCCCCAAGATCGGCATTCCTGAAGATCCCGTCACTGGCGCCGCCCATTGCAAACTTGCACCGTACTGGGCTGGAAAACTTGGCAAAAATACTCTGTCCGCCAGGCAGGTTTCCAAGCGTGGCGGCAACGTCACATGCGAGGTAAAAACAAACAGAGTGGTACTGTCCGGAAGTGCCGTAACGTTCATGGAGGCAGAAATTGCCTTCTAACCCTAACGAGGCGCTCAAGCCGACCCGATTCCGCTACGCTCCAGTGGTCGGCTTAGCTTTGCGTTAGCCGTTTCATAGCCTATGACTCCCGCTGAAACTTTGATGCCGACCGTCAACCCGCTACGCGGGCCGGCGTCGCTGATTTCGGGCGTTGGGTGACACAGATGGCTACGTTGTCCTGACTGTGACAGAGGTGTTACTATAGTAACACTGCACGAGAGGGCTTGGCCATGTCTACGACCTCATTGAAAATCCCTGAGGATGTAAAGCAACTTGTTGTTGCTGCCGCGAAGCAGCAAGACGTTACCCCGCACGCATTCATGGTTGATGCCATCCGAGCCGCAGCCACAAATGCCGAAAGGAGGGCGCGGTTTGTTGCTGCCGCAATCGCTTCGAGAGAAGAAGCGATAAAATCTGGCCAGGGATACCCGGCCGAGGATGTTCATGCTTATCTGCGAGCCCACGCGCAAGGCAAGCCCGTCTCCAAGCCAAAGGCCAAGTCTTGGCGCGCGTAATCTACGCAGCACCAGCCCTGGCTGATCTTGACCGACTCACTGATTTTCTCGTCCAGACTGACTCAACCGCTGCTTTGGAAACGGTCGGACTTATCATCGAAGCCATGCAGGTCCTTGAAAACCACCCTCTGATCGGACGCCCTGCAGAGCAGGATCTGAGAGAACTCGTCATTTCCCGTGGCAAGTCTGGTTACGTTGCGTTATACAGCTATGAGCTGGATCAGGACGCCGTTCTTGTCCTTGCCATCCGGCATCAGCGCGAAGCTGGCTATGTGCCGGATTAGATAGCGAGTCGTCCAACCTGATCATTAGCCGCCACAAACAAAACACCTCCGTTCTTGAGCGCATTCAAAAGGCTATTGAGTTTCACCTTGAGGGGCTCAAGGAAGGGGGCTATCACCCCGAGAACAGATAAAGCAGGCATGACGTCCTCCTCACCTTTGCGCTATCATGGCGGTTATTTCACCAGAATAAGTCAGTTACAGAAGCAAGGAGTGGGTTATGTCCGGACATAGTAAATGGTCCACCATCAAATTCAAGAAGGCGCTCAAAGATGCCAAACGCGGCAAGATATTCACTCGTCTGATTCGCGAAATTACCGTGGCGGCCCGCGCCGGTGGCGGCGATCCGGGCAGCAATTCCCGGCTGCGCCTGGCGCTGGATAAGGCCTACGGCGCGAACATGACCAAAGACACCATTGAGCGCGCGGTCAAGCGGGGCACGGGTGAGCTGGAAGGAGTGGATTACGAGGAAGTGACCTATGAAGGTTATGGCCCCGGTGGCGTCGCCATTCTCATCGAGACCATGACCGATAACAAGGTGCGTACGGTCGCCGAAATCCGCCACATTTTCTCCAAGCGGGGCGGTAACATGGGAACTGCAGGTTCCGTTGCCTACCAGTTCAAAAAGCTGGGATTGATTGTTTTTCCGGGCGATGCCGACGAAGACAAGATTCTCGAAGCGGCTCTGGAGGCAGGCGCCGAAGATGTAGTCAATGAAGGCGAGCGCATAGTTGTTTATACGGCCGCCACCGACCTGCACAGTGTGGTGCTGGCACTGGAAGCTGCCGGTTTGCAGCCGGAAGAAAGCGAATTGACCATGATTCCGGAAAACACCATTGAAGTCAGCGGAGAAGAAGCGGAAAAACTGTTGCGTCTCATTGATTTCCTCGAAGAAAACGATGATGTGCAAAATGTGTACGCCAATTATGAAATCAGCGAGGCAGAAATGGCCCGCCTGGAAGCGGCATCCTGAGGCCCATGGTCATGCGCGCGGACAATCTGTTGTATGCGCTCCCGCCCCTGCTCCCGCTTAGCCCGGTTGGCCAGACTCTTGCGCATTATCGGCATTGATCCAGGGTCTTTGCGCACCGGCTACGGCATTATCGAGTCCGATGCGCGGGGAGAGTTGCAGCATGTGGCGCACGGTTGCCTGAATGTGGCCGGGCGCCCTTTCCTGGAGCGTATCGGTGCCATCTATCGGGAGCTCAGCCAGGTGTTGGCTGAATACCGACCTGATACAGCGGCTATCGAGCAGGTGTTCATGGCCCGCAATGCCGATTCTGCACTGAAACTCGGGCAGGCCCGGGGGGCGGCCCTGGTGGCATTGCTGGAAGCAGCCCTGCCGGTGGAAGAATATACCGCCTTGCAGATCAAAAAAGCCTCGGTGGGCGCCGGGCATGCCGACAAGGAACAAGTCCAGAGCATGGTGCGCTGGCTCCTCCATCTTGACAAAAATCCCCAGGCTGATGCCGCAGATGCCCTGGCCTGTGCCATTTGTCATGCTCATCATGCCCGCACCCGCCAGCGCTGGCAGGTCGCAGGCCATGTCTGATGTCCTGTTGCTGCGCAGAGGGCGGCCATGATCACCTCATTACGCGGAATCATCCTCCAGAAACGCCCCCCCTGGCTGTGGCTGGAGGTTCAGGGCGTTGGCTATGAACTGGAAATGCCCCTGTCGAGTTTCTATCAGATGGCGAATGCGGGGGAAACGGTCCTGATACACACCCATCTGACCATCCGCGAAGATGCCCACCTGCTCTATGGGTTCATGACCGAGGCCGAGCGCGACGCTTTTCGTCTGTTGATTCGTGTCAACGGTATCGGTGGCAAGGTGGCACTGGCTTGCCTCTCGGGATTGCCCGCCGAAAAACTCGGTCAGGCGGTGGCAGAAGGGAATATCGCCCAGCTCACCGCCATTCCCGGCATCGGCCCGAAAACGGCGGAGCGGCTGGTGGTGGAGCTGCGCGATAAAATGGGTGGAAGCAGCGTTTTGCCCATGGGTAAAGCAGTGCCGGGAGATCCCCGCCAGGAAGCCGTTGCCGCACTGCTGACTTTGGGTTATAAGCCTGCACAGGCCAGTCAGGCGATTGCCGGTCTGGGCGAAGGATTGGGCCTTGAGGATCTGATTCGCCAGGCCTTGCAACAGCTTTCACGCCATTGATTTTTATGGAACCCGCCAGCATTCCGATGGTCACACCCCCATGATGGACAGAGGCCCGCTCAACCCCGAGGAAACCCATACCGATGCAGTGGATCGCGCTTTGCGACCACGGCTGCTGGCGGAGTACATCGGCCAGGCGCGCTTGCGGGAATCCCTCAGCCTGTATATTGATGCCGCCAAGGGCCGTCAGGAAGCCCTGGATCACGTCCTGCTCTTCGGCCCGCCGGGGCTGGGCAAAACGACCTTGGCTCATATTATTGCCCAGGAAATGGGCGCTGGCCTGAAAGTTACCTCAGGACCAGTCCTCGACAAGCCGGGGGATCTGGCCGCCATTTTGACCAATCTGCAGCCCCATGATGTGTTGTTTGTGGATGAAATCCACCGCCTCAGCCCGGTGGTCGAAGAAATTCTCTATCCGGCCCTGGAAGATTACGAACTGGATATTCTGATTGGCGAGGGGCCGGCGGCCCGTTCCATCAAAATCAGTCTGCCACCCTTCACCCTGATTGGTGCCACCACCCGCGCTGGTTTGCTGACCTCGCCTTTGCGTGACCGCTTTGGTATCAGTTTTCATCTGGAATTTTACAGTGATGTCGAATTGACCCAGATTGTGACCCGTTCGGCCAGCATTCTCGGTACGACCCAAGACCTGCGGGGAGCCCAGGAAATTGCCCGACGTGCCCGGGGGACCCCGCGTATTGCCAATCGCCTGCTGCGCCGGGTACGGGATTTTGCCCAGGTGCGCGGCAACGGTGAAATTGATCAAAGTACCGCAGAAGCCGCCCTGACCCTGATGGAAGTGGATCAGCATGGTTTTGACGGCCAGGATCGCAAGCTCCTGCAAGCCGTCGTTGGCCGTTTCGCGGGGGGGCCGGTGGGGGTCGAGAGTCTGGCCGCAGCCATTGGCGAAGAGCGCGGGACCATTGAAGATGTGCTGGAACCCTTCCTGATTCAGCGCGGATATCTGATTCGCACCCCCCGTGGCCGCTGTGCCACCGAACTCAGCTATCTGGCTTTGGGGTTGCCGGTGCCCAAGGATGGCGGGAGTCTGTTTGATGGTGCGTGATGTTTGCGAAAGCCTCTTTCAGGTGCGCGTATATTATGAAGATACGGACCACGGCGGGGTGGTGTATCATGCCAATTATTTACGTTTCATGGAGCGCGCGCGCACTGAAATGCTGCGCGAAAAGGGCTATGAACTGGATGAGCTGGAGCAGGATCCCGGAATTCTCTTTGTGGTGCGCCGCGCACAGCTCGATTTTCGCGCCCCGGCTCGGTTTAATGACTTGCTTCAGATAAAATCCATCATCACTCGCAAGACCCCGGTACGCATGAACTTTCAACAGCATATTTCGACAAAACAACAGCATTTGTGTAGTGGCACCGTAGAAGTCGTCTGTCTCGAAGCCAAGACCTTTCGTCCCCATGTCATTCCTGCAGAATTGCTGCAGGCATTCCCCCTTTGTGTTCACCCGTGAGATTTTATGGATCCTCAAAACGTCACCCATCCCGCAGCTTCTCTTTCCGTGGGCCATCTGGTCCTCAACGCCAGTCCCGTCGTGCAGATCATTCTGGTACTGTTGGTCATCGCTTCCATCGCTTCCTGGACTATCATTTTTGAAAAGTGGGCAGTATTTGCCAGTGCTTTCAAGGCCCTCGCCCGTTTTGAAAAACGCTTCTGGAGTGGCGGGGAAATGAGCCAGATTTATCAGCATGTATCGGGGGACACCAATCTGGAAACCGGAGCGGGTAGTATTTTCTGTGCAGGCTATGAAGAATTTCAGCGCCAACGCGGCAAAATTCG
This sequence comes from Acidithiobacillus marinus, assembly GCF_002847505.1. Lineage (GTDB taxonomy): Bacteria > Pseudomonadota > Gammaproteobacteria > Acidithiobacillales > Acidithiobacillaceae > Acidithiobacillus > Acidithiobacillus marinus. The sequence continues at coordinate 9,206 of NZ_MXAV01000001.1, forward strand.
TCCCAGTGATGCCTTGGACGCAGCACGGCGGGCCATGCGGGTGGCACAAATGCGTGAGGTGGGGCGTCTGGAGAACCGTCTGGCTTTTCTAGCTTCCGTATCCTCCGTCAGTCCTTTCGTGGGCCTGCTGGGAACAGTCTGGGGCATCATGACCGCTTTCATGCATATTGGTGCCGCCGGACAGGCGACGCTGGCGACAGTGGCCCCGCCGGTGGCTGAAGCCCTCATTGCCACGGCGGCCGGCCTTTTTGCCGCCATTCCGGCCACCGCTGCGTATAACCGCTATATTCACAAGCTGGACAAGCTCGATGCCCAGTTTGAGGTGTTCATGGATGAATTTACCAACATCCTGCATCGTCAGGTACCTGAGACCAAGTCATGAAAAGAAGGCGTTTGATGGCGGAAATGAACGTCGTCCCCTATATCGACGTGACTTTAGTGCTGCTGGTGATTTTTATGCTCTCGGCGCCCTTGTTGACTCAGGGGGTGAACGTCAATCTCCCCAAGGGGGTGACCAAGCCGGTATCCGACAAGGTGCCTCCGGTACTGATTTCGGTGACCCGACAAGGAACGATCTCAGTACAGTTCAAGGATAGTCATGGTTCTGTGGCGCTAGACGACCTGGCTGCGGATGTGCGGCGGATATCCAGCACAACCCATGGTCAGGTGCAGGTACTGGTGGGTGGTGATGCCCATGTGGATTACGGTAAAGTGATGGCGGTAATGGCACGGCTGCAGCAGGCCGGTATTTCTCATGTCGGTCTGCTGACCCGCCCGGAGAGCCATTGAAAGAGCGTCGCTCCCCATGGCCCTTGGTGCTGGCGGTCCTCCTCAATGCCGGCATACTTTTTGCCCTGTTCTGGACTTTTCATGTGCAGTTGCCGGCGAGTAGCGGCAATCATCCCATGCAGGCCCAGTTGAGTAGCGAGATGCCTCCGGCGGCCATGCCTGCGCCGGTGCCTGCCCCTGCGCCCATCCCGCAACCAGCTCCTAAGCCTGCGCCGAAACCGGTTCCTAAACCCATTCCCCAGCCGACTCCGAAACCGGTTACACCACCGCCACCCAGCGCTGCCCAGATTGCGGCTGAAAAAGCCGCTGCCGCCAAAGCGGCCGAGGCCAAAGCGGCACAAATTGCCGCAGCCCGTGAGGCCCAGGAAAAGCACGCCGAAGAACTGGCGGCCCGGCAAAAAGCCGAACGGGAGGCTAAGGCCCAGGCGGCTGCCGCCAAAGCCGCCCAGGAAAAAGCCGCAAAACAGGCTGCCGCCAAGGCCGCTGCAGAAAAGGCTGCCCAGGAAAAACGCGCCGCCGAACAGGCGGCAGCAGCCCGGGCAGCAGCGCTCAAAAAGCAACTGGCCGCGCAAGCCGCCCAGGCTGCAGCAGCACGCGCCAAAGCCCAACGCATGGCAGAAGCGAAAGCCCAATTACAGGCCGAAGCCAACATGGCTGCTGCCCGCGCCCAGCAGGCTTCGGAAAATCAACGGATGTTGGGGATGTTGATCAACACTATAAAAACCCAGGTTTCCGAGCGTTGGGTGCCGGTGTCCTCTTCTGCGCTTTCCTGTGAAATCCAGATTCGCCTGGGGCCACAAGGACAGTTGTTGGGGACCCCCATTGTCGTTCGCTCCAGTGGGGATACACACTTTGATCATTTGGTAGTTGCTGCTGTCGAAGCGGCGGCACCCTTTGTGCCCCCTATCGGTTTGGCTTATTCCACTTTCAATCAACCTATTAACCTCAAAATGAACGCGGAGGATCTCAATCATGGCTAAACGCTTCTGGGCTTTGGCCCTGTTCCTGCTGGCTTCGGTTTATGTGTTACCTGCCCAGGCGGCACTCACCGTAGAAATCACCAAAAGTGTAGCTTCGGCTCTGCCCATTGCCATTCCTTCTTTTGGACCGGGGGTGCCAGGTCAGCCTTCCGTTGCCGATGTGGTCCGCAATGATTTGCGCCACAGTGGTCTGTTCCGGGTGATTGCGCCTGCTGGTTACCCCAGTGATCCGCGTGCGCCAAGAGATGTGAAAGCAGGCCAATGGACGGCGGTGGGCGCTACCGGTTTGGCCGTTGGTTCGGTGCAGCCCTTCAATGGCGGCTACGCGGTGACGGTCTATGTTTACAATGTCAGTACCGGTCAGGAATTGACCGCACGGCGTTTTACCTGTTCTGCCGCCGAACTGCATATGACCGCTCATCATGTGGCGGACGTCATCTATCAGGCCTTTACCGGAAAACCGGGTCCCTTTGCCAGCCGCATTGCCTATGTGCGGCAGACGGGCAATACCTATGAATTGTTGGTGGCCGAATCCGATGGCTGGAATCCTCACCCCATTGTCCGGGGCATCATGCCGGTATTCTCGCCGGTCTGGTCACCCAATAATCATCGCCTGGCTTATGTGACTTATGCCAATGCCAGAGCGACCATTTATGTTCAGAATCTGGCTACCGGTCAACGGCAAGCCATTGCTCCGGGAGGTGAAATTGTCAGTGCACCGGCCTTTTCCCCCAATGGTCAGGAAATCGCCTATGCCCGCTCTTCAGGGGGCCGCACCGAGCTCTATGTGGCTGACTTGCGAACCGGTCAGCGCCGCCAGTTGACCAACGATGATGCCATCAACACCTCGCCTACCTGGTCGCCCAATGGCAGCCAGATTGTGTTTGTCTCGGACCGCGCTGGCGGACCGCAGATTTATGCCATGAATACCAACGGCGGCAATGTTCATCGACTGTCCTACAGTGGCGGTTACAATGCCGGACCAGCATACTCTCCGACAGGAAATGCCATTGCTTTCATTCATCGCACCGATGGCGTTTATGCCCTGGCGGTGATGAATCCCGATGGAGGCGACATGCGTGTGCTGGATGCCCAGGGTAATTGCGACCATCCGAGCTTCGCCGGTAATGGCCAGATGATCCTCTACGGCACCCATCGCGGCGGCCGCAAGTTGCTGGCAGAAGTCAGTCTGGACGGCAAAACCATGGCTATACTCCATAGTGACGCCGGTCAGGATAGCCAGCCGGCTTGGTCGCGGTAACCATCTGAAGTGGCGCCTATCCCTGGGTTTTTACTGCGGGGATAGTGCGCTGCTTGTCCGAGCAAATGGCAACTATTCACAAGCCCGAGCAGGCCGCATGACCCTATTGATAAGGCGTAGGATCCGCGATTCCGGCCTCCAGGAAACCAGCGCAGGAACGTCCCTGGTCATCGAGCTGATAGCAGGAGCGGGTTAGGCTGTAATCCACTCCTAAGCGAGTGCCCAGCTGGATGATTTCGCTTTTGTTGAGATGCTGGAGGGGGGCATGAATGCGTGGTCCGCGCGCTTCGTCTCCAAGACGGGTAGCTACTGCTGCGAGCTTTTCAAAAGCGCTGATGAACTCCGGGCGGCAGTCAGGATAACCGCTGTAATCCTGACTGTTGACCCCGATGAATATGTCCTGGGCGCTTAATACTTCTGCCAAAGCCAGGGCAAAGGACAAAAAAATGGTATTTCGCGCCGGTACATAGGTGATGGGAATACCCGGTGTCACGCCGGTTTCCGGTACGGCAAGCTGGGTGTCGGTCAACGCCGAACCACCAAATGCCCCCAGATCAATATGGACGGTACGGTGACTGGCCACGCCCATGGCTTGGGCTATCAGACCGGCATAGTGCAATTCCTGCTTGTGGCGCTGGCCATAATCAAAGGACATGGCGTGAATGGCGTATCCATCTCGACGCATCAGAGCCATGACCGTGGCGGAATCCAGACCTCCGGAAAGCAGGACAATAGCGGGTTTTGCGATGGTTTCTTCTGGCATGACTCAGCGTCCCGGGACATCGCCCCAAATGAGTTTATGAAGTTGAATCTGGAGCCGTACCGGGAGCTTGTCGGCCAGTATCCAGTCAGCCAGATCACGCAGGGGCATTTCTCCCTGGGCCGGAGAAAATAGCACTTCACATATTTGGTTCAGATTTTCGCGCTGCACGACCTGTTGGGCCCAGTCGTAATCCTGGCGGCTGCAAATGACAAATTTGATCTGGTCCTGAGCATTCAGATGGGGCAGGTTTTCCCAAAGATTGCGCTCAGACTCGCCGGAGTCCGGTGTTTTCAGGTCGAGAACCTTGACGACCCGAGGATCGACCGCCGCGACGGGCAAGGCGCCGCTGGTCTCCAGAAACACCTCGTAACCGGAATCGCAGAGCCGGGTCAGCAGGGGCAAGACCTCCGCTTGGGCGAGGGGTTCGCCACCGGTCACTACGACCAGATGACTCCCTCCCGCCTGGACGCTTGCCATGATCGTATCCAGGGTCTGCCATTCGCCGCCATGAAAAGCGTAGGCCGTATCACAATAGTGGCAGCGCAGCGGACAGCCGGTCAGGCGCACAAAAGTTGCAGGCCGTCCGACACTGCGGGTTTCCCCCTGCAGACTGTGAAATATTTCGGTGATGCGGAGGCGTCCGTCCATCCTTAGTGTGACGGCATTGCCTGCAACTGAGCTTCGGCTTTTTGTGCCGAGGGCGTGCTGGGATATTGCCGGAGGATCTTGTTCAGGACTACAACAGCCTGCTTCTTTTTGCCAATAGCCTGATAAATTTCCGCCATACGCAACATGGCTTCAGGAGCTTTGCTGCTCTGGCTGAAACGGGTCGGCAGTACATACAGACTTTTCAGAGCCGCATCATTCTGCCCGAGTACATACTGGGCTTGTCCCAGCCAGTAATAGGCATCGGGAACCAGGCTGCTCTGGGGATATTTCTGGATGAAGCCCTGCAGGCTGGTAACGGCATCTCCATATTTTCCCTGCCGCAGGAAATTGAAGGCATGCTGATAGTCGGCTTGTCCCAGACTCTGAATCGTAGATGATGATGCATTACTGGCGGCACTGGCGACTGCCGCTGCCGGATTGCTGATCCCAGAGCCGGGGGTGACCAGACTGCTGGAAGTCGAGCTGGTGCTGGCAGTGACTCCAGTAGCCGGGGTGCCTACCGCCAGCTGGGCGGCCAGCGCCTGCACCTTGCTGGCAGTGGCCTGTTGCGCGTTTTGCAGGGCGTGGGTTTTGGTATCCAGTTCTCCCCGCAGATTGCGAACTTCCTGTTCCAGACGCTGGGTACGTTGAAGCAGGCTGGCCAGGGCACTTTGACTGCCTTTGTCCGCTTGCTGAACGGCTACGAGGCTGCTCAACTCACCTTGCATGACCGCCATTTGCTGCTGAAGCTGGAGCACCCGGTCGCTCGTGGATTCTGCCTGGGCAAAGGGACTCAGACATAATAACGGCAGAACAGGCAGTAATTGCCAGCGTTTCATCAACATTTTCTCCTTGGCTGCTTAGCCGTTGTAGCCACCACTATACACAAAATCGACGCGGCGGTTTTTTGCCCAGCACTCGGCATCGTTGCTGCTGCAGAGGGGGTTGTCCTTACCAAAGCTGACGGTGCTGATGCGCGCGGCATTGACACCCTGGGCTTCCAGAAACTGTTTGACTGTTTCGGCGCGACGTTCGCCCAGGGCGAGGTTGTATTCCTGGGTGCCCCGGTCATCGGTATTGCCTTCCAGACGCACCTTGACATGGGGATGATTGACCATGAACTGGGCATTCTGGGTAGCAATCTGCTGGGCATGGGCATCCATGCTTTCGCTGTTGAAGCCAAAATGTACCCGCAGGTGTTGCGGTAGAGCGGCGAGCTCGGCGGCTGTCAGGCCACTGTTACCACCGCCGATGGGGCCATTGGCATTGAGCTCCTGGCCATTGATGCCTTCGCCATTGTATCCCGCCGTGGCGGCAGAATTCGCCGGGGCTACCGCACCGACGGTGCTGGGCTTGCCACTACCGACATTATGGGCACAGCCCGTGAGGGCCAGGGCACCAGTCATTGCTACGGCCATCCAGATTTGATAACGCATGTTTTCGAGCTCCTGGTAAATTTGCAGCGATTGTATCTTGTAGTTAAAGAGTATTTCAATGTTATTTGCGGCATCGGACGCACTTCTTTATCCTTTTTATCCTTGACAGGGAAAATTGCCCTGTTATGGTGATGAATTGCTGTTTTCTTGTGTCGTTCCAGGGTGATTGTCCCGCCATTATGCCGCAGATACGAATTGGTACCCGCGCCAGCCCCCTTGCAGTCTGGCAGGCCGAACATGTCCGTGATGCCCTTTATGCGGCGCATCCGGGTATTCAGGTAGAAATTATCCGCATGACCACCAGTGGAGACATCCTCCTTGATGCGCCTCTCCATTCCCTGGGAGGGAAGGGGCTTTTCGTCAAGGAAATTGAGGAGGCCCTGCTCGCAGAACACGTGGACGTGGCGGTACATTCCATGAAAGACGTGCCCGCACAACAGCCCGAAGGCCTGGAAATTGCGGCCATCATGGCCCGGGAAGATGTCCGCGATGCATTTGTCAGTAATAGTGTCGTGCATCCAGAGCAACTCAAGCCGGGTGCTCGGGTAGGAAGCTCCAGTTTGCGGCGGCGTGCGCAGCTGCTGCAACATTATCCGCATTTGCAGGTGGATGACCTGCGCGGTAACGTCGCCACCCGCTTGCGCAAGCTCGACGAGGGCCAATATGAAGCTATCATTCTCGCGGTGGCTGGCCTGAAACGCTTGCAGCTGGGGGCAAGGATCAGCACGGCACTGCCGGTGGAGCAGTCTCTACCGGCAGTGGGCCAGGGGGCTGTGGGCATTGAAATCCGCTCGGAAGATACACAAACCCGAGCACTATTACAGGCGCTGATAGATCCCGCGACCCAGCAGTGTGTATTGGCGGAGCGCAGCATGAACCGCATACTCGGCGGAGATTGTCGTTTGCCGGTGGCAGCGCTGGCCGAATGGCGGGGGCAGAGCATGTATCTGCGCGGCCTGGTAGCTAGTCCTGACGGTGCGCGTTTGCTGCGTGCAGAAGCCGACGGCGCTGATCCGGTGGTGTTGGGACAAACGGTAGCTGAGCAGCTTCTGGCCCAGGGGGCCGCTGCAATTATCAAGGAAATTCAATCACAATGAGTAGTGAATTACTGCAGAATAAAGGGGTAGTAGTCACTCGGCCCAGAGAACAGGCCGGAGATTTAGTAGACGCCCTGAAAGCAGTTGGGGCGCGCCCGATTCTATTTCCGGCAGTGCAAATTGAGGCCCCCACAAACTGGCAATCCCTGGACGACGCCCTGCATCGCTTGGAGACTTTCGACTGGGTGATTTTTACCAGCCGTAATGCTGTGGCTTTTGCTTTGAGCCGTCTCCAGAGCCAGAATTTGTCTTGGCCCCAAGGTCCGCAGGTAGCCGCTGTAGGGCGGGAAACCGCCAAGGCTTTGCGCGAATTCGGCCTGCAGGTCGATCTGGTACCCAAAAAATTCAGTTCGGAAGGCTTGCTGGATAGCGCCGAGCTGAGCGATATGCAGCAGCGCCATGTGGCGCTTTTTGTCGGCGACCAGGGCCGGGAATTGCTCGAAAAGGTGCTGGGGGAGCGCGGTGCCCAGGTCGATAAAGTACTTTGCTACCGGCGCACTCTGCCGGGTGCCAATCCCACCCCGCTTTTACATGCCTGGGCGCGGGGTGAACTGGATGCGGTGATTCTGACCAGCCCTGAGATTTTCAAGAATTTCTACCAGATGGTAGGAGGTCTCGGCCAACGCTGGTTAAAAAATACGCCTTTAATAGCCATTAGCCCGCTCACTGCAGAAGCCATTACTGCGGTTGGTTTGCCGGAACCCTGGATCGCTCCCGAGGCCAGCACCGAAGGACTCATGACGGCCCTGGAAAGTTGGGCCAAAAGCCGGAGTAGCGTCGATGAATAGAAATCCTTTGTCCTTGCGCCATTCCCCACGCCGGTTGCGCCGACATCCGGCCATGCGCGGGATGTTGCAGGAACATCAGCTCACCCCGGCGGATTTCATTTTGCCGATTTTTCTGGTGGAAGGTGAGGGTATCCGCAACGAGATCGGGTCCATGCCCGGGGTGTTCCGGCATAGTGTGGATTCGGCTTTAAAGCTTTGCGGGGAAGCTGTAGCCAGAGGGGTTTCCGGGGTGCTGCTTTTCGGGGTCATTGCCGAGACTTGCAAGGATGCCGGCGGTTCAGCCTCCTGGGATAAGGACGGACTGGTACAAAAAGCCATCCGCGCCATTCGCGCGGCCTATCCGGATCTACTGGTCATTGCCGACGCCTGTTTTTGCGAATACACCGATCATGGGCATTGTGGCATCCTCAGCGCGGACGGTGACCGGGATGATAACGCGACGCTGGAAAACCTCCAGCGTCAGGCTCTTTCCTATGCTGAAGCCGGGGTCCATGTAGTGGCTCCTTCCGGTATGGTGGATGGCATGGTCAGCGCCATTCGCGAGGCACTGGATGCGGGTTGTCATTCTGAAGTCAGTATCTTGTCCTATGCCGTCAAATACGCCAGTGCTTTCTATGGCCCGTTCCGGGATGCCGCCGACAGCACCCCCCAGTTTGGAGATCGTCGCGCCTATCAGATGGACCCGGCCAATCGCCGCGAGGCGTTTCGTGAGCTGGATCTCGATATTGCCGAAGGGTGTGACATGGTCATGGTCAAGCCGGCCATGCCCTACCTGGATATGGTCCGGGATTTGCGTGTACGCTGCGATCTGCCGGTGTTGACCTATCAGGTTTCGGGAGAATACAGCATGTTGCAGGCTGCGGCGCGGGCCGGATGGCTGGATTTGCAGCGCAGTGTGCTGGAGTCGCTGCTGGGCATGAAACGGGCCGGGGCTGATGCCATCATTACTTACTATGCCCTGGATGCGGCGGAATGGTTGGGGTAAAAGCGTCAAAGACTTCTGCTCAAGCCCGCTCTGTGGGCCAGGTTGCCCCCGATAGATTTATTCTGGATATATGGTTCCGCCTGCGTTGGTATAGTGCCGTAATCATTACGGCAGTCTGTCGAATATTCCGCTTGCGTGCTCAGGACATGGATCAGCTTTTTCCCTGGCTGCTGTTTTCCTTGTTTGTCAACGTGCTGATCTGGCTGTATTTATTGCTGGGGCTGACGAATCCTTTGGTTAAAAAAAATCCCGTCAACTCGCTGGTGGAAATTTCCCTGACCCCTGCTTTTCATCGGCCACAGATCAGCGCACCAGTGAACCCCCGTCTGAACCATCCTCAGCCCGAGGTGACCGCCGCGACCCGTAAAGCGGCGCCGGCAGTTTCCTCCGCAGAGCGTCAGGCAGCCTATAATATTTATCTGAAAAACTGGGAAGGGCGAATCATGGCCCTGGCGCAGAAAAAACTGTTTGCAGCGGGGCATGGTCCCTTGCCTCAGGGGCGCGTAGTGGTGGCCGTCACCATAGCCCCGGACGGTCGTCTGATGGAAATAGCCATGTTGCAAGGCGCCCGTAATCTGGCGCTAGTGGATGCTGTAGAAACCCTCATTCGCGCCGCCGCGCCCTTTCCGCCCTTGCCGCCCATGTGGCAATCTCCGCCGAACTCCTTGCGCATCGTCCGCACCTGGAGTTTTGAGTAAACTCAGCTTTTGGCGGGTAGCGTTTCCAGTTCTTCCAGACTTTTCATGCGGGATTCGATGCCATAGACCAGGGTGACGAGCAAGCCGAGTAAGGCGACGACCGACATGCAGACCAACACGAGAGGAATCCCCCAGCTTTGCTCAAAAATCGGGAAGAGGATGGCAGACAGAAAAGCCCCCAAGCGGGAGAAAGCGGTAGCCAATCCGGCGGCACTGGCCCGTAATTCGGTGGGAAAAATCTCTACGGCCAGGGCAAACACGGTCACGCCGGGACCAATCCCCATCCCAAAAGCATAGAGAGCTGCGGCCAGATATACCCCGATGACCCAGTGCTGCCAGGAACAGAGGGCGAATATCGCCAAGCCCAGAGACATAAGGCCAAAACCGGCGCTTTGCAGTGGAATGCGTCCCCAGCGGTCCAGTCGGGAAACAATGAAGAGAATCCCCAAGGCGGAGACGATGAGCACTGCCGCGTTGATGGCAGCAGCCGTCGCATTACTGCTGGCCAGACCATTATCGCGCAGCACGGTGGGGAAATAGAGGCCGATGCCCAGGCCAACGACATCCAGACAGAACCAGGGAAAAATGCTGAGAAAGAGGCGGCGCATCCAGGCTTTGTGGAGCAAAATCCGCCAGGATTGAGGCGGGATTTGAAAGCTGTCCAGTTCGGTTTGTCGCTCTGCTGCAGAGCAGGCCGGTTTTAGCAGTGCCAGGGCCTCCCCGGCCCGAGAATATTGGCCCCTACGGACTAGCCAACGCGGAGATTCGGGCAAACCCCGGCGTAACCAGAGCAGGGCCAGGGCCGGCACGATGGCGCTGCCGAGCATCCAGCGCCAGGAGTCCGGGCCGGTAAAGAGCAGACTCCAACCCACTATGGTGGACAGCAGGGCGCCCAGATACCAGGCGAGATTGACCCGGGCAAAGCGTTTACCACGATGGGCGGTCTGGCTGTATTCCGCGACAATGGTGGCGACCAGGGGGTAGTCCAGACCAATGGCGAGGCCGGTGATAAAGCGCCCGGCAAACAGGGCGGCGGTATCCGGACTGAGCGCGCTGACCAAGGCTCCCAGCAGATAGAGAAAAATATTGGGGAAAAGTAGCTTACGCCGACCCCAGCGATCCGTCAGAAACCCACCGAACAAACCGCCAATGAGAGAGCCCAGCAGGGCCATGGCCATGAGCACACCGGTTTCCGTTGCCTGCAGATGCCAGGCACTGCTCAAGGGCAAGAGCACAACGGCCATGATGCTGAGATCATAACCGTCCAGCAGCATGCCCAGCATGGCTGCTCCCAGCGCGCGACCGCGTTGCTCAGCCATCGGCTAAAGGCGCCGGATGGGCATGATTCTGAGGAATGGCTGTGCTTCAGCGGACATTATGGGGATCTGATCGGCGTACCGCGCCCAGATGCCGGGCATGAAAAGCCAGATGATCGCTTATGAAGCTGCTGATAAAAAAGTAGCTATGGTCGTAGAGATCGTGCCAGCGCAAAGTCAGACGGGGATCGTTGAGAGCCTCCAGATATCCGGTTTTCAGTTCGACTTCCAGAAAGGGATCTGCACGCCCCTGATCGATGAGGATAGGTGGATGGCTTTGCCCCGCTTTTTCCTGCAGAAGTGCCAGGCTGTCATAAGCCTGCCATTGCCCGGTGTCCGCCCCGAGATAACTGCTGAAGGCTTTTTGTCCCCAGGGGGTCTGACTGGGGGCGGAAACCGGGGCGAAAGCCGAAATGGATTGATATTGTCCGGATTTTCTGAGGCCGCAGACCAAAGCGCCATGCCCTCCCATGGAATGTCCGCAGATACCCTGGGCTTTGCCCTGTACTGGAAAATGCCGGGCAATCAGCGCCGGGAGTTCGTCCGTCACATAGGAGAACATCCGGTAATGGGCATCCCATGGAGTTGCCGTGGCGTCCAGATAAAAACCGGCACCAGTGCCGAAATCCCAATCGTCATCTTCTCCCGCAATCCCGGTATGGCGGGGACTGGTGTCCGGAGCCACCAGGATGAGTCCGAGTTCGGCAGCATAACGCTGGGCCCCAGCCTTGATCATGAAGGTTTCTTCGTTGCAGGTCAGTCCTGCAAGAAAAGTGAGCACTGGCAAAGTTTCGTCAGCGCTGTGGGCCGGGATGAAAACCGAGAAGCGCATAGGACCCTGACATTGCCGGGAGTCATGTTGGTAGCGCTCCATGCGTCCGGCAAAACAGGCATGGGATTCCAGCAGTTCCAGTTCCTGACTTGGCATGGTATTCCTCAGAAGGTGAGTACGGTACGAATGGATTTTCCCTCATGCATCAGATCAAAAGCGGTATTGATGGATTCCAGGGGCAGGGTATGGGTGATCATTTCATCAATCTGGATTTTGCCCTCCATGTACCAGTCGACAATTTTGGGTACGTCGGTGCGTCCCTTGGCGCCACCAAAAGCCGAGCCGCGCCAGTTGCGTCCGGTGACCAACTGGAAAGGGCGGGTACTGATTTCCTGTCCGGAGCCGGCGACCCCGATGATCACGCTGGTCCCCCAGCCTTTGTGGCAGCATTCCAGAGCCTGGCGCATCAGGGTGGTATTCCCGACGCACTCAAAGCTGTAGTCAGCGCCTCCCTTGGTCAGGCTGACCAGATAGGGAACCAGGTCCCCTTCGACTTCCTGAGGATTGACGAAATGGGTCATCCCAAAGGCTTCTGCCAGATTTTTTTTGGAGGGATTGATGTCCACACCGATAATCATGTCAGCACCGGCGAGGCGGGCACCCTGCACGACGTTTAGCCCAATACCGCCCAGGCCAAACACCACAACTTTATCACCGGGCCGTACTTTGGCGGTATAAATCACGGCGCCGATACCGGTGGTAACGCCGCAGCCGATATAACAGACCTTGTCAAAGGGCGCGTCTTCGCGGATTTTGGCCAGGGCAATTTCCGGAAGCACGGTATATTGGGCGAAGGTACTGGTGCCCATGTAGTGATAGAGGGGCTTTCCCTGACTGGAAAAACGACTGGTCCCATCGGGCATCAGGCCCTTCCCCTGGGTTTCACGAATAGCCTGACACAAATTGGTTTTGCCACTCAGGCAATATTCACACTCCCGACACTCGGGAGTATAGAGCGGAATGACATGATCCCCCGGTTTCAGGGAACGCACACCCTCACCCACTTCGACCACTACGCCCGCGCCTTCGTGGCCGAGAATGGTGGGGAACAGGCCTTCAGGATCCATGCCGGACAGGGTGTAAGCATCCGTATGGCACACTCCGGTCGCCTTGATTTCTACCAGTACTTCTCCGGGACGAGGTCCGTCCAGTTGCACGGTTTCGATGACCAGGGGTTGATTGGCGCCATAGGCGACGGCAGCACGAACATCCATAAGATTGCTCCTGAGTAAGGGATGGGGAAAGCTTAACGATTATTGGTCCAAAGAGGAAAGGGTAATGCCGGATTCTTCCTGAACACGCTCGGCGTGCGCATATAGGGTCATACGATCATCGCGAGTGTAGCCAATCAGGGTGATGCCGTGGCTTTGGGCAAGCTGGATCGCCATACTGCTGACCCCGGAGATGGCGGCGATTACTGGAATACCAAAACCCAGGGCCTTGAGCACGATTTCAAAGCTCAACCGTGAGGAAATACCCAGGACCTGCACCTGACCCGGCCGCAGTCCTTGTTGGAGGGCAGCGCCAATACTTTTATCGACCGCGTTGTGGCGGCCGATGTCTTCCCGAACCAGTGATCCCTGGTGGCTATCGAGAATGGCGGCGTGCGCAGTCCCGGTACTACGGTTGAGGCGCTGTTGTTCGCGCATCTGGCGCATGATCCGGTGAATGGCTTGAGGGGTGGTGGCATAATGGTTTTCCAGAGGTGCAAAGGGAATCAGTCCGTCAAAGACGGGCGTGCCACACAGGCCGCAGGCGCTTCCCCCGATAATCTGACGACCCTTGTGACGGGCGCGCTCGGCAGCTTCAGCTGAAAGTTGCAGGTAGATGGCTGAAGTTTCAGCGTTCTGCGCGACCAATTCCCAGGCGCTGATATCCTGCAGATGCTGAATGATGCCTTCGCTCCACAAAAAGCCATGAAAAAAATCTTCCAGATGTTCTGGCGTCACCATCATCACCGCATAGGGCTGGCCATTGATAACGATGGATACCGCCCGTTCTTCGAGAATGGCTTCTTCATGGGCGACGGGTGTGGCCTTGCCTGCAAGCAATGTGGCCGGCGACCAGCCGATGCCGCTGTTTAAGTGGCCATGGATGCGCATAAATCCTTGCCTTTTGTGGTGAGCATGATCATGGCGCGGCCCCTTTGTTCCCTTTGGGTCAGATAGCCCAGTCCTCCCCAGGCTTCATTTTCACCCAGCAGTAACAAGAGCCTTTCCAGTTGGCTGCGCCGTAGTTGCATCTGTTTCCCGATTTTTGCCAAAGAAACCGCCTGCTCCCGACAGAGGATCTGCAGGAGCGCGACGACCAGATCCTCGATGGCGGCAGCTTCGGATGGCGGACTATTGGTCATGGGCCTCGGCCACCTGGAAGGTGACAGGAATGGACTTGGAAGTCGGAGTATTGGCCCGGTCTGCATGGCTGGACAGAGGTACCAGCACGTTCAGTTCGGGATAGTAGCCCGCCACACAGGAGCGGGGAATATCATAAGGCAGTATCCGAAAATTGCGGGCCATGCGCTCACCATCAGTCCAGTGAGATGTAATATCTACCGTACTGTTTTCCACAAAACCCAGTTCAGCCATGTCGTCCGGGTGCATGAAACAGATGTTTCGAGCTCCGGATACCCCGCGATAGCGATCTTCGTAGCCATAGATGGTGGTGTTGTACTGATCGTGGCTGCGAATCGTCATGAGGTTGAAAATCCGGGCGCTGCTTTGGGGAACAAAACGATCCTCAGTAATGCTTTTGAGCGGATGCGCAATGAACTGGGCCTTGCCGGAAGGCGTCGTCCAGCGTCGTGAGCGCGGGGGAAGATCCAGGTGAAAGCCTCTGGGGTGATGTACCCGGGCATTGAAATCCTCAAAGCCGGCGACTACCCGGGAAATCCTTTCGCGAATCCGGTCATAATCCTGCACCATTTCACGCCAGGGCGTTTTGCTGTCAGGCAGAGTCGCTGTTGCCAGTTCGGCAATGATGGCACATTCGGATTTCAGATGGGGCGAAGCCGGAGCGCGCATGCCTTCAGAGATGTGTACCATGCTCATGGAGTCTTCGACGGTGATGCCTTGGGGCTTGCCATTCTGAATGTCTATTTCTGTGCGCCCCAGACAGGGAAGAATCAGCGCGTTTTTTCCATGCACGATATGGGAACGGTTGAGCTTGGTGGTGACGTGTACGGTCAGCTCGCATTGGCGCAGGGCGGTATGCACGCGTTGGGTATCCGGAGTAGCATTGGCAAAATTGCCACCCATGCCGAAAAACACCTTCGCCTCCCCTTTTTCCAGGGCGGCGATGCTGCCAATTACGTCATAACCCGGTTCGCGGGGCGGTTCAAAATCGAATTCTGTTGCCAGGCGATCCAGAAAATCAGCGGTCGGACGTTCCCATATGCCCATGGTGCGATCACCTTGCACATTACTATGCCCGCGAATCGGGCAGGCTCCTGCGCCATCCTTGCCGATGTTCCCCTTCAACAGCAACACATTGACCAGCATCTGGATGGTGGCAACAGCATGTTTATGTTGGGTGATCCCCATGCCCCAGGTAATGATGCTGGCTTTACCGGAATCATAGATTTGGCCGATTTCCATGAACTGGGCATGACTCAGACCGCTTTCGGCCTCAATATCCGTCCAGGGGGTGTCCAGGGCGATGCTTTGGAGCTGGGCGAAGCCTTGGGTATGGGTGTCAATGAAGTCCTGATCCAGTGTTCCCTGCTCCAGCAAGTAGCGGACGATACCGAGAGCAATGGCATAGTCGCCGCCAATGCGCGGTTGATAGTAATGGGTGGCGATTTCTGTCCCATGGTTGGTGAGCATTTCACCGGGATCCTGGGGATTCACAAAACGCTGCAGCCCGCGTTCCCGGAGAGGGTTGAATACCAGAATGCGGCAACCCCGCTTGGCCGCATCGCGGAGGGTTCCCAGCATCCGGGGATGATTGGTCCCTGGGTTATGACCAAAAAGCAGTAAAGTGTCCGCATGATCGAAATCTTCCAGGGTGACCGTGCCTTTGCCAATACCAATGGACTCCGGCATGCCGAGGCTGGTAGGTTCATGGCACATATTGGAGCAATCGGGCATGTTGTTGGTGCCAAATTCCCGGGCAAATAGCTGATAAAGAAATGCGGCCTCGTTGGAGGTTCTGCCCGAAGTATAAAAAATGGCCTGGTCGGGAGAATCCAGTTTTTGCAAATGGCGGGCAATGAGGGCAAACGCATCATCCCAGGATACCGGCACATAATGATCACTGGCAGCATCGTAGACCATGGGTTCCGTGAGACGCCCAAATTCTTCCAGGTCATAGTCACTTTGCTGAGCCAGCCAGGATACAGAATGCTGCGCAAAAAAATCAGCCGTCACTTTTTTGCTGGTGGCTTCTGCGGCGACCGCTTTCACGCCGTTTTCGCAAAATTCAAAGGTGGAATGTGCATCGGGATCAGGCCAGGCGCAGCCCGGACAATCAAAGCCCTCGGCCTGATTGGACTTCAGCAGCAAAGCGGTGCCTTCAGTCAGGATCCCCTGCTGGCGCAGGCTCTGCATGGAAGCACGCAGGGCACCCCAACCTCCCGCCGGTTGGTGATAAGGATGAAATTTCAGTTCGGCCATTTTTTTCTCCTTGCAACAGTAACCCCGGCGAGGGGCTGATTTCAGACTAGCAGCAGCATCGTGCAGGCTCAAGGTGAAGTACGCTGCTAATGTGCTGGATCCCCTTCAGGATGACAGCCCTGCATCCTGAGCCGCCAGTATGCCAATAGCGGACCAGTCGCGGGAGGCACCACCCTCAGCAGCAAGGCGAATGAAGCGATCGTGCAGCAGACTTGCCAGAGGCAGAGGGACGTTCAGATTTTCGGCAGCTGCCTGCACCAAGCGCATGTCTTTTTGCCCCAGCGGCGCAGCAAAGCCGGGTGGCGTAAACTTCCGGTCGGCGATGAGGCCTCCATAATTCTTATAGAGAGGCACATTGAAGAGGCTGGAGGTCAGCAGTTCCAGATAGGCATGTCGATCCACACCGCCTTTTTCGACCAGTGCCATGGCCTCACCCAAAGATTCAATGACAGCGGCAATCAAAAAATTACCACTCAGTTTGACCAGATTGGCTTTTTCCGGCATCTCGGCCACCACGAAACTGTGCTGGCCCATGTGCGCAAAAAGCGGCTGAAGACGCTCGATGGTTGCTGGTTTGCCAGCTACTGCCAAATACAGCTTGCCCGCCGCTGCCGCATCGGGTCGACCAAAAACCGGCGCGGCTACATATTCCTGGCCGGCACGGGTATGGGCCTCAGTCAGTTGCGCTGAAAGGGCGACACTGATGGTGCTGCAGGAAACATGCACGGCGCCGGGCCGCATCTGTGCCAGTAAGCCGTCTTCTCCCATCACCAGTGCATTCACAGCGTGATCATCGGCAAGCATAGTGAAGATCACGTCGGCATCGGCGAAATCGCCAAGAGACTGGGCAGCCTTTGCTCCCAAGTCAATCAGGCCCTGCATTTTTTCTGGGGAACGGTTGAATACGGTGAGAGGCTGGCCGGAAGCCTGCAGCCGGGCCGCCATACCTGAACCCATCTGCCCTAATCCTATGAAGCCAATTTTCATGAACTACTCCTTGCTCAGGGTTGTTACATACCGGACGGTTGGTTCTAACCTTAGTCAGAAATCAGTTTTCCGTCAAGAAAGCCGGATTTGCTGCAAAATTGTCGTAGAAATACCTTGCATGAATAAAGAATAGTCCCTATGCTCAGCACTGGACACGTGGTCCGAATTTACGCAATAGGAAGTGCATCAAATGGCAACAGGTACAGTAAAGTGGTTCAACGATAGTAAAGGTTTCGGTTTCATTACTCCTGAAGACGGTAAGGAAGATGTATTCGTTCATCATTCCGCCATTCAGGGCAGCGGCTTCAAGACCCTGGCAGAAGGCGCACGTGTATCGTTCAACAGTGTTCGCGGCCCCAAAGGCATGCAGGCTGAGGACGTGCGCGAGATCTAATCCCTAGCGGATGATCATCGCCCAGGGCGCCGCTAATGCGGCGCTTTTTTTTGAGCATTATTCAGCCGTTATTGAGTGGAACTGGCTGTTTGATATTCAGCAATCAGCCCTCATAACTTGTAATAGATGCTGAAGCCCTGCAGGCAAAGACCAAAGTGGCTGACATAAATGCCGGCGCATGCGTTCGTTATCTGCCAGGGAACGATGAATGTCACCCTCTACTAGTGGTACCCACTGAATGTCTTCCTCGACGCCAAGAAGTTGATGAATGATTTTTGCCAAGGACAGGATGGTCGTGGCCTTCCCGCAGGCAATATTCATGGTGCCCAGGGTATCCCCAAGGAGGGCTGCGACATTGGCCTGGGCAACATCGTTGACGTGAATAAAATCCCGTTCCTGGCTGCCATCCCCACGAATAGTCAGAGATTCATGAGCAAGAGCCTGCGCAACAAAGCGTGAAATCACGCCGCTGTAAGGAGATTGGGGATCTTGTCGAGGGCCATATACATTAAAATAACGCATCCCCAAATGTGAAAGTTGATGCATTCGGCCATAGAGATCTGCGTAAAGCTCGTTACTGTATTTTTCCAGACCATAAGGCGAAATAGGCATCGCCTGGGCATTTTCGTTAATGGGTAAAATCTCGGGATTGCCGTAGACTGCCGCCGAAGAAGCATAAACAAGTCGGGCATGCTGCTTCCGCGCTTCATCCAGCACAGCTACAAAGCCCAGGATATTTTGCTGACAGGAAAAAACCGGGTTCGCAAAACTCTGGATCACTGAAACCTGTGCGGCAAGGTGCAAAATATGCGTAACTCCAGCACAAGCTTTGCCCAGAAGAGTTTGATCAGTCATGTCACCGAGGATAAAATCCAGGCGATCATGTGTTGCTGGTAAATTCTCCCGCTTTCCTGTAGAGAGATTATCCAGAACGCGCACGTAGTAACCTTCGGAGAGTAGAAGTTCAACCGTATGAGAGCCAATGAAACCGGCGCCACCCACTACCAGGATAATTGCTGTTTGCTGATTTGGCTGCATGAATAGTATACACCTCTGTATTTACTGAGATTTAACAAAAGTAATAAAGTCTATGTCTTGCAGATCTTTTTTTAATAACAACAATCCTGCTATATCGGCAATAAAGAGGGAAAACATAAATCCCATGCCATAAAAAAATGGACCAGCCTGAAGGCTGAGCCAAGTAAAGGTAATATTACCAGATAAAAAAATGAACGTTAAAAAAATGCTTCGACGGCGTAGGTCCATGTAGAAATAAACATTGAGTATGCTCATGAACAGAAGTTGTAAGCTGACACCGACAACATCAAATTGAAAAATGCGGGCATAGCTTAATGGATAACCAAGAAGATCAAGTATTTGTGGGGTAAAAGCTATTGCGAAGATGACAGTTAAACCCTGTATTTTAGCAATATCCCATAAACCCGTCCGCGTAGCATTGATCATTCCCTGCTTGGCAATACTTAATTCGGAATAGCTGCCACCGCTAATTATCGCTTCGTTGTAGGCATCGTAAGACTCAACAAAATCAGTCTCCAATCGAAAAAGAAAAATGGCCAGTCCTGGGACTATCAGCAAATAGCTGAGAAAAATAGGGACATCATATATCGGTGAAGCCCGCAGTGGCCCTATAACCAGACCACTGGTATCTGAGGTAAACCAGAATAATAGCTTGTCGGCCCAAACGGCAGCATTAAAAAATAAACCCACCAGAACCAGAGAACCGAAGAAACGGGTGTTGAGCAATACCTTTTTAGGATATAGTAACACACCAGGAAACTGGCGTATGATCATTGCACCAAGACTGAGTAATAGTATTGCCTGACCAATATCAAAAGCCAGTAAATAGCCATAAATACCAAATTTGGCGCCGAGGTAAAGTCCCGATAAAACAATGGTTGAGTAGGCTATTAAATACCAGATGACCAACGCCTTGTAGTCTTTCAGGCTGGTTCCCATAATCGTCAATATCCAAACACCGCACAACTCGACGAATCCTGTTCCCATAAAAAATTGATAAATAATAGGCGTGTCTGAAAAAAATAAATAAGCCATGACTACCGCAAAAATGCTTCCAACAAAACAAACTCCGGCCAGCATGATCAAGATTACTGATATTACTTTACGTTTTTCATGGGCAAATAATAAATCGGCAACATAACGAGTAAAAACTAATTGGACTGGTCCAGTCAATATCAGTGAAGACATAATAAGATAAGTCACAGAGACTTGGAACTCTATGACTGTAGTATTGTGCGTGTTTTGGTCTACAGCAAGAAAGCCTAGTAATAGAATTCCAAAAATAGATAGCAACCAAGGTCCAGAAGAAACGAGACCAGCGAAGCTATATGCTTGCAATAGTGATAAGTAAGTTCTTCGTTTAAGAATTCTACGTAATTCAAAGCCAATGCCAGCCATTTTTATTTCACCATCCCTTGTTGATAAATTTTGCGATAACTGGCAAACATGTCTTTCTCTTGATAATCATCTTCAACCCTTTTAATTCCATTTTTGCTACAAGTTAGCCATAATGCATTATCATTAATTAATGTAGAGATAGCTTTAGCCATGGCGCTAGGGTTTGCAATGGGTACTATTTCACCTGCTGGTGCAGCACTTGATTCTTTTGTTTTCCCATAGATAAGTTCGCGACAGGAACCCACGTCAGTTGCGACCACAGGAACTCCTGCAGCAAAGCTCTCAAGTACAGAAAGTGGTAAACCTTCACTAATTGAGCTAAGTACCGTTAGGCGTACCTGAGCAAGTACTTCCTGCACGGGCACAAAACCCAGAAACTTAACATCCATTTTCAGATCCAAGTGCTCAACTAAAAGGAGACATTCCTGATAATATTCATCATCTTCCTCAGTAGGACCTGCAATCCAGAATTCTGGAGGATTCGGTTCATTTTTTTGCAATATTTTGGCGGCACGTATGAATGTTTTGATATCTTTGATAGGAACCACGCGACCCACAAGCGCGACAATATTTTTTCTGGCTGAAAATGACGATCGAAATGGAATAAAATTTTCTACAGGAATTCCGTTAGGAATTGTAGATATTTTTTGTGGATCTGCTCCA
Organism: Acidithiobacillus marinus; assembly: GCF_002847505.1. Lineage (GTDB taxonomy): Bacteria > Pseudomonadota > Gammaproteobacteria > Acidithiobacillales > Acidithiobacillaceae > Acidithiobacillus > Acidithiobacillus marinus. The sequence continues at coordinate 29,889 of NZ_MXAV01000001.1, forward strand.
TCGGTAATCTGGAGTTCAATAACACCAGAATAAAGGTTCACTATATTTTGTGCTTGTTGATATGTCAGGCGTCCGATAAATTCAAAAAAACGAATCCATAAGTGTCGTAAATAATGAATTCGGCCAGGTTGGGGAAGAAATTCTTCGTCCTCGTGAATCCACCGTGCCAACATCAGATCAATCCGTCGG
>NZ_MXAV01000010.1 GCF_002847505.1 Acidithiobacillus marinus
CCCACTTGAAATGACGAGGAACCTTTTTTGTTTCATTATAAATAAATGGATTGGGGTGATTCATTACAACCTCCTCTACAAAAGCCTCTTTCACTTTACTTTTACGAAGTGATTTTTAATATACCTTTTGGTATCATGATTTTGCTTTTTTATTTGGTACGATGAACAACTTGACCGTGATCTAATAGTAAGAATGCATCACAAAACATGTTCACCTGCTCCTGACTATGCGAAACCAAAATCAAAGACATCCCGTTCCTCCGCATTTCCGCAATCTTATTCAGGCACTTATCCTGAAAAGCCTGGTCTCCCACCGCCAGTATTTCATCCGCCAGAAGGATATCCGGTTGCAGGTTCACAGCAACCGAAAAACCAAGGCGCATCTGCATACCAGAGGAGTAGTTTTTCAGAGGCGCATCGATAAAATGCTCCAGCTCCGAAAATTCAATGATGCTTTTGACACGCCTTTTGATTTCCTTGTTGAGAAAGCCATAGAGGCTGGCATTGAGAAATATATTTTCGTAGCCGGTCAATTCCGGGTTGAAGCCCACGCCTAATTGAATCAATGGCGCTACTCGTCCGTTGGTAATGACGCGGCCCTTGCTGGGCTGCAAAATCCCGGCGATAATTTGCAGCAGGGTGCTCTTGCCAGATCCATTGTGGCCCAACAAGCCTAGGGCTTCCCCTTTCTCCAGAGTGAAGCTGACATCATCCAGGGCCAGAAAATGCTCGCGCTTTTCCCGTTTGTTTTTGTGAAACACGCTCAGAAAGCGGGTTTTTAACCCCATGGCGCGGTTGTGACGGAGAATAAATTCCTTGCTGACGTGTTCCACAATAATGGCGGGTGGCATCAGAGGTCTTCCACCAGATGCCGAGCCTTGCGGCGGAACAAGACCATACCGACGCTCACCGCGCCGAGGGTCCAAGCACTGGCGATGAGCACATGATTCAGGGCGGGGAGAGTGCCCGCGTAGAGCAGGGCATGGAAGAGATCCATGAACTGAGTCAGCGGATTCATGGAGATGATCTCCAGAAACGGCGGTTTGAGGACGTTAATGTCATAGACAATGGGAGCAGACCAGAAGCCAAACATCAGGGCAATGTCCACCAAATGTTTGAGGTCTCGAAATTCCACTTGCAGCACCGAGAAAGCCAAGGCAATTCCCCAGATGAAAGCAACATACAACCCCAAGATCAATGGGTAGAGTAGCAAACCCCAATGGTAGATTCCGCCCAAAAATGGATAGAGCACCACCAGGATCAGAATGGCAACTACCCATAAGACAAGGGTGAACAGCAGACTGGAGGTAGGCACCAGAATACGCGGAAAGTAGATTTTCTGAATGAGACCGGAGGCGCTGGTCAAGCTTTCGCAACTCTGGCTGACTGCCTGGGAAAACAGATTGTAGTGCAAGACACCGACAACCAGATACAAAATATAGTTGGGCAGATCACTGCGAAACACATGAGTAAAGACAAAATCATAGAGCAGGATCAGGGCCAGAGGGTTGCCCAGGGACCAGAAAAATCCCAGCACGGCGCCTTGGTAACGTACCTTGAGATCCTTGATGACCAGATTGCGAACCAGGTCGCGATATTGCCAGTAGGGGCGGAATGTAGCGGCAATCGGGTTAGGCACCAGGCGCTCTCATACGAAAAAAGGATGCAGAAACTTAGCCTTTATGACTAGACAGGTCAAGAACTGGCCCGCACTGCGGCATTGAGCAGGGCAGCGGTTTTGTCGCCCCGCCAGGTAAACCGGGCGGCATGGGCGCGGCCTTGTGCAGCCAGTTTTTGGCAGAGGGCGTCATCCTGCAACTGTAGAATGCCCCGACGGATGGATGCCTCGTCCAGAGGGTCACAATAAATGGCCGCATCGCCGCAGACTTCGGGCATGGCGGTGACCTGACTGACCAGTACAGGACAGCCGCAGGCCATAGCTTCGATGGGGGGTAGGCCAAAACCTTCGTAAAGGGAAGGGTAGAGCAATGCCTGGGCACCCTGGTAGAGGGCCGGAAGGAGTTCGTCGCGCAGGTAACCGGGCATCAGCACTTCGCCGCGCTGGATGAGGGCGTCGAGCATGGGCGCGAAGCGCGACTCCTGCCAGCCCATTTGTCCGACCATCACCAGAGGGTGCTGACTTTTGACATTGTCGGGGAGCAGAGCATAGGCGCGGAGCAGGCGTTCCACGTTTTTGCGCGGTTCCAGGGTGGAAAGAAACAGAAAGTATCGGCGGGTTTCGCCGCCCAGTGCAGCGCGCAGGGCGCGTTGCTGTTCATCGGTGCTGGGCTGACGAAAGCGCTCGGCGATGCCGGGATAAATAACGCGGATGCGACCCGCCAGCTCGGGAAAATAGTGGAGCAATTCCTGTTTGCTGAATCGGGAGATGGTCAGGATGACATTGGTTCTGGCCAGAGTGGGACGCAAATGTTTTTGTAGAAAGCGTACGCGGCCTGGTGGGTGCATTTCAGGATGGCGCAGGTGCGAGAGATCGTGCACAACCAGCACTGTGGGCCTTGCGGTTTTGGGGAGGATGTAATTGATGCCGAGGATCACGTCGGGGTGCCATTGCTGTGATAGTTTGCGCAACTGCCATTGTTGCAGGATTAATTGCAGGCTGCGGCCCATGGGAATCTTTTTTTTCCAGGTGCTGGCAAAGCGTTTGGGAATATGCAGGCCAGCCGGGGAGGGCATTCTTGTGGACCAGCCGTTAGCGGTAAAATAACTCAGGCGAACTTTAGGATTTTCAGCAAGGGCCGCGCAAAGCTGTTCGGCATAATGTCCTATTCCGGCGCGTTTGCCTTGCAGAGTATTGGCTTCGATGGCAATGCGTAATTGTTGACGGCGCTCCTGACGGGCTTCACGTTCTGCGTAATCTGTGTATTCTCCGGCATAATCCTGGCCTGTCCAGGCCTGATGGATAGCGGGCCAGTTGGCAGGCTGGAAACTGCAGAGGCGGCGGAACAGACGCAGGCTGGTGCCTATTGCCCAGGCTACGCGGGGGTAGCGTGTGTAACGCTGCAGAAAGGCTCCGGTGGAGCGGGTGACATAGTAGTCCTTGAGAGGATGTGCTCGCCCCAAGCTGGAGGAATGTTCATGCCAGATGCGGGACAGGGCGGCTACGGTCAGTTTCCAGCCCCTTCGCCGCAGGCGCAGGCAAAGGTCGGTATCTTCCCAGTACATGAAAAACTGATCTTCATCAAAAAGCCCGACATCCTGCAGGGCCTGTCGGCGAAGCAGCAGGCTGGCGCCGGTAATGTAATCCAGGCGTGCAGCTGCGACCGGATGATGGAAGTGAGTAGCGAGACCCGCCCACAGTAATACCTGCCCACCGCCCCAGACCTCGACACTTTCCGGTTTGTGCAGGTCATAGATGACCGAACCAACAGCGCCGATCCGGGGGTCGCTATGCAAAGCTTCCTGCATGGACTGTAGGGCATGGGTGTCGGCGATGGCATCGTTATTGAGCAGCCAGAAGCTGTCGGCACCTGCTTCCATGGCCCGCTGGATGCCAATATTGCAGCCCCCGCCAAAGCCGAAATTCTGACCACTACGCACCAGGGTGGCGGACAGGGGTGATTTTTTCAGATAATTTTCCAGACCGCTAGCACTGTTATCGGTGGAGCCATTGTCTATCACCCAGACATGATCAGGCGCTTGGGCCAGCTCCTCCAGAGAGCCGAGACAGCGACGGGTTTTGTCGAAGCTGTTCCAGTTGATGAGGATGATGTGGGTGTGTGCTGCTGAATCCAAAGGATGCTGGCCGTCAAAATGAATGGGCCGGATAATAACGAAATTATCTGATGCCGTCATTGCCGTCGGAAGGATGACGCCGACTATTCCCTGTTCAGGAGAGCTCCAGGCGGCGCTCAATGTGTTCTATGCGTGTAATGATCTTATCAATACGCGTTTGTTGCCGATAGGTATCTTCTTTGGGCGCCGACGACATCACGACGCAAACCGACGATTTGCTCTTCTACGCGCCCCAACCGATGTTTGATATCGCTCAGTTCCGAGCGTGTTTCACTACGGAATGCAGTGAGATCATTACGTATGACTCGCAGATGCTCTAATACCAGATTTTCGACAGTTTCGGTCATGTTACGGCTCCAAAAGTTACTTTATGAGCATAAATTCAGTTTTGGAACAAAGATGTCACATGTGCTCATAAATGAGTGCAGCATAACCGGAAGGTTTAATCAAGCTAACCATGCGAAAAGTATTGGATTGCTGTTTAATTTGGCGTCCCCAGGGGGGTTCGAACCCCCGTTACCGCCGTGAAAGGGCGGTGTCCTAGGCCACTAGACGATGGGGACCTGGACAGCGCTGTGCATCCTACACAGATGCACGCTGTCTGGCAAGTACGATCACGGTAAAACTCCGCGTTAGCCGGACAGGGCTTCAAGAACGCCATGGCGTAGCCCCGCAGGGGGAACTTCGGGTAGACTGGGCGGCGTATCATTTTCAGTCACTCCGGAAAAGAAGGGTCTTATGGAAGAACAAGAAGCAATATTCATGATTGAACGGATTTACGTTAAAGACATTTCCTTTGAGTCACCCAATGCGCCCCACAGTTTTGTGCAGACCGAGGCTCCGACGGTGGATGTGGGCCTGAATACCGCCAGCACCCAGGTCGAAAACATGGATGGGCTGACCGAGGTGACTTTGACTGTCACGGTCAAAGCCAAGGCCGGTGAGAGTACCTATTTTGCTGTTGAAGTGCAGCAGGCAGGCCTGTTCCGGATTCAGAACATTCCCGAAGAGCATATGCCGGCTCTGGTGGCGGTGCATTGCCCGACCATTTTGTTCCCCTATGCCCGCGAAGTGGTGGCGGATCTGGTCGGACGGGGTGGCTTCCAGCCGCTGCATCTGCATCCGGTCAACTTTGAGGCGCTGTTTCAGCAGGCCCAGCAAGAACAGATGGGTCATACGACCCAGTAAATCATGAGCTGGAAGCCATGAGCTGGGCGGTACTGGGGGCGGGGCACTGGGGTACTGCGCTGGCGGTACATTTGTGTCGGCAAGGGCAGGTCGTGCGACTTTGGGGGCGCAACCCGCAACGCTTGCCGGACGGAAGCAATCCCTCCCGATTGTCTCCGGTTTTTCCGGATTTGCCCTGGCCTGCGGGTTTAGGGGTAGAGCCGGACCTGGCCACTGCCGTGGCCGGGGCAGAGGGTATTGTCCTGGCGGTCCCGAGTCATGCCTTGCGCAGTCTTCTGAACAGCTTGTCCTGTCTGGATTTGTCCAGCGAAACTGTGCTGGTGCTCGCTGCCAAGGGGCTGGAATTGCCCAGTGCCCTGCGTCTGGATCAGGTGGTTCAGGCAGAATGCCGCCAATTGCCTCTGGTGGTCCTTTCCGGCCCGAGTTTTGCCCACGATCTGGTGCTGGGCAAACCCTTGGCCATGACTGCTGCTTCCCACGATATGGTCCGGGCGCAGAGGGTGGCAGGGGTGTTTGTCAGTGATCAGATGCGGGTGTATCGCAGCGATGATGTGGCCGGGGTTTGTCTGGGCGGGGCCATCAAAAATGTACTGGCCATTGCGGCGGGTATTTCCGATGGCCTGGACAATGGCGATAGTGCCCGGGCAGCCCTGATTACCCGGGGTATCGCCGAGCTGCACCGCCTGGGAACAGCGCTGGGCGGGCGCACCGAAACCTTCATGGGCCTGACCGGGACGGGGGATCTGATTCTCACCGCGAGCAGTGATTTGTCGCGGAATCGACGAGTGGGCATTGGCTTGGGGCGTGGCGAGACCCTGGAAAAGGTGCTGGCGGATATCGGCCAGGAAGCCGAGGGGGTGCGCAGTGCCCAGGCGCTGTTTCGCTTGGCCCGGCGCCTGGGCGTGGAGATGCCCATTACTGAACAGGTCTATCGGGTGCTCTATACCGGAGCCGACGTGCGCCAGGCCAGCGAGCAATTGATGCGGCGGGCCGCCCGGGCCGAGCATCCTGCTGCGCTGTCCCCGGCTGATAGCGCCAGCCGGGAAGCAGGCGCCTAAGTTTATGGCGATTTTGCGCTTACCTGGTGGTGCCGATGGTCGCACGCGCATACCTTTTGCGCCTTTTCGGACCCTCGGGGTGCTCCTGGTGCAGTTTGTGGTGCTGGCTTTTCTGCTTTTGGGGATATTGCTGGTACATACCAACCAGGACCTGCGCACCCTGGACGCCTATACCGCCTACATGGCGGATTTGTCCCGGACCTCCCAAGATACGCTGCGTACCTGGCAGCAACAGGGTTCGGCCACGGCGCTATTGGTGCTCCGCAAGAACCTGCAGAAAATAGCGGCAACGCATCCGGAAAAAATCCGGGGTAATCCGCACTGGACAAAATTGCAGGCGCTGGTCCATCGCCAGGATGCGGGGCTATTACCCGAGGCTTTGCTGCAGCTTTCGGATATCAGCATGCAAGAGCATGCCAGCGGCCGGAGGCTGGTGTTGGCGGCCGGCCATGATGCCCGTTATACCCTGATCGGCACGGCGATAGCGCTGTTTTCCTTCATGATTTTTGTGCTGGTGACCCTGGTTTTTTTTCGCCTGCGTATTCTCGGACCGTTGCGTCGCCTCCAGGATGCCATGCATTCCCTGGAAGTCGGCGCTTTCCGGCGGGTGTCAGAAGCCCATGCGGACCCCGGTATCAGCCCCTTGCTGCAATATTACAATCACATGATCGGGCGTCTGGAGGACCTGGAAAAAACCCGGCGTCAGTATTTGCAGGATTTGCAGCGGGAAGTGAATGAGGCCGCGCATACCCTGGTGGCACAACAGGCAGCGGTGGCCCGTTCCGAGCGGCTGGCGGCAGTTGGCGAAGCAGCTGCAGCTTTCGCCCATGAATTGCGCAATCCTCTGGCCGGATTGCAGGTGGGCTGCGCCAATATTCGTCGGGAAATTCGCGATCCCGAACTGGCCGAGCGCCTGGGTTTGATGGAAGAGGAGCTGCGCCGGGTCAGCCGGCTCCTGGATCAGCAGTTGCGCGGTGCTCGGCAGGCCCATGAGAAGGGACGCCGGGTGGCCCCCCGGGAAACCGTGGAAACCCTGCTGACTCTGCTGCGCTATCAAATGCCCGCCCAGGTCAAGCTGGAACTGTTGCCGGGAGAATGTCGCGATTGCCTGCTGCCCCTGGATCAGTTCCGCCAGGCACTGCTCAATCTCATTCTCAACAGCATGCAGGCTCTGGCGGGTGAGGGGGGCCAGATCAGTGTGGCTCTTGCCCAGGTCGACAAGCGGTTACAGGTGGTTGTCGCGGATAATGGTCCGGGCTTTCCCGATACCCTGTTGCGCGAAGGAATTCGTCCCTTTGCCAGCAGCAAGGAGCAGGGTACCGGACTGGGTTTGTCCATGGTTCGGCGTTTTGTGCGCAGCCTCGGTGGTGAGGTGCAATTACGTAACCGGGAACCGCACGGTGCCGAAGTGTGTCTTTTGTTACCCTGTCCTGAAATTGCCGGTAAGGAGTAGCAGATCATGGCGGATGCTTTGCTGATCATTGAGGATGAGATTTTTCTGGGGCGGGAAATGTGCCGCTTTTTTGAAAAGGAAGGCTGGGAAGTGCATTGGGCGGAGCGCTTTGCCGATGCCGAGGAATTGCTGCTGAAGCAGGATCTCAGCCCGCTGGTGACTCTGGCTGACCTCAATTTGCCGGATGGGAACAGCCTCGATCTGCTGGAAAAAGTCCGGGCAAGGTCGGGTACGGGAGAATGGATTTTTCTGACGGCTTTCGGCAGCGTGCCCGATTCGGTCCGGGCCTTGCGCCTGGGGGCCTATGACTTTCTTGAAAAGCCCTGCGAGATGGAACGCCTGGAGATGGTGGTGCGTTCGGCGGGGCGGGGCGCCCGTGCCCAGCGCCGGGTGGCTGAGGATACTTCGTCCCAGCACCGCCGCTATCGCCCGGAAACCTATCTGGGTGAAAGTAGCGCCGCTGCCAGTGTGCGCAGCATGCTCGATCGTCTGGCACAGGTTCCCTACAGTGCCCTGGTGATTTCCGGCGAAACCGGGACCGGCAAGGGACTGGCCGCACGCATCCTGCATTACAGCAGTGCCCAGGCGGGCGGGCCGATGGTGGAAATCAACTGCGCAGCCTTGCCCCGGGAATTGCTTGAATCCGAACTGTTTGGCTATGAGCCGGGGGCATTTACCGGTGCGGCGGTACGTCATCGCGGACTGGTGGAACAGGCCAACGGGGGAACCCTGTTTCTCGATGAAATTTCCGAAATGGAGCTGGATCTGCAGGCCAAGTTGCTGAAGGTCATTGAAGATCACAACTTGCGACGGCTGGGTGGGGATCGCGCCATTAGCGTGGATGTACGCTTCATAGCCGCCAGTAATCGTGATCTCGAAGCCCAGGTCACTGCAGGTGATTTCCGCGCCGATCTTTATCATCGCTTGAGTGTGTTTCGTCTCGCTCTGCCTTCCCTGCGTGAGCGCAAGGACGATCTGCACGCGCTGGTGCCGCATTTTGTGGCTGAGTTCAATGCGCAGGCCGGAAAGCATGTGCATTATGTCAGTCCAGCAGTCTGGGCAGCACTGGAGGCTTATGACTGGCCGGGCAATGTCCGGGAACTCCGCAACGTGATTGAGCGAGCGGTATTGTTTTCCGAGACGGATGAGTTACCCATGGAGTGGTTGCAGTTGCCGGGTCAGCTCACTCATGCCTGTCCGGCGCCTGCAGGTTGCCCGGTGGACGGACAGCATATCATTTTGCCCATGGATGGCAGTATGGATCTGGAGGCCATGGAGCGGCAGATTTTGCAGCAGGTGCTCAGTTTGAGTGAGGGTAATGTCACTCGCGCTGCAAAAATGCTGGGGATTACCCGGGAGACTTTGCGGTACCGGATTCGCAAGCATGGTCTGGGTGATGATGACGAATCCTGATTGGAGATGCATGGTCTATACTTGCAGAAATGTTGCGAGATAGTTACATTGCCGCGATGCAACGGGTCACTACAGGCACCCGGACAAATAGAACAAGGAGTTTGGATGTCACCGGACAGGACCGCTGCATGTCGGTAGCCCTCGATCAGGCCTTGGCCTGGCAGCAACAACACCTGCAGCTTGTTTCGCGTACTTTTGCGTTGACCATTCCGCAGTTGCCGGAAGCCTTGCGGGCGACCGTGGGTAATGGGTATCTGCTTTGCCGTATTGCTGACACCATCGAAGATGATCCCGTCATGCTCTGGAAAGAAAAAGCCCACTGGCAGGAGATATTCCTGCAAGTCGTGGAAGGGCGGACAGTCCCCGCTGTTTTTGCCGAAGGCTTTGCAGCGGCAATGTCCGGGGAAATGCCTGCTGCCGAGCTGGATCTGGTGCGTCATACGGCCGACGTGGTGCAAATTACCCACAGTTTCAGTCCTGCTGAGCAGGCCGCCCTGGCGCGCTGTGTGCGGATCATGGGGGCAGGCATGGCCGAGTTCCAGCAGCATGCTTCCCGGCAGGGACTGGCGGATATTCCGGCCCTGGATCGCTACTGTTATGTGGTGGCGGGGGTAGTTGGTGAAATGCTGACCAGTCTCTTTGTGGAATACGAACCCCGTTTGCGTTCCCGGGAAGCGGAAATGCAGAAACTGGCTGTATCTTTTGGCCAGGGTTTGCAGATGACCAACATTCTCAAGGATATCTGGGATGACTGGGCTCGCGGCGTAAGCTGGATGCCCGCCAGCCTCTTTGCCCGGTACGGTTGCGATATTGCCAGCCTGCAGCCGGGCAGCCAGGATCCTGGCTTTCAAGAGGGACTGGAAATCTTGCTGGATATAGCGGCCAAACATCTGGAAAACGCGCTGCACTATACCCTGATGATTCCGGCAGCGCAGACTGGCATGCGCGATTTTTGTCTTTGGGCGCTGGCTATGGCGGTGTTGACCTTGCGACGTATTGCCGAAAATCCGACTTTTGCCGCCGGGGCTGAGGTCAAAATCAGCCGCAACAGCGTACAGTGGGTCGTGCTCCTGTCCAAGCTCATGCACCGCTCGGATGCCCTGTTGCTGGCCAGTTTTCGGGCGGCGATCAAACCCCTGCGGTGCGCGCCGCTGGCTGCACAGGCATGAATCGCTTGTTGCAACCAATGCCTTTGGCCGGCGAGATGCTGCGTACATTTCGGACGCAAAGCCGCGAACAGACCCCCGCCGATGCCTTGGAGACTGCGCGGCGCTTGCTGCTTGAAAAGCAGGCGTCTGACGGACATTGGTGTTTTGAATTTGAAGCCGACTGCACCATTCCTGCGGAATACATTCTGATGCAGCATTACATGGATGAGCGGGATCCGGCCCTGGAGGCCAAAATTGCCGTGTATTTGCGCAGTAAACAGGCGGATCATGGCGGTTGGCCGCTGTATTACGGCGGGCATTTTGATCTGAGTGCTTCGGTGAAAGCCTACTATGCCCTGAAACTAGCGGGTGATGCCCCGGATCTGCCCCATATGCGCCGAGCCCGAGAGGCGATTCTCGCCCACGGCGGTGCCGAACACGCCAACGTGTTCACCCGGATTACCCTGGCCCTTTTTGCCCAGGTGCCGTGGCGGGCGGTGCCTTCCATCCCGGTGGAGATCATGCTCCTGCCGCGCTGGTTTCCCTTTCATATTTACAAAGTGGCGTCCTGGTCGCGGACCGTCATGGTACCGCTGTTTATTTTGTGCAGTCTCAAGGCCCAGGCCAAAAACCCTCTGAAAGTGCATATTCGTGAGTTGTTTCGTCGGCCACCCGAACAAATTCAGGATTATTTTGCCTGTGCCCGTCAGGGGCTGGTAGCCCGGAGTTTTCTGGCCCTGGATCGTTTCTGGGAGGTGATCGAAAAGGGCATTCCCGCTGCGCTGCGCCGGATTGCCGTACGTCGGGCCGAGCAGTGGTTTACGGCGCGTATCAACGGAGAAGACGGTTTGAACGGGATTTTCCCGGCCATGGTCAATGCCCATGAGGCCCTGGAGCTGCTGGGTTATGCCCCGGAACATCCCTATCGTCAGGCAACCGCTGCGGCATTGCATAAACTGGTGGTGGAGCGAGCCGATGATGCTTACTGCCAGCCCTGCATGTCTCCGGTCTGGGATACTTGTCTGGCCCTCCATGCGCTGATCGAGGCTGATGGCCCCGAGAATCTGGGAGATGCGGCAGAAAAAGCCATTGCCTGGTTGAAGGCGCGGCAGATTCGTCAGGAGCCGGGAGACTGGCAGGTGCAGCGCCCCCATCTGGCGGGAGGCGGCTGGGCTTTTCAGTATGCCAACCCTTACTATCCTGACCTGGACGATACTGCAGCAGTGGCTTGGGCGCTGGCGCGGGCCGGACGCCCGGAGGATCAGGAGAGTATCGAAACAGCCGCCAACTGGCTGGCGGGAATGCAGTCCCGCAATGGTGGGTTTGGTGCTTATGATGTGGATAATACCCATTATTATCTGAATGAAATTCCCTTTGCCGATCATAAGGCGCTGCTGGATCCTCCGACTGCGGATGTGACCGGCAGGGTCGTGGCCTTTCTCGGTTATCTGGGCCGGGCCCGGGATCGAGATGTGCTGCGCCGGGCGGTTGCCTATCTGCTCCGCGAACAGGAATCTTCCGGAGCCTGGTTTGGTCGCTGGGGCACCAATTATATTTACGGTACCTGGTCGGTGCTGATGGCGCTGGGAGAATTGCAGGATCCTTCCCTGCAACCGGCCATGGATCGGGCCGCCGACTGGCTGCGGGCCATGCAGCAGGCCGATGGTGGCTGGGGAGAAAACAACGATTCCTACGCAGAACCCGGGCTGGCCGGTGCAGGACAGGATTCCACGGCCGCCCAGACCGCCTGGGCCTGTCTGGGCCTGATGGCGGCCGGTGATAAGGGCTCCAGGGCGCTGCGGCGCGGAATTCACTGGCTGGAGACTCATCAGGATAGCCATTCGGGCTGGCAGGATCCTTTTTTCAATGCCCCGGGATTCCCCAAGGTGTTCTATCTCATTTACCACGGTTACAGCGTGTATTTTCCCCTCTGGGCTCTGGCCCGATTCCGGAATCTGGGATGTCAGCCCCACGGATAGGTGTAGTGGTGGCCCTGGATGCCGAAGCCCAGACCCTTCATTCCGGCACCTTAAGCCATCAACGGATGATTGCGGTCAGTGATCAACTCAGCATGGTGATTTCGGGCATGGGGCCTTTAGCTGCCAAGCAGGCCGCTGAACAATTACTGCAGTCTGGTGTTGCCGCTTTGCTCTCCTGGGGAACCGCCGGCGGGCTGAATCCGGATTGTCAGGCCGGAGATCTGCTGGTGCCGGAACAGGTGGTCTGGAATGGACGCCACTGGCCGGTGGACCCGGCCTGGCGTATGACCCTCTTGCACCAGCTTTCTTCCCGGGTGCCGGGTGGTGACCTGTGTTCCGTAAGTTTGCCCTGTGCTTCCATTGCCGCCAAGGCCCAACTTCGGGCAGAACATCCTGATGCCCAGGCAGTAGATATGGAGAGCGGGGCGGTAGCGGAGTGCTCTACCCGGGCAGGTCTGCCCTTTCTGGTAGTGCGCAGTGTGGTGGACCCTGCCAGCCAGGCGCTGCCAGCCACTGCCACCCGTAGTGTCGATGCCTATGGCCGGCCGCGCTGGCTGCCCTTGTTGGGGGGGCTGCTGCATCATCCCGGTGACCTGCCAGCCCTCATGGGGCTGGGCCGACAAATGCAGGCGGCCTTGCAGGGTTTGCGTCGGGTCCAGCCTTATCTCGAAACAGCGAGGCCGTCATGAAAGCCCTGCTGACCGGTGCATCGGGTTTTGTGGGGGGGGCGGTACTCCGGCGTCTGCTCGCCGAAGGTCTGGAGGTCCGGGTCTTGTATCGTCCGGGGGCTGACAGCAGCAACTGGGAAGGGTTGGAGGTGGAGCCGTTTCCGGGGGATCTGGCGGATGGCCGGGCTCTGGATAAAGCCGTTGCCGGTTGCTCTCTGGTGTTTCATGTGGCCGCCGATTATCGCCTGTGGGTACCCGATCCCCAATCCATGTACGCCGCTAATGTAGAAGGGAGCGAACGGCTGGCCCGGGCGGCCCTGGATGCGGGGGTGGAGCGCTTCATTTATACCAGCAGCGTGGCAGTACTCGGGCATTATACGGATGGCCGGGTGGCTGATGAAGCTGCCCCTTCCACGCTGGAGGACATGATCGGGCATTACAAACGCTCCAAATTTCTGGCAGAGGAGGCGCTGCACAAACTCTGTCAGCATGAGGCCGCGCCGATTGTGATCGTCAATCCTTCCACACCCATTGGGCCTGCGGATCGCAAACCCACCCCGACCGGGCGCCTGGTGCGGGATGCCGCAGCTGGGAAAATGCCCGCTTATGTGGATACGGGCCTGAATGTGGTGCATGTGGATGATGTGGCCATGGGACACTGGCAGGCTTTTCTGCATGGTGAGCCGGGGCAACGCTATATTCTCGGCGGCGACAATCTTTCCTTGCAGGCCATTCTGACCCGCATTGCCGGTCTTACCGGCAAACGTTCGCCGCTGCTGCGCATTCCGCGCAAGATGCTTTATCCTCTGGCCTGGACCGCCGAGAGTGTGGTGCGCCTGCAAGGGCGGGGGACGCCCCTGGTGACCCTGGATGAGCTGCGCATGGCCGCCCATAAAATGTATTTTTCCTCGCAGAAAGCTGAGGAGCAGCTGCATTATGTGCATCGTCCGGCCGAAGAAGCCTTGCGCGATGCGGTGAAATGGTTTGCCGAACATCATTATTTGTGATCATGATGGATGAGATTCTGCAGGGACTGTTGTTCTTGCTGGCCATGGCGGCCCTGGGTTATCAGCTTCTCGCCATGTGGGTGCTGCGGGCCTGGCGGCCGGTGCTGACCGAGGCAGATGGTGTTTCCCTGCTTGCTGCCGATGAAACATTACCCGCCCTGAGCCTGCTCAAGCCCTTGCATGGCGATGATGGGCATTTGTATGCCTGCCTGCGCAGCTTTTGTCTGCAGGATTATCCCTGCTATGAAATTGTTGCCGGGGTGCAGGATGCCGACGATGCGGCCATTGCCGTAGTGCAGCGCCTCCAACGAGAGTTTCCTGAGTTGGATCTGCGTTGGGTGCTGACAGAAGAAAAAACGGGGCGTAATCCCAAGGTCAACAATCTCACGGGTATTCTCGGCGCCTGTAAGTATGATCTGCTGCTGATCAGTGATGCCGACATTGTGGTCGGACCCCATTATCTGCGCCAGCTGCTGCCGCAGTTGGCGGACCCGCACACGGGGGTGCTGACCTGCCTGTATCGGGGACTGGCCGAAGCGAACCTCGCTTCCCGGTTGCTGGCCAGTCAGATCAACAGTCTTTTTTTACCCTCGGTGCTGGTTTCGACCCGGCTGGGGCCCAATATTTTCTGTGGAGGCGCAACCATGGCCTTGCAGCGCTCTACCCTGCAGGCGCTTGGCGGATTGCAAAGGCTGGCCGATCAACTGGCTGATGATTACTGGCTGGGTGCCCATGCCCGCCAGCTGGGTAAAGCTACGATCCTTGCCGATTATGTGGTGGATACCCGAGTGCAGGAAGCCAACTTTCGAGTATTTTATCAACATGCCTTACGTTGGGCGCGCACGACCCACAGCGTGCAGCCGATGGGCTACCGTTTGGCTTTTTTTAGTTATCCTTTGCCGCTGGTGACGCTGCTGACCCCCTGGCTCCTGCTGGGGTCGGGATGGGGAGGGATCATACCGCTGGGTATGGTCCTCTTGTTGCGCCTCGTGTACCATAGGCAAATTATGCACAAACTCAGTGCAACAGATACTTGGGTAATAGCTCTGCTGGCAGATTTTGTGGGGCTGTGGATTTGGTTTCATGGACTCTTTGCCCGGCAGGTCGCCTGGCGGGGAGCACAATTTAAGGTCGGTGCTGACGGACGTCTGGGCGGCCAAGATGGAGCAAGATAATGACGATGAAAACCCTTTTCCTGCAGGCACCTTCTTTTGAAGGCTTTGACGGTGGTGCTGGTTCCCGTTATCAGGCCAAACGGGAAATTCGTTCTTTCTGGTTTCCCACCTGGCTGGCCCAGCCGGCCGCGATGATTCCCGGCAGTCGTCTGCTCGATGCCCCGCCGGCTGATGTGAGTGTGGAAGAAACCCTGGAAGTGGCCGCTGCCTATGAATTGTGCATCATTCATACCAGTACGCCTTCCTTTTCTTCGGATGTGCGCATGGCGGAATTGCTCAAGGAGCATTATCCGAAAATGATGATCGGGATGGTTGGTGCCAAGGTCGCCGTCGAACCCGAGGAGTCCCTGCGCGATGCTGGCCATGCCGTGGACTTTGTGGCCCGTGAAGAATTTGACTACACCCTCAAGGAAATTGCCGAAGGCCGTCCCCTGAGTGAGGTGGATGGTATCAACTATCGCGCTGAGGACGGGCAACTGATCCATAACCCCGACCGGGCTATGATTGAAGACATGGATGCCCTGCCTTTTGTGTCGGAAGTGTACAAGCGCGATCTGCATATTGAAGATTATTTCATCGGCTACCTCAAGCACCCTTATATTTCCTTTTATACGGGTCGGGGATGTCGTTCCCAGTGTACCTTCTGCCTCTGGCCCCAGACTGTTGGCGGGCATCGTTACCGGACCCGCAGTGCTGCCAATGTCGTTGAAGAAGTGCGCTACATTCAGAAAAACTTTCCCCAGGTCAAGGAAATTTTCTTTGACGATGATACCTTTACGGATGATCGTCCACGCGCGGAGGAAATCGCCCGGGGTCTGGGCCAACTGGGGGTGACTTGGTCCTGCAATGCCAAGGCCAATGTCCCCTATGAAACCCTCAAGGTATTGCGGGAAAACGGTCTGCGTTTGTTGCTGGTGGGTTATGAATCCGGTGACCAGCAGATTCTCAATAATATCAAAAAGGGCATCAAGGTGGAGGCAGCACGTAAATTTACGGCGGACTGCCACAAACTGGGTATTGTCATTCACGGCACCTTCATTCTCGGCCTGCCCGGAGAAACCAAGGAAACCATTCAAAAAACCATCGAATTTGCCAAGGAAATCAATCCGCATACCATACAGGTGTCGCTGGCAGCCCCTTATCCCGGGACCTTTTTGTACAATCAGGCCAAGGAGCAGGGCTGGCTGACCGAGGAAGATGAATCCCATCTGGTCAATGACCGGGGGGTGCAGATCAGCCCGATGAGTTATCCGCACCTGAATCACACGGAAATATTTGATTCCGTAGAAACCATGTACAAACGTTTCTACTTCCGTGCCGGGAAAATTGCTGAAATCACAGGTGAAATGCTGAAAAGCACACAGATGATGAAGCGACGTTTGCGGGAGGGCGTTGAGTTTGTGCGCTTCCTGCGGCAGCGCCACGGCTGAAGTGGGGCAGGCACCCACTCGGCGATTGATTCTCAACGCCGACGACTTTGGTCTGGATCTGGCGGTCAATGCGGCGGTGGAATCAGCATACCAGCGAGGTGTGCTGACCACCGCCAGTCTTATGGTAGCGGCCCCTGCGGCGGCAGATGCCATTCAGCGGGCTAAAAAGCTTCCCGGCTTGGGCGTGGGCTTGCACCTGACTCTGGTGGATGGCACTCCGCTGTTGCCAGCGGAGCAGGTTCCAGATCTGGTGGATAGCAGCGGGCGTTTTGCGGCTGATTTATGGTTGCGTGGAGTACGCTATTTTTTTCTGCCCAAGGTGCGTCGCCAACTGGCCGCAGAAATTCGCGCCCAGTTTGCGGCCTTTGCCGACTCAGGCCTGGTTCTGGATCATGCCAATGCACACAAGCATCTGCATTTGCATCCCACCGTGTTGAGCCTGATGTTGGACATTGGCAGAGATTTTGCCCTGCGAGCGGTGCGGCTACCCTGGGAATCCCTGACACTGGCCAGATGTGGCGGGGCACAGGGTTTTGCCCCGGCCTTCTGGGCTTTTTTTTTGCGCCCCTGGCTGGCCAGAATGCGCAGGCAGCTGGAAAATCGGGGGCTGCTTTATAATGACTTACTTTGTGGCCTGGATGCCACAGGGCATATGACCGAGCTGCGTTTGTTGCAATTGCTGAAATGCTTGCCCCGGCAAGGTTTGATCGAAATCTATTTTCATCCGGCGACGACACAAAGTCCGCTCCTGAAAAAGTTGATGCCGGACTATGAGCCTCAGGCAGAATATGCGGCATTATTGAGCCCCTTGGTTGGGGAGTATTTGCGTGAGCAGCAGATTATGAGAGGTCGATTCCGTGATTTTATCAGCGGCTGAACGTTTCCTGGAACGCATGGGCCAAGGTATTGCCTATTTCATGGTTCAGGTGGTGGATTTTTCTGTGCGGCGCGCCATTTGGGTGATTGGAACCCTGCTGCTCCTTACCCTGTTGGCATTGTTTTACGCATTTACGCATTTTTCGGTAGATACCAACACCAGTAATGCCTTGTCCCGGGACCTTCCTTTTCAGAAGCGAGAAGTCGCTTACCATAAGGTGTTTTCCCAGGATCAACATACCATTGTGGTGGTACTGCAAGGGAAAAATCCCCAGAGTACGGCGGAGGCGGTCAAACGTCTGGAAGACTGGGTGCGGGCCCATCCCCAACATTTCCACAGTGTGTACGTGCCTGGTGGAGGCAGTTTTTTTGAGCGGAATGGGTTGCTGTATTTGTCGCCAGCACAGGTGCAGGCATTTGCCAATCGGATCACCAACGCCCAGCCCCTTATCGCGCGGCTGTCTGCTGATCCCAGTCTTGGTGGTTTGAGTGACCTGTTAAATCTGGCTATCAGTCAAAGGTTAAGTAACGGCGTGCAGTTGCCGGGAATGACCGCTATTTTCACGGCCCTGGATGAGGCAGTGACAGCGCAACTGGAAGGCAAGCCATATCAGCTTTCCTGGAGCAAAATGATGGGTGGGAGTCTGGCCAAACTTGGTCCTGCCCAACGTTTTGTCATTATTCAACCGGTCATGAATTTCCAGTCCTTGCAGCCAGCAGGCGCGGGGATTCATGCTTTGCGCGCGGGCTTACAAAGTCTGCAGCTCAATGCCGCCCATGGTCTGAGTGTCGGGATAACCGGTGGTGCGGTACTGGATGCCGAACAGCTGAAAACGGTGAGTCAGGGGGCCGGATTCTCTCTGGCTTTGACCCTTGGTCTCGAAATCATCCTGCTCAGTATTGCCCTGCGCTCGGTCAAGCTGGTGTCAGGTGTGCTCATTGGGCTCGTATCCGGCATTATTTTGACGGCTGCCTGGGCCCTGTTTTTTATCGGTCCGTTCAATCTTATTTCTGTGGCCTTTGCCATTTTGTTTATTGGACTCGGCGTGGATTTTGGCATTCAGTTTTGTCTACGCTATCGGGAAGAAATGTTTAACGGAGCCGTACATCGGGTGGCCATGCAAAGGGTCACCCAGGGAATGGGCGCGGCATTGGGGCTGGCCGCCGTGGCGGCGGCGCTCAGCTTTTACGCCTTTGTGCCCACCAGCTATGCCGGCATTGTTGATCTGGGTCTGATTTCCGGCACCAGCATGCTTATTGCCCTGTTACTCACCCTGACTTTTCTGCCAGCCTACCTGACCCTGTGGCCGATTGCTGTCCAGGGTTCAAAGAATACTGCCTATTATCCGCATTTTCGGGTAATTCCAACCTTGGCGAAGCATCCAATTCATCGCTATGCCTACTGGATTCTGGGGTTGGTCACGTTGTTGGCATTGGGGGCGATTCCTCTGGCCATGCATGCCACTTTTGACTTCAATCCCTTGCACATGATTGATCAGCATGCCGAAGGGGTGAAGGTTTTTGAGAAGCTGCTGGCCAATCCGGATACGGCGCCTTACCGGATGGAAGTGCTGGCTCCTGATCTGGATGCCGCTCAGGCTGTGGCGCATCGTGTCAAACAGTTGCCAACGGTTGCCCGGGCGCTGACGGTGCAAAGCTATATCCCCAGCAAGCAAAAAGAAAAGCTGGCCATTTTACAGAATTTGCAAATTGTGGTGCCCCCCTTTTCGCTGATGATGCCGACCTCACTCAAGCCACCAGCGGCTGACACAGGCAAAAAACTCGAAAAGCTGGTTAAGGAATTACGTTCTCTGGCCAATAAAGATGGTCACGATTCTGCGCACGGTAAGGTGGCTACGCAACTGGCCGATCATTTGCAGCAGTTTTTGCGCCAGGAAGGCGGTCATCCCCACGCTATCGATGCGCTGCAAAACAGCGTGATGGGCACTTTACCCGGCGAGCTGAAGGAGCTGGGAATGGCCTTGATGGCGGGACCGGTTACTTTGAAAACCTTGCCGGCAGCACTCCGGGAGCGTTATCTGGGTCCTTCCGGGCAGGCCAGGGTGGAAATTTTCCCCAAGGAAGATCTGAGCAGTAATGCGGCCATGTACCGTTTTGTGAAAAGCGTTCTCAAGGTCGAGCCGCAGGCTGTTGGAACTCCAGTGATGCTGGTTCAAGGGGGCGAGGCGGTACTCGGCGCTTTTCAGGAAGCTACCTATATTGCGCTGGCCAGCATCAGCATTTTGTTGTTACTGGCTTTGCGGCGCTACCGCGATGTGCTGCTGATCATGATCCCCCTGTTGCTGGCAGCACTGTTTACCGTGGCGGCCATGAGTCTGCTGGGATTGAGTTTCAATCTGGGGAATATCATCGTTCTGCCCCTGCTCATCGGCCTGGGTGTGGCATTTGCCATTTATCTTGTGGTGCGCTGGCGCAATGGGGTGGACGTGGCCCATTTGCTGGGTACTTCAACACCGCTGGCTGTATTTTTCAGCGGACTGACCACCCTCAGCGCTTTTGGCAGCATGGCCATTTCTCGTGATCCGGGCATGGCCAGTCTTGGAGAGGCCTTAAGCCTGGCTCTGGCCATAGTGCTGTTGTGCATTTTGATCATTTTGCCGACGTTGATGCTGCTCTGTACGCCTTCACCCCGTGAAGAGGGAATTGAACAGGATGAGGGAAGCTAGGCCGTGAGGCAGATGGCTTTTATTTTGCTCTCAGGGGTATTGGGGCTGGCTCTCGCTGTATATCTGGTGCTCCATGCTGGCCTGATAGGGATCATGGCCTTGCTGGCTGTCGCTGGCTGGAGCTTGCTGTGGCTTGTACCCTTTCATTTGCTGCCCTTGGCACTGGATACCTTGAGCTGGAAATGGCTGCTCAGTAGCGAGTCCCGTGCCCGCTTTGGATTGCTGCTCTGGGTAGCATTAGTGCGTGAATCGGTGAATAGTCTGCTCCCCGTAGCCCGTGTCGGTGGTGAACTGCTGGGTATTCGTCTGCTTGCGCAACATGGGCTCTCTCCTTACGTGGCGGGTGCCAGTATCATGGTAGAGGTCACTCTGACCCTGTTGAGTCAGGTGCTGTTTACCTTGCTGGGCATCGTCGTCTTGATGGTTGCACTCACTAATCACTTGCTAGTTCTGGAGGTTTTGGGGGTATTGTTTCTGTCATTACCGGTGTTAGGTGTTTTTTACTGGTTACAAAAGCACAAGGGACTGTTCTGCTTGTTGCAGTTGATCGGAAAAAAACTACTGGGTGGCTATGATCTGTTGGGGAATATAACTGATCCGACATTGCTGGATGCTGAGATCCGGACCTTGTATGGCAGGGGATGGTCGCTGCTCGTGGCCAATTTCTGGCAACTGTCGAGTTTTCTGGCAGGAACCGCAGAGGTGTGGGTGACTTTCCAGTTGCTCCATCATCCCATCCCTTTCTGGGCAGCCTTGCTGCTGGAAAGTCTGGGACAGGCCTTGCGCAGTGCCGCTTTTTTGGTTCCTGGAGGCATAGGCGTTCAGGAAGGTGGGTTCGTCCTGCTAGGCAGCTTCATGGGCATCGGGCCGGACCTGGCCCTGGCCTACGCCTTGGCGCGGCGCTTGCGGGAACTGTTCCTGGGTATTCCGGTGCTCTTGTCATGGTCCATATCAGAGGGTCATTATATGCGCCGGCGATGGTTGAGAATTCCAAGTGGTGAAGAGGGGGTTTCATGACGGCAGCAGCCTTAGAACTGGGTTCTGAGCAACATCGAGATTTGTTTTGTCAGTTCATGCATGACACGCATGTGCATTTTGATCCTAAAAACATGCCCTGGCCTGAACTGGATGCGGCTGCGGAACAGCGGGTCAAGTCCTTGCCTTTCTGGGGCGAGGCGGTGGCAACGGAAAGTGTGACTGCGCGTATGGTCCAGAGTATGGCCGAGCGGGAACCGGACCCGGTGGTGCGCGCTGCGGTGGCTCTGGATGGTCGTGAGGAGCAGCGCCATTCGGAACTGCTCCAGGCGTTGGTATCCCATTATAATATCCAGATTCCACCTTCCCCGCCGCCGCCGCCCCTGCGGGATCCCTATTGGGAGTTTTTATACACGGGTTACGGGGAATGTCTGGACTCTTATTTTGCTTTTGGGTTGTTTGCCGCTGCGAAAAAATCCGGGTTTTTCCCTCCGGATTTGGTCGATATATTTGAGCCAGTGATGCAGGAAGAAGCCCGACATATTATTTTTTTCATCAACTGGTTGAAATGGCATCGCCGGCGCCTGCCCTTCTGGAAAAAAATCGTGCTGGAATATCAGCGTATTCAGGTAATTGCCATGCAAGCCTGGGCGCGTATTCAGACGGCTCGGGGGCTGAATGATCATCAGGAAGAAAATTTTACCATGACCGGTCATGAGCAGGTCAGCAGCGATATCAATCTGACCCAGTTACTGGCTTTGTGCCGGGCCGAAAATGAGCGGCGCTTTGCCGCTTATGATGCCCGTCTATTACGACCGAAGCTGGCGCCAAGGCTTGCCAATTTCCTGTTTTTCTTTCTTTCGCGCGGGAAAACCGCCTAATTTCTGTTGCGCTTGTCCCACATACGCTTTGGTATGTTATACTTGATGGAATTATGCGGTTTGTTGTTCACCAGTTTTAGGGCCGTCAGGCGGGGGTGTTAATATTATGGGTGTTCCTTTGATTCAGAGCTATAAGGTCGGTCGCTACATCATTTCGCAAAAATTGCGGGGGCGTAAGCGTTACCCTTTGGTGCTGATGCTGGAGCCGCTGTTCCGTTGCAATCTGGCTTGTGCCGGTTGTGGAAAAATTGATTATCCGGATGATGTACTTGATAAGCGCCTGTCTGTGGAAGAATGCATTGGTGCTGCCGAAGAGTGTGGTGCGCCCATTATTTCCATTGCGGGTGGTGAGCCTCTGATTCACAAGGATATGCCGGAAGTCGTCAAAGGCCTGGTCGAACGTAAGCGCTTTGTTTACCTGTGTACCAATGCGCTGCTCCTGAAAAAGCGTATGGATGACTATGCACCGTCACCGTATCTGACCTTTTCCGTGCATCTGGATGGCAATGAACACCGGCATGATGATTCTGTGTGTCAGCCGGGTACCTACAAGCGTGCGGCGGCAGCTATCCAGGAAGCCGTTGAAAAGGGGTTTCGGGTGACGGTGAACTGCACGCTGTTTCAGGGCGAAGGTGCGGAAGAAGTGGCCAACTTTTTGGACGATTGCAAGGCGCTCGGTGTAGAGGGGGTGACCATTTCTCCCGGATTCAACTATGAGCGCGCCCCTCAGCAGGAAGTGTTCATTCAACGCCGGGCCTCCCGGCAATTGTTCCGGGATATTTTCCGGATCGGCAAGGAACGCAAGGCCAAATGGACATTTAATCAGTCCAGTTTGTTCCTGGATTTTCTGGCCGGTAATCAGAACTATCAATGTACGCCTTGGGGGAATCCTACCCGCAATATTTTTGGTTGGCAGAAACCCTGTTATCTGCTGGTCAGTGAAGGGTATGCCCAAACTTATAAGGAAATGATGGAGACAACGCCCTGGGATCAGTACGGCGTGGGCGTGAACCGTAAGTGCGATCAGTGCCAGGTACATTCGGGTTTTGAGCCGACGGCGGTCAATGATACTTTTGCCCATCCATTGCGTGCTCTGAAAGTGGCTTTGCGCGGACCGCGTACGGAAGGACCGATGGCCCCGGATATGCCGACCATGCCACCCTCTCAAGGACCCAATCATCCGGTATTTCCGTTGCGGGTGGAACGATAAGTAGCAACTGATGGTCTTTGTATGACCATATAGAAAAGGAGAATCATAATGTTCTTGAAAAAAAATGTGCTGCTTACCGCCGTTTTCGCCATGTCGATGGCTCCATTGTTGCCTGCCTGGGCAGGCACAGCGGCCGAGACTGCGCCCCATACTGCAGCAGTAAAGGCGATGACACCTCAAGCTACCATTGATTCCTTGGACGCTGCTTTGCTCAAGGCGATGCATGGCGGAAGTAAAATTGGCTATCATGGCCGCTATGCCATCATTTCTCCGGTGGTTCGTCAGGTCTATGATTTCACAAGAATTGCGCATCTGACCTTGGGAGACACTTGGACCAAACTGAGTTCGGCGCAGCAGAAAGCTTTTGTGGAGGTGCTGGCAGATTATACGGCGGCTACCTATGCAGCCCGTTTCAATAATTATGCCGGGGAGCATTTTGCGGTAGTGAGCAGCCAAAATATGCAGCCTGGCACCGAAGGGGTATTTAGCACGCTCACCATGCACAATGGCAAGGTCCATCGCTTTGACTATTTGTTGCAGCAGCAGGATGGGCATTGGCGTATTGTCAATGTTGTGGCAGATGGCGTCAGTGATCTCTCCCTGAAGCGGGCAGAATATACAGAAACCATCAAAAGTAAGGGGTTTGCAGCTTTGGTAGCCCATTTGAAAGCGCAAATTGCCGGCTACGCTAACGGTAGGTCCTGATGAGTCACCGGGGCTTTCTGCTGGGCACTGCTTTTGCCGCTGGGGTGTTGGCGATATCGGGTTGTGCCACCGTGCATGGTCCGGGTTCCGCAGCGTCGACGCCGAGTCGGCCCCCGCTGCAGGCCTTCAATCATACCATGTTCCACTTGAACATGGGTCTTTATGATTATGTGCTGGAGCCCGTTTCCACAGGCTACAAGGCGGTCACCCCGGGATTTGTACGCACGGGTGTCAGTAATGTATTTTCCAATGTCGGCATGCCCTATATTTTTATTAATGACTTCCTGCAAGGGCGGGTTCAGCAGGGCATGGAGGATATGAGCCGTTTTCTGGTGAACTCCGTGTTTGGTCTGGGTGGCTTGTTTGATGTGGCCGACAAGCTGGATCTCCCTACGCACGATAACAGTCTGGGAGTAACGCTAGGCGTGTGGGGCGTGCCCCAGGGTCCCTATCTGGTATTGCCCTTTTATGGCCCCAGCTCCTTACGCAGCCTGCCCGGTCTCGCTATGGTCATGTTTACCGGACCCGCTTACTATGTCACCAGCACGCCGGCCAAATATGCACTGTCTGGTATGGGTATTATTAATACTGGCTACGTGGATGGACCAAAAATTCGCATGGTTCAGGAAGCCGTTAATCCGTATCAGTTCATGCGCAATGCCTGGGAGCAGCATGAACAGTATCTGATCAGTGGTGGAATGGTGAGTAAAAGTCAGTTGCTGGAAGGCTTGTCCCTGCCTCCGGCGGCTTCTCCCGAAACTCCGTCTGCTGCGACTGAATCTTCACCCCAGAAGCAAGGGAAGCATTAAATATGGCATTTGATCAGGATGCGGTGCGCCGTACTGCCCATCTGGCGCGCATGGCCTTACCTCAAGAGGAGGTGCCTGCGGTGGCCGGACAGTTGGAAAAAATCATGACGATGGTAGAAGCGTTGCGTGCGATTCCTACCGAGGGAGTCATGCCCATGGCGCATCCTCTCGATCTGGAGCAAGCACTGCGGCCCGATCAGATAGCCAACGCCGATCAACGGCAACGTCTGATGGCCAGTGCCCCCGCCGCTGAGCATGGGCTTTTTCTCGTCCCCAAAGTCATCGAATAACAGGAGCCAGACTTGGATCTCCACCATTTATCCCTGCGCCAACTCCGTGAGGGTCTTCATAACAAAGACTTCTCCGCCCTTGAACTGACCGAGACGCTCTTGCAGCGTATTCGTGCCCTGAATCCGCAACTCAACGCATTTATTACGGTTACGGAAGCGGCGGCACTGGAATCTGCGACTCAAGCAGATGCCCGCCTGGCCAAAGGCGAAGCCGGTGCATTGTTGGGCTTGCCCATGGCCCACAAGGATATTTTTTGCACGGCCGATTTACCCACCACTTGCGGTTCCAAAATGCTGGAAAACTTTGTCGCTCCCTATAGTGCGACGGTTGTCGAGCGCTTGGCTGCGGCAGGGATGGTGATGCTGGGCAAGCTGAACATGGATGAATTTGCCATGGGTTCTTCCAATGAAACCAGTTATTTCGGGCCGGTACGCAATCCCTGGAATGTGGATATGGTACCCGGAGGGTCTTCCGGTGGATCAGCGGCGGCGGTAGCGGCGGGATTGGTGCCGGTGGCAACGGGTACGGACACAGGTGGTTCCATTCGTCAACCTGCCGCCTTGTGTGGCATTACCGGAATCAAGCCGACTTACGGGCGGGTATCGCGCTATGGCATGATTGCCTTTGCCTCCAGTCTGGATCAGGGCGGACCGATGGCCCGTTCTGCGGAGGATTGTGCTTTACTGCTGGATGCCATGGCCGCCCATGATCCTCGGGATTCCACCAGTCATCCTGCGGCTGCCAGTGATTTCTTGCGCGGTCTGGACCGCCCTCTGCAGGGTTTGCGGGTGGGCGTTCCAGAGGAGTTTTTTGGTGAGGGGCTGGATCCAGAAGTGGCTGCTGCTGTGCAGTCGGGTATTGACCAGTTGGCGAAACAAGGGGCATCCATCCAGTCCATTCGCCTGCCCAATAATCCTCATGCCGTGAGCACCTACTATGTGTTGGCGCCGGCCGAAGCTTCCAGCAACTTGTCGCGTTTTGACGGAGTCCGCTACACCCATCGCAGTCAGGCTGTGGAAAATCTGGATGACTTGTACCGCAAGAGTCGCTACGAGGGCTTTGGCGCGGAAGTCCGTCGCCGTATTCTGGTGGGAACCTATGTGCTTTCCGCCGGCTATTACGACGCCTATTATCTCAAGGCCCAGCAGGTACGCAGTCTGATACGCGAAGATTTCCGCCGGGCTTTTGCCGAAGTGGATGTGATTGTTGGTCCGACTACCCCGAGCCCAGCGTTTGGCCTTGGGGCAAAAAACGCTGATCCTATCTCCATGTATCTAGCCGATATTTATACTATAGCGGTCAATCTGGCAGGGATTCCGGCGCTCAGTCTGCCTTGTGGATTCACCCGGTCGGGGCTGCCTATCGGCATGCAATTGATGGGGGATTATTTTGCGGATGATCTGCTGCTCAATGTGGCGCATCGCTACCAGCAGGAAACCGACTGGCATCTGGCGCGACCGACCTTGCAGGCGGGGGAGGCATGAGTATGGATTGGGAAGTGGTGATTGGTCTTGAAGTCCATGCCCAACTGAATACAGCCACCAAAATTTTCTGTGGATGTTCTACAGCTTTTGGCGCGGAGCCCAACAGTCATACTTGTCCGGTTTGTCTGGCGATGCCGGGTGCTCTGCCGGTTTTGAATGCGGCGGCGGTGGACAAGGCGATTGCCCTGGGGTTGGCTATTGGGGCACAGCTCAACCGGAAAAGCATATTTGCCCGCAAAAATTATTTTTACCCCGATTTGCCCAAGGGTTATCAGATCAGTCAGTACGAGCTGCCGGTGGTCGGGCAGGGACAGTTGATGGTGCAGATGGCCGATGGCACGGAAAAGGTCATCGGGGTGACCCGAGCCCATCTCGAAGAAGATGCCGGTAAATCCTTGCATGAAGCTTTTGTCGGTCAGTCGGGCATTGATCTGAATCGCGCCGGTACGCCTTTGCTGGAAATTGTCTCCGAGCCTGATATGCGTTCTTCGGCGGAAGCAGTGGCTTATCTGAAAAAGCTGCATGCCCTGGTGCGCTATCTGGAAATTTGTGACGGAAACATGCAGGAAGGCTCCTTTCGCTGCGATGCCAATGTTTCCTTGCGCCGTCCCGGCGCGCCTTTTGGGACCCGGGCGGAAATCAAAAATCTGAATTCTTTCCGCTTTCTGGAAAAAGCCATTGAATACGAAATCCTGCGGCAGAAGGATATTCTCGAAAGTGGTGGCAGTATTGTCCAGGAAACCCGCTTGTATGATGCCAACCGCGATGAAACCCGGTCCATGCGCAGCAAGGAAGAAGCCAACGATTACCGTTACTTTCCTGATCCTGATTTGTTGCCGCTGGTGCTGGATGAGGCACGCATTGAAAAGGTGCGGCAGGGTTTGCCGGAATTACCTGATGCCAAGCGTGCGCGTTTCATGGATCAGTATCAATTGTCTGCCTATGACGCTGGAGTGCTGACGGCCAGTCGTGATCTTGCTGACTACTTCGAAGTGGTGGCGGATGGTGTGGAAGGTAAACTGGCCGCGAACTGGGTCATGGGTGATTTGCTGGGTGCCCTGAACAAGGCGGGTATCGAGATTCAGGAATGTCCTGTGCCTGCCGATAAACTGCGCTTGCTGGTGCAGCGGATTGAAGACAAAACCATTTCCGGGAAAATTGCCAAGGATATTTTCGAGGAAATTTTCCATCAGGGTGGTGAAGTGGATGCCATCATCGATAGCCGTGGGTTACGCCAGATTACCGACGTAACCGCTATTGCGGTGATGGTGGACGCCATTATTTCTGCCAATCCCCAACAGGTAGCGGGTTACCGGGCCGGAAAAGATAAATTGTTGGGCTTTTTTGTAGGGCAGGTGATGAAAGCCAGCCAGGGCAAGGCCAATCCAGACCAGGTCAATGCCTTGTTGCTGGAGCGTCTTCAGAAACCGGATTGAGCTGTTGTCAGGAGATATCCGCTCAAGCAAAAAGGGCGCCTGCAACAGGCGCCCTTTTCAGTATCTTGAATCAGTGTGTTCAGGAAGCCGGAACCGTAGCTGGCACTTCCTTGACCAGTTTCAGGAATTCAGAAAAAGGTCCCATGTTTTCCATGGCTTCCATTTTCGGACCCTTGAAGTTGAGACGACCAAACATCATGGCCATCATGGGTGAACCCATGTGATGCCAGTCGTGGGTAGTAGCCCACATTTTGTAATCATAGTTGTAGTTCAGGTCTGTCACCTTGACGGCTCCGCCATAAATACATTCGGCCTTGCCTTCCTTGGCAGCGATTTCGAGCTGAATGGGAGGGGTGCTTTTCATGCTGGAATCGGAAACTTCCATGACTTTATAACCCTTGCCACCGTTGTTCTTGACCCAGGATCCGGCCAGCTTTTCTGTCAATGTCGGATTGTTGTTCCAGGCGGTACAAAGTTCCTTAGCCCAGGCCGGGGACATGAAAGCTGGGGTTGTTGTCGCGCTTGCAGCGCTACTCTCTGTCGCAGCGGTGTTGGAATCTGCAGCCATTGCCATTGTTGAACCTGCGAGACCCAGTCCCAGAATAGCCACCATCGTCATTTTTTTAAACATCGACCTCTCCTCCGCCATATGATTGCAGCGCTCCCAGTGAGCGTTTCTGGAGTATAGACCGATTTTAGTCTATGGGAACCAAGGTATTTTTAATTTGGTGATAAACAAGTAGAAATTCAGTATATAAGGAATTTTTATTTTTAGCCGTTTCTGCACTGTCATTTCTGCCATTCACATTTTTACAGGCTTTGGGTACACTCCACTGGCACGGAGGTGTGGCAGAGCGGTTGAATGCACCGGTCTTGAAAACCGGCAGGGGTTTACGCCCCTCGTGAGTTCGAATCTCACCGCCTCCGCCAATAAATGAAAGTAACTGTTTGATATATAATATTGGTCTCGAGATTGCCATAGCAAACCGCACCTGGTGTTGATTTATCGCCAGGGAGATGCGGTTCTCATGCTGAACTCGAACGGTCCGTCAACCTGAGCCTCAGCTATCGTTTTGAGGGGCATCCTCGGCAGCCCATTGGCGGGCCAGGGCATCGAGGCCATCCAGAACGCTGCCCAATTGCCGGCCTCTTTCCGTGAGACCGTAACTCACTTCGGGCGGAACCGTCGGACGATAATCCCGGTAGAGGATACCGGCGTCTTCCAGCAAGCGCAGGCGCTGGGTCAGCACCCGTGCCGAAATCTGTCCCAACTGACGTTGCAAGGCGCCGAAACGTAGAGCCCCTTGCGTTCGTAACACCCAAAGGATCTGCGTTGTCCAGGGGCCCATAATCAGGCGTAGCAGGGCATCCATGGGGCATGGATTTTCTTCTCGGGTTTTTCTCATGGTTACTAATCAGTACCTACTTTTATTAAACAAGCAAAGCCCATATTATAAGAAAAACAGGGGGCAATCCATACCAGCCCCAAGGAGCTAAGCATGAAAGAAAATTCTCTGCGTGCCATCGAACGTATTGTTCACGGCCGCCCTACCAGTGACGGTGCAGGCGTTCGGTTGATTCGCCTTTTTGATCGGGATTTGCAACGCCGCCTCGATCCCTTTCTGATGCTGGATTTTTTTGGCAGCGAAACGCCCGACGATTACATCGCCGGCTTTCCCGACCATCCGCACCGGGGTTTCGAGACCATTACCTATATGCTGGAGGGTCGCATGCGTCATCGCGACAGCGCCGGCCATGAAGGCCTTCTGGAAACAGGCGGAGTGCAATGGATGACCACCGGACGCGGGGTTATCCATTCCGAGATACCGGAACAGCAGGAAGGGCGGATGGCCGGTTTTCAGCTCTGGCTGAATCTGCCCGCAGCCGACAAGCTCTGTGAACCCTGGTATCAGGACTTCACGGCGGCAGAATTGCCTCACTTTACTTTGAGCAACGGCATCACCGGCATTGTCATTGCCGGAGACAGTCAAGGCGTTATCGGTGCGGTGCAACGACCCATCACCGAGCCTCTGATCCTGGATTTGCACTTGCCTGCCGGGGCACGCTTCGAGCAGGAAATCCCCGCCGATCGCCATGCCTTTCTGGTTCCTTATACCGGCCAGATTCAGGTCTTGGGAAAAAGCCTTTCGGCAGTGCAGCTGGGTATTCTTGGGCCAGGTGAAGCCGTCGCGCTGGAAAGCACCGAAGCCAGCCGGGTATTTCTGGTAGCCGGCAAGGCGCTGGACGAACCTATCGTCCAGCACGGGCCTTTCGTGATGAACGACGAGCAGGGTATCCGGACGGCTCTGGAAGATTTTCGTGCAGGCCGTCTGGCCTGAGTCTTTTCCATTCACAAGGAGTCGAATATGAGCAAGATTTTGGTGCTGTATCATAGTCTTTGGGGGCATGTGGAAAGCCTGGCCGAGGCTGAGGCCGAAGGGGCCCGATCCGTAGCCGGTGTAGAGGTGATCGTTAAACGGATTCCGGAATCCCTGGAAGCAGAGAAACAGGCCGCCATGCACGTCAAGGCCCAGTTGGCGCCCGAAGCCCATCCCCACGAGCTGGGGGACTACGATGCCATACTGTTTGGCACGCCTACCCGTTTTGGCAACATGAGCGGGCAGATGCGTAATTTTCTCGACCGCACCGGCGAGCTTTGGCAAAAGGGCGCTCTGGTGGGCAAAGTGGGCAGCGTTTTCGTCAGCACCGCCACCCAGCATGGCGGGCAGGAGAGTACTATCCTGAGCTTCCATCCCTTCCTGTTCCATCAGGGGATGGTGGTCGTGGGCGTTCCGTACAGTTGCCCGGAACTCAGCAACATGGACGAAATCACCGGGGGCACGCCCTATGGTGCCAGCACCTTGGCCAAGGCCGATGGGAGCCGGCAACCCTCGGCCAATGAGCTGGCCATCGCCCGCTTCCAGGGCCAGCATGTGGCGGAGATTACCCGCAAACTCCATCCTGGGAACTAAAGCCCCCATCAAGTACTGACGGCAGCATCATCCATGGAGCACAATCAGAATGATGCTGCCATTCCAGAGCAGGTACTGCAAGCGGCCTGCATTTATGATGGCACCTGATTTTTCCTCTGAAATTACAGTAATGTTTCAAGCTTTCAGCGGTAATTAGCCGTAGGCTGCCAAAACGCAAGGGCCGACTGTGGAATTCTTCTCGCTAACGGGTTATGGGGCTGACGACGGGTATGCTGGTACTTTGTGGAGGAATGCTGGACGGACTTTCAGTGCCTGTCACGTAAGGCTTTTTCTATGACCTGGCGCAGCTTCTCGGGCTTTTTGGACGAAGCATAGCGGCCGATGATCTTGCCCTTGCGGTCCAGCAGAAATTTAGTGAAATTCCAGCGAATTTTAGGGCCTAGCAGTCCCGGGCGGGATTTGCTCAGCCATTGATAAAGTGGATGAGCAAGTGGTCCATTGACGTCGATTTTTTCGAACAGTGGGAATTGCACATCAAAACGCTGGGTACAAAATTGCAGAATGTCGGAGTTATCTGCTGGTTCCTGATGTCCGAACTGGTCGCAGGGAAAGGCCAGTACCGTAAATCCCCGGGACGCATAATCACGGTATAAGTCATTCAATCCCGCATATTGGGGCGTAAAACCGCAGGCGCTGGCGGTGTTGACAATTAAAACCACTTGCCCCTGAAATTGAGAAAAGGGGATGATTTCGCCACTGATGCTCCGTCCTTGCATGGCATAAAATGGGCTCATTGTGGTGTTTTGCTCCAGATCGATAAATCCCGAATGATTGCTCATTGAATGGCTTCTATACTGCCCTCCAAAAAATGCGCCAGACTTTGGGCATGTTCGGCATCAGTGAAAATGAAGGCAAAGCCCAGTAGGGCAAATCCTTTGCCGGGCACGCTGACACTGTCGGAATTTTCAGGATCCTGGGTGATGAGTGCCGAGCGCCGCAATTCCGCCAGGCCGCGCCAGCGGGTGTGGTCAGATTTGAGCAGGATGATATCTCCCTGTTCATGCAGGCGCAGGTCGAGGCTGCCGTCATCATAAGCGGCCATATGCATTCCCCCCAGAAATCCTCCATAACTGATATCCATGACCTGTCCATAGATGGGTTCATTTTTTTGCGCATTGGTCCAGAAGGCCGTCATATTCACCGTCAGACCGAAGCGTTCATTTTTTCTGGCATTGCGGATCCATACTTGTTGGGGATAGTCAATATGCATGCCAGTGGCATCCAACAAGCGGATGGTAGAGAGAAAGCCCAGAGACTGGTCAGGCCCGTAATAGACGCAGAGCACTTTTTCGCCGATTTGACCGATCAGCATGCGAGATTCAGCGGCTTTGATCAGTATGGCGCTGGCTGTCATTTTGCCCAGCAGGATCTGATGGGTGAGGGCGCTTTGTTCGCGAAAAAGGGTCAGACGTTTTTTTTGCAGCCGTAAATCAATCAACAGCTCCGGTATTTCTTTGGCTTCTACCTGGATCCAGGATAGAAACAGTTCCTGGGCATGCTCGTAAAGTGGTTTTTTGATCATGGCCAACCCTTTTTTGTAGTGATCAGCATACCATGATTTGCAGGTTTGGGGATGCGTTAGTTCAGACATTAATAATATAACTAATCAATAATATTAAATTTATCCATCTTTTATAAATCATAGAGCCTCATAGATTTTTTATTGTTGTTCTACAGTAGATAGTAATGTATATATCGCATAACACTATCCAATATAAAAGAGATGGTGTCGGAAGTATCGGATAATGATTTGCACAATCCGTTGATAATAATAATTTTTATGGAATATCAATTCATTATCGTCTGCTAATAAATGCCTCATTGAAGGAGAGGTGCATATGTTGCATAAAATGAAATACATCCGCTGGCGGTACTGGATGTTTGCTCCCTTGCTACTGTTATTGAATGGCTGCGCAAAACATTCAGCCTGGTGGATTTTTGATCCCAAGGGTATTGGTGCCCATGCGAGCTTCATCTACATGATGGTTGACGTGGGAGTCATGCTCAGCATCGTTGGTATTACGGCAATTTTGATTGTCTGGTTCATGTGGAGGTATCAGAAAGGAAAAAATCGGGGTGCCTATGATGGCAAATGGGAGCATTCCAACAAGCTGGAGTTGGCTTTCTGGGGTATTCCCATTGTGGCTGTGGCTTTCTTGTCGTGGGCGGTGGCCGTGCATGGCAGCTTTGCGGTCAATCCCTACAATCCTACGGTCATTACCAAGCATATGAAATCCAAAGGTGATCCCATTGATATTGATGTGATTGCTACGGATTGGCAGTGGTTATTCATCTATCCCCAGTTTCATAACATGGCGATAGCGAATGAGCTGGTGGTGCCTGCGCATACGCCGGTATTTTTCAAGCTGACGTCTACGGCAGTGACAACTGATTTTTTTGTACCGCAACTGGTGGGCATGATTGATGTCATGCCGGGCATGCGTACCAAGGATGCGTTGGAAAGCGATCATCTTGGCACCTATCAGGGAATCGCCGCCGATTATTGTGGGGCGGGTATGTCCTGGATGCTTTTCAAAACCCATGTGGTCAGCATGGCGGACTTCCAGAAATGGGCCAAAGGCGTCGAAAGTAGCCCTCATACCATGGATTACGCGCAATTTAATCGTTTTGCGAAGCCCTATATTAATGTTCATAACAAAACCCCGGTTTATGGGCATGTGGAAAAAGGTCTGTTTAATCATCTGCTACTGGAAGTCATGAATGGTAAGAAGTGGCCGCTACCCATGTTTATGACAGAAAACATGTTCCACTACTTAAAGTTGCAGGCAGCTGAACATCGCGCCTGAAATAAACTGAGCTGCAATGGAGAACTGCTATGCTGGTTAATTTACCTGGACCATGGAGTCCATTTCTGGGACGTCTCGCGCTCTCCGAGATCCCTTATACCAATCCCATTCTGGCGCCCCTGTTTGTGGTGATTGTGCTTGCTGGTATCGCGCTGGTGGCGGGTATTACTTATTACGGCAAGTGGGGATATCTCTGGAAGGAATGGTTTACCACGGTAGATCATAAAAAACTCGGAATTATGTATATCATTCTTGGTTTGATTATGCTGTTTCGAGGATTTATTGATGGTCTGATGATGCGGACGCAGCAGACCCTGGCGGTGGGATCCGGCCATAATGGAATGCCGGTTATGGGGGCCATTCATGGCTACCTGGCGCCCTTTCACTTTGGGCAGATTTACAGTGCCCACGGGTTGATCATGATTCTGCTGGCGGCCACCCCGCTGCTGGTGGGCTTAATGAATATCATCGTTCCCCTGCAGATTGGCGCTCGGGATATGGCTTATCCCTATCTGAATGCTTTGGGTTTGTGGATTACCGCAGCTGCCGTATTCCTGATCATGATTTCCCTGTTTGTAGGAGATTTTTCTCATAATGGTTGGTTTGGCTATGCACCGATTTTCGAGCTGGCTTACAGTCCCGGGGTGGGCGTGGACTACTGGATATGGACCCTGGAGCTGGTGGCCCTGGGCACAACCTTGGGAAGTATCAATTTTCTGGCAACGGTAGTGAAAATGCGGGCGCCCGGCGTGACCTGGACGCGCTTGCCGGTTTTTACCTGGACAGCGGTTTCCGCCAATATTATTGCTTTGACTTCTTTTCCTTGTTTGCAGGTGGCCCTGGCTTTGGTCGGCGCTGATCGTTATCTGGGCACCCATTTTTTCACGGCCGGGTTTGGTGGTAATTTGATGCTTTACACCAATCTGTTCTGGCTGTGGGGTCATCCCGAAGTATATTTTGTGATCTTGCCGGCTTTCGGCATGATTTCAGAGGTGATCCCCACTTTTTCCGAAAAACCCATTTTTGGTTATATCACCATGGTACTGGCTTCTTTTGCCATTGCCGGGGTGTCCTGGATCGTCTGGTTACATCACTTTTTTACCATGGGTATGGGGCCTTATGTCAGTACCGAGTTCAGCGTGGCGACCATGCTGGTAGGTATCCCGACGGGAGTGAAAGTGTTTAACTGGACTTTCACCATGTATCGTGGACGACTGACGTTTTCCTCGGCCATGATCTGGTCTATTGGTGCACTATTTCTGCTCTTGATTGGTGGTTTGACCGGCATGATGTTATCCATTCCGGCCATCAATTATATGGTCCATAACAGTGTATTTGTGGTGGCCCATTTCCACATGATGTTGCTGTGCATTGTGTATGCCGTGTTCAGTGCCATTATTTTCTGGTTTCCCAAGGTGTTTGGTTTCAAACTCAACGAAGCCTGGGGAAAAATCATGTTCTGGTTATTCAGTGCGGGAACTTTTCTGGTGTTTTTCCCGATGTTCATGCTCGGCTTCATGGGTGAAACCCGGCGTCTGGATTGGCCGTTCAATCTGCAGTGGGCACCCTGGTTTGATGTTCAGGAAGTGGGTATTGCGGTGTATGTGCTTTCAGTACTGGCATTTCTCTGGTTGATTTATGTCAGTATTCGGGATCGCGCTGAGAATCGCGTGGGCGCAGATGCCTGGGGTACTTCCCGTAGTCTGGAATGGATTACCGATTCTCCAGTGCCTTTCTACAATTTTGCCATGGTCCCGCATGTGAATCATCGCGACGAAGCGGCCTGGCGGAGAGAAAACGGGTTTTCCGATAAACGTCCGGAAAAATTTGTAGATATCCATATGCCTAACAATACTCCGGTGGCGATCATTATAGGCGCACTGACTTTTGTGGTCGGGTTCGGTTTAACCTGGCGGATATGGTGGCTGACCGTATTGGCCCTGGTGGTAACGGTGCTGGTCATGATTTACCGTTCGGGTAAGGGCGATCCCGGTTACATCATTTCGGCGGAAGAAATGGCAAAAATGGACCGTGAATCTCGACAGAAAATGGATGACGGTCATGCACATCTTCCCAAGGGCGGTGGTTATACCGGTGGTACGGTAACTGCCTATTCCGCTGGAGCAGGTGACTCTGGATCGTCAGGCACCCCGCCTGGAAATTCCCGGCCGCTATCCTGAATTGTCGACTTGGCGTGACGGCGTTCGTTGCTGTCACGCGTATTTCTCCATTAAAAAGGAGTTGTTTATGAGCTCTGCGCATGACAAGCCCGTGAATCCAGATCAGGTGGTACTGTGGTCGGATGATTATGAGGGGCATGATGTTATTTCGACGCGGACCTTCGGGTTCTGGATGTATATTCTCAGTGACGGGATGTTGTTTGCGACGCTGTTTGCCGCTTACGGCGTGCTGAGTTATTCCCATAGTTATTATACGGGGCCAACGCCTGCCCAGTTTGTGGCGCCCTGGTATACCTTTATCCAAACCATGGCCTTGTTTTTGAGTGTCTTGGCCTATGGCTTTTCCATGGCATCCATGAAAACCGGCAGTAAAGCCGGGGTGATCAATGGGATGATAGCTTCCATGGTTTTAGGGGGCGTGTTTCTTGGTCTCAATATTCATGACGTACTACGCATGATCAGCATGGGGATAACCCCCGAAGTCAGTGGCGGGTTGTCGGCCTTTTATGCGCTGACTCAGGTCCATGCCGCCCATATATTTGTCGGGCTCATCTGGATGCTGGTGATGTTGTATCAAATCCTGAAAAAAGGCTTCACCGAGGATGTGGTGGGCAGACTCATCAGCCTGCGCATGTTCTGGCAATTTCAGGCGGTGATGTGGGTATTTATTTATGTGTTTGTTTATTTGTGGGGGTATATGTCATGAGTCATGGTCACAGCAATCCGCTGCAACATCCGGAAGTACAGATGGCGAGTCGTAGCAGTTATCTGGCAGGATTTGTCATTGCCTCCCTATTGATGCTGGCTGCCACCATTCTGGTAAGTGGCCAGGTACTTGCGCCCTTTGCGCTGTTATTAACCATCATGGGTTGTGCCGGTCTGGCGGCCATCGCCCAGATGTATTTCCTGCTCCACATCGATATTTCTGAACACAATATCTGGAATACGGTGGCTCTGGTCATGTTCATCCCGCTGTTTGTCATTACCATCGGTTTGACCTGGTGGATGTTTTCTCAGTTGTATATGCGGACCATGCCCATGATTCCGGGTATGCCCGGCATGCATTGAGGCGGATCCCATGGACGAGCGCATCGTAAGACAAACTGCCGAACTGGGCGGAGCAGGTGGGGCAGAGCATATTCCCCACGCCATAGAAGGAGAGCTGACCCCGGCGGTACGGCTGATCGGGCGGCTGATCACGCTGCTGCTGCTGTTGTCGGTAGCGGCGGGGCTGTGGCAAGGGTTCAGCAGTCACAGCCTGTTGAACGGGGTGGTGAACGGCCTCAAGGCCAGTGAA
Organism: Acidithiobacillus marinus; assembly: GCF_002847505.1. GTDB lineage: Bacteria > Pseudomonadota > Gammaproteobacteria > Acidithiobacillales > Acidithiobacillaceae > Acidithiobacillus > Acidithiobacillus marinus. Next base: position 36,904 of record NZ_MXAV01000010.1, read on the forward strand.
GTCGGCTTTGCCATGGTGCTGATCCTGCTGGGCAGTATTGTCGAAGGCTTTGGTTATGGACTGTCTCTAGGGACCAAATGGCCCTACACTCGCAACATTGTGCTATTGATGGTCCGGGGAGACCCTGAAGCCGCCCACCGGGTGGTCGCCACCCTGGTCGGCCTGGTCGCCCTGGCTCTGGTCATTCTTGCCCCCGGCATCAGCACCATCAGCGGTCTGATCCTGATCGTGGTCACCGCCCTTTTTGGCATGGGCACCCTCTACGTCCTCGCCGGCCGGGCCCCGGCCTTTGTGCATGGCACCCATGGCCTGCTGGCCTACGGCGTATTTCTCATCTACCTCACCGGCCTCGCCTATCCCGGCCTCGACTTCTGGACCTATCTTGGCGCCATGGGCGCGCTGCACGCCCTGCTGCTCGCCGTCTTTCTGGGCGGCATGACCACCGGACAACGGGGATTCGGGACCGCCATCGGCGCCTTCGTGCAACCGAAGAAAGTGTCACAGTGGACTGTCGCCGCGCACATCACGGCCGGCCTGCTCCTGGTGGCGACCCTGGGCTACCTGATGCCCGCCTATCCCATCGCCTTTTACCTCGCGGTCGGCCAGTTCGCGGTCGGATTTTTACTTTTTCACGCCGTTAGCCTCAAACCCAAAGACCCCGGCATCATGGTCGCCTTTCACCAGAGCATGGTATTGCTCATGGCCCTGGCCATCGTCCTGGTCTGGCGCTGAGGCACGGTGACAGGAACCCCCATGAAAAGTCACATGATTGCCTCCCCCCCCAACGACCCCGACGGCCTGTTACCCGCCGCCAGCGCTTCCCTGACGGGCACGGTAACCGGCAAGCTGGACCGCCGCAGCGGCAACGGCTTTCAACCCGGTCTCCTGCTCCACGACCTCTGGGTACTGGCCAAAGCCCGGGTCGTCTCCCTGCTGGTATTCACCGCCGCCGTCGGCGAGATTCTCGCCCCCCACGCCCTGATTCACTGGCAGGCCGCCCTGGCCGGACTGCTGGGCATTGCCCTCGCCGGCGGGGCCGGCGGTGTCCTCAACCAGATCGTCGAACCGGACCTCGACCAGCACATGCGCCGCACCCTGCACCGGCCCCTGGCCGAAGGCCGCATCAGCCGCCGGGGCGCCATGCTTTACGCCATGGTACTGATGAGTGCCGCCATTGCCATTCTCGCCTGGGGCACCAACCCCCTGACCCTGGTGCTCACCCTGGCGGGTACCGTCGGCTACGGCGTGGTCTACACCCTCTACCTCAAGCCCAGTACCCCCTGGAACATTGTCTGGGGTGGCCTGGCCGGCGCCTTGCCACCGCTGATTGGCTGGACCGCCATCACCGGCAGCATCGCCGCCCTTCCGGTAGTGCTGGTACTGCTGGTTTTTGTCTGGACCCCCGCGCACTTCTGGCCCCTGGCCATCAACTGCCGGCGCGACTACGCCAAGGCCTGCATTCCCATGCTGCCCTGTACCCACGGCATCGACCGCACCCGCAAGGAAGTACTGAATTACGCCATCCTCACCTGGGGGGTGAGTCTGATCCCGGCCTTGCTCACCGGCGACTGGATTTATGGCGGCATTGCCTGGCTCTCGGGGGCCTGGTTTGTCGGGATGGCCCTGCGCCTCAAGGCCCTGCCCGAAGGCCCGGAAATGGATCAATATGCCCGCAGCATGTTCGCTTATTCCATCTCTTACCTGTTTTTGCTTTATACCGGGCTTATTCTGGGCCGATTGCTGATCGGATGAAGGCCGAGACCGTGCACCTGGCTTGTGCCTCCTGTCTGTGCCCCCTGTCTGTGCATTTAGCGGGACCAAGCCTGACATGCGCTGTGCCATCTGGACCAGGCGATCCTTCAGCCCGGAGGCTATCCCGCATGAGAGGGATGAACCGGGTCTGAACTAGGTCTTGACCAACTCTTTTTTGCTGATTATGTATAACGCAACATCCTGTTTAAAATAACAAAAAAATAAGCAGATGGTATTATCAAGAGTTTTTGGGCTGAGATGAGAATATTCTCGGTTTCTAGGCATACAGTTTGCTACAAACTAATTAGTTTATACATGAAGGCCGTTGTAAAAAGTTCTGGGAAATAATGGTCGAGGTTTTGGAAAGGGGTCCCCAATAATGAAATTTCGTGGAGTAGTTGCGCTGGGTGTGAGTCTGTGCGCAAGTCTGTGGGTCACAGCGGTGGCAAGCCCGGTATATGTGGAAAAAGTAGACATGCCTATGCAAGCCACCATGACGGAAGTGAAAAACGTGCTGCATGATGGCGGTTATAAAATTGTACTTCATCTCAACATCTTGAAGTTGATCAAGGCGCAACAGAAGCAACTTAAAATACCCGATTTCAATGCCCGCAAGTTTACCGACGTGCAGGCGCTGGTGTTTTGTAATCCCTATGACTTCAGCAAACTGCTGAATGCGGACTGGCCTGCTGCTGCAGGTTGTCCGCTCACGCTGGATGTGTTCTCAAAAGGTTCGAACAGCTACATCGTCTATGGGTTACGTGCAGATTTTGCAAATACGCCAGCCTCCAAAAAAATCACCCAATCTTTTGATCAAGCAGTGATCAAGGTGCTTCAGGGAATCCCCATGTCAAGAGAGATCAGCAAAATCCCGGACTTGTCCGGTAAATAATGGAATTGGCTTAAGGCTGCAAAAAGGAGATGTCAATGGAACAAATGAAGAGAAGAAAGTTTTTGGGAATATCCGCAGCGGGTATGGCTGCAGTGGCAGGTTCAAGTGTTCTGATGCCTGCCATTGCCAATGCGGCTAATGTCGCCGGTTGGCCGGCAGCAGCCTTTGATGCCAAGGCGCTGGATGCCGCCATGAAGGACAGTATTGATACGACCTCAGTCAAAGTTTCAACGAAAGTGCATCTGACTGCGCCGACTATTGCCGAGAACGGTGCGGCTGTACCGGTTACTGTCGATGTGGATCATCCGATGACGGCCGATGATTATATTGAGACCGTTTATTTGTATGTGGACCATAATCCTACCCCCTTGGCCAGTGCATTTCATTTCACCGCAAACAGTGGTCAGGCTTATTTCCAGGAACGCATAAAAATGGCTAAAACCGATATGGTCAGAGCGGTCGCTAAAACCAATAAAGGGGTGTTGATGGCCTCCAAACCCCAGGAAGTCAAAGTCACTATCGGTGGGTGTGGCGGTTAAAGCAAAGTTTCTGGCAATAATGATTTGAAGAAGGAGAGTTTATTATGGCAGCAATAGGTAACCCGATGGTTCGGATGGCTTCACATGCCAAAAAGGGACAAGTTGTAGAGGTGCGTTCTTTGATCATGAATCCAATGACGACCGGACTCAGTAAAAACAAGGCAGGCAAATTGATTCCTGCCCATTTTATCCAGACCGTTACGGTCACTTTCAATAAAAAGCCATTATGTAGTGTGGACTGGAGTACTGCGATTAGCGCTAATCCTTATTTGGCTTTCAAAATGCGTGCTGACGAAAGTGGCACTCTGGAAATGACCTGGAAGGACAATACTAATGGTGTCTGGTCCAGCAAGGCGTCCATTACCGTGGCCTAAACGATAGTTTCACAAAAAACATGCGAGGTGAGTATGAATCTGACACGTAGAGATTTCATGGCCATGATGGGGATTGCCGGTGCAACCGGATTTCTATCACCGTCCGCTATTGCTTCTTCCTGGGGTTCAGGAAAAGACCCTTATGAAATAGATGATTATGGTAATGTTACATTGCTACATCTTACCGATAGCCATGCCCAGTTACTGCCCGTATGGTGGCGTGAACCGGGAACCAATATCGGAACCCGGAAACAGAAAGAATGGGGAGTGACCCCGCATCTGGTCGGTGATCACAAGCTGGAATACTACGGCATCAAGGCTGGTACGCCCGAAGGGTATGCCTTGTCCTGCATGGACTTCGATACTCTCGCGCATAAATACGGAAAAATCGGCGGTTATGCCCATATTGCCACTCTGGTGAAGCGTTATCGTGAACAGGTGGGCAAAAAAGCCATTCTCTTGGATGGTGGCGATGCCTGGCAGGGCTCTGCCACTAGTCTATGGACCAAAGCCGAAGACATGGTGGGAGCCCAGAACCTGCTCAAGGAAGATTATTTTGTTGGTCATTGGGAATTTACCTATGGTGCAGATCGGGTCGAGTACCTGCTGAAACACAAACTCAAGGCCAAATTCCTTTCTCAGAATGTGTTTACCATTCCCTGGGATGAGCTGGTATTTGATCCCTATGATATTCGGGAGATCAACGGTCGCAAAGTCGCCATTATTGGTCAGTCCTTTCCTTTTACGCCCATTGCCAATCCCGCCTACTTTGTACCGAAATGGGCTTTTGGTATTCATCCCGGACACATGCAGAAAATGGTGGATGAATGTCGTGAGAAACATCATGCAGATATTGTCGTGGTGCTCTCCCATAACGGGGCTGACGTGGACAAGAAAATGGCCTCGCAGGTCAAAGGCATTGATATTATTCTGGGCGGGCATACCCATGAAATCATGGGCCCACGTCCGGTTAAAATCAACAATACCTTGGTTATTAATACCAGTACTAATGGCAAGTTCCTGGCTCGTTTTGATCTGGATGTGGGCAAGGGCAAACTCAAGGGCTGGCGTTTCCATTATCTCCCGATTATATCCAATATGATTCCGGAAGATAAGGAAATGGTAGATTACATTACCAAGGTCCGCGCACCTTACGCTAAAAAACTGGCAGAGCCTTTGGCGGTCACGGAAAGTCTTTTGTATCGCCGCGATAATTTCAATGGCACTTTTGACCAGATTCTCTGCGACGCTTTGCGTGAGGAAATGGATTGTGAAGCCGCCTTCTCTCCGGGCTTCCGCTGGGGTTACTGCAAACTTCCTGGTGAAACCATCACCATGGAAGATGTCATGGGCCAGACGGCCATTACTTATCCTCAGGTAACCGTTACGGAATATACCGGTGCTGAGCTGAAAAATGTCATGGAACAGGTAGCCGATAATTTGTTCAACCCGAATCCTTATTATATTCAGGGCGGAGACATGATTCGCGTCGGGAATATCCAGTACACCATGGATCCGGGCGAAACCATTGACAAGCGCATCACCGATTTGCGCATCGGCGGGAAAATGGTGCAAGCCAACAAACGCTATAAGGTGGCGGGTTGGGGCGCCATGCAGCGCGTCGAAGGGACTCCGGTTTGGGATATTTTTGCCAAATGGTTGCGGTCCAAAAAGACGGTGTCGGCCAAAACCCGGGATTTACCGGTGCTGACCAAAAACATGGCAGGTAATCCCGGTATTGCCTATCCCAAGGATTATGACCTTTAGGCAAAAACTGCCGCTCAATCGGGAGACAGAAAAGTGATGCGCACCCTGGCAAATCTCAGCATGTCAGAAAAAATCATGCACACCGGATTTATTTTTCTGGTGGGCTTAGGCCTCTTGGTGGCCGAGGCTTACACTTATACCGTGATTCAAGGACTTGATGGTAAGCCGGGTATATCCATGCAGGATCTGGTTGTTCATTACTATGGCAATCGCAAGTCCAGCAAGCTGCAGGAAATGCTCCCGGCCATGATGCCCATGGCCCATGTGCCTGCCAGTGAGCGGCCGAAAATGTTGCAGGCGGTCAATCACTGGATTGCCAACGGGGAAACCCGCAATGACTACGAGCAGGAAGTAAAGCCGTTGATTAATGGTTCCTGTTTGAAATGTCATACCATGGGTATGCCCAATATTGGCAGCTACAAATTGCTCAAGACCCAGGCGCATGTGGATATGGGCATGCCTTATTCGCAGATGCTGATGATGGGCATGATTCATTTGACCACATTAGGTGTCATTTTCTGGATTGCGGGCTGGATTTTCAGTAAAGCACGATTCCCGCGTATTCCTAAATATCTGATGATAGGCGTGCCATTTTTCGCCTTTTTCCTGGATTTTGCCGGTTGGTTTCTCACCAAGCAGGACCCCCACTGGGTGTGGCTGGTATTGATCGGGGGTATTTTGTCCTGCCCATTGGTGCTCATCGGCATGGCCATCAGTCTCTATCAAATCTGGTTGTATCCCCGCCAGGAGGAAGTCCAGCCATCGTGAGTAAAGAGCCATGTTAGAAGCCCATGCCCCTGTTTATACAGAGCCCTTAAGCATCCGGATAGTTGTTCGGGTGCTTGGTTCCATGCGTTTGGCAGTGCATTTGCTGCTCTTTGTCGCCATTGCTTCCATCATCGGAACGATTCTACCGCAGCAGGAAGTTTACACGGACTATCTGCACCAGTTCGGTCCATTCTGGTTCACCGTATTGGGTCATCTGGATTTGTATGATGTGTATCGTTGCGGGTGGTACATGGGGATTGTCGCTTTTTTGATTACCTCCACAACCGTCTGTGTATTGCGTAATGCGCCTCCTATGGTTCGGGAAATGCGTCATGTGCCGTCCAGTCCATCAGCACATTTTTTAAAGAAAAGACCTGAGCATTTTACTTCCATTTCAGCAAAAGCTCATGGCGAAATCCTTCAGTCTGCTGTCGCCGCCTTGCGCGATTTTGGTTATCAGGCCAGGTCTGTCCAGGATACTGCAGGGAAAACACAGCTTTTTGCACAAAAAGGACGATTTTATCGTATCGGTTATCTGTTGACCCATGTCGGTATCATCCTGTTTTGTGTCGGTGCCATCTATAACGCCAATTTGCCGCTGAAATGGGCGGAGTGGACGGGAACGGTGCATCCCGAAAAGAATTTTGATCTTCCTCTTTCCAAAATTCCCCAGTCCAGTTGGTTGTCATCTTCCAGCTCAGCATTTCGGGGGATTATCACTATTCCGGTAGGACAAACTGTTAATGCCATGTTTGAGCTGGTAGGCGATGGTTTTCTGGTACAGCATCTACCCTTCATGCTGCGTCTGGACGCCTTCAAGGTTACCCATTATTCTAATGGGTTAGCCAAGGATTTTGTTTCAAAAGTATCGATTTATCATCATAATGGAAAGTTGTTTAAGACAGGGATTGTCCGTGTCAATCATCCGTTGTCAGTAGATGGTGTACAGATTTATCAATCCAGTTATTCGGATAGCGCCTCAAAGTTGCAACTGCATAATTATCTGCTGTCTGATCCGGGATTGCCCCCGGCTCATATAGTGACCGGGGTTGGTGAACAACTGAAAACTTTTGGCGCGAAATACGCTATATCCATCAGTGACTTCAAAACTCAGAATGTCATTCCACGCAAGGCGGTAGGTCTTTCTTCCGGGCCGAATCAAGGGATGATCAATATGGGACCGACCATCAGTTATCAGGTGACTAATCATCGGAATGGCATGCAGGTGCTGATCAAATCCTATCTAAAGCCTTTTTCCAGAAATGGGGAAGAATACCGTTTGATCGGGTTTCGAGAGAAGGGATCCACTGCTTATCATTACCTGACTATTCCACAGGGTCCTGAACATGGCATTAGACTGTTTATGGCTTACCTGGGTGATCTGGAACAGGCTGCGAGCAATGGAGATGATGCGACTAAAGCCATTTTTATCCGTAATCTGGACAAGGCTCAAGCGCAAACCAAGATTTATCTGGCGCCGCAATATAAGGATCTTTTTCTTCAGTCCAGCTTGAAAGTCATGCAAGAGTTGCGCAGCTACCCTTTACCTTTTCTGACTATTTTTCATCATTATGATTTGCACTGGTCTGCTGGTCTTGAAATCACCCGTTATCCAGGGATGAAAGTTATTTATACTGCCTGCTTCGCGCTGGTTTTCGGGATATTCATATTGTTTTATGTACCTCGGCGGCGCATTTGGATACAGATTGATGACAGCAAGGAGAAAAAGAAAATTCAATTATTTGCAGATACTTCTCGAAATGAGGAAGATTTTCATCGAGATATGGAGGAACTGAATGAGCAGTTGCAGGAAAGGCTATAAACAAAAAATTTTAACTGAGTTTCAAATTTTTAACAGGAGGTTGTCATGAAAAAATCTCAATGGTTAGTCATGGCTGCAATCATTGGTGCCGCTGCATTTGCAGGACTTGATACTGCTGCCATGGCTGCACCGATGACAAAAGCACAGGATATCGCTGCAGGAAAATCCATTGCGTTCAATCGTACGCAAGGTAACTGCCTGGCTTGTCACGTATTACCAGGCGGAAAAATGGCTGGGAATGTGGGGCCAGATCTCTCGGTGTTACCGCTCAAAGCCATTTTCAAGACCAAAGAAAAGCTGGTGGATTTTTTGTATGATCCGGAAAAAGTGATTCCCCATATCAATATGCCCCAGTTTGGTAAAAACAAGGTATTGACGCATCACCAGATGGAATTAGTGGCAGATTATCTCTGGTCACTGAAGGGCTGAGAGGCTTTTCCAGAAAATAAGGAGTGCAAACATGAAAAAGTTCATTATTGTGGCTGCCGCGCTGAGCCTGGTCGGAATAGCTGGCAGTGCTGAAGCCATCGACTGGTGGAATCTGGGTAATACCAAAGTTGGTCCTGAACAGACTCTCAAGGATTTTCACCAGTATTTCAAGGAACAGTTTCCGAAAATGTCGCTGCAGAAATACGCTCTGGGCAGTTATGCTTTTAGCCCGGAAATGTATCAACAATATCAGCAGGCTATTCAATTTAATCCCGGTGACCTGACGCTCAGTCAGGGTAAAACCGCCTGGGATAAAAAATTCCCTGACGGTAAAAGCTACGCCTCCTGTTTTCAGAATGGCGGGAAAGGCGTGGCGGCCAGTTATCCCTATTTTGATAATCAGACCGGACAGGTGGTCACCAAGCAGATGCGTTTGAACAGCTGCCGGGTTAAAAATCATTTGCAACCCCTGAAATATGGTAGCGCCACCATGATTGCTCTGGATACCTACTTCACTTCGCTGTCCAATGGCATGCCGGTGGATATCAAAGTGCAGGGGCCGGGTGCGGTCAAAGCTTTTGAAGAAGGTAAAGCCAATTATTTCATGAAACGTGGGCAACTCAACTTCAGTTGCGCGACCTGCCATGTCGCCTATGCTGGCAAATATTTGCGCGCCCAGATTATTTCGCCTTTACTGGGACAGAGCGCGCATTATCCGACCTATCGGTCGGCATGGGGCGCAGTCAACACCTTTGAGAAACGCTTCAAAGGCTGTGACAAAAAAGTGGGTGCGGTTCCACAAAAGCTCGAAAGCGTTAATTATCGTAATCTGGATTATTTCATGTCGTACATCAGTAATGGCATAAAAATCAATGTCCCAGGTTATCGTCCCTGATCATGTATTCATCATGGGAGTCTCCTTATGTCTATTGAAACCTCGGAAATACGCCATCTGCTGACCTTTGGCGGAATGCGTGTCGAAGGGCGTCTGGCCGCCCAGCTTTGGGCCGCTTTCCTGACGATTGGTGCTTTTTTGGTCTGGTATCTGTTTCGGGCCGACTTCTGGATGTGGCAGTTTATTGTACTGGGCTTGTGGTACGCAGGTCTGATGTGGTTTGGCATCCGCTGGCCCGCCTTCCGGATTTTATTTCTGGTGGTGATTGGCATCGCCGCCATTGGTGTGGGGCTTTATCAATCGGGATATACAGCGGCCAATAGCGCGGCGTTGTATTATGTCTTCCAGAGTACCTCCATGTTTTACTGGATGAGTGCCGCAATTCTGATCAGTGCCATCGGGTATTATCGTTATTTGTTCAGTGGTCATCAGTCGGCAGGAGACTGGGGGCATCGCTTTGCCTGGGTTACCGTGGCTCTGGGCTTTGCGGGCTTGGCCATCCGTTGGCAGCAGTCCTATATTGGCCATCCTTCCTGGGGACATATCCCGGTGACCAATATGTACGATGCCATGGTGCTGCTGTGCACGACCACGGCACTCTTCTACTTGTATTACGAAGGTCAGGGTAAAAATCGCGGGCTGGGTGCTTTTGCCATGCCCATGATTCTGGTGGCGGATATCTTCCTGGTCTGGGTCGGGGTGGCTTATCACCAAAACCAGATTCAGCCGGTGATTCCCGCCTTGCAGAGCTTCTGGATTAAACTGCATGTACCCTGTGAATTTATTGCCTATGCCAATTTTTACCTGGCAGCCATGGTTGGCGTGGCTTATCTGCTCAAGGAAAAGGCGGAACGTACGGGTGGAGCCCTGGTCAGCCGTCTGCCCGACCTCAATAAACTGGAACGCATCATGGGGTCCATGGTGATGTTCGGGTTTTTGTTTTTTACCGCCGGGACCATTCTGGGCGCGGTATGGGCCGCCAAGGCCTGGGGCGGTTTCTGGTCCTGGGATCCCAAGGAAACCTGGGCACTCATTGTATGGCTGAATTATGCGGCCTATTTGCATATGCGCAGCAACAAGTCTTTTGGACAACAACACAAGGGGCGTAAGCTCGCCTGGTGGGCGGCCATCAGCCTGGTAACCGTCACTTTTTGTTTTATTGGTGTGGATTTGTTTTTAGGCGGGCTTCATTCTTACGCCAAGCTGTAGCGTTAGAAAAGATGGATACAGGTTGTGGTGTAAGATGCTGCAGCCTGTGCTAGTCTTAATAAATTCAAAGTGATATGTAAATCATGGAAGCTTCTGTTAACCACTATATTATAATAAAAAAATATACTTTTTATGCTCCATTCATATATTCTCGATGTAATTAAAAATTTCTTTGTTGTCATTAATCGAGGTATAAGCTATAAATTAGATAACAGTATCTCATGTGAATTGTTAAGTAATTCATCATGGATTGTAAGATGCTGAGCAATAGTGCTGATAAAAAGAGGTGTCGATATGAGTTCACAAGCATCAACAAATCAACCCCGCCTGACCCTGTTCTCCTGGCCATTACTCGCTGCGAGAGGGGTTGCCGCCTTACTATTCGTGATTGCTTCACTGATTGCCTTTGGTGAAACCATGACTTTGCTGGTATGGTTTTTTGCCATTTACGTGTTTTTTGATGGGGGTTATTCTGCCATGCGTCTCGCCCAGAAAGGGAGTGGCGCCTGTCCCAAGGTGTTGGTTGCCATCAAAGCGGTCATTGGGATTGCTGCCGGTATTGCCGTTATTGTCCTTTCCCAAAATGCGCATTTGCTACCGACGCTGCTGACCATTTTTGCCTGGGTGGCCATTGTTGGGGTCATTGAAGGGATATGGGTACTGCGTAATGTCCGCAATAAAGAAGCGGTGATGATCATTGGTTCAACGGCTTATCTGGCCCTTGCGGTAGCGCTGCAATTCATTTTTGCACTGGCGCCCGATGCCGGCCCCTCAGTTTACAACTGGATTATTATCGGATTCTCTGCTGCCTTTGCGGCCGCCATGTTCGGCATGGCTTGGGCAATGCGCCGCAATCTGTTGAAAATGGGTGGAGGTAACTCCACTGTTGCTCAAGCTAACTCTGTTTGAATGACAGATTTGGTGGACAGATTCCTGTTGCTACATTTCTTTCAGTAATCACCATCTATTATCAGAGCCACACCGGATGGTGTGGCTTAGCTATATCCATAAAAAAAACGATAGGGGAATCCTATGGTATTGGGCAAAGCCACAGAACAAGCATTGCGCGGTCTCATTTATATTGCTGCACAGCCGCGTGGAGAACCGGTACTGAGTCGTGAGATTGCGGATTATTTGGGTGTTCCCGTCCAGTGTATCACCAAGCTTATGCGTAATCTGGCCAAGCGCGGATTTCTGGAGTCGGTTAAAGGCCGGGGCGGGGGGTTCGTTCTTCTCCCCGCTGCAGAAACCCTGAACATCATCGACGTCGCGGAGGCCGTGGAGGGACATCCCCTGTCTCCACACTGTGTTTTGGGGCTGAAAGTCTGTGCCGATGAAACAGCCTGTCCTTTACACCGGCAATGGTCAGTTTTACGCCGACAGGAGATTGATTGGTTACGCACCCAGACCATCTGTGAAATGGCTAAAATGTGTTTCTCCGGTATGCAAGTAGCGTGAATTCAATGGTCATCACTACGGATGTTTCGACGTCAACGATCCGCTTAAGCGGAATTTTTGACATCGGTGTTCAGGTGTCGCGGCGTATCCGTATGGTCTGAAAATGACGGTAGATGACCTGGCCCGGTCCACCACCGGGCTTCCGTTGTACATGACGAATTTCGGTCCAGTCCACTTCCGCACTCAAGGCCCGTGATTGGCTGTGTTGCAGTGCCAGACGTGCCGCCGTCGCGATGACGGTTTCCGGGACTGCAAGCTGGGCATGGCTGCGCCGTAAAACGACATGACTCCCGCTCAGATCCTGCACATGAAACCAGAGATCCCAAGGCTTGGCATGACGAAAGGTAAGGCGATCATTTTCGCGGGCATTGTTTCCCCAGAGGATGCTGAATCCGGCCACAAGGGCCTCGTGGAAAGATTCTGTGGGGGGCTGCGAAAAGCGTCCGGAAGTTTTTCGCAGCCCCTGAATAGGGGGCTTGGGATATAGTTCTCGGGCCCGGGATAATGCTTCTACCCCTTTTGTATTCAAGGCGTCGAGCATTTTTTCGCTATCCTCCAGGCGTTGGTGAATTTTTTGCGTGGCCCGCTGACTTTTGAGGGCTTTTTGCATATATTGCTGGGCCTGTTGATGCAGCGTCTTACCGGGAGTCACAGTGATTTCCAGCACGGGGCCATCCTGATGGGTATGATCTGTAGCCTGAATGGGGGATTTTCGGCAGATGGCATCGGGCAGGGCAAAAAGAGCAAAGGCGAGCGTCCGGTAATGCTCGGGGGCTTCCCATTGTTGCAGGTCCAGACGCATTTTGTGGATGCGTTGCTCCAGACGTTTTTTTTCAGCCGACAATATCTGTTCAGCTATGGAGGGTGCTTGAGAAACGCTCGCCATTGGCAGCTGGAGCGCTGTTTCTGGAGATATCTCCGCCATGGGCGATGTATCCGTTAAGCGCAGGGGATACACCATTGGGTGGGGGGGGCTGCTTTGCCACCAGGAATCCGTGGCGTTGCGGGCTGCCCATTGTTCCTGCAAATAATTTTGTGCGGACAGGGTTGCAGGCCGATAGCGCGGCGCCATGAGTGTTAACCAGAGCGCAGAATCGACTGCAGCAGTGACAAACTGGCGAGCTGGTGCTGGTGCTTGGTACCTGATGCCCGGCAGAAAGCGCGGCGCTGCAGGAGCGTCAAGACTATCCCAGCGCATGGCCCAGCGGATTTTTTCCTCGGCATCGAGCAGGGCGAGATTGCCCCGACCACCGAAACACTCGGCAATCAGACTCCAGCGGTCGACTCTTTTGCTGATATGTATCCGGCTGAAGTCCAGACGCACAATCCGATCTGCCCACGGTACACTGATATTGCTTATCACAAAGCCTTTAAGTCGCTGCTGGAGCTGTTGGCTGGGCGCAGCAGCTTCCTGAAATATCGTACTTTCAGTCGTCAGCCACAGCCCCAGGGGCGCGCGCTGAACGATGCAGGCCAGAATTTGCCTGCCAGCTTGCAGATAAATACCACCAGTAGCCAGCGCGATTTTTTGCACATTTTGTCCGGCCAGTTGCTGCTGAAAAAACGGCGCTGCAGCAGCAAGCTGGAGGGTATCCATGAGGGATGGTTCAGCGTTTGATCATGGGATCGTTCACGGCTCCCGAACGATGCAGTAAATCCATCAGACTCCCCAGAGCCGCTGCCGGTGCTTGCTGGGCATGATTCACGACGCAATCCGGATGTTCCGGTTCCTCATAGGGATCATCTACGCCGGTGAATCCGGTGATTTCGCCACGCAGCGCTTTTGCGTAAAGACCCTTGGGATCGCGTTCGGCACAAACTGCAAGGGGGGTCGCCACATGCACTTCCAGAAAAAGACCCCCTGCTTCTTCTACCAGACGGCGTGCCTCGGCCCGAGCCTGCCGGTAGGGAGAAATGGCAGCCACTACGGCAATACCGCCATGGCGGGCTACCAGGCTGGCCACAAAGCCAATGCGGCGGATGTTCTCGTCCCGATCTTCGCGGCTGAAACTCAAACCTTTGGACAGGAAGCGACGGATGATATCGCCGTCCAACAGGGTCACGGCGCGCTCATCATCTGCTTCCAATTGGCGTACCAGCATCCCGGCCAGCGTACTTTTGCCACTGGCGGACAGCCCTGTAAACCAGATGACCAGACCGCGGCGATCTGCGCCACGGTAAGCCTGCCGCAGTATCCGGATGACCTCCGATGGGGAAAACCACTCGGGGATCTCTTCCCGATTAGCCAGTCGACGGCGGAGTTCCGTACCAGAGATGCCTGCAAGAGCTTCGCCGTTGGCTTCACTGACCGGCACATATTGCTGGCGGACCGGAGAATAGGCATATTCCGGCAGAAAAATCCCGGTAATCCCCATTTCCTCTGCGTGTTGGGCAAACAGTTCCTGAGCAGCGAAGGCGGGATAAAAAAGACCGCCGCTGCTGGCGCCGGGATCGGCATGACCACGTCCGACAATAAAATGTGTTGCGCCAAAGTTACGACGAATCAGGGCATGCCAGAGGGCTTCGCGAGGACCAGCCATGCGCATGGCCAGGGGCAGGGGAGACAATAGTGCTTGATCCTGGGGATAATGATTCAGTACCGCGCGATAGACCCGCATCCGATAAGCAGCTTCAATATCACCGGGTTTGGTCGGACCTATGGCGGGGTGCAGTAGCAATTTAGCACCCGCCCCGGCCTGTTCCAGTCCTGCCCGGGTGACAGCAATGTGGGCATGATGCAGCGGATTGCGCGTCTGAAAAGCCACCACCGGATATTGTCCAGACCACTGTTCGCGCAGTTGCGCGGGAGTGCGATATTCCGGGGGAAACTCTACGGCTGCAGCGCGGCTAAGACTATGGGTATCCCAGGCGCTAATGGTGCCTCCCACGTACCAGGGACCCCGGGCCAGCAACTCCGCCACCCCGGGATGGGTGCTGTCGGTGCTGCCATAAACCGCTGCGGCCTCCTGCATTTTGTCGGGCTGGTATAGATCGGCAACCGTCAGGGCCGCTAGGGGCGTTCCATCACTGCGCTCCAGGCGCAGACAGTCTCCCGGGTGCAAGGATTTGCCCAGCGCGTCACTGACATCCAGAACAATGGGAATAGGCCAGAGGGTACCATCGGTCAGGCGCATGGACTGCAGCACCGATTCCCAATCTGCTTGGGTCAAAAAGCCGGTCAAGGGCGCAAAAGCCCCCGTCAACAGCAGTTCCAGATCGCAACGCTGGCGTTGCGTCAAAACATGAACAGCAGCATCTTTCATAAGCAGTGCTTCAAGCGTCAATAGGGAAAACGGGCAGGTGCGCCAGAGCGATAACCTCCGCCCATTGCTCGGGATCACCTTCAGTGCAAATGGCGGCAACGGCGGCGACTTCGGCCTCGGCTTCAGCCATCAGGGTGCGCATGGCCGCCAGGGTGGACCCGGTACTGACCACATCATCCACCAGAGCCACCTTTTTGCCCTGAAGGGCGGCACGATCCTTGGCATCCAGATAGAGGGTCTGGGTTTTGCCGGTGGTAATGGACAACGTCTCAGTGGACAAGGCTTCGCCCATGTAGGATTTGTAATTTTTGCGCAATACCACATAAGGGCGGGCACTATGTACGGACAGGGCATAGGCCAGTGGAATGCTCTTGGCCTCGGCGGTAACAATGACATCAAAGGTAATATCCGCCATGCGCTGCTGGAGGGCAGTGGCAGCGGCCTCGGTGAGTTCGGTATCGCCAAGAATATTCAGCACCGCAATGGCCAGATCCGGCTGCACTTTGAACAGCGGAAGATCGCGTTGCACGCCATTGATATGGAGGGGGTGACTACGGGGTGGCAAATGTGTGGGATTCATTAAAACTCCTTTTCTGGTATTTTGCCACAGGGGAAAGGGAGTGGATAGTTTTAGTCAAGCGCAAGGCGCCGGCTGGTGCGGATGTCCACCGTGACAGTCATTCCCGCGCTCTTCGAGTGCTTAGTTCCATCCACCCACAAGCAGTCCTGTCTGGGTTGTACATGCACCTGATTGCGGCCAATGGCATGCGCTTCTATGAATATACTCTTAAGCATAGGTGAATAAATGCCTGCCAGGTTGGATTTGGTATCCAAATCGCCCGCATGGGATAAAGCGCAGCATCCTCACACTCAGCCAGGCATAACCTTCTGTAAAGATAGATAAAAACGGACACTCGCTTGTTCTTTGCACAATGCACCCAAATATCACGACCCTTAAACGCTTTCAATGTGCAAAAAAATTGTTCCAACTGATAGGGCTCAGGCCGTTCCCAACGTACAGGAATATGGACATAAGCAATACCCTGCCGAGTAATCATTTCAGATTCACCAAGCAGGGCATTGGCTGAAGTGGGTAGTGCCAAGTTAATAACTGCAGCGATGTTATACTCAGGCAAGCGTCCTATGTCACTTTCAGACAATTGCCCGGAAGTCCAAAGCCAGTCAAATACTTGATAAACATTTTCAGCATCCAAGATCATATCACCTTAACAGCACATACCGTCTTATGAATGCACACACCTGTAGTGTAACAAGCCCCGGTCCCGAGGGTCCTGAGAGGCCTTTCCAACATAGCCCAGTTCTTGGCGTGCGGCGATATCACTTATACAGAATTCTCTACCGATCATGCGCACCAGAGAGCGCGATAATGGCGGATCATCGTTTCTACGAAGTATAGTCCAAGCGACATCCATGAATCGCCCAGTAGCTGAGGCCAGCCAATAGGGTATTGAAAAAAAGTGTTCAAGAGGTAAATCATTTGTGCTGGCAATTGACGCGACAAATTCCCGGAAGGTTTGCACTTTTTGATCAGCGATAAAAAAAACACGGCCACCCTTCGGATATCTTAGAGCACACTGAACGGCTTCAACCAGGTTTTCTACGTGGCAAGTTGAGAATATATAATCACCACGATCAATAAAGACAAACTTCCGTGAACGAATCGCATGCAGTATGCCACTGCTGAATTGATCACCCGGTCCCCAGAGAGCTGTTGGACGTAAAATAATAGTACGAAAAACAGGTTTGTTAGCTTGCAGAACAAGTTTCTCGGCCTGCGCCTTGCTCGCCAGATACGCAGAAAAATGTCGTGAATAAGTGGGGGTACTTTCATCCGCGCAGCGGATAGGTGAACCGGACTCATCCATAATGACACCTGCTGCACTGATATGAACAAAATGTGCAATGCCAGCACATTCAGCGGCAGCCAAAATTTTGGCAGTGCCATCTACATTGGTGCGGTAAAACGGCTGGATTGATCCAGAGAAGCGAAACATCGCCGCAGCGTGAACAACAGCATCAAGCTTCGGCAACATCAGTGGCGTATCATCGTCCAGATCGCCCTCAATCGGCTGTGCGCCTAGATCCCAAACTTTTTCAAGAGCAGACGCCGAACGGACCAGCGCAAAGACCTGATGACCAGATTTTATTAACTGAGGAATCAGGCTCGTTCCGAGTAAACCTGAGCCTCCAGTAACAAGAATTTTCATGGTGAATATTCCTTCTTTGCCAGCTACTCATTTTCTAAAAAGCCATTTCACAAATCATCCTGCTGCAATGGAACCAATGTCATGCTGGCGTACTTACGGGCACTAGCCAAACGTCGTTCCGTTATTTTTTGGGCCTGTACGCGGACAGCGTCCAAAACATCAGCCGAAGCCTTCATTGGTGACCCTGAGTCAAATGGTGGTTGCGGATCGTATGCCAGATAAAGTTGGAGTTCTTTGGCTACCTGATCACTACGAAGAAGCGCTGCCAGAACGAGAGCACCATCAAGCCCTGAAGTCACCCCTCCCACACTAATGAATTTCCCGTCAATGACCACACGATCGTCTCTGGGAAAAACCCCATAGAAAGGTAATACCTCCATTGCCGTCCAGTGCGTCGTGGCTTTTCGATCATGGAGCAACCCCGCAGCAGCGCAGATAAGCGTGCCAGTACATACCATGAAAACATATAAAGCAGATTCCGCCTGCTGACGAATAAAGGTGAGCACATCATCATCCAGTGCTGCCTGCTCCTGCCCATATCCTCCAGGAATAAGGAGCACGTCAAGTGGGGGTACATCATCAAAGGATGTGTCTGCAACTATTTGTAGGCCCTGCATGTCTCGAACAATACCTCTATCCTTAGAAACAATATGGATAGTTGAATTCGGAATGCGCGATAAGATCTCAAAAGGGCCAGTGAAATCAAACTGATCTATATCGTTAAAAATCAAAGCGCCAATATTCAAATGTTTTTCATAACAATTTTCAGACATTTTAATTCCTTGAGTGGATAATGAGTTATGTTTTATTACAATGTAATGTGGCTCTTCGTCAGATTGAGTGGGTAGGGGGTAGAATGCTGTGGAGCGGTCGTGCCCTGAATTGGAGTTAGCTGATGGTCCCTGAAGAGCTGTTTTCTCTCGCGTTAGGATTGGTTCCGCCGTGGTTGGTGGATCATGTGACTTTCACGGTGGAGGAGAAACGCCTGGATCTGCACATCAACTTTCCCAAGGGTAGTCGCTTTGCTTGCTCCGTCTGTGGTGAGGAGTGTCCGGTACATGATACCCGTGACCATACTTGGCGGCACATGGATTTCTTCCAGCATGAAGCCTATCTCCATGCCCGCGTACCTCGTGTGAAGTGCCAGGAGCATGGAGTGCATCAGATATCTGTTCCCTGGGCACGGGAAGGCTCGCATTTCACCCTGCTCTTCGAAGCGCTGATCATGACCCTGGTGCGGGAGATGCCGGTATTGACCGTAGCCCGCCTAGTCGGCGAGACCGACACGCTCCTGTGGCGGGTGATTGACCACTATGTGCCAGAAGCCCGTACCAGAGTGGATATGGCCCATGTCCATGCCG
>NZ_MXAV01000011.1 GCF_002847505.1 Acidithiobacillus marinus
GCACCGGAATGTTGACGTCATGGACCTGCTCGCGGCCTTCCAGAAAGGGGCTGCCGAGCACCTGTCCCCAATGCGGAGATCACTTTCGATCGTTTTCACCTCATGAAGCTCGTCAACGAGGCCGTGGACGACGTGCGCAAGGGGGGAAGATCCTCACTCAGCCAAATCTCAAAAAGACCCGCTGGCTCTGGCTCAAGAACGATTGCAACCTCAAGGTGAAGCAGAAAGAAAAGCTGCAGGCATTACTCAAAGACCAGAACCTCAAGACGGCGCAGGCCTACCAGTTCCGCCTGACCTTTCAGGACATCTTCACGATCAAGAATCGCCATCAGGGGGCTACCCTCTTGAAAGCCTGGTTGGAAAACGCCAGAACCAGCGATCTGCCGCCTATCGTCAAGGTCGCCTACACCATCATGAATCACTGGGATGGCGTGCTCCGATGGTTCGAGAGCCAGATCACCAATGGAATTCTGGAAGGTTTCAACAGCCTCATTCAATCCGCCAAGGCCAAGGCTCGGGGTTACCGCACGCACAAGAACTTTATCAACATGGCCTACCTGATCCTGGGCAAGCTGGATCTCAGGCTACCCACTTGAAATGACGAGGAACCTGTAATGTATTTTCAGTAAAAATAATTTTTTCCTACGGCTTAATCATTACTAATAGCGCTATAGCCAAAAAACAAAAAATAACTACACCAGGGCTGTAGCGTAACCATGACAATTGACGCGTAGACGTGTTCTGCATTTGCTTGCGTAGTGTCGCCGACAAAATGCCATGCAGTGCCGACAGGATGATGACCAGTCCGATCTTGGCCATAAGCCATCCCTGACCAAACCACCCTCCCCATACTGTGAGCGCGAGACCGCTTGCCCAAACCATTCCCAAAGCCGGCACTGTCACTCGACGATCCCAACGCAAAACACCATAAACGATTTTTTTGTCGTTATGAATCAATGTTTCATCTCTTGAAATCCATCCAGAAGTCACCACCGCCAAAAGCACGAGCCCACCCGTAAAAATCAGTACGGCCCCAACATGCAGAGCTTCAAGCCAGAGATATATCATCGCAGTGACCACCAACTGTAGTAGCCACCAAAGGGTAAGCATGCTGCAAGAATTAATTTGACTCCCATCCAGAGCGATACATCACCCGCAGTCAAAGCCTGCACAACTGTCCATCCAAAGGCGAGAAAAACGAACCCATCAATGGGTCCCAGCACTTCAACAGCTATGGGGTATCCGGCGAAGTATTTCAGGGGCACGGCAATCAATAGCAACGTCAACAAAACAGTGGCCTCTACAAGGCAAAATATTCGGAGCACCTTGAAGCGCGGAACCGGGACAAAAAATGGATCAGGCATGCGTCGAAAAATCCAATGGTGATGAAGTGAATATCCTTAACTAAAGCCTGGATAGAGAAAAGTGGCTATAATGACATTATTCGACTGTTTTAAGCCAAGTGCGGTCCGTGCTATTTTCTCCAGTCTTCCATGAGGAGTTCCCATGAAATCAAACCATCTTCAAGCTCCCGGGCATCACCGAATTGCGTGTTTGGTTTTACCTGGCGTGATTTCGTTCGATCTGGCAACGGCCTGTGAAACCTTTCGGTATGCGACCAGGCCATCGGGCCAGCCCTACTATCAAGTTACCGTGTGTGCCGAACAGCAAGAACTGGATCTGGGCATGTTTAGTATCCACATCAAGCATGACTTAACGTCGCTGGAAGACGCTGACACTATCATCGTGCCAGGCACTTCTTTTTCTCCGCTGTCATTAAGTTCGACGGTTTTAGCGGCGCTGCGCAAGGCTGCTCGTCGGGGAGCGCGGATTGCCTCAATTTGCACGGGAGCATTTGTATTGGCTGAAGCTGGTTTATTGGATGGCTTACGTGCGACCACCCATTGGCAAGCGGCAGCTGAATTTGCCAAGCGGTATCCTAGCATCCAGATAGATCCCAGAGTGCTATTCGTTGACAATGGTCAGATCCTCACTTCAGCGGGGGCTGCTGCGGGCCTTGACCTCTGCCTGCACATGATTCGATCCGACTTCGGTGCCGCAGTTGCCGCGCAGGTTGCACGCTTATCCGTGGTACCCCTCCAGCGCGAAGGCGGACAAGCGCAATTCATTCCGCCATCTACCCGGTCCATAGACAGAAATCTGCAAATCCTGATTAACTGGGTAATGAACAACCTGAATCAGCCGTTAACCGTGAAATCCTTGGCAGATCAATCACACAGCAGCCAACGAACGCTGCACCGACGCTTTGTTGAGCAGCTTGGAGAATCGCCCTCCCAGTGGCTCATACGAATACGGGTGCAGCGCGCTCAGGAACTTCTGGAGAGTAGTAAACTTTCCGTGGAACAAATTGTGAGTGAGGTGGGCCTTGGGTCAGCCGCCAACTTCAGGCTTCATTTTCAGCGCATCGTGGGCGTCAGTCCAAGGCAACATCGTCAGAGTTTTGGATATCCTGACAGTAGCTAGCGGTACTTGCGATGGCCTAAGCGGACGACAATCAGTCCAAAGATGTCCGCAAAGCAGCGTGGGAGCGCGTACATTGCTTCGGTACTGAGTATGGACTAGGACTTCTGGTGCTGCCTATACCTTGCTGAGGATTGTCGCAAGGTATCCAGAGATTACTCAAGATAATGCAAAAATATAATCTACTGTTTTTATTGGTCGGGGCGATAGGATTCGAACCTACGACATCCTGCTCCCAAAGCAGGGAGTTACTGGTTTTATTGGGTTTATTGCCGTCCAGCGTAAAAAGTCACACCTATAAAAAACAGCCATTTAGTGTTTACTACTGTCCAGTAAGGTTCTACACTGTCCGAATCCAAGTGTAACCGGTAGTGTAACCGGTAAAATTCAGGGGGTGGACGATGGCCGGGAAGTTGCTCAATGACAAGATGGTGCAAAACACCAAACCTAAGAAGGCCGATTTTATCCTACGGGATGGTGGCGGTCTGGAAATGCGCGTCTATCGTAGCGGGGGGGAAGTCTGGCAATTGCGTTACCAGCACTCAGGGAAGCGCCGGATTATGCGGATCGGTGAATATCCGGGAGTGTCTCTCAAGGATGCCCGGAAAGCGGCTGACGAGGCACACAAGCTACTCGACCAGGGTATTGACCCGCAGGTTCAGGCCGAAGCCAAGAAAGCAGCCCAAGCCGAAGCGGAGCGCATAGCCAGAATGGAACAGGCTGCCCGCAAGACGTTTGAGGATGTATTCATGCAGTGGCACGAAGCCAAGCTGTCACAACGCAATGATGGGGCCGACCTGCTCAGGGCCATGCAGAAAGACGTGCTTCCCGTAATCGGTGACAAAGAAATCAGCGCCGTTACCCGTCCTGATCTGCTGGCCTGCCTGGACCCGGTAGCGACCAGAGCGCCAAGGATGGCAAACCGACTGCTTACCACCATCAAGACATTCTACGCATGGGCACAGTTGCGGGAGATCGTCACCGTGGACCCACTGGCCCCTGTAAAGGCTGCTGACGTAGGAGGCAAGCTGCCACCCCGCGAGCGGGTTCTGGATGACAAGGAAATGATTACCCTGTTCCGTAAGCTGCCCGAAAGCGGACTATCTCAGAATGTCCAGGCGGCGCTGCTCATCGTGCTGTCCACCGGATGCCGCCTGGGGGAAATCTGTAAAGCAGAATGGACGCATGTGCAGGATGGTATCTGGACCATACCAGCGGATAACGCCAAGAATGGCAAAGAACACAGGATCACGTTGTCATCCTTTGCAGCCGCACAGTTTGACGTGCTGGCGTCGGTTCGGGAAAGCGGCTGGTGCTTACCCTCACCGCGCAAGATCAATGAGCATTACACCCGCAAGGCCGTGAGTGCTGCCGTGTATGACCGTCAGACCCAAGGGGCACAGCGTCAGGGGAGGACGGCGGCAACATCCGCGCTGGCGCTGGATGGGGGAGAGTGGACCCCGCATGACCTACGCCGCAGTTGCGGGACCGGGATGCAACGCCTGGGCATTATGCCTGCTGTCATAGACGCTGTTCTGAACCACAAGGAAAGCAAAGGCGTCACCCAGATTTATCAGCGATACGATTACAGCAAGGAAGCTGCCGAAGCCTGGGCGAAGTGGAGTAGGCACCTGGCCGGATTGATGGCTACGGCACAGGGTAAGAACGTGGTCCCGATCAATGCTTGATGCTTCCCACTGATACGGCAATGACGTATATTCAGCACAGTATGCTTACCCTGATTGAAACGCCACTGTGCAGGGATGGGGAAGCGCGGGGGTGTCAGAGTGATCTATTACCTGCAACGGGAAGATGGCGAAATATGGTTATTGCTGATCTACGCCAAGAATGTGCAGGCGAATATTCCCGCGCATGTACTGCAACAATTACGCAAGGAGGTTGAAGATGCCGATGACTGAGCAGGAATTATTGAAACGCGACGCCAACCGTGATTTAGGGGCGGAGCTTCTGGAGTCTGTCCGGCAGATGAAAGACGGGAAGCGGGCTGCTGTTCATCGTGTGAATGTGCCGCAGATTGTGCAGGCCCGGATGGACGCCGGGTTATCACAAGCTCAGTTTGCCGCGCTCATGGGCGTATCTGTACGAACTTTGCAGGAATGGGAACAGGGACGTCGCAATCCCTCTGGCGCTGCCCATACGTTGCTGAGAATTGCCGCGAGACACCCGGAAGTCATCCGGGAGATGCAGGGGGTGTGATGCACAATCCACCGCAGCCCGGCGAAGTGATCCGGGAGCTTTGCATTGATCCCCTTGGGCTGAGTGTCACCGATGCCGCGCAAGCCCTGGGTGTTACCCGTAAGGCATTATCCGAACTGCTGAATGGACATACCGGGATCAGACCGGCAATGGCCGTGCGCTTGTCTCTGGCGTTTGGGGGTAGTGCTGAGTCCTGGCTGACCCAGCAAGCGCAATATGATTTATGGAAGGTGATGCAGAATCCGCCAGAGATAAAACGCTTGCATCCTGCCTGATGGGGGGCGCGTTGTTGCATATTGCACACAAGCGAAAACAATAAAAACAATGGGTTGTATAGTTTATTGCATAGGGAATGAGATTTTATTTTGTTGTGGTATATTACTGTACAGCATAGTTCGATAAGCGTTCGAACGAAGCGAACTTGTTCTTTAGTAAGTGGTACGGATGCGCGGCAACGCATTCCGTACCGTGTCAGCCGTGATAAGCCGATCCTTCCGTGACAATGTCTAGCGGTAGCAGTTAGCTACTGCTAAACACACCTGCACATTAATGGACATTACCGAAAAGGTAAAGCCCTAAATCTGCTTATGACGGCACAACCAAACATTTATGAGGTTATGCCATGAGCGACGATATCATCCAACGAAATCCCGAAGTCCAGTTCCGTGTGAAGGCATCCCGTAGCACGATTTATGCCTGGGTAAAGCAGGGCATTTTCCCGAAGCCTGTCAAAATTGGTCCCCGCGCCGTGGGCTGGCGAAAGTCAGACATCGACGAATGGCTTAGTTCTCGCGAATCCGCGTGATCGGGAGGATGCCAAAATGCAGACACAAAATAGCCGCCCGGAGGCGGCAGAACAATCGCAAGGTTCTGATAATCATATCACAATCGGACTTGTCCGCAATGCCAGAGACCCGCGCATTACGGCAAGGTCAGTCCCTTGGGCGGAATTTTGCGATGGTCTGAGCCGCCCAGAAATCAGGCAGCAAAAGGATGGCACGGGGATCATTTTTGCCACTTTCTCGGCTGCGTACCGAGCAGGTAAAAACGTCAGTGCAATAACGGCAGTCGGATTTGATGTAGATGGCAAAACCCATGCACCCATGCACCCAGCAGAAGCCCATGACGTGCTGATGGCGCTGGATTGGCGGCACCTGATCTACACAACATGGTCACACACGCCCGCAGAGCCGCGCTACAGGGTCATTGTTGCCCTTGATGGGCCACTGGACCCCCGAGCCTTGCGGGATGCTCAGACGGCGATTCTGGAGCAATTGCCGAGCGGTGTTAGCGATGCTGTAGATTCCGCCTGCCTGGGGGATCGGGCGCGGCTTTTCTACGCACCAGCGTGTCCGCCAGACCGTGCAGATCAATTTGAGTTTTACGCAGGCGGCGATAAGCCACTCAGGAGCGCAACGCTGCTGATGGCAGCCGCAGCACGGCAGGCAGTGCGGGAGCAGCAGCAGGCACAGCGCAAAGACGTTACAGCGCGATTTACAGCAAATGGTGGTCACTCTGTAATCAGGGAGTTTAACAGCCGTTACACTGTAACCGAGATTTTGGAATCCGCTGGGTATGTGAAAAAACGCAACCGCTGGGTATCTCCAAATAGCAAAAGCGGCACGCCTGGAATCGTCGTTCTCGACAATCGGGTGTACTGCCACCATGACGCGGACGCCCTGCATAACGGTCATGCTCTCGATGCCTTTGGAGCCTATGCAGCGATTCATCACGGCGGCGACCAGAAAGCTGCTGCGGCTGCTGTTCGTGGAGGTGCAAAATGACGGACTTCACAGCAGATGCAACGCCGGATTTTGCTGATGTTTTGAACGAAGCGCGGCAAAAAAACACTGAATGGCCGGAACCGGAGCGGATTGGTTCAGACCTGCCGCCCGTCCCAAAAATGGATGTGGAGAAACTGCTACCCGCGCCATTGGCCGGGTATGTGGCGGACTCAGCCTATCGCAAGGCGGCACCACCGGAATTTATTGCCGTTTCACTATTGGTCAGTCTGGGAGCATTGATCGGGGCAAGGTGTGGAGTCAGACCCAAACTGCTGGATGACTGGATTGTCGTGCCGAACCTTTGGGGCGCAATTATCGCACCGCCAAGTAAAAAGAAATCTCCCGCCATGAGCGATGGCGTGAAGCCTCTCAAATATCTTGCTGCGAAGGCCCGCGAGAAATTCCAAAAGGACAAGGAAGCCTTTGCCGAGGAATCGGAAAAGCACGAGGCGCTGGTTGCAGGCGCAAAATCGGCACTCAAGAAAGCGAGCGAGAAATCCAACGACGTGCTTATCGAGAAGGCAGAGGCGCGGCTGGCGGCATTGAAAGAATCCGCGCCCAAGCCCCCGACCCTAAAGCGTTACACGACGAACGACTCGACCGTCGAGATGATGGGCGAGCTGCTGATTCAGAATCCGCAAGGGCTGCTTACTGAGCGGGACGAGCTGGCAGGTCTGCTGATGACTTTTGAAAAGCCGGGCAGGGAGTCTGACCGCGCTTTCTTCCTGGAGGCATGGAACGGCGCGGACGGGCACGAGGTTGACCGGATTATGCGGGGTTCGTTGTATATCCCGAATCTCTGTCTATCCGTCTTGGGCGGCATACAACCTGAGCGCCTGGAGAGGTATCTGGATGCGGCCTCTAAAGACATGGGCAACGATGGTTTGCTTGCCCGGTTTCAGCTTGCCGTATGGCCTGATCCAGTAGATTTTGAATGGCGCGACGCCCTGCCTGACAAAGATTTGCGGGATGCCGTTTATCGGATTTTCGAGACGCTGGATGATGATGGCTTCATTGCCGCATGGGGGGCGGAGCCTGCCGACCAGTTTCGGCGGATTCCTTCATTCAAGCTGTCCGCTGATGCCGCGGCAGATTTTGTCGCCTGGGACGAGCGCCTGCAACGCGAGATCATGCCGGGCTGCCCTTCGGTACTCCAGGAGCATTTCGGAAAATACGAAAAGCTGGTGGCGGGGCTGGCGCTGATTCTGGATATGGCCGAGCGTGCAGGGCGAGGCGGGATGATTGGCCCCATTCGCCAGGCACCTATGCAAATGGCGATTGCTTGGGCGGATTTTCTCAGTGCTCATGCCCGGCGGATTTATCACTTGTGGATGCACCCCGAAGTCCGGGCGGCGCAGAAGCTGAGTGAGTCGCTACTGGCAAAAAAACTACCGGATCAATTCTCGACCGCAGACGTGCAACGGAAGGGCTGGGGCGGGTTGGGCACTCCCCGCGAGGTCATGGGTGCTTTGGATTTTCTGGAGCAATGCGGTTGGGTGCGACACCTGGAATCTCCGGCGAATCCGGCGGGGGGGCGACCTGCCAAGGCGTTTGCGGTGAATCCAAAAATTCACGGTTTAAATACGAAAACCGAACCTATTAAACCTACTAAACCCGCCGGATCAGGGTTAAATAGGTTTAGTAGGGTGCCCCCTAAGGAAAATGCGCGTGATTTTTTTGACGATGACCGGGTGGATGGCGAACTATGAGCGCGGCTGCCGATCTTCTCGACACCGCCCAAAAGTCAGGCGCAACGATCTGGGTCGAGGGTGGCCGCCTGAAGTTCAGTGGCCTACCTGCCGGGCTGATCCCGCGTATCCGTGAACACAAAGCCGAGCTGTTGGCGTTGCTATCGACCTCAGCACCAGCGCCAGCGTTTACACCCCAGCCTTCCGACCAGTGTCCGGATGAATACACCCCGGCACCTACGATGCAGCAGGCGGCAAGGAAACAGCCCCAGCGCGTCACCTGTTCGGCTTGCGCCCGGTTCCAGGCTGGGGCGCAGCCGCTTGCTGTTGGCCGATGCTTGGCGTCTGCTGATGGGCTGCCACCCAGCCCGAAGCAGGGGGATTACAAGGCCGCTTTTCCAATGGCGCAACGCCACTGTCACGAATTTACGGGAGTATCATCATGACCGCGAAACCTAATGCCGATGTTGTTGTCATCGAGGGCAACCCAGAAAGCCCGGAAAAGGATGCAGCCACAGCTGCCGCTATGCCGCCAGTCCAGGCGGCTTTCACGATGGGGAAATACACCTGGGGAGGGGTTCGGGCCGAACCTGGCCCGCTTGTCGCCGAAGTCAGCAAGCAAGCCCGCCGGGTAATCCAGGGCGATATGTCCAGGATCGAGGGGATGCTGGTTGCTCAGATGCACACGCTAGACAGCATGTTCAACAGCCTTGCCCGGCGAGCAATGGAAACTGAAAACGCGGACCACGTCAAAATGTGGCTGACCGCATCCCTCAAAGCGCAACGGCAGTGCATCAATGCCGCTGAAGCATTGGCAACCCTCAAAAATCCCGCCGTGTTCGTGGGCAAGCAGCAGATCAACCAAAGTGCTGGACCCATGCAGGTCAACAACGGGACACCCTCGCGCGACCCTGTAAAATCAGATCGTGACAACGAACTAAAGGAGATCACCCATGAGCATATCGAACGGCTGGACACCAGAGCGCCGGGCAAGGCAGGCCGAGATGATCCGGCAATGGCGACCGTGGGAACAGAGCACAGGGCCAGTCACCGCAGCCGGAAAAGCCAAGAGCGCGGCTAATTCCCGGAATATGGGTATCCGTGCTGCCCGGCGGGAAATGCAAACAGTTATGGCGCTGATTCGAGAGTGTGACCGTGAGCAGCGCGAGATCAGGAAGCGGATAAGTACGGGCTGACTGACGGCGATCTGCGACGCAATACGCGGGTTGCCCTTGGCGGAGCCGTGACCGACGCGATGGCCCCCGGCAGCCGGAAAAAGGCTTCCTACCGTGCGCCAAGTGTAACCGCTAGTGTAACCGCTAAATTGTTGAGGGCAGATTTTGGGATAGTGCAGGAAGTGGTAAGTTACTGTTTTTATTGGTCGGGGCGATAGGATTCGAACCTACGACATCCTGCTCCCAAAGCAGGCGCGCTACCAAGCTGCGCTACGCCCCGTTGCGGCAGAGCATAGCGGCTTGGCGGGCCGGGGTCAATCCAGACGGGACAGCTTCCGACGCAGACGGTCCAGTTCGGTACGCGCCAGGGCAATACCATCGTTCAGTCGTTGCCGTTCTTTGTCGCTCAGTTCCTTCCCTTTTTGGACCAGTTCTTCACTGTAAATGGCAATCGTGTCGAGTAATTCTTCCACCCGTTCGTTCATCCGTTCGCGGGAAGCCACGACCCTGTCCCAAGCGCGGTTGGCTTGATGGCGGATTTGTTCACGGGTGCGATCTCCCGCCTGGGGAGCAAACAGCAGGGCAGTGAGTGCACCTGCTGCAGCGCCAGCCAGTAACGCAATTCCCAAGGCGCTATATCCAAGACCACCATTACTCTCGTTGTCGTAATCCATCATAAGTCAGACTCCTTCATCAGGTGATGACAGTGGGGGCCTTGCGGCCCGTAAGTTGTTCGATACGGGTCAGATCCTTGCCCAGGGTAATCAGATCACGCAGTATCCGTTGCGGATCGAGTTGTTGCCTTGCAGCATCCTGCTCCAGATGTTCGTGGTAGATGCGGACGGTCGCGCCTTCGGTTCCGGTTCCGGACAAACGCACAATCAGCCGCGCACCATCTTCAAACAGCAGACGAATACCCTGATGGCTGCTGATGCTGCCATCTATAGGATCAGTATAAGCAAAATCATCGGCTTTTTGCACCACGCGCCCGGCCAGGGTTTGTCCCACCAGTATGGGAAGCTGGACGCTCAGCGTCTTCATGATTTCTTCGCCAGCACTGGCGGGGATATTCTCGTAATCATGGCGGGTGTAATAATGCCGCCCGAAATCCTGCCAATGCTGGACCACGATATCCGCTACGGATTTTCCGCTGGCCGCGATAATGGACAGCCAGGCCAGTACGGCCCAGAGCCCGTCTTTTTCGCGGACATGATCAGAACCCGTACCAAAACTTTCTTCGCCACAGAAAGTGATTTTTCCGGCATCCAGAAGATTGCCGAAAAACTTCCAGCCCGTAGGCGTTTCATAATGAGGAATACCCAGTTGTTGCGCCACCACATCAGCCGCCTGGCTGGTGGGCATGGAGCGGGCGATGCCTTTCAGGCCTGTCTGATACGCGGGAATATGGGTAGCATTGGCGGCCAGCACGGCCAAGGAATCACTGGGAGTAACAAAAAAACGCCGTCCCAGAATCATGTTGCGATCGCCATCGCCATCAGATGCTGCGCCAAAGTCCGGTGCGTCTTCCGCAAAAAGCGCGTCGGCCAGAGATTTGGCGTAAACCAGATTGGGATCAGGATGGCCACCGCCAAAATCTGTTAGCGGGATACCATTGATGACTGTTCCCGGAACGGCGCCCAGCTGGTTTTCGAGGATTTCCAGAGCATAAGGACCGGTGATGGCATGCATGGCATCAAAGCGCATGCGGAAAGGGCCGGCAAACAGGCGACGCAGCGCATCGAAATCAAAAATACGTGCCATGAGTGCCGCATAGTCGCTGACGGGATCGCAAACTTCGACCGCCATGTCGCCCAATTGGAAATGACCTTCATGATCAATATCCACATCGGCCGTGTCCAGAATCCGGAAGCTCTGGATGTTTTTGCTGCCCGCCCAGATGGCATCGGTTATTTTTTCGGGGGCAGGGCCGCCATTGCTGATATTGTATTTGATGCCGAAGTCGTGATCTGGGCCGGCCGGATTGTGGGAAGCGCTCAGAATAATACCGCCATGGGCCCGGTGGGCGCGAATAACCGCAGAAACCGCTGGTGTGGAAAAAAGCCCACCCCGACCCACCATGACTTTACCCCAGCCATTGGCGGCGGCCATCCGTAAAATGATCTGAATGGCTTCACGATTAAAAAAACGACCATCCCCGCCCAATACCAGGGTTTTGCCCATGCGATCCGGAATGGCTTCAAATATGGATTGGACAAAGTTTTCAAGATAATGGGGCTGCTGAAAAATGGTGACTTTCTTACGTAGCCCGGAAGTGCCGGGGCGTTGATCGGGGAAAGCCTGCGTAGGAATATTCAGCACCGCCATGGCACACCTCAGGGTTCCAGTGGTAAGTCGATAATCGTCGTTTGACGGCTGGCATCGGTACGAATCCAGGCTGTATAGCCGCCAATCTGCCAGGAGCTGACCACCGCGCCACCCGCTTCGATGGCTTTTTCGCTGGCACGGACCACGTCCGCATCACTGGCTTCATCCCAGTCGGCAGTGACATGACGGCGGAGGAGTTCCTGGGGGTCCAGTTCCCCGGATTCAAATATGGCCTGGGCATCCGGAGACACGTAAATGGAGCCGAGTTCAAAGAGCATGGTTTTTTTCATGGTTCTCAAATTATAGCAGGAGGGAAAAAATCACAAGGCGAAGCCTTGAGTGCGTAAAAAATCTCGGCTGGGACTGGCACACTGCCGCATCAAGGCAATCCGCTGGGGATTGTGCCGGGCACGACGCGCCCAGACTCTGGGTTGGCTGAGGCCGGCAGCGGCGTAAACCTGTTCGGAAGGGAAAAAACAGGTGCGCAGAAATTGCCGGAATACCTCGCGCAATACCGGGCTGATCATCTTTTTTTTCAGGGCGTTCATGGACTGGCTGCGCATCTGGATGGTGGTACGGGCAAAAGCCATGTGTCGCGCTTCTTCGCGCATGTGAACATGGGTAATGGCGAGGACCGCAGAAGGCAGATCCTTTTGAGAAAATATCAGACGATTCATCCGATCAGGTACGTCCTCACCAATCAGGATGGTCGCCCAGAAGGCCGCAGAGCCCTCTGGCGCGTAGCGGGCAAAAAGGCGGGCGAGGGGAGGGCGCTGACTGAGGGGGGTCATGAAAGGCAGGTGAGAGCGTTGCTGAAGCTCCAGAAACATGAGACTGTGCCCGACTTCTTCTCGCAATTCATGCAGTTGATAATGATATCCTTGGGGGTCGCGGTACATTTCCTGCAGTGAATTAGCACTCAGACGCTGAATAAACAGGGCTTCCAGCCACAATCCCAGCTCACAGAAAGAGACGAATTCGACCTGTGACAGGCGGATGCGCTCCTCGTTGCTCAATTGCGCATATTCGGGCAAACCATACAGTGAAACCAGGGTTTCGGGGAGCCATGCCTGTTCCTGGTTCAGGCTTTCCCAGGGCACGGTGCTGACGGGATCCCGATATTGGCTGCTATGGGCAGACAAACGCTTGACCAGCGCGTCATGATGACGCTGGATGCGGGCCTGTACGGGAAGGTTGGACGCAAAAGTCATACGCTATTGTGCCATGCTCTAGGAGACGCTCCAAGCTTTTAGCGGGCTGAGTCCCTTTGCCTGACGCAGGGCAGACAGGGCGTCGCTGACCGAATAGCGGGCTTGCCAGCCCAGTACTTGTTGGGCCCGGCGCGTATCGACAATGAGGGGGTTTTCCAGAACCTGCAGCCAGCCCGGATCCCCGAGTCCCCGGCTGAAAGGCCGCAGGCTCCGGTGGAGTTGATGCAACTGTCGAGGATTGAAAGGTAAATGCCAGCGTCGCGGAATGCTGGACCAGGGGATGGGGTCGGGGGCGGCAATGTTGAAAATCCCTCCGTGGGGATGTTCCAGTGCGGCTAACAGCGCACTGGCGGCATCGTCTTCATGCAGGCACTGGATGGGTAAATCCGGATGCTGCATACGCAGAGCGAAAGCACTGGTGGCAATGCTATTGACCAGCGACTGACCGTGGGGGCCAATGATGGCATGCAGCCGCAGCCGAGTGACCGCCATTTCGGGGGTTTGCGCACAGAAGTCGTCGAGCCAGGATTCCAGAGCGGCCTTGTCTTCGCTGTATGCAAAACCGGGTACGGGTCGGCAGGGCCAGTTTTCCTCCAGGGGCACAGGATTATCTGGCCAGGCGCCGTAGGCGGCTACACTACTGGTATAAATGACATGTCCTACACAGGCCTTGGCCGCCGCCTGAAAAAGATGCTGACTGCCGTGTACGTTGACGTCCTGCATTTCCTTGCGCCAACGCGACTGCGGCCCCAGCCGGGGGCTGAGTACCATAAATGCCAGGTGGATGAGGCAATCCACTGCTGATAAATGTTGTTCCAGCTGCGGATCACGAATATCCAGGGGCAGGTAATGCATTTTGCGGGAGCGCAAGGCGGGTGCCTGGGTATCCAGCGCTATGACTTGTTCTATATCGGGATGCTGCAGGAGCTTCGGGAGCAGCGCAGCGGCCGTATGCCCAGCTGCGCCGGTGACCATGACCCGCATCAGTGGGAATCCGGAGGGCTCAGTGCGGGAATGACTTCTTCGGCCAGAAGCTGCAGGGAACGGCGGGTCACGGCACTGGGCACCATCCCGGCTCCGACGGCTAGAATCAGCCGATCGACGCCGGCACGAGCATAGCGGGACAGTTTTTTGCGACAGGTATCGGGATCACCGACCACGACCATTCCCATGCTTTCGAGCAGGCGTAAATTGAGGCCACGGCGCAACAATGGCTCCAGAAATCCCAAGCGGTGGTAGTACTCGTAACTTTCCCGCAGTTGTGCCAGTACCGGTCGGGTCTGATCCAGCAAGCGCTGATAATACCAGGTAAATCCTTCGGCGAGTCGTCTGGCCTCGGCAGCATCCTCCAGACAAAGACAACCGATGGTCATGGCAAAGCCATTATTCTGTCCCGCCAGGAGAGGACCAGAGCCGTGCTGTTTTTCCCAGCTTTTTTTGTAGGCGCGCAGGTCCTGTTTGATCATGAACCAGGGTTTGAAAGGGCCGGAGAGTACGCCTATGCCTTCCTGGGCCGCCCATTGAAAAGTGGCGGGACTGACAGCCGCCGTCCACAGCGGCGGATGGGGGTGCTGGACTGGTTTGGGGAGTATATCGAGATTCTCAAACTGATAAATTTTGCCTTGGTGACTGAAAGCAGGCCCGCCAGCCTGACGCAAAATCTGCAAGCCTTCTTGCATATGAAGACGGCTATCGGCCATCTGGCTGCCAAACAATGCATATTCCTTGGGTGAAAACCCCCGGCCAACGCCCAACTCCAGACGGCCCTGGCTGAGAATATCCAGGGCGGCCACCCGCTCGGCAACGCGGACCACATGATTGTAGGGGAGGACTACTACCGCATGCCCCAAGCGCAGATGCTGGGTGCGCTGGCTGGCTGCCGCCAGAAACACTTCGGGAGCACTGGAGTGGGAATATTCGCGCATGAAATGATGTTCTACCAGCCAGGCGCCATGAAAACCCAGGGCATCAGCAAGACTGAGTTCGTCTAGAGTTTCATGGTAAACTTGGGCTTCGCTGCGCCCCAGATGGGCGGGAACAGCGAGTTCGTAAAAAAGATCAATTTTCACTGTTGAGGAGCCTCCGTGACCCCGATTGCTTCTACGCCACGCCAGATTGCCGAACGCTTGCAGATTGCCATACTCACCGCAGAGCAAATGCGCCTGCACTGGGAAGATGAAAGCACAGGGACCCATTATATGGAAGTGGTCCTACCCCTGGAATGGCAGGAGAGCCCAGAGGGGGACTATTTGCTGTGCAAGGTCTTGGCAGAAAATCTGGAGGTACGGGTGCGTGTCGACCTGATCCAGAATCTGCCGGCACCCGTAAAGTAAGGGCGGCGACGGAAGCTTCTTCTAGCACCTTGGGTCTTCTGAGTTTTCCGGAAATTCGAGCACTTGCGGAAAGATTTTTTCCCGGTAATAAGCCAGTTCGGCAATGGACTCGCGGATATCTGCCAGCGCTTCATGCTTTTCCGCCTTGGGAAATTTGTGAAAACCAGGATACCAACGGGAAGTGAGTTCTTTGAGGGTGCTGACATCAATCATGCGGTAATGAAAAAAGCGTTCCAGCCGAGGCATGAGCCGTGCCAGAAAACGCCGGTCCTGACACACACTATTGCCACAGATGGGCGAAGCACCAGCACTTACATGGGCATGAAGAAAGTCCAGGGTTTGGGTTTCCACCGCCTGGGTATCCAGACGACTTTCCCGCACCCGTTGAATGAGCCCCGATTGACCATGGGTACGTTGATTCCAGTCGTCCATCTGCTGCAGGACGGCGTCGGGATGATGCACAGCCAGAACCGGTCCTTCACAAATGATGCGGAGCTGATTGTCGGTAACAATGCTGGCGATCTCCAGAATTTCATCCTGCTCGGGGTGCAGGCCGGTCATTTCCAGATCCACCCAGACCAGGCGCTGGTTTTTGGGGTCCATACGACATCCTTGTTGATCAAACAACATTAGTATATCATGGGAGCCGTAATATAAAAAAAGACGGATCAAAGATCCGTCTAATAGCCGCAAAACAACCGCTACAAAACCGTTTGATACTTAAAGCACTGCGGCCTTCGGGCCGACGGTGCATACAATTTAAACTGCGCTCCCTCTGAAGGTTTGGGTACTTTTGCCCTGACCATGAAATGCATGATAGATCGTCATTGTTTCTGGAATATTTCCGCAAAATGGGTCTGGAGTTTATTTGAAAATTTCCGGAGCTACATTTTCAGCCATAAAAAAAGACGGATCTAAAGATCCGTCTAATAGCCGCAAAACAACCGCTACAAACTCTTAATAGCATTGCCCGATGTTGCTTTGTCTGTACGGGCTTGCTAAAAACGCGCTCCACTCACTCTTTTGGTTTGGGTACCGTTGCCGCCTATGGTGTAATATTGCCTGATAAATATTTCGGGAATATTTCCTGATAAAATCCATCGTGACAGAGGTCGGTGCAGACGAGAGAGACTATGGCAGTCGTGCTGATAGTAGATGATGATCAAAGGCTTGTAGAGATGCTGCGGGAATATCTTGAGGCTCAGGGATTGGCAGTTTTGTTGGCGGCCAATGGTCAGCAAATGCGCCAGCAGCTGGCTGCCGGCCCAGTGGACGTCATGGTGCTGGACTGGATGCTGCCCGGTCAAGATGGTATCAGTCTGGCCAGGGAGTTGCGCCATAAAGAGGGGGGGCCTCCTATTCTCATGCTCTCGGCCCGAGGGGAAGACGAAGAACGTATTCTTGGTCTGGAAAGTGGCGTTGATGATTATCTGGCTAAACCTTTCAATGCGCGGGAGCTTCTGGCGCGCTTGCGGGTACTGTTGCGCCGCAGTGGCAAGGACGAGGGTGCTGATACTGTTCAGTTTGGCGACTTTCGCTTGCAGATATCGGAACGCCGTTTGTATCGGGAGAATGTCGAGGTCGACATCAATCCGGCGGAGATGGATCTGCTGCTGGTATTTGCCCAGCGTCCCAAGCGTATTTTGAGCCGGGATATGCTACTGCAGCTTCTGGGTGGTGAGGAAGATGGCCGTTTTGATCGCAGTATCGATGTCCGGGTTACCCGCTTGCGCAAGATTCTTGAGGAAAATCCCCGTCAGCCCCGCTTTTTGCAGACGGAGCGCGGAACAGGTTACCGCTTTGTCCCGGGTTCATGATGTTTCGGCGCGGCCGTAATCTGATTGCACAAACGGCCTGGACCCTGGGCCCGGGCATTGTGGTTTTACAGATTCTCACTCTGGTGATTGTGGTGTTGACGGTGCTCTATCCACTGGCCGAACGCTCAGCTGAAGATTTGGCCGGACTGATTGTGATCAGTGCGCAAACCTATCAGGAACT
Source organism: Acidithiobacillus marinus (assembly GCF_002847505.1). Lineage (GTDB taxonomy): Bacteria > Pseudomonadota > Gammaproteobacteria > Acidithiobacillales > Acidithiobacillaceae > Acidithiobacillus > Acidithiobacillus marinus. Next base: position 17,213 of record NZ_MXAV01000011.1, read on the forward strand.
ATCGCCTGGCGAACGGCCGGCCTTTCTGAAAAGACTGAAGGCCGACAATGGCGTGGAAATTTCTGCGCATCTGGATCGCTCCATACATCATACCCATGGTCATATATACGGTTGGCTACTAAGCCAGGCGTTGGGTAAACGCCTGGGGAAGCCGGTTCCTGTGGATGTGCTGGGTGGGGCGGTACGGACTTTCTGGGTACCCGTAAGCATTTCCGGAAAGACCGTCTGGGTGCATTTTGATCGCGGACGTCTGGCATCTTCCTTGCCTGTTGCCATGATTTTTGTGCTGGGTTTTTCAACGTTGGCGCTGGTTCTTTTAACCATGATTCTGGTGCGTCGGGTACTCCGGCCTTTAGGCGTTATATCGCAAGCCCTGAGGGGTTCGCTCAAGGCACCCCTGCCGACTTTACCCCCTGAAGGGGCCTATGAATTTCAGAATATTCTCGACATTTTTGCCGAGTTGCGCACCCGCTTACAGGCCATGATCAATCATCAATCTTTGCTGCTCACCGGGATTTCCCATGACTTACGCTCGCCTCTGGCGCGTTTGCGCATGGCTTGGGAGTTACTTCCGGCAAATACCTCCGCGCGTTTAAAGGAGGGTATGTTGCAGGATATAGAGCGTATGGATGCCCTGCTCGGACAGTCTCTGGATCTGGGGCGCAGCATGGTTGCCAAAGTGGCCGATTTTGATTTGATGGTATTGATGGCAGAGGTGGGTGCCGAATTTGAACGGGCGGGTGGACGCTGGCAGGCACAACTGCCGCGCCGATATGCCTTTCGTGGTGACCGGGAGGCATTGCGCCGCTTGTTGTCCAATCTGCTGGATAATGCCATGCGCTATGGAGGGGGGGACGTCCATGTGGAATTCAGAAAAATGCCGAATCAAGTATTGATTCGACTCTGCGATCAGGGGCCTGGAATTCCGGAGCTGGAGATGGAGAAAGTATTTGAACCTTTTATTCGTCTGGATGATGCCAGGGGTCACGGCGAGGGTAGTGGTCTGGGTCTGGCGATAGCCAGACAACTGGCAGAAGCGCAGGGGATGCGTCTGCGCTTGCTGAATGGAGCGAGTGGCGGCTTGTGTGCGGAATTATCCTGGCCCGTATGAACGCCCTATGAACTTTATGCCAGACAGATAGTGTTTTGTAACTTTACAAAATAATATGTACTTTTTATTGTAAGTGACGCGTTGTCTGAAAAAAAATCAAACTGTCATCAAACTGTAATATTCCTCTGGTACTGTGGTGCAATAAATACATTTTCCGCTCAACCACTGCTACAGGAGTTTCAGTATGGATACCAGCTGTAAAACCCGTTGGCGACTGCTTGTCGTTGCCATTTCTGCTGCATTGACCCACAGTGCCGGTGCATGGGCACAGGACCATCAGGTCGATTATTCCGATGCGCCGATGCATAAGCATTCCCACCACCATCATGACCATAAACACGCGGTAAATGTTGGCGAAGTGAACAAAAATTCGGAGTATCAAGAAACGGTTATTCCCACGGTACCGAGTCAGAAAAAGATTTTTCACAGTGCTTACTCTGAAAAATTGATCACCAAAGGTCAAATTGCCGCTCTCGGGCCCATGGCCAATTCCGCCGAGATTCTCTCAGTGGCCCCTGGTGTGCATGTGGTAGGCAGCTACGGTAATACCGGCGCTACCAAGATGCAGATCAACATCAATGGTATCAAACAGGGCTGGGGGCATCTTAAGGGTGATGTATCCGGCCATAGTATCATGGTGACCTTCGATGGCATTCCCATGAATGACCCCGCTACCGGTCTCTGGCAGAGTCCTCAGGTAAACCAACCCAGTCTTCTGTCCGGTGTCAGTGTCGTCTATGGTCCCGGTAACCCGGCCCAGCGCTGGTACAACAACCTCGGCGGAGCCATCAACTTTTTGCCCTTGCAACCGACGCGCAAAGCCGGTGCAGAAATTGGTATGGGGGAGCGCTCTAAAATGAAGTGCAACACCTCTGGTCGAAGGCAGACGGAGGTGAGAGATGGCCAGAAAATACAGGCAATTGATGCCCGATCAGCGAAACCAGATACAGCGTGGATTGAATCAGGGGCTGAGTATTCGTGGCATTGCCAGGCAGTTGGGCCGAAGCCCTAGCACGATCAGTCGGGAGATTCAGCGCGGTCGTGTGGAAGAGACCTATGACGCCGTATGCGGTCGGGAAGAAGCGCAGAGGCGCCGACGCAAGGGAGTCAGGAAGTTGACTGAAGGTTCGCCTTTAACCCTCGCGGTGACACACGCTATTCTGCAAAGGAAGTGGTCACCGGAGCAGATAGCGGGGAGGTTGCGGATGGACTATCCCGAAGACAAACAGTGGCACGTCTCTCATGAGACTATTTACCAGTTTATCTATGCCCACCCGGCGGGTGAACTGCGCAAGACATTGATTGCAGGGCTGCGCAGAGGGCACAGCAAACGCAAGCCCCGCACACGAGGTAAAGACCGTCGTGGCGGGATCACGAACATGCGCTCGATCCGTGAGCGCCCGGAGGAAGCACAAGCCCGCGAAGTACCCGGTCACTGGGAAGGCGACCTGATCAAGGGGGCATTCAATGCCAGTGCTATTGGCACGTTAGTGGATCGTAGCAGTCGCTTCGTCATCCTCGCGCGAGTGGAGGATGCTACGGCAGAGGCGATCCTGGAAAGCTTTACGCGGCGTTTGCGTACGCTGCCCAAGAGCTTCCGGCAAACGCTCACCTATGATCAGGGCCGCGAAATGGCTCGGCATCAGGAACTGGAGCGAAATACGGGCATACGTGTTTATTTTGCTGACCCACATAGCCCCTGGCAGCGTCCGACCAATGAAAATACGAATGGCCTACTGCGTCAGTATTTCCCCAAGGGCACGGACTTATCCGAATATTCACAACGGCGTTTGACTCAGGTGGCGGAGGAACTCAATAACCGGCCCAGGAAATCCTTGGGATTCCAAACGCCAGCCGAAGTGATGGCACGGCAAATCAGGGAGTTAAACTGCGGTGTTGCACTTCAAACTTGAAACCGCCGGGTTACGGTAGTTTCAACAGCAAAAATATCCACTTTCATATTAATACCGGAATGCATGACGGTTTTGCTGCTGTCATCGGCGGCGGTGCCAGCAATGGCAACAGTTTTTTAAGCGCCCCTGCCGATAGCACTTTGCCTTTACCCAAGGGTACGCGTCTTCCCAGTTATTCTTATGCCTGGTATTTCAAGGGAATCAAGAAGTTCCATGGTGGCAATGTCAGCCTCGGCGCCTATCTGGCCAAGGGTGATGCCTATAAACCCTATGTTATTCCCATTAATCCCATCAATGGAGTGACCATCAATGGTATGAACAAGAAGGGTTCTATTCCTGGTCAGCTTTACAGCGAGCAGACATCCGGTTTTTACACGGCACTTCCTTACAAGGATGACAGTAACAGCACCTGGTTGCTTTATGGTAAAGGTAATTTTGATATTGGTGCCAAGACCCATCTGCATGCGATGATTTGGTATCGGCATGGTCATCGTCAGCATTTTCAGCTCTACGATTATGATCTGACGAATATAAAATATTACGAGGCGAACACGCCCACTGATTCTGTGTATGGTACCAAAATTTATTTTGCCACCAAGTTGCCTTGGAATGATCTTAAGTATGGTGGCTACATTCTTCACAGTCGTTATGAAACCATCAACTCTTTCTGGAATCCGCTCTATGGCGGTTCATATGAAAACTCCAATGACAAATATCGAGATAATTTCTTTGACCAAACGCTGACCGCTGCCTTTGTACAGGATCGGATTCACCCCATTCACAGTCTGTCCATCACGCCAGGCTTTCGGGTTATAGGAATCCAAACCAACTACACTTACGGTACTTGCACCAAGTTCCCGGAAGCATGCGCCAATAATCCGAAAGGGGCTGAGGGCAATCCTGCTAACAATCCCGGCGTGACGCCCTACGCCTCGACCAATTTCAGCCAACTGGAGCCCTCTGTCGCTGTTAATTGGCAGCCTCTTTCTCATTTGGCCCTCTTCGCCAATTACAGTACTGCTTATCAGCAGCCAGCAAACGGTGGCGGTGGCGGCCCTTACCAGAGCTTGCCTGCCAGTTCCCTTTCTCTGGAAAAGGCCAACTACTACCAGGCCGGTTTCAAGGTGCATGTGAAGCACGGACAGTTCCTTCACCACTTTCTGGCCAGCGTCAGGG
>NZ_MXAV01000012.1 GCF_002847505.1 Acidithiobacillus marinus
TGGCCAGCGTGAACTGGTATTATATGCATTTTGCCAACCAGTATATTCCCGTGACCTTGGCCGATGGTACAGTGATCAATGCCAGCGGCACTTCTGACTACCAGGGGGTGAACCTCTTCGTTACGGATAGACCCTTATACTGGTTACACGTCTACAGTAATCTGAGTTTTGAAAAGGCTGATTACGCAAGTTATTCCATCAGTGGGAAAGATTACAGTGGCCTGCCAGTCAGTTATGTACCTTCGACATTGTTCAACATTGGTGCCTACGCCAAATGGTACTACTCAGGAATGCTCTTCGAGCCGCGCGTATGGGTAAAATATGTGGGGCCACAATCCATTTTTGATAAGGAGAATAAATTGCCTTCAGAACAAAAAATGTCGGCATATACGACGCTAAATCTGGGCTTGAAGGCGGTGGTGCCGGTGCATCTGGATTTTCTCCATCAACTCCGCGTGGGCTTGACTCTCAAGAATGTGACTGGCAATCAGTATAATGGGTACGAATATATCACGTCGGGTAAGACCTTCGGTGGCGATTCCAAGGGGGCTCTTCTGGGTTTCCCCGGCGCGCCGCGAGAAGTTTATGCCTCTCTCTCTGCCAAATTCTAGCTGAAGTCAGGCCACATATGCTCCCGGTTCATAAGGATCGGGAGTTTTTTTTGTCCGGATTGCAGAATGTGGTCTGGTTCAACAGGTCTTGGTACCACAAAAGAAGAGCAGACTCTTCAGGTATAACCCAACTCCACACTGCTGATCGGATGTTCCCAGAGTGTTTTGCCTGCAGTCGACTTGCAACTCAGCAGAAGATGTCGATTCGGGCCTTTGCCAAGAAACGCAATGCTGCAGTAGTTGCGCGCCTCTACCAGCGTGCCAGGAACCCGATAGGGATTGGCGTCGCCTCTGGCAGGACTGGAATTGAGGGGGGAACTGGTGAGTTCCCAAAGGGGATAATCATGCTTGCCGGAATAGCGGGGACGTGGTCTGCGCATCAATTCGCTGATATGGCGATCTCCTGAAAGAAACAGGAGCCCTTTGATATGGTTGTTCTGAAGCCAATCCATGAAATCCTGACGTTCTTCCGGATACAGATTCCAACCTTCGTAAGCGTCATCATCATTGAAAAGCTGGCCACCCGCCGCGATGATTTTGAAATGTGCCCGCGAACTCAGTAAGGCGTTTTTGAGCCAATCCATTTGGACCTTGCCAAACATCTGCTTGCCCCGAGAGAGGGGTGCGGCATCGGCATCACGATACCAACGATCATCCAGCAGGAAAAAGTCGGCATCGTTGAGGGTGCATTGAGTAAATACCCCTGGTGTTCCTGGCAGGCCATAGCCTGGATTGGCCCAATAGTTCTCAAAAAGGCGTAAGGCACTTTCTTTCAGGACGAAACTACCATCGCTATCATTGGCGCCGTAATCATGGTCGTCCCAAATGGCAATCTGGCGCGTGGATTGCAGAAACTTTTGAAGTGGAGGAAAAGAACGATCTGTCCAATAGCGCATCGCCATACCCGCAGGACTTTGGATGTCTGCTTCCCGAAAATACAGATTATCCCCCAGCCAGATCATCATTTCCGCAGCTTCGGCCGTCATGGGGTCGTAGATCTCGTAACCTCCTCCATAAGCCTTACCAGGGCGGTCATATTGTGGATCATTAATATACGCACAGGAGCCGGTAAGCACCTTAAAATCCGGAGCAGAATGGCGCCATTGCCAAATAGCCGGCGTGCGGACCAGAAAGTTTTGGCTGTTCATCACTTTTCCATCCAAATGAATTTCGGTGTGGTAAGTGGTTCCCGGAACCAGATTATCCAAGGTAACTAAAGCCGTATAAAATTCTCTGGCGCTGGTCACGCTTAGCCCGCTGAATGCGCGTAACTGAGGTTGATTTTCTGGCCAGTAAGCGATTTTAACCTCGGCAGGGCCCAGGGTTTGTAGCCAGATACTGGCAGAGCGTTGCGCCGGATAACCGCCCATGGGGCCGGCATGTAATTGTGTGGCACGAGCCGGGACGGGCATGGCGAAAACGCGTATGGGCCAGGTGAGGCCGAGTCCTACACCGAGCCCTGCACCCAGACTCGTTTGGGTCAAAAAATTCCTGCGTGTAATTGACATTATCCAGAATCCTTTAATTGTTTTGATCGGTAAGCTTGAACTCTACCCAGATACTTAAATCAAACACCTTGTCCTTCAGACCCGCTGGAATCCTCGGTAATCTGGCGTCCCGCAAGGCAGCAATAGCGGCTGAATCAAAAGCGCTCAAGCTGCCTTTTTGCAGGATCTTGATGGCACTGATTTGGCCATTATGCAGGTTGAAGTGCAGTTGAACCCGCCCATTTTCCCCCAGCATTTTTGCCGATTCCGGGAACCGCACTGCAGCTTGGATAGCGCCTTTCACCTGGGCCAGATAATCCTCCCGCACGGCCGGACTTGCCGGTGCAGGGCTCGGGGGTGGTGGTGGAGTCACGATTGCTTTGGGCGTCGGGGCCTCCACCGGGCTGGGCATGGGGCTCGGTGGTAGAGGAAGCTTTTCAGCCGCTTTGATCACACGATGTGGGACTGGTCGCGGGGCTGGATGGGGTATTGGCTTTGAGACCGGTTTGGGAATTGGCTTGGGTTGGGGCTGTACCTTGGGTTTGGGAAGCGGGGGTAGAGGCTTTGCCGGGGTGGGGGGAACCAGACTGATGGAAACGGGTGCAAGTACGGCTGCGGGCGGGGGCACTTGCTCGGTACTCCGCCATATAGCCAAGGCAAGCACCGACAATTCTATCACTGCTGCAATTAATAGCGCTTTATACTGACCATGAGCCGTCGGTGCTTTGACCAGTTCTCCGAGCGATCGCAGATCTGTGGCCATCATGACACCGGCTTGGCGGCCAGACCGATGGCGGTAACCCCCGCATGACGGCAGGCATCCATCACTTTAACCAGAGCTTGAATGTCCGCGCCCTTGTCTGCGGCTATAGTCACCTGGGTTTCCGAAGGGTTGCCTTGACGTAATTGTGCTTCCAGCTCCGCCAAAGTGATGCTTTTATCCCGGAACTCCAGGCTGCCATCGGCATGCAGGGTCAGTATGACTTTGGGTTTTGGCAGTTCCTGAGAAGAACTGGAGCCCGGAAGATGGGCAGGCAGTCCCTGACTGGGGATCATGTGTACCGTGATCATAATAAAGAAAATCAGCAAAAAGAGCATAATATCGATCATCGGGATGATCTCGACACGCCCCTTTTTCATTTCCAGGTATTGCATGGCTCAAGCCTCTTTCGCCGCATAAATGACGGATTGCACTTCACTGCTGGGCAGGGCATGACTATGGTCCAAACCCGACAAACGGTTGATGAGCATACTGCGCAGGGTTTCCATTTGATGCACGACAAAGCGCATCTGGTTTTGCAATCCGTTAAAACTGACGAGTCCGATAATGGCGATCACCAGACCTGCCGCTGTGGCCATCAGAGCTTCCGCGACACTGCCGGTGATGGCCGTAGGATTGCTGGCCACATTGTTGAGTATCTGGAACGCATGAAACATGCCGATGATGGTTCCCAGCAGGCCCAGGAGTGGTGCTAGAGTGACGGTGGTATCCAGTAGCCACAAGCGTTTATCCAGCAGCGGAACCTGACGCATGACCGCTTCCTGCAGAATTTCTGAAAGCTGTGCGCTGTCCTTGATATTCGAAAAGCGAATAGGGACCTGAAGGAGGGCACGAAATGGAAATTCTGCCGATTCTGCCAGGGGGCGCAGATTGTGTTCTTTGATGTCGGGAAGTTGTTCCAGAGCAAGGGCGGTTTTTTCACCCAGGCGACTCATGCGGTTCAAAAACAAAAAACGCTCAATACTGACCCACAATACAATCAGTAGCAGGAAAGGCATGATATAGAGGATGCCGCCGGATTTGGCGGCGATACTGGCAATCATTGAAAAGTCCATATGTATATCTCTCGTAAATGAATCTCTCTGGATGTTTCCAGAGAGATGTGACCAGATGACCCTTGTTTAAAAAGTGGCTTGAATGGTTGCGTAGACGTTGGTGGGCAGGTTGAGCTTCAGTCTGGGATCACTATTGCTGCCGCTGTAACTCTGCACAAACCGGCGATCAAACAGATTGTTCAGATTCAGGCTGGCCGTGACATTCTTGAAGCCCAGAGCTTGACCAAGGGGAGCATTCCTGAATGTGTAACGTAAAGAGGCATCCGCGAAGAAACGACTCCCCAATGGTAGAAATTTACCACCCAGATTGTAGTAGGACTGCCCCATTTCATGGAGGGATACTGTCGCCCGCAGGCCGTGATAACGGGCGATCATGCCGAGTGCCTCGGTGTGGTGAGGCGCATAAGGAAAGGGCTGGTGAGAAGAGGTCAGACGGGCATCTAAAATCCCAAAATTGGCATAGGCGCTGAATATATCATTCAGAACCACGTTGTTTTGCCAGGAAATACCCTGATTGATAGCAGTTCCAGCATTGGCAAGAACTGTCTGATTGAGCGAGCCAACCAGAATGGTGGTGCTCAAAATGTAGTTCTGGAAGTCCACGCGGAAAGCCTGGAGACTGGAACTCCAAGGACCAAGATCCCAATGGGTGCCGACGCTATAGGTGCTAGCCTTTTGCGGCTTGAGTTCAGCGTTGTAGGTACCCGTGTAAAACTGGTTATATCCTGGTGGGTTGGTGTTCTGGGTGAAGTTGGCAAAGGCATGCCAGTGCTGGTTGATGCGCAAATTGGCTCCTACGGAAGGCAGTACAGAGCCGAAGTTGACATTGAATTGCCCGGGTTTGTTCTGAGCAAGCGCTACGGTATTTTTAAAATCCCGAGTGACATACAAATACTTGAAACCGGCGGAGAGGGTCAAATCATGGACAGGCTTGACCGTAAAATTCACGTAAGGCTGGTAGGTGTTGGTGACTACAGGTTCACTGTAAGAGGAACCCAGATAGACGTTGCTGGCACTCAAATATCTGGAGTTATGTAAGGTGTTGTTGTGATTGAACCAGAACCCCAATTCCGTGCTGACGGGACCTACGGGATAGACGATTTTTGCAAGGTTACCCCAACGATGGGTATTGTTGACGCTATTTCTTAGTAAAACACCATTGCGTGCCGGTGAAAACCTGCCAATGGTACCCGAGGGAGTCAACAATGTTTGGGTGTAAGTGCTCGCACTGGCACTAAAACCATCTCCATAATAATAGTACAACTGATCAGAAAACTTGACCCGGCCAACTTCGCCTTCATATTTGGCATAAGCCAACCAGTTCAGATATTGATTGTAGTTGTATCCTGTATAGTTGTAATTGGCTTTGCCGTCTGGAAGTAAAGGATTGCTGGTATAGCTGTTGTAATCCTGTCCATATTGGGCAATTTGCGCTGCTGTGGCGCCGTTGTAATAGTTGAAGCGCTGATTGTTCTGTGAAAAAAACAGGGTCAGGGCACCCGGACCGATTTGTGTGACTGATTTGAATAAAAACTGGTTTTGCAGGGCACCATTGTTTTGAAAGTAGCCATCTCTTTGGATTTTGTTGACGTATAACCAGGCAGAGGTGGGTGCAAAGTTTTTGGCAAAAAGACCCGTGTTGATGAGGCCACCGACATTGTATTTGCCGAAGGATCCGGCGCCGACAATCGGTCTTACAAAAGGAAAGGGTGAGGGCTTCAGGCTGAAGGTTTCTACGGAGCCACCAAAGGCTGAAAGCCCGGGAATCGCTGCAGATTCAGCACCGGGATAATATCTGGTACCGGCAACCAATACGGAAGGGATGAACTCGTTGGTATAGTAGGTATAACTGTCATTGTCATTCAACGGTATACCGTCCAGGGTAAAGTTGATGAGGGATTTACTGAAACCATTGATGTACACATCATCCCCATCCATGCTGTCACCGCTGCTGACGACCATGGCGTTGGGCATGTTCTGCAGTACCTGGGTGTAGGAGTCGGTGGGGGCCAGCATTTCAAATTGCCCACGCGTAATCAGAGTTTCCTGGTTGGTGGCGTTCTTGTTGAACTTCTGGATGCGCTGGATGTCACTTTTGGGTGTCTCACCCGTGTTGACATTGGGGGCGCTACCAAAAAAATTATTGCTGGCAGAAGCGGTACCGGTTACCGTGCCCAAGGACTGATTGGCGGCTGTCGCAACGACGCTGTTGAGGCTTGCTGTCGTACTGATAATGGCAATGTAAAGGATTTTTCGACGCAGAATGATCATTGAAGTAAGCTCCCTTCCGTGAGTGATTGCAAAAAATTCACTGAACAACGAAAATCACCCCAGCTCATCAAGCTGGGGAAGACAATTTACGGTGTTTTTACGGCAGTCGCTGATTGACGCTCAGTTATGTTGTTATGTGAAGCTAATATACAAAATGAATGTGACAGTATGATGACAGTTTTGTGAAGCTTTTGTGACATATTCCCGTTGGGGCGGGGCGCTCCCTTTCAGTTTCATCGTGCAGTTCTGACTCACGGCTCTTGATGGTCATGGGACATATGGGTATAATACTTGAGTTATTTTGCCGGGATGGCGGAACTGGTAGACGCGCCGGACTCAAAATCCGGTGGTGGTGACATCGTGTCGGTTCGAGTCCGACTCTCGGTACCAAATTGTAAATAAAAATTGCCCGGTTCAGCCGGGCTTTTCTGTGTTTGACTGCTTTGGCCGTTTAGAGGAGCAATTTACATGGTAAATCAGAAACGTTTTTCCCTGGTGGCTCTGGCAGCAGTATTCGCAACCTTGCCCCTCAGTGGTTGTGTGGCATTGGTGGCGGCTGGTGCTGGTGGCGGGGCCGTGGCTTATGTAGAAAACGGTGGCGTTGCCAATTTTTATGCTTACTATCCAGCTTCCATGAACCGGGTCAGTATTGCTTCCCAGGCGGCATTTGCTGATATGGGTATACGGTACAATGGTGAAATACGGAAAAGCCCTACAGATTACATATTGGAAGGTAGTACTAACGAAGGGGATACGGTCCGGGTGACTCTGACTTTCATGGCGACCAGAGTGACCAAGGCGAACATCCGCATTGGCACCTTTGGTAATAAACCGCTGTCCTTGCGCTTCCAGAAACTGCTGTCTCAGCATCTGGGTCTGGCTGCCAGTGCGACGGCTCCCGTGGGTCTGTCCACTCCCCAAACCAATACTCCTGCTCCGTCAACACCACCGCAACAGCCTGCCCAGGAGACTATTCCGCTCCAGTAGTTTTGCCGGGCAGGTTATCTGTCACAAAAGTGTCATAAAAAGTTCATAAAATCGTCATAATTGGGGTGTAGCCTATCGTAAGGTCCTGACTGAATAAAGGAGACCACGATGGCTACACCGCAAAACGCTACCACACAAAACAATGTGGCAGAGGCCCTCAACTCTGTCAGTTTCAGCCCTTTTCACCTCAAAGCCATGTTTGCATCCGCCATGGGCTTTTTCACTTCTGCTTACGATCTTTTCATCATTGGCACCGCGCTGGTGCTCATCAAAAGCCAATGGCACCTAGGCGCTGCCGAAGTGGGATTGGTTGGTTCCATTTCCCTGATTGCGACTTTTGTGGGTGCCTATGTATTCGGCACCCTGGCTGATCGCCTGGGGCGTAAGGCCATTTACGGCCTCGAAGCCTTGTTGATGACAGTGGGCGCTCTGTTGTCGGCTTTTGCACCGGATGTCACAGTGCTGTTGATTGCCCGCGTCATTCTGGGGCTGGGCATCGGCGGAGATTATCCTCTGTCGGCGGTATTGATGAGTGAGTATGCTAACGTCAAATCCCGGGGGCGGATGGTCAGTCTGGTGTTTTCCGCCCAGGCCATCGGGCTGGTGACGGGCCCGGTGGTCGCCCTGACCTTGCTGGCGGCGGGTGTGAATCATGATCTGGCCTGGCGTTTGATGTTGGGGCTGGGCGCGTTACCCGCAGCAGCCGTCATTTACATCCGCAGGACCCTCCCCGAATCCCCGCGCTGGTTGGCTCGCGTCAAGGGGGATGCGGTGGCGGCGAGCAAGCAGTTGGCTTCATTCAGTCTGGGCACCGCAACAGCTACAGTGCAAGACAAGCTGGTGAAGCAGCCATTGAGCCGCTATTGGTTGACTCTGATCGGTACGGCGGGTGGCTGGTTCATGTTTGACTATGCCTATTACGGGAACACGATTTCGACGCCCATGATCATGGCCCACATTGCGCCCCATGCGGATGTGGTGACCAGTACGGCCCTGAGCCTGATGGTGTTTGCCATTGCCGCCGTTCCCGGTTACTTTCTTGCTGCTTTCACGATTGATCGGGTGGGGCACAAAACCCTGCAGATGCTGGGCTTTTTCGTCATGGGGCTGATGTTTCTGCTCATTGGCGCATTCCCGGTTTTGACGGAGTCCGTGGGGGTTTTCTTGGTATTGTATGGCCTTTCCTATTTTTTTGCGGAATACGGTCCGAATACGACGACCTTTGTTTTGGCCGCCGAACTGTTTCCGGTGAATCTGCGCACTACCGGGCATGGTTTGTCTGCGGGAACGGCAAAAGTAGGGGCATTTCTGGGCGCCCTGGTTTTCCCAATATTGCTGCATGATTATGGTTTGCATGGCACCTTGATGATCACCTTCTTTTTCTCTTTGGCAGGATTGTTGCTCACGGCCTTATGTCTCAAGGAACCCTCAGGAAAGTCTCTGGAGGAAGCGAGTGGAGAAGACGTAGTCGTGCCTTTCCGTAGAAAAAAGCCGGAAGGAGTGACAACACCCTGAGATTGCGAGGGCAGAAGTAAGGGTAGGTGGATAAGGAACTGCTTGTTTTTAAATGGTGTTTGTATGCAGTGGATGTCCCTTGGTACGCATTGAATGATCTTAAAATTATCAGGAGCGGATATGTTCTACACCTTGATTGGCGGGGTTCTGCATCATGCCTTGCATCTGAGTGATGCATTATTGTTGATGACAGCTGCACGTGCCGAGGCAGTTAACCCTGTTTCCGGAGCGAGAATATTGGTGTTAGGCTCTGAATTGTCTCCGGATAAGCTGACATTGCGATTGCAGCGTTCGGGTGCGTACGTCCAAGTCCTGACAGTAGCGTCGGATGACACTGTCAGTACCATCAAACGTTGGCAACCCGCCTTACTGATTTTGAAAGAATGGTCACCGAAGATGGCGGCATGGTTGACAGAATTGCTCACATTTCCAAGCTGTATGCGCTTGTCTATCTTGGCCATGGGTAAGGATGACGAGGCGCATGCCATGACCGCGCTGGATGCCGGTGCCAGCGCCTATCTGGCTAATACAGTTACAGAATCCATTTTCCAGGCTCAGGTTGGGGCCTTGTTAAAAAATGCTCAGCATTGGGAATTTATGGAAGTCAGGCAGGAGCCGCATCTCTGGATCAATCCGGGGAATAGTCGGGTGTGGTTGAATGGGACTGAAATCCGTCTCAGTCGCCGACTGTTTCGGTTTCTGCATTATCTGGCCTTACATCCGGACCATACCTTCACGCCGCAAGAAATATCCAATGTGTTGAGCGACGGACAGAAATTCATTCAGGAAAACTCCATTGCCGCTCAAGTGCATAGATTACGAAAAAGCATGGATAAAGCGGGTGCTGGTGAATGGCTGGAAACCGTGCATGGTTTTGGTTATCGCTTGAACCTACCAGAAAAAATTTGATTTGATGTAAATTTGTCATAAAAGCTTCATAAAACTGTCACACTACTTTGTTAGAGTAGCAGCTTCATTGTTACAAGGTGCTATGCTGATGAACCTGCAATATCTTATTCACCTCGCCAACTATTCGGACGGGGTTTTATACATTTTGGGCCTGATGCTGCTGGTGGAACTGGCAGTGATGGTGGATCGCTTTTGGTATTTGCGGCGCACGATTCTGCGCGGTCTGGTGTTTGTCCAGGAACTGGGGCGCCATGGTCGCCTGGATCGGGACTCTCTGAGTACCTTGGCCGAAGACGCTGGCGATTTGCCGGAAGCTGCCCTGCTGCGCACCGCCGCTGCCCATAGTGGTCAGGTCAAGGGTGAGGCCCTGGCCAGTCGTTTGGAAGAAAGTGTGCTGGTCATTGCCCCGAAGCTCGACCGCCGCCTGTGGCTGCTGGATACCATTATTACCCTGGCCCCGCTGCTGGGTTTGTTCGGTACTATCATCGGCATGTTCCATGCTTTTTCGGTCCTGGCCAAACCCGGTCATGCCCCCATGGAAGTGACGGGTGGTGTAGCCGATGCCCTGGTGTCCACCGCTTCCGGTCTGTTCATTGCCATGCTTGGACTGCTGACCTTCAACGCCTTCAACAATCAGGTGCGCATGATTCTGCTGCAACTGGATTCGGTGAAAACCATGCTCATCAACCGCATGGATGGTCAACCAGTCGTGACTTTTGATGGTGAAGGTCGCCCCAATGCCGAAGCCGTGCCGGTGGCGAGGGCGGGATAATGGAAAGGCGCTACTTCGAGCAGAAAAAGGGGCGGGTCGAAATCATCCCGATGATCGACATCATGCTCTTCCTGCTGGTGTTTTTCATCATGATTACTCTGCAGATGATTCCCGACAAGGGACTGAATCTGCAGTTGCCCACTTCCAGCGAAGCGCAAAGTCTGCCGCGTCCCCACTTCACCATCAATATCGAGAAAGATGGTTCGGTGAATGTGAAAGGGCATCACTATGATCTGGATGGCCTGCAGCAAATGCTCGCCAGTGATGGCGATCCCGGCAAAACCCAGATCACCATTGCTGCCGACAAGGGCGTGCCTTTTCAGGATTTCATTCATGTCATGGATCGTTGCCAGAAGGCAGGGGTCAGTGATATCGGCATTGCCGCGAAAACAAGTGGTTAAAGTATAACCAAAGCCATAAAGGGTGATGATGATGAATACCATGGTAAGCAATCCTTCCTGGTCGCCCCGGGGGCCGGATAAGTCCGAGGGACATTTTGGTAAAGCGTTGCTGGTGGGCGCGGTTTTGGAAGTGGCACTATTGGCTGGGCTGCTCTGGATCAGTTCGGCCCCTCCACCGCCCAAGCCGGTGGCAAAAAAGATCATCGCTATTCATATGGTGCACCCGGCACCGCCCAAGCCGAAACCTATACCGGTGCCGCCGCCGCCCAAACCCGTGGTGCAACCCAAGCCGGTACCTGTTCCGAGGCCCAGGCCCATTCCTCAACCGCGCCCGGTAGTTCATCACACGCCGACACCTAAACCGCTGATGGCCAAAACCCCCTTACCCACAGCCCCGGTGGTACCGCCCGCGCCGCCGGTCACGCCTCCGGCGCCACCCCCGCCACCTCCCGCACCGAGTATGGCGGCTAAGCAGGCGGCCTTGGCTCGTTATGCGGCAATGGTCCGTGCCCAGGTGCAAGCAGATGCTCATGTGCCGGAAGCGGTACGCCTGATGCATTTAAGTGGTACCACCGTGATTACTTTTCGTCTGACGCCATCGGGACAATTACTATGGGCCAGAATTAGCCAGTCCAGTGGCGTCCAGCCCATTGACAATGCGGCACTGAAGTCGGTAAAGGACGGCTCGTATCCGCCCTTTACCAAAAACATGCCAAAGCATGCTACCAACTTTTCAGTTGAAGTACATTTATCCAGTCAATCCAGTTAATATGTTCATTATTTACAAATGCTTTCGAGGAGTCTCCAGGTGATGCCTTTTTTTCGGTGGGCGAGAATATGGGTATTGAGTTTGTCAGGACTGGTCTTGACAGGCTCGATAGCTGCCGCTGCGGTTCCTCAGGACATGCAAGATTTCAATCATTATACTTTTGCAGTGATGTGGCACCCTGGGGTTTGTGCAACTTGGAGCAATGCCGGCCCGGCCTGCAAGGATTTGTCTCCGGCAGCAAAAATCAATCAGGAATGGACCATGCACGGACTATGGGCGAGCCGTCCCCGGTCATTGCTTGCGGCGGGAATGAATGGCCCCACTTGGTGGCATTACGGCTGTTATTGGTACAACCCGGAGCACGCCTTACCCAAAGGTAGTTGTGCCAATCCTCCCCTGAATTTGCCGGAAGCGCTGCATCAGCGCCTGTATGCCCACATGCCCATGGCGCAAATTTGTCTGGATCGTCATGAGTATTACAAACATGTCGTCTGCTTTGGTGAAACGCCTGAACAGTTTTTCCCCAAGGAGCTGGACTTGCTGGATAAACTGAATGCCAGTGCATTTACCGCATTCATTCGGGATCACCGAGGCCAATGGGTAGCACGTAATGCCATAATGAAAGCCTTTGCAGACAGTTTTCAGGTAAAAAATGCGGATGCGCTGGAATTGCGCTGCGAAAATCCCAGCCATCACATCCATGAACTCGAACGTCAGGGTAATATTCTGACGCAGGCTTGGATTACCATTCATAAAGATAAAGTTGATGCCTTCCCGGCTCCGGAAAGTCTGGAAAAAGGGCGTAAGGGCAATTGTGCGGAAAAAATACATATATTGAATTAAGTTACCAGAATAAAAAACTCTCACTGTTATATGAGGAATCGATGATGGAGCGTCAGAATCGCCGGCAGTTTTTAAAGCAGTTAGGTATCGGAGGCACGGCCGTTGTGGCCGCACCCAAGCTGATGGGTATTGCTCATGCAGCAGGAGTGGATGGAAAAACAGTTCTCCGTAAAAAAATTGAACATGTGGTCATTATTTTTCAGGAGAACCGAAGTTTTGATCATTATTTTGGGACTTTTCAACCCAAAAATGGCCAAAAAATCATTAATCTCCTTAATGCCAACGGGGAATTGGACAGCCGTTTTGATGGCTTGCAAAAAAATCCGGCGGGCATTGCCTATGGTAATTTGCCGTTACCTCTGGATGTTCCCGGCTTTCAGAATGTGCAATTGGCGAACCGGCCCTTTCATCTCGCCCCTTATATTCCTGCCAAGGGTAATGTTTATTGGGATCCCAAGCATCGCTTTTTTCGCATGATGGCCGAAGTTCACAATGGGAAAATGGATCGTTTTGTGGCTCTGGCGGGGGGCAGCAAAACACATTTGCACCGGGATGAATTCAAGAAAATGACTCCGGAGCAGATCGCTTTTGATCTCGCGCGTCCCAGTGGCCCGGTTTTGGGACATTATACCGGCGAAGATCTCCCTTTTTATCACCGTGTGGCACATCAATACACGTTGTTTGACCATTTTTATCAAGCCATGAGTGGTGGTAGTACCGGTAACGCGCTTTATCTGGTCGCAGCCCGATCCTGTGTGAATCCTTCCGCACCCAAAGATATTTGTGCCCCTTTTGATCCGCGCGAGGCGGGGCTGGAGCATGCTTTTTTTGACTTGCCTTACGATCATCGCCAGATCATGGTCAATGATCTTCCGCCTATTCAAGGCCCAACAGATGCAGGACGGACGAAAGAACTGAAAATTTCGCCCCCACCTGCGGCACAAACCTACGATAATATCGGGGATCGTATGAATGCGGCCAAGGTCTCCTGGGCTTGGTACAACGAAAACTGGAACAAGGTAAAGCCCTGGGCTCTTAAAACCGCTTTCGGTCCCGGCGATGGTTCTGCGGTAATTGATACCAGTCAATTATTTGTGGCCCATCACAGTCCTTTTCAGTATTACCCGCGTTGGCCGGAATATGTGAAAGGCGGGCATATCAGGGATAGTGATGATTTTCTGGCGGATGCGCGTGCTGGTAAATTGCCGGCCGTCTCTTTCTTGAAGGCGACGGCATCCCATGACGAACATCCAGCGGATTCTGCTCCCGCTTATGGTATGGAATGGGTAGAACAGCTGGTACGTGCGGCGGCAGATGGGCCTGCCTGGGACAAAACCGCCATATTCATTACTTATGATGAAGGTGGTGGTTTCTGGGATTCCCTGCCCCCTAAAGTGGTTGATGACTATGGTTTTGGCACGCGGATTCCGGCCATGCTCATCAGTCCGTGGGCGCGCAGTGGCTTGGTGGACCATCATCTGGCCAGCACCGCCAGCATTCTCAAGTTCATCGAAACCCGCTTCGGGCTGGATCCTCTGAATCATAGGGATCGGGATGCCTACGATATGCTCGGTGCTTTCGACTGGGATCAGCAGCTCAAGGATTTTGCTGTATAGAGTGATCTTTTAGCGGCAATGAAATTATGAGCGCATAGAATTATGCGCTTTTTTATTATCTGCTTTTGTCAGAAAATTGTCATAAAACTTTCATCATAGTGTCACATTGTGTTGTTAGAATGCAGCACTGTTGTAAAACTTTAATGGATTTTGACTGCTATTGAGGATTTTCCGATGATAAATCGCGCAACGCTACGTTCGGCTGTAATATTAGCTTTACTGGGATCCCCTGGATTGGCACTGGCAGGTGTGACCGCAACCACCGTGAGTGCTGCAGAAGCGGCTACTTCAGGGACTGGTAGAGGCCACACTCCTATCACTATTGGAGAAGTAGAAAAAGAAGCACCACCCGAAAGAGGTACGGGCTCATTGAGTAAAGAACTGGTAAAGCACGCCAGTCCTAATGAAAACTTTCAGACGGTGCTCCGAAATATTCCGGGCTTTACGGTGACAAGCACGGGTCCCGGTAACCTCACTACCAATAATAGCACTTTTACTTATCAGGGTTTTAACAGTGATCAGATTGGCGTCAATCTGGATGGTGTCCCTTTGATCAATACTTTTCGTGGTGGTACGAATGGACAAGGCGATGATCATGCATTGACGCCCCTGGGTATGGGACAATTTTCGGGTGTTTCTGTTTACAGTGGTGCCAATACACCATCCGAAACAGGTATTAATGCCTTAGGGGCTACATTGAACTACAAGCCCAGGATGCCAAGTT
>NZ_MXAV01000013.1 GCF_002847505.1 Acidithiobacillus marinus
CACTATTTACAATCATGAGATAGCACAGCAACCTTCGAACGTACCATTGGCGCTGATTCAAAAATATGGCCGTAATTTTCAATGGGATCGTGATATAGCCAATAATCATACCACGACAAGTTCGTATACGACGATTGTGGGTTGGAAATCTATTCTCAATCAGTATATGCTTGCCAAAGCAAAATTTTTTATCACTCAGAATACCAATGATCGAACAGCTTATGCCAATGCTGCATATAAAGACGGTTTTGATGGATATCCGTTACCAACAGCACTGAAAAGCTATGCCAATCCCAGCAAAACAGGAAGACCTAGCAATACGTACAATCCCACCGCATTGTTTGGTAACAGTTATAATGGGACTCAGTATCAGAGATATATTGATAATTTCGGCAATGCCGGATTTATGCCTTCTTTAACCTTTTTGCTACCCCATAACACCGTGACATTGGGTGGGCTATATATGTTCAGCAAGGATAATTCTGCCGAATACTGGTATGGTGCTCCTGATGTGCCGATGATTAATGGTTATAACAACGCGTGGGATGAACATGACACAAGAAATTATGCGGATGTCTATTTGCAGGATCGCATCAGTTTGTTTGATCATCGTTTGATCATCACCCCTGGTGCAAAGTATTATATGGTCGGTACCACCTGTAATGATATTGAAGGGTATTATTATAATTATGGTGGCACGGTCAGCAATACCTTCAACTACTGGGAGCCTTCATTTGGTGTGAGCTTTCTGGCCACCAAAGATATTGATCTGTATTTCCACTACGGTCGCGTGTACAAGGTACCTAATATCAGCGCCTATTATTCGGTCATTGGCAAAACCCCAACACCGGGTGCGGAATTGGTGAAACCTGAATATGTGGATAGTATTGATACAGGTGTGCGTTACAACTTTGCTGGTATCAAAACTTCTTTGGCATATTTCCGTCGGATATTCAATAACAAGTTTGGTTATTTCTATAATGATCAGACGGGTCAGACCTTTCAGTACAATGTGGGTAGCGCTTTATATCAGGGCCTAACTGCATCCGTAGATGGCAAGCTTCCCTTTAACATGAATGCCTTCGCCAACTACAGTCTCACTGAAGCCAAGTATACATCCAATTTTGATGCAGCCGATGGTGCATCGGTAAGGTCTGGAGAATACGTGGGGGATGTTCCCATGTACAATCTGAACTTTGGCTTGGGTTATCATTATGCGGGATTCTCAGCACGCATTACCGATCATGTGGTGGGTTCTCAATACATCAATACCAATAAGGGTGCTCCAGCTGGTATAGCATTACATCCTTACAATATTGCTAATCTTAACCTGGGATATGTCTGGCGGCCTGAGGAAATGGGAGTCAAAAAGCTTACTTTTGACTTTTACGTGGATAATTTGTTTAACGCAAATTATAATCCCTATGAATATGTACAGTTGCGCAGTGCCAAGGACGGTGGCAACTTTATTGCCGCCCAAGCGGGAGCGCCTACCTTCATTGGTGCCAGTTTAGCCGCCAAGTTCTAATGGCTTTTTGAGGTCCGTCTTTCTCGGGAAGGACCTCATGGATATCCGGCATGAGTTTTATCGTGCCGGATTTTTTTTCACCAGCAGCAACCCCTCGCGGATACTGCTGGAACTCAATAACGCCAAACGGTGCAAATCCGGATAATCTTTGGTACTGATGACAAACTCCGGGAGTTTCAGTCGCTGATCGATATGCAGGATTTGCCCCTGTAGCGCGTAGTGTATGGCGTAGCTGCCCACCGCAGTTTGCATATCCACATTTTTAGGCAGATAAGCCGGGTGGTAACCCCGGGGTAATTGCAGGGTAATATGAGATTCCATATAACTGGGATGGATGAGGCTGGGGGTGCTGCGCTCGGCATCAGCCGTGAATGCCTGCAAGGGTTTGGCCATGGCCGTATCGGTGGGCATGATCATCGCCATGCGCGGGCCGGGAATGAAAAGCCCATCCTTTATGGCATGGGTTTTGATCCCCAGAGGCTGATCCAGATGGTCCCGATTCTGAAAAGCGATGCTCTCCAGTTTCCCCAGATCGCCCTGTTCATAAAAGCCGTTGCGCAATCCTTTCATCAACAGCCGTCCCTGGCTGCCAATCAAGGCGGAACGGATATCCTGGGCAGCGTAACCCCGACGGATTTCTGTGCTTTGGTCTATCATTTGCCCGGCTTTGCTCAAGGTAAGCAGAGTGTGTTTGGCGATTAGCGGCAGGCTCAGGTCAGGGGCCGGGGTTTGGGTCATACGCGGATTCTTGCCGGTAATCAGCACCGGCCGACCCGCGTCTTCGAGTGGTAGACTGTGGATACCCGCGTAGCGCGAGGTGGGATCCAGAAACAGATCATAAGCCGGGATGTACACCAGAAAATGCCCAAAGGCCAAAGGGTCCACGCCGGGGTAGGGGTGGAAGCGCGCAGAGGTGGACATCAGCGCAGGTACGGCTTCCACATGCACGGCGCGGAGGAGGGCGCAGAGCAGGGCGGCATTGGCATTGCTATCGCCGACCCCGCGCTGCAGCGTGCTGCTCGCTGCGGGAGGGGTGAAGCCGGCATTGGCGTAATTGATGGATACTGAGTGGATGTTTTTTTGCAGCCAGTGATAAATGGCCTTAACGGCATCCATACCCGTTGCCCCGCCAGCTATATGGGTGGCCGCTTTTTGCAGTTCAGGAGTTGCTTTCAGGGCAGGGGCGGCCAGTTGATTGTAGGCCCGGGCCACTGCGCTCCAATGATTGGTGGTGGAAATCACTGCCAGCGGCGCATATTGGGTCAGCGCCGGACTACCCAAGGGAGGGTAGGAGACTTTTGTGAGGCTGGTGCTAAATGATACGCGACTACTATGCATGTCTTTTTGCGTGGGCGCCAACTGCCAGGCACTGCCTTGCTGGGCGGCGTAGAGTTTTTGTGCGGCGGGGGCGCGTAAAATGATTTCTGCCTGTTTAACCGGCACATTGGGAGCCAGTACTGTACTGATGGCATGGATGCCCGGTAAATAGCCGTGGTCATAGTGGATGGTATAGCGGATGTGCAGCGTATCTCCGGGCGCCACAGCAGGGAACACGACACTCTGAATGCGGCCATCACTCAAAAAAGGCGCACTGAGAGCATCCGGGCTGGATTGGGTATAAATGGCACTGGCGGGCACCGGATGTTTACTGCCGGAAGGTGTTTCCGTGTAGGCGTCGAGAATGTGGACCTGGGCAAAATTGGCCGGGTAGCCAATTTGTATCTGGGATTGGGATTGTACGCCGGCCATGGTCAGGGGCTGAATAACGCGATCGATGCTGTCTGTAAAAGCACCGTTTTTCTGGACGCTGATTTCCTGACGCAGGAGCAGTATCTGATAATTCACCTGGGCCGGTTCGCGGGCCAGCGCCAGGTTCGCGCTGCTCATGAGGATGCAGCCGGCAGTAAACAAAACAGTCTTGGGCAGAATTTGGCGGGTCATATACAGGCTTCCTGAATTCATTGACGAACAAGGATAAGTGGACTTTGCTGGGCGGCATAATCCCGTTTCAGCAGCTGGCGCAAAGCAGGATATTGCCGGGGGTTATATACGACGCGCTTTAACTGCAGCGTATAGTGAACGAGGACACTGTGATTCTGCCGGGTCAGGCTATAGACAAAGCTGCCGGCTGAATTCTGTAGTTGTTGATCTGGCGGCAGATATTCCACGCGGTAGCCAGCGGGCAGGTGGATCGTGCTGGTCCAGTGAATACCACCAAGATAGGTCGTGACGGGATGCTGGCGTTGCAGGGGGCCAATGACCCGGGTGAGCGCGCGTATGGGGTTTGCTGTGCCGGATAGACCGGGAGTGAGATAAGGGCCGGAGGGTATGGGAAAACTGATATGGTCACCGACATGGGTATAAGCCACCGTATGCCAATGGGCACTGACTGAAAATGGCTGATCCAGCACATTGGGATCACCCGGAACAAAAGAGCCACTGCCGCCGCCATCTCGAAGCAGCAGGGTATTCATGACCCTGGGAAAAGCTGAGGGGGGGATGGACGCAAAGGTTTCCCGGTACATCCAGGCCCACCAGCCATGGGTGACCATTTTGGCCGTAGCACTCAGGTCACCATTGCGATGCAGGGTGAGATCTGCAGAATAGTCCAGTTGATTGGCCCCGGGCTCGGCACCGGGAGTCATGACCACCCGAGGGTGAGGTCCGGTCACAATGGTCGGCTTGTCCCGTTCGCCTACCGCCAGTTGCCCCGGGGTTTCATAGGTGCCGGTACTGTCCAGAAACAGATGGCGTTGAGGCGCATAGTCTATGGCGTGGTTGAACCAGAAGGGCGTGGGCAGAGGCGGTAGAGTAAAGACATTATTCCAGTTGATGAGGGTCGGGTAGAGCTTGAAGCCTTTGGCATTGAATAGAGCCTGGAGTAGGGTGGCGTGGGCTTTACAGTCACCATAGCGGTTTTGCAGGGTGCTGTTGGCCGAGATGGGTACAAAGCCACCTACGCCTAATTCCAGGCCGACATAACGAATATGGTGGGAATCCCAGGAATAGAGGGCCTTTTGCGCATCCCAGCCCTGCAAGTTCTGGCTGGCATCAGCGGCGGTTTTCTGTACCAGAGGGGTGACGGTGGCCTTATCCGCAGCCCGTGACCAATAAGCCTTGCCGACCGCGGCCCAGGTCGGGAAAGTGCTCACCTCAAACAGGGGGCTGAACTGGCTTTCGGCGACAGTGCTCGGACCTGGATAATGGGCATGATGGATAGACATGCGGGCGCTGATCTGTATCAGTTTGCCGTGATTCTGGCGGGTGATCATCCAGCCGCCGGTTTGAGCCGCCTTCAGGTGCATACTGCGGGGTGCCGTGATTTTCACCTGAAAATTCCGGGCGGACTGGCTGACCGGAATTTGCCAGAACTGGGAATACTCTCCGGCAAAGTAGGGGGTGGTCTGGGTTTTCTCGGTGATGAGGTGTAACTGGTCGTGCTTGCCGAGTCTGGGTAGGACGATGGATAGCACCTTGGCGTGACTATACATGGGTGCTCCAGCAGCGACGGGCTCGGGCCGCACATAAATGGCACTGGCGGGCACCTCATATTTCTGGCCGCTGGGGGTGCTGACCCAGGCGTGCAGCACCTGCAGTTTTGCCATGTCCGCAGAGTAGCGTATCTGAAAGGGATTGATCATGGTTTCGAGGGCGGGATTCAGCAGCTCCAGAACCTGATGATCGCGCTCGGTGAACAGGCCGCTGGATTGTACGGTGACCGTAATATGATTTTTGAGGATACGCAGAGGGGCACCGCTGAGCTGCAAATTCAGTGGAACAAAAGGGGCGGTACTGTCCGCAAAGGCTGTATCCGCCTCGGCCATGCCGGTCCAGAGCATGCCCGTTCCCCAAGCCATACCAACCAGAAAAATCAAAGTAGACGGGATTTTTTTGCGCAGAAGCATAGGTTGGTCACCTTTTTGAAAAATCATGGGGTCAGAGCAAGAGATTTTGCCCGTTTGCGGCGCGGCCAGGAGAGCCCGTCAAACCATAAATAGAAGGCGGGAGTGATGTACAGGGTCAAAAACTGGGAAAATATCAGACCGCCCACCACGGCTACCCCTAGGGGTACCCGACTGCCCGCTCCGGCGCCAAAGCCGATGGCGATGGGCAAGACCCCGAGAATGGCGGCAAAAGTGGTCATCATGATGGGCCGATAGCGGATGCTGCAGGCATCGACAATGGCGTCATAGGCATCCGCGCCTTCCCGGCGGCGGCTCACCGCGAAATCCACGAGAATGATACCATTTTTCTTGACCAGGCCCAGCAGCATGATGATGCCGATAAAACTGTATAAATCGAGAGGCTCATGGAAAATGAGCAACGAGAGCAGAGCACCGAAGGCCGCCAGGGGCAGGGCTGTCAGAAT
Source organism: Acidithiobacillus marinus (assembly GCF_002847505.1). Taxonomy (GTDB): domain Bacteria; phylum Pseudomonadota; class Gammaproteobacteria; order Acidithiobacillales; family Acidithiobacillaceae; genus Acidithiobacillus; species Acidithiobacillus marinus. The sequence goes on from NZ_MXAV01000013.1 coordinate 5,898, forward strand.
GGTCAGGGGATGCAGGAAATGTTCATAGAGAATGGCGAGGACCACGTAAATCAGCAGAATAGTCGCCAGGAGCAAAAAGGGCAGGGATTTGAAAGCTGACTGGAATTGGGCGGCATTTCCGCCCAGATGTCCGACAATGCCAGCAGGCAATACTTTACGTGCAGTTTTTTGCAGGGCACTGATGGCCGTGCCCAATTGCACTCCAGGAGCCAGATTGAAGGAAATGGTGGTCGAGGGCTGACCATCATGTTGCATCAGGTTCAGGGGGGCGGCGTCATAATGGAACTCAGCTACGGCGGAAAGGGGCACCAGGGTTCCCCCCGCCCCCGGTACACTCAAAGTGGACAGAGCATTGATATTTTTCTGGTAGCGCGGTTGCAGTTCCATGATCACTTCATATTGATTGCTGGCCCCGTAAATGGTTCCCACCTCGTGCCCGCCGAAGGCCAGACCCAGGGTGTTTTCGATAGCGGCAGGAGTGACCCCTAAAGCCGTGGCGCGGGCGCGCTGAATCTGAATGGTCACCTGAGGGCTGTTGTTTTCCAGACTGTTACTGACGGAGTTGAGCTGGGGAAGTTTCTGCAGTGCATCGGTCATTTTCAGCGTGGCCGCATTCAGATCGCTCCAGTTACTGCCCATGAGTTCATACACATAACTGCCATTGCCACTGGCGGTGCCGGAGTGGGCACTTTGCGGCCCCTGAAAAACAATCTGGGCATTATGAAAACGTCGGGTGGCCTTTTGCAGGGCGACAATGATCTGTTCGGTCTGGGGAGCGTAGCCATTGCGAATATGAATGAACATGTGGCCGGAATTGCGACTGCCAAAGCCTCCCGCCCCCTGACCGGCAGAAGATACCACCGATTGAATGCGGCTGTTGGCTTTGACTACACGGGCAATGGCCGATTGCTCCTGGCTGACCTCGGCAAAGGTCATGCCGGTGGGATACTCGATGTTGGCATTGATCATCCCCGAATTCTGGCTGGGCAAAAAAGCCTTGGGAACCAGCATCAGCAACCAGACGCTTCCAGCTAAGGAAAGCCCGGCCAGAGCCAGCATCCAGTATTTGTGATGCAGCGCAATTTTCAGGGTACGAATATAAAAATCCCGACTTTTTTTAAAAAAACGCTGAAAAATCCCGTTTTCCGGCAGGTGTCCAGGATCATGTATTTCAGCGAGCGCGTGGGGATGATTGGGTTTCAGGTAACGGCTACAGAGCATGGGGGTCACACTCAGGGCGACCATTCCGGAAATCAGGATGACCATGGCAATGCTGACTCCGAAGTCCGAGAACAAATGTCCGACAAAGCCTCCCAAAAATATCAGCGGCAGGAAAATGATGGACAGGGACAGGGTCATGGACAGCACCGTAAAGCTGATTTCCCGACTGCCATTGAGGGCGGCAGTCATGCCGGTTTCGCCCCGATCAATGTGGCGATTGATGTTTTCGAGCATGACTACTGCATCATCCACCACAAAACCTACGGAAAGGGTCAGAGCCAATAAGGTCAAGGTGTTGATGCTGAAGCCGAGGAGCATCATCACCAGAAAGGTGCCGAGCAGGGACAGGGGAATGGCGACGGCGCCGATGAGCGTCGCCGAAGGGCGGCGCAAAAACAGCCACATGACCCCCGCCACCAGAAAACTGGCGATGATGAGGGTCATCAGCACTTCATGTACGGCGGCACGTATGTAGTCGGCCAGATCAAATACATTGGTCAATTTGATCCCGCCAGGCATGGCGGCCTGCAGCTGCGGCAGCATGGCGCGTATTTTATTGGAAATATCCACGGTATTACTGCCGGGTTGACGGACCACGGCCAGGACAATGCCGGGTGTTTTGTTGATCCAGGTTTCCTGCTGGTTGTCCTGGGTACTGTTGACCGCTTTGCCTACGGCACTGAGGGGCACAGCTTGCCCGCCTTCATAGGCCAGAACCAGGTGGTTGTATGCTTCGGCCGTATGTAACTGGCCGTGCACCCGAGTGGCAAAAGCCTGATCTCCACCGTCCAGGGTGCCGCCGGGCAGATTGACATTGGCGTTGCCCAAGGCACTTTGCACCGCCTGGAGGCTCAACCCCCGGGCCGAAAGAGCAAAGGGATTGACGTAAATGCGCACGGCGTAGGTCTGGGCACCATAAATCTGGACATTGGATACCCCGGAGATTCCCGACAGGGCCGTGCTCACCTTGGTCTGGGCGTATTTGTCCAGTTTATAAAGGGGCATGTTGGGTGCGGACATGCCGATATAGAAAATCGGCTGTGCGGAAGGATTCATCTGGCGCACGGAAGGCGGTTCGGGCATGCCCGGCGGCAGGTAATGCTGAGCCTGGGAAACGGCATTGGAGACTTCCTGGGTAGCACCCAGGGGCGACTTGCTGAGATCAAACTGCAAAGTAATCTGGGTGACGCCATTTTGACTGACGGCACTCATGGAATTGAGGCCGGGAATGCTGGCAAACTGCCTTTCCAAAGGCGTAGCCACGGCGCTGGACATGGTTTTCGGGCTGGCTCCCGGTAGCTCTGCGGTAACCACCACCATGGGAAAGCTGACATTGGGCAGCAGAGCTGTGGGTAATTGCAGATAGGCAAACAAGCCCAGCAGAGCTACGGCCAAAGCCAGTACCGTGGTGGCAACGGGACGGCGGATGAAGGGGGCCGAGAGGTTCATTGGGGGGCCTGATTTGCTTTCATGATGTGATCACTCGCACCGCCGAGCCAGGATGGAGCCGGGTGGGTGCTCCCACAATCACCTGTTCTCCCAATAAATGCTTTGCCCCCGCTATCGCTACCCGGTTGCCGTTCTGCCCCAGAAACTGCACCGGTTGCATGACCGCCTTATGATCCTTGATGGTGTACACATAGGGTCCGGAAACGCCTTGCTGCAAGGCGTTGGCAGGAATGATCAGGGCACCGTGAAGCTGTCTGGCGGTAAAATCCACCTGCACATATTCGCCGGGCCAGAGGCGAGCAGGTTGGTTACTGAGTGTGGCCCGTGCCGTGACTGTTGCCGATGCGGTATTGACGGTATTATCAATGACGCTAACGGTCCCGGTGCCGATGCGGGTGTGGTGATTTTCATCCCAGACATGCACTTGACCAGAGTGCTGACTAATGGCCCTGTGCAAATCATTGAGATAGGTTTCAGGCAGACTGAATTGTACGTAAATGGGTTGAATCTGATTGATGGTGACCAGCTGGGTGCTGTTGGCGGCGACCAGATTGCCGGATTTGAGCTTTAAAATCCCGACGCTGCCACTGATGGGCGCGGTGATCCGCGTTTCCGCCAGGGTGATTTGCGCCGCCTGAAGAGCCGCTCGATCGGCCGCTACCGTGGCAGCGGCGGTATTGGCCTGGGCCTGGGCCTGCTGCACCGTCTGGCGGGTCACATATTCCTTGCTGAGCAAAGGGGCATAGGCCTTGACCTGGGCCTCATCATATTGTTCCTGAGCAATTTCACCCTGAAGGTTGGCGCGATCCTCGGCAACCTGGGCAGCGGGAGTGGCCGGGTCAATCTGAAACAAGAGCTGCCCCTTTTGCACGACTTGTCCCGAGTGTACTGCCACGCTTTGCAAAATGCCGCTGACCTGCGGGGTGATGGTGACACTATGCGAGGCTACGGCCTGCCCCAGAGTGTTGACTACAATGGGCAGATCCCCGGTCTTCACAATTGCAGTTTCAACAGGTAACGCCGAAACTTTTCTGTGATGCTGCTGATGATCAGCACAACCCGTCAGGAGCAGGATCACCGCCGCCGACAGCAGCCAGGACTGGCGGAGTCGCATCATGCTGGACCTCCCGGAAGCCTGCCTTCTTTCGGTAAACTGATTAACCCCAAGGCATTGGCGAGGTTAGCGAGTTGTACATAGGCCGTAGTAATGTCCTGAATGCGAGTTTGTTCAGCAGTAGTGAGTGTGGCCTGGGCGGTGAGCAGATTGAGCATGGTGGAAAGTCCTACCTTGTACTGGGCACGGATGGCAGCAAGAGAAGCCTGGGCACTTTTGACGGCTAATTGGGCGGCGGCAGCAGCAGAGCGCGCCCCCATGACGGTCTGATAATCCTGATAGACGGTTAAGGCAATGCTTTGGGTCTCCTGGTTCAATGACGCCCGGGCACTACGTTCCTGGCGACGCGCCTGTTGAATCTGATAGCTGTCATGAAAACCGGTAAACAACGGGACTTTGAGGCTGAAGCCAATAGCCCAGTTCTGGGAAGGCTCTAGTCCATTCTGAAAGCGTTTACCAGCGGACACCGATGCACTGAGCGTCGGCAGTCCCTGCGCCTGATCTTCCCGGAGCGTAGCACGGCTGGCCAGAATCTGGGCGGCCGCAGCCTGGACTTCCGGATTGTACTGCGTGGAATGCTGGACCAAAGACGCAACGGAAGGAGTAATGTTTGGTGGCAAACGGTGGGTGTTCAATGGCACCAGCGGTATGGGGTTATTGGATGGCAAACCACAGCTTTCGGCCAGCGCTGCCTGATCCGAGCGGACAGTGGCCGAAGCGGAAATCCATTGGGCCCGGGCCTGGGCGAGGGCCGACTGCGCCTGTAACACATCGGCGATAGTTGCCATGCCGGCATGTTCTTTTAAACGCGCCGCATCCAGATTGGCCTTGTCTTCAGTGACGGTTTGCAAATAGGCGCGAACCAGAGCCTGTTCACCAATGAGTTGGTAATAATTTTGGGTAACGCTCAGAGCGACTTTGCTCAGCGCGCTGTTGTTATCGAAACCGGAAATGTACAACTGCGCGAGAGCGGCATCTTTTTTCGCAGCCCGCAGACCAAAATCCAGCAATACATAACTCAGGCTGAGGGTGGGGGAGTTGCTGTTGATAATGGGAATGCTGAAACCAGCGGAAGTATTACCCTGCGAGCGTGCGGTCGTGTCACTCAGCGAAATGCTGGGGAGCCAGGCGGACTCAGCAACCCCCAAAGCAGCGGCGGAAGCCTGTAGATTCTGGTAAGCCACCCGGGTTTGGGGATTGTGAGCCAGAGCATAATTGGTCAATGCCGCCAGACTCTGAGGCTTCACAAAGGTATGGGTTCCCGGCAGGACGGCCTTGGGCAATTGCAGATGTCGGTCCTGCCAAGACTGTCCCAGCGGTGTCTTGACCCAGTCCTGGGTATCAAAGGGGTCGTGGATCAGCATATCGAGGGGCGCGGCCCAGGCTGTTTGACTACCCAGGAGCATCCACAGCAGAGCCCAGACTGAGAAGACCCTGAAGCAAAATTCCGAGCTATTCAACTTGATGCACATTTCGATCAACGTTCCTTTGTTGCCCATTCGGTCTGGCTCGCTGCCACCAGCGCTGTCCAGTCATCGGGCGGGTTGCCGCGTCCGAGCATCTTCTTGAACTGCGCATAGGGATCGGATTTGCTACCCGCCGACCGCAGCGTCTGCTCATCGTTGATCCAAGCGAATACGATCGCCTTCGCCTTGGCATCGTAGCGGAAGAACAGACGGAACCGCCGTCCGATCTTCGCGCGCCGCCAGTGGCGATACGTCGGCCCCAGGGTGTTGCCCTGGCGGTATTCGTCTCGCGAAGGATCGCTGGGCACGACCTCCAGGATCAACTGGCTCAAGGCCCGAAACAGCTTGACGTTGGCGTTGCTCTCGAACCCTTGCGGGTCGTTCTGTTTGGCCCGCTCTGCAGCAATCTGCAGCTTGCGCAACTGCCCGATCACGCCCTCGTGAAACAAGAGCGTCCAGCCGTGCCGCTGCATCAGAGCGCTACCTTGCCGTCGATGTCTTCATCGAGATCGATCGCGTGGCCGGCGTTCACCAGCATGGCCCGGACCAGATCGTCCGGCAGGGACCGAACGCGCTGGCCGGTCCGGATGTCGGCCTCCAGCAGACCCAGAAAGGCCTCGATGTCCGGGTCTTGATGTTCGGTGTCCGCACGGGTCACGATGACTTGGCCTTTGCGCAGGTCGAAGGCCACTTTTCCGCCGGCGTCCACGCCCAGCGCCTGCCGGATGGGTTTGGGTAGGGTGATCTGACCTTTGGAGGTCAGTGTGGCGACTTCATGGATTTCAGGCATGGGGCAGTCCTCCCGATGAAAATGTCCCTATAGTAAGGAATTTTCCTTACCTAATCAATTCACCTGGGCAGGATTTCGGCGTCGGCCAACTATATAGCCCTCAGACCCGTTTCCGACAGCCCCCAGAGTGCCTGTACGTCCTCGTAGGTTTTCAGGTAAACCCCCTCGTATTGGACACTCCGTCAGAGGCACTCCACAAAGATATTGGAGAATGGCAATGTCAGGCATGGTCCCGCTCCACTTTTGTGGTCTGTGACTCTGTCATGACGGGCACTTCCGTAAACGGATCGAACCCGTGCCACTATGTAGCTGGATGTTTATGCTATTAGCCACCGGCCCAAACTGATATCGACGCCCATCAACGGCACTCGGAGCAAAGGGATGCTCGGCATCAAAGCCGCCGGTAGCAGTGACGGCAAGGCCACTGAGGGCGGGTTTGCCGGCAAAACAGAGAGCGATGTTGCCGGTACCGGTGTGGGCAGAGAAACTGTCGCCCGGAGACACTGCCAGCGCATGGATCTGGATGTTTCCCGTGCCGGTATGGATTTCAAAATGCTGCGTGCTCCCCTGCCAATATACCGTCCCCGTGCCGGACTGAATGTTTGTCCGCTGGCCAGAATGCTGGCTTGCCAGCACCTTCCCCGTACCGGCATCCAGGGTCATTTCCGGCGTGGAGGAATCGATCTGAATTTGTCCCGTTCCGTCTTTTACTGTCAGCGGATTCCTCGCCTTGGGGTTGTGAAAGAGAAACTCCCCTGTGCCCAGTTTGGCGACAATGGGAAGATACTCAGGCAAAGCTATCTGCAGCTTCGCCTGTACCTGAGAATGGTGGAGCGAGGGTAGAGGAATCCACGGATCACCATGAAAGAGCCAAGCCCACAACCTATGGAAAAACTGCGGGGCGTTGGTGAAATTCTGGACGAAATTCTTATCCTCCCGGTCAGCGGAGGAACGGATGCTAATCACTTGCCCCGACTGGATGATTGATACGCTTGCTTCCTTGAGCAGCTGCTGTTTCTGGGCCGCGTCTTTAGCATTTCCCCAGATGCTTGTCCGTATATGCAGCTCATTTCCTGGGGTGACGACAATCGTACAGTTCTGAGAGGGTAGTTGCAGATCCAGGCGCTGCCCAGGCTGGGTCACCAGATTCTGCTCTTGAGTCTCTTGGAACGTCGCGGCTCTTGCGAGACCAGGAAGGAGACAAGCGGTGAAAAGCAGCAGAACAAATGGCAATAACCTGATTATGTGCGTGTTCTCCCGGTGAAACGGCCCCTGCAGCGAATGATTTGCAACGACGTTGGCCCGCGCTTTCTGGTTTTCTGGCGAAGGACCACAAGAACGCAAAGGATTCACCCCAAGCGTTGAATTTCGCATACTCATCACGCCAGTACCGGCGCCGTATTAGCCGGATCAGACCAGCTCTCGGCCCCGGTTTCCACATGCCCGGCCAGGCGCCAGCGGTGGCTTGCGCTGCGGATTTCCAGGTCGTACCAGTGATGGCTTTGGGTGATGGGCCAGGAAATTTCCCGGCTTTCTGCTGGACCCAGCTCCAGGGCCCGCATTTCCCGGCCATAGGCCTGGTCGCTGATCTCGATGCGCTGCTTGTCGCCGCTGCCGTTGTGCAGATGCAGGCGCAGGCTGCCGTCCTTCTCGCCCCAAGCCTCCACTTGCAGGGTAGATGCACCTGTGCCGCTGAGGGTCCGCAGGAAACTATCGGGACCAATGACCGTCAGAGCCAGATCCTGATCCTTGGGTAAAGGGATCTCATCTTCCAGGCGACTGGCGGGACCGGCGGTGTAATGATGAGGAAGATGGTGGCTGCCGTCCCAGTAAGCCGTGCACACCACGCCGATGGGGGCGGGATTGTGGAGATGGACTTTCACGCCGGTGGCGGTGGCTTCCAGACGCAGGCGGGTGTCGTAGGCCAGGGGCCGACGTCGGCGTAGCCCCGCTTCCTGGGGGATGATGGCCAGTTCCTGCTCATGGGGCACTTCGGGCGCGGGCAGGGTCGATTCGTGGTGGACGGTGGCCACATAGCTGGCGGTGCTGGGCAGGGAGACAAAACGCTCATCGGGTCGCGAGAAGTCGAAGGCAGAAGTCAGGTCTCCACAAACCGCCCGCCGCCAGGGGGTGATGTTGGGTTCACTGACCCCGAAGCGTTTTTCGATAAAGCGGATCACCGAAGTATGATCGAAGACTTCCGAGCACACATAGCCGCCCTTGCTCCAGGGCGAAATGGTCATCATGGGCGCGCGGGGTCCGAGCCCATAGGGCAGCTGGTCCGCACTGTAAAGTGTCGGCCAGTTCGGATTGATGCGATTGTGGATCTCCCCTTCGGTGCTGACGGTGCTTTTGCCGGGCCGCACCGGAGTGGGTGGCTGGGGCGGCGGCACATGATCAAAAAAGCCGTCGTTTTCGTCGTAATCCAGGAGGAGGGTGGTTTTGCCCCACACGGCAGGATTGCTGGTCAGGGCATCCAACACCCGGGCGATGTAAATGGCCCCGTATGCTGGTGGATAGGAGGGGTGCTCCGAATAACCGGCCGGTACCACAATCCACGATACATGGGGCAGGCGATTGTGAAGCACATCGTCACGCAGGGCGGCCACACCACCGGGGCGCCGCGCCCGCTGGGCCAGCGGTGAACTGTCGGGAATATCGGTGAATGACTGAAAATACAGCAGGGCATTTTCGCCAAAATTGCCGGTCATGGGGTTTTTGTCCACCTCGTGCAGACCCTCCTGGTAGACCCGCCAGGAGATGCCCGCCTTCTGCAGACGTTCGGCATAAGTCGGCCAGGTGAAGGGCTTTACGCCCTTGGTCCAGAGATGGGTGTCGTCATCGATGTAGGGTCCGCCATGCTCTCCCTCAGGATCAATGGAGCCCGTAAAGAGCATACAGCGATTGGGGCAGGTCGGTCCGGCGAGAGAGGTGAAATAATGATCACAAATGGTGAAATGATCAGCCAGGGCATAATGGAAAGGAATATCCTGACGCTGAAAATAACCCATGGTCATATCGGTTTTATTGAGCGGCCAGGCATTCATCAAACCACCAGCGATGGCGCCATGCTGGGAGGCCCAGCTGTGATCGAGGTCCTGCAGGAACTGGGCGGAAGTCTTTTGGGTATTGAAATGAAAAGGTAGAATCGACCGGGTTGGGTCATCCATGCGGCCCTGAAACCAGATGGGTTTGCCATCGGGCAATTTCAGGGGAAAGCGATCGTTATAACCGCGCACCCCGCTCAAATGACCAAAATAGTGATCAAAAGAGCGATTTTCCTGCATGAAGACCACAATGTGTTCCACGTCTTCCAGGGTGCCGGAGCGCCCCAGCGCGGGCAGCATGGCCGCCCGCGCTACGGAACTGCCGAGAAAGGCCGTGACACCGGCACCAGCCCCCAGACTTTTCAAAAAATCACGACGTCGCATGGGTTTTCTCCTCGATGTGCTGCAGGGCGGTGGCGGCGGGCGGGTAATGCCATAGCAGTGCTTGCTGGAAAAAAATCCGAGCCTGAGCCGGGTTTTTCGTTTCCCCATAGCCATGCCAGGCCGCCAGTCCCAGATCATAGGCGGCTGCGCCCACCTTCTCTGCATAAAGTTGCTGTAAGAGGGTTCGGCTGCGACCTTGATACCAGTCTGCTTTTTCCAGATTTTTGGGCATGAGCCTACCCTCGGCGTAAGTCTTGCCCAGCCAGAAATCGGCATTGGCTACCTGTGGCACCATCAGGCCCTGGCGGAACCAGAATGCCGCCCGTTGCGGGCTGCGACCCACGCCCCAGCCATTGAGATAGGCATTGGCTACTTGCCGCTGGGCAAAACGGTCGCCGGCCTCGGCAGCCTGCAAATACCAGTGGAAGGCCTCATTAGAATTGGCCTGCACTCCTAATCCGGCCTGATACAGGTGTCCCAGGGTGTCCGCCGCCCAGAAATCATCATGGTCTGCAGCGGCCTTTTTGAGGAGCGGCACTGCCTGGGCGTAGGCATCGTGATTCAGCAATTGCAGGATAGGTGCATCTGCTTTGCGAATGGCCCGGGCATGATTCAGATAGGCATCCGCAAGTGCGCCAGGATTGGCGGGATTACTCATGCCCATTGTTGCCGGGGAACTTTCGGAAGCAAGGCTGCAGGTAAAGGGAAAGAGAGATAGCAGGAGACTGGCTGCGCAAAGCGTAATTTTTTTGATTTGCATCATAAATCCACTTTTCGATGTAAGTTCAGCATGAAATGAAATTTTCAAAGCCTAAACTAACATACTATTGTTACAGTATTGTGAAGGTTTTATGACAAAAATATGATATTTTCTGGTTCGTTTTTTGCTTGCGGTTATTGGAATCCGCCTTGTTATTGGGCAACAACCATGAAAGTTTCTCCTTGTCATAAAAGTGTCATGTTTGCGTGTTAAGGTGAGGACTTTACAGCGGCCTTGTGACGATAATGATGAATACCCTGTTGAATGTTATTGACGAAGAACAGAAAGTAAATAAGCGCCATCGCCGGATTCTCTGGGCTTCGGGGCTGGGTATTTTTCTGGATGGTTATGATTTGAGCATCATGGCTATTGTGTTGATTCTGCTCAAACCGCAATGGCATCTAGGGCCGACCCTGCTGGGATTGCTGGGTACGGCAGCCCTGGTGGGGGCGCTCATCGGCGGCCTTTTCGGAGGTATCATCGCTGACCGTTATGGCCGCAAAACTGTTTATCTCATCGATATTGCGGCTTTCTTTTTCGCTGCACTGCTGTCGGGCTTTGCCTGGGATATCACCTCCCTGGTCATTCTGCGTTTCATACTGGGGTTGGGTGTCGGAGCAGATTATCCCCTGAGTTCCACGTACATTGCCGAGTTTATGCCCAAAAACAAGCGTGGTTCGGCCATGACCTGGATTTTCGGGTTGTGGATGGGCGGCGCGCTGGTTTCCAGTTTGGTGGGTCTGGCCTTGCTGCATACCGGTCCTGAAGCCTGGCGCTGGATGCTTGCTTCCGGTGCCCTACCGGCGGTACTGGTCCTCTGGCTGCGGCGCAGTTTGCCGGAGTCGCCGCGCTGGTATATCTATCGAGGTCGCTTGCAGGAAGCAGCGGAGGTATTACGCTGGCTGGTACCGGACGTCAGTGCGCAGGAGCGGGAACGTCTGGTTCAGGAAACGGCCACCAGCATGCAGGCCAGCCGAAATGTCTCCTGGACCATGCTCTTCAGCAAGCCTTATTTACGCCGGACCATTTATGCCTGTGTACCCTGGTTCATGATGGATGTCATGGGTTATGCCCTGGGTATTTTTCTGCCTTTCATGCTCATGCACATGGGACTGAAGACTCCGGAGCAAGCCATCATCGGTAACAGCTTTTTTACCGCCAGCTTTGTGCTCGGTTGGATTCCACTGGCATTGCTGATTGACCGGGTGGGTCGGCGGCGGGCCCAGATCTGGGGTTTTCTGGGTGATGCCCTCAGTTTGGGACTGGTGGGATTATTCGCGCTTTCCGGCGAGCCCCCTTTTGCCATTGTCGCTGCAGGTCTCATCATCTGGCAGATTGCCAATAGCTTTGGGCCTGGGAATACCACCTGGATTATTCCCACCGAGTTGTATCCCACGGAATTGCGGGCGACGGGGCATGGTTTTGCTACCGCCTTCAGTCGTTTTGGAGGAGTAGTGAGTGTGTTTTTCCTGCCGAACTTGCAGGCGACACTGGGTAATGGTGGATTGCTGCTGGTGCTGGCGGGGGCCGGGCTGATCGGCGTACTGACCACCTGGTGGCTGGGCTCGGAGATGGCTGGCCAAGCCCTGCCGGAACTGCTGGATGCTACAAGTGGCTCCAGTGGTCAGCGCGCTGCCTGAGAGTCCGCTGGATACGGTTCTCAGGGAATCAGTGAGGCACCAGCGTCCACGACTTCTCCTGCGGCAGAGGCGGTGTCAGAAACGGTGGCACAGCCAGCCAGGGAAGTAATGACGCAGATCAAACCCAGAAGTCGTGTCAAAAAAGTCATGGTTGCTGGTGCTCCTTTTTAATCAGGTGATGCGCGGATAATAATCGAATGTTTGTGCATCAGGATAGCGCATCAGAACCCGAAGTGCTTCTGTTCATCAATATACATCTCAGGCACGCGTTCCACAGGCGGCACGAATATGACTATATCCGTCTTTTTGGCAGAGTTCCGGTAATTTCAACAGAATATCGCGGATCAGTTCAGGCCCCTGAAATACCAGTCCCGTATAAATTTGCAGCAAACTCGCACCGGCGCGAATTTTTTCATAGGCATCGGCCGCGCTGGTGATGCCTCCGGCGCCAATAATGGGCACAGTTCCGTTACATTCCCGATATAATTGCGCAATCACGACAGTGGCAAGCTGACGCAGGGGCGCGCCGCTCAAGCCGCCGGTTTCCGTATATTCCGGATGCTCCGGGGGTCGGGCGATAGTGGTGTTGGTGGCAATAAATCCATCCACTAGCGGCGCATCTCCCAAGGCCAGCTTGGCAATGAGGGTAATATCCTCAGGGCTCAGATCAGGGGCGATTTTCAGCAGCACGGGCAGTGGTGGGCGTTGATGCACAGCGGCCAGACGCCGATTGGCTGCAGCCACCGTCGCCAGCAATTCCGGCAGGGTGTCGGCAGCTTGCAGCAGGCGCAAACCCGGCGTGTTGGGAGAGCTGACGTTGACGGTCAGATAATTCCCATAGGGAAAAAGGTTTTCCAGAGCACTGACGTAGTCCTCGGCTGCCCGTTCCAGCGGGGTGTCCTTGTTTTTACCGAGATTGATGCCGATGGGCACGGGATGGGGCTGCTGAAGGGCCGCCAAGCGTTGGGCGACAGCAGCGGCTCCTTCCCCAGGAAAACCCATGCGATTGATGACTGCCTGGGAGCTTGGGTAGCGAAATACCCGGGGCCGGGGATTGCCGGATTGGGGGAGGGGGGTGACCGTACCGATTTCAAGGAATCCGAAGCCCAAAGCGGGCAGGGCGGCGGCGGCACGCGCATCCTTGTCATAGCCGGCAGCCAGACCGACAGGATTGGCAAATTCCAGGCCCCACAGGTTTTGCTTCAGGGCGGGATGGCTGACGGAAAAATGCCCGGCCACCGCATTCAGACTGCGCGGCATACGCCCCAGGGTTTCCAGGGCGAGAATGCTGAGCTGGTGGGCCTGTTCCGTCTCCAGACTGAAAAGCAGGGGGCGCAGCAGTGGATAGATCATGCCCAATCCCGGGGCGTCAGAAAATCGGTTTTCAAACGTGCCTCGGGGCTATCTTCTGGCGCTTGCCAGTCATATTCCCAGGCGGCGAGGGGGGGCAGGGACATGAGAATGCTTTCGGTGCGCCCCCCGGACTGCAACCCGAAGAGGGTGCCCCGGTCGTACACAAGATTGAACTCCACATAACGACCCCGGCGCAGCAGCTGGAATTGTCTTTCCCGCTCGCCAAAAGGCGTGTGGCGGCGGCGTTCGGCAATGGGAAGGTAGCTTTCCAGAAAACTACCAGCCACGTCTTCCCAGAAGGCCTGCAAGCTCTGTGCATCACCGCTGAGATCATCAAAAAAAATGCCACCGACGCCGCGCATCTCCTGACGGTGTTTGATGGTGAAATAATCATCACACCAGGCCTTGAAACGCGGATAAAAATCCGGGTCGTGACGATCACAGGCATTTTTGAGGGTACGATGAAAATGCCGGGCATCTTCGGCAAAACCATAACTGGGGGTGAGATCGGCGCCACCACCAAACCACCACACTGGCCCGGCACTGAAAAACCGGTAGTTCATGTGGACAATGGGTACATAAGGATTACGGGGATGCAGTACCAGCGACACGCCCACGGCGGTGAAGGGCTGCCCCGCGAGTTCAGGACGATGCGCGGTGGCGGAGGGGGGCAGTTTGTCGCCATGGACCTTGGAGAAATTAACTCCGCCTTTTTCCAGCAATGCGCCGTCGCTGATGACGCGGGTACGCCCGCCGCCGCCCCCCGGTCTTTCCCAGTGGTCTTCACGGAATCGCGCCTGCCCATCGGCATTTTCCAGCGCCGCGCAAATACGATCCTGGAGATTCAGGAGAAAGGCTTCGATCACTTCCGTGGCAGGCTGTTGCATGGGGGGTTATCTCCTTAAAATCTGGCCGGTCAGCGCATCCACAATCCGGCTGGGGCGGCGCTGCCCGCCCAGACGGGCATGGAGCACCGGAATACGGGTTCCAAAATAGCGCCGGATAGTACGCAAGTCACGTGCAGGTTGCTGACCGGCACGATTCGCACTGGTGGAGACAATAGCGCCGCCAAAAGCCCGGGTCAGGGCGCAGACACCCGGATGCTGGCTGACCCGTACCGCAACACTGTGATGTCTGCCCCGAATCCAGACTGGCACCTGCGCTCGGGCCGGAAGCACCAGCGTGGTTCCCGGCCAGTACGCTGCCAGCCGTGCTGCCGGAACCCCGGCATCCGACCAATAGCGGCTGGTTTCGGAAGTTCGTCCCGCAATCAGCAGAACTCCCTTTTGTTGCGGACGTTTTTTGAGTTGCAGAATGCGACGTAGAGCCTTACGTTGGCGCGGGTCGCATCCTAATCCCCAAACACCTTCGGTGGGATAGGCGATCACTCCTCCGCCACGCAAATGGGCCACCAGTTGGCGCAGTTCCTGACGGCGGGGGTGACGACCGAGCATCAGTTCATCTCACCTTCAGGGGCGCTGGAGTCCAAGATGGCCGATATCCCGACGGAACTGGACGCCTGACCAGTGAATCTGCCCTACAGTCCCATAAGCCCGCTGCTGGGCAATGGCCAGACTCTCGCCGAGGGCCGTCACACCCAGCACCCGTCCGCCAGCGCTGACGATATGCCCGTCGCGGCTTTGCGTTCCCGCATGAAACACCTTGACCGTATCCGGAAATGACTGTTCCAAGCCGCTGATGCGTTCACCCGTCTGCGGGCAGTCAGGATAACCCGCTGCAGCCATCACCACGCAGAGCGCCGTGCGGCTGTCCCAGTCGAGGGCCGCCGGTAAGGGCTCACCCCGGGTGGCGTCCAGCAGTACCGTGTAGAGGTCCGAGCGCAAGCGCATCATTAATGGTTGGGTTTCCGGGTCGCCCAGGCGGCAGTTGAACTCCAGCAACTTGGGGCCATCACGGCCAATCATCAGCCCGGCATAGAGAAAACCGCAGTAGGGCGTGGCATCACGCATCAGCCCCCGGGCTGCCGGCTGCATGATTTCCCGCAACACCCTTTCGCTCATGGCCATGTCCAGGACGGGGGCGGGGGAGTAAGCGCCCATGCCGCCCGTGTTCGGGCCCTGATCCTGATCCAGCAGCCGTTTGTGGTCCTGGGAGCCCGCCAGGGGCAGGACCTGACCATCGACAATAATCGCGATAAAACTGGCTTCTTCGCCTTCCAGAAACTCTTCTATGATAATGGGTCCCCATTGCAGAAACTGTTCTGCGGCTGCTTCAGCTTCCGCAAGGCTGCTGGCGACGACAACTCCTTTGCCCGCCGCCAAACCGTCCGCCTTGATTACCACCGGCAGCGGATGCGTACGCAGATACGCCAGGGCCTCAGGCGTATCGGTGAAGCGCTCGTAGCGTGCAGTAGGCAAGCCATGACGCAGCATGAAGGCCTTGGCATGGGCCTTGCTGCCTTCCAGCATGGCCCCTGCCTGATTGGGTCCAAAAACCGGAATGCCTGCGCGCCGTAAGGCATCCGCCACCCCTGCCACCAGCGGTGCTTCCGGACCGATTACCACCAACTGCACATCGAGAGCATGGGCTGCAGCGACTACTGCCTCAGGATGGTTAGGGTTGAGGGACAGATTGATCAGCTTTTCTTCGGCAGCCGTACCGGGATTACCGGGCGCGCAATAGACGGTTTCGACCTCTGCCGATTGCGCCAGTTTCCAGGCGATAGCGTGTTCCCGACCGCCGCCCCCCAGTACCATAACGTTTGCCATCTTGATATCTCCTTTCAACCGTGCCGGAAATGGCGTACGCCAGTGAATACCATGGCGATACCATGCTCATTGGCGCTGGCAATCACTTCTTCATCGCGAATAGAACCGCCGGGCTGGATGATGGCTTTCACTCCCGCCGCTGCTGCCGCATCCACGCCATCCCGGAAGGGGAAAAACGCGTCAGATGCCAGTGCCGCACCCTGCAGATCAAAGCCCAGGTCCAGAGCCTTGGCCGCCCCGCAACGGGCGGCATCCACCCGACTCATCTGCCCGGCGCCGACACCAACGGTCTGTCCTTCGCGACCGTAAACGATAGCATTGGAGCGCACATACTTGCCGACCCGCCAGACAAAGGCGAGATCACGCTGTTCCTGCGCGGTAGGTGCGCGCTCGCTGACCACCGTCCAGTCGCTTTCCATTTCCATGGCCTGATCAAATTCCTGTACCAGCAAGCCGCCCCGAACCCGCTTGTATTCCCAGCCCGGCCGTTGCCAGGCCCGGCCGTCTTCAAATGCCAGGACCCGCAGATTTTTCTTTTTGGCGAGAATTGGGCGGGCATCAGCGAGAATCGTCGGAGCCAGGACCATTTCCACAAACTGAGTGCTGATCAGTTCAGCGGTCTGAGCATCCAATGGCGCATTGAAAGCGATGATGCTACCAAAAGCCGATACCGGATCTCCCGCCCAGGCCCTTTGGAAGGCCCCGAGCAGGTCCTGTCCCATCGCCACCCCACAGGGATTGCCGTGTTTGACCACGCAGCAGGCGGGCTCCTGAAACTCCATGACCAGCGCGACTGCCGCATCACCATCACCAATATTGTTGTAAGACAGTTCCTTGCCCTGCAACTGGTGGGCATCAGCCAGCCCGCCACCGAGGCCATCGCGATAAAAAGCGGCGGCCTGATGCGGATTCTCGCCATAACGCAATTCCTGCACCTTCTCGAACTGCAGGGAAAGGGTCTGGGGAAACGCGCTCTGGCCGCCTTCCAGACTTCGGCTGGAGAGATAATTGGCAATGGCCCCATCATATTGCGCGGTGTGGGCGAATACCTTAGTGGACAGATGAAAACGGGTGGCCGCTCCCACGCCGCCGTGGCTTTGCTCCATTTCCTGGAGGACTCGGGCGTAGTCATCGGGATCCACCAGAACGGTGACGCTCTCCCAGTTTTTGGCTCCGGCACGGAGCATGGTGGGACCACCGATGTCAATGTTTTCAATGGCATCTTCCAGGGTGCAGTCGGGGCGCGCCACGGTTTCAGCAAAGGGGTACAAATTGACGCAAAGCAGATCAATGGGCAGGATTTTGTGTTCGGCCATCTGCCGGTCATGGTCAGCGTTGCCGCGCCGGGCCAGCAAGCCCCCATGAATTTTGGGATGCAGGGTTTTCAGACGCCCCTCCAGCATTTCCGGGAAGCCGGTGTAATCGCCTACTTCCTGGACGGCAATTCCGTCAGCCATCAGCATCTTGGCGGTGCCACCCGTGGACAGGATTTCCACCCCGAAGTCGCGCAGACGCCGTGCAAATTCCACGACCCCACGTTTGTCAGAAACGCTGATGAGCGCCCTTGTGATTTCACCCATAAAGCCATGTCACCTTTGCCAGCCTAAAATTAAAAAAGGTACGATCAGGAAACCTGTCGTACCCAAACCTCCTGATGGAGGGAGCGTTCTCACTCGCTTAACGCCAAGAGCGTTAACGGAATAATCCTATTGTAAAAGAGCCGGGGCTGGGATGCAAGGGCGGATAGGCTCTTTTCAGTAGGCGCCATCCCGCGCCAGGACCACTTTGATGGTGCGCAACAAAATGACAATGTCATACCAAAGGGTCCAGTTTTTGACGTACCAGGCATCCAGATCGGCGCGGTCGGTAAAAGTGGTTTCGGAGCGACCGCTGACTTGCCAGAGGCCGGTAATACCTGGCTTTACCTGAGCATACAAATTGATGCCTTCGCCATAACGGTCAATTTCCCGGGACAAAAGAGGGCGCGGTCCGACCAGACTCATCTGGCCGAGCAGCACGTTGAAAAGTTGCGGAAGTTCATCGAGGCTGGTACGGCGCAGAAAACGGCCCACACGAGTGACTCTAGGGTCATTACGCAATTTGAAGTTACGCGCATATTCAGCGGCAATCGTCGGATTATCCTGAAGATAGGCTTTCAGCCGATCTTCAGCGTCATGCACCATGCTTCTGAATTTGAAGCAGCGGAAAGTTTTGCCGTTGCGACCGACTCGGTCCTGAATGAAAAACACTTTTCCACCATCTTCAGATTTTATTTTCCAGGCCAGGATCAGTAACAGCGGTGAAATGAGCAAGGTGATGAGGCTGGCCGCAATCAGATCAAAAATGCGTTTCAGAATACGCGGACCCGGGCGGGCCAGATTGTCACGCACCCGCAGCATGAAAATTTCCTGGCTGAAAAAGTGCATCACCTCCAGGCCAAAAAGGGGCAAGCCCCGCAGTGGTGGCGCAATAGTCAGGCGGGGATAGCCAAAACCCAGGGTACGCACCAGTTTTTCCTGGGCTTCCCACTGGTCCATATCCAGGGCCAGAACCACGTGGGGGCTACCCAGGTCTTCAAGCTGACTTATGGGATCATCGCTTAAAGGTTCCATCCGGACATGGGGATAATGACTTTTGTCATCGAGCAAAGTGGAATTGTTGGGAATGAGGATCCGGTTGATGGAGTATCCCAACAGTTCTTCACTTTTCAGGGCACGCATGGCTTCTATGGCGTTTCTGCCGCAGCCGATGACAATGACGGGTTTAACCCAGGCACCCAGTCGGGCAAGTCCCCAGCGTATGCTATGACGGGCCACTGGCAAAAAGACAAAGACAAGCCCCCAGGTGGAAAACAGCCACAAGCGGGAAAGGGGCCACTTGCCGATAAAGGCCACCGCCGCATTCAGGGCAATGAAAATGGTGAGAACTGAAATGATGTCGCCGGCCTCATCCCAAAAAGCCTTTCTTTGATGATAATGGCCTTTGATAGCGAAGCTGATGATGACAGAAACGGTCAGTAATAAAAAAAGCAACAAGTTGATTTGCGCCAGACTCCCCCACCAATGCTTCAACACCCAAAGCGGATTGAGATGATAGTAAATAGCGTGGGACAGCCGGGCAAAATAGAAGGCAGACAGGAATGCCAGAATATCACCCAGGGCCATGATGGAGGGAGTCCAGTTGGACCATTGAAATGCTGCACTTTTTCTCATGGTGTATCTGATAGTTGCCATTATCTATTTCCTGAGAAGAAGATTGAGGAACATACTGATCCTGATGGAGTGCTGCAGGACAGCATGAATTCTTCGTGAATCGATCACAGGAAGACACTGTTACATTCAGCTTATCCTGTGCGTGAAGGTAAGAGCAATGCTTTTCTAAGCTATTGGATGTTCAAGCGGAGGCTCTCAGAAATCCTTGGGTTGGTGACAGAAGAGACACAGACATGATCTCGTCCAGTTTTTTATACATTCCATCCAAGGAAAAACGTTCAAGCGCAATCTCCTGTCCTCTGCGGGCCATGAGCGAAGATTGATCGGGGGCGTTCAGGATCGCGCTTAAGGTACTATGAAGCGCATGGGGGTCACCGGGGGGGCACAACATCCCGGTAACCCCATTTTCGATGATTTCATCCGGCCCTCCCGTAGCAGTGGCCACAACAGGTTTGCCAGCAAGCATGCCTTCTACAATGACACGCCCGAAGGGTTCCGGGGCAACAGATGTATGCGCAATGATATCGCAAACTTGCATGAGTTCAGGGATGTCCTTTCTAAAGCCAATCATTTTTACTCGGTCTTGTAGTCCAAGTTGCTGAATATCCCCTTCAAGCCGTTGCGCATAGGTTTCTTCACCAAACATTGAACTCCCCACAATAACACCTTGAACATCCGGCATCAGGGAAAGAGCTTTTAAAAAAACATCCTGACCTTTCCAGGGAGCCAGTCTGCCAAATACCCCGATGAGTGGGCGGCTATCCAACCCCAGATGTTTTCTCAGAGCTTGACGAGAATCGGTAGTTGAATGGTCTGTATAATGTTTTTTGCAAAAAGCGTTATAAACCAGATGCACATTCTTAGTGCGACTAGTCAATTTTTGTAACGCCTTTTTTGTGGCTTCCGAGTTGACCAATATCTGTGAGGAGTGTCGGGTAATGTATTTTGCAGCCATCAATTGTGTCTTCCCAAAGTGTTCTAAAGTCAAAATATCATGTAAGTACCAGAAAACCGGTTTGCGTGCGAGCTTGCCAGCCAACACTGAAACCAGGGCTGCTTTTTGTGAATTGGCAAAAATAAAATCATAATTTGCAGCTTCACTGGCGATGTCGCGCGATATTTGGATTAGTGAAAATGCGCTGGATAAAGGGATGCGAGAAGCTCTCCGAATATTTTTTATGTTGTTCGAAAGATGGATTATCCGGGTATCAATATGACGCGACTGAAGTTCCAGATGAAGTGGTCCGTCTTCAAAAAGAATAACCTTACTTTCCTTTCGATAGGGGTATATCACATCTAGAAGGGCAAGTTCACCGCCACTGAGTTTTGCTGTCTGATCCACAAATAGAATCTTCATGATATTGTCTCCCGATAAATATCAGCAATTTTTGGGGCTATGATTTGCCAGTCAAAATTTTTTGCATATGTTTGGCATTGCTCGAAGGATGGAGTGGATATCCTTCCTAAAAAAATATCGGTGATTGCTTCTGCAATGGATTCAGGTTCAGAATTTTTGGTAACCCAGTCAGAATGGAACGGTCTTATGGTTTCAGGCAGGCCTCCCACCGGTGTGACCAAAACGGGTGTTCCAGTGGCCAATGATTCCAGAGTGATCAGTCCAAACCCTTCGAGTGCAATACTAGGAACAATAGAAAAATCGGCAGCACGATAAGCGGTTACAAGATCGTTTTCGGAAACAAAACCCATGAACTGGATATTGTCTTCCACATTAAGATCTTTCGCCATTTGCTTCAGTTCGCCCATGATCTGGCCTTTCCCGGCAACCATGAGCAGAATATCCGGAAATCTTTTTCGCAGGAGCGCCAGGGTCTTGATCATATTATCCAGCCCCATTCTTCTTGAAATTCTCCGCACCGCAAAAATGATGGGTCGGTCAAGCGGCCACCCCAGTTTCTCGCGGGCAGCTTTTTGGTTGTATGGAAGAATGAAATTTTCAGTATGAATGGCAGCAGGAGCTACTGATATTTTATGCTCGTTAATATGGTAATATTGGCATAGAATTTCTTTAAAAGCGCGTGACAAAACAATGATTCGATCTGCTTTTTGATAAATTTTTTTTTCAATATGAAATTTTATATCGGATTTTTTTTGATTTTTTTCGATGGCAGATTCCTGAGTCCAAGGCCCGTGAAAATGAACTACCATTGCTTGTTTGGATAATAAGTCTGTCGCAGAAATGCCGTATAAAGCAAAGTGGATGCATACGAGCTCAGGTTGAAACTCCTTGAGCACCTTTTTCATGGCCATTCTGGCTTTGAACCAGCGATGGAGCAAAGATTTTTCAGGTCGGGAAAAAGCACGGACCTGACCATTAGTGGTTTTCTCTATTTCACGACTACCGACTACAAGCCCACGGCAGGATACCTGTTGGGCCGGCAAGTTTTGTAGTAAATCATGATAGTATCTTTCCAAGCCTCCTGAATGCTCAGGCAACCAGGATGAGCCCAGTTGCAAGGTACGAAAAGCTTTGGGGGTAATAGATTCCTGTATCATAATTTTTCCCAATGCTCTTGATACCACTTAATGGTTTTCTGGATACCGTCCTGAAACGGCGTAATCGGTTGCCAGTCAAGTTGCTGCCGGGATTTGCTGATATCCAGATATTTGATGGAAGGTACGGGCTTTTTTTCTCCAGAAAAAATGGGGGTTCGTTCGATGCCATCAAATACCCGGCTGGTCAAGCTGGCTAGCTCTTTGGTAGAAATGGGCACCCCTGTCCCAAAGTTGAAGGCTTCTCCTGCCACTTCATCCAGTTTTTCTGCTACATGAGTATAGGCCTTGGCCATGTCGCTGATATAAAGACAATCAATTTGTGAGCTGCCATCATCCCGTGAGCCAAAATCATAGGTGTCATTGGTGATAAGATTTTTGATGGCCCGGGGCACAATGCGGCTGAAGTTGGTATCCCCAGGACCAAAGGTGTTCATGAATCGACAAACGGCAGTTTTCATACCGTATATATGGGCATAGGCTCTGACCGCCACGTCTCCTGCTACTTTTGATGGCGCATAAATATTGGCGGCGGGCAGAGGCGGATGCGTTTCAGGTATTGCCTGATTGGTCGTGGTAGCCCCGTAGTAGGCGCCGCTGGAAGCAAACACCAGGCGCTCTACACATGGTGCAGTTCTGACTGCTTCAAGCACATTGTATGTTCCTTGCGCATTGATACTCAGAGTTTCCTGAGGTAGTACATTACTGATCGGCACAATGGGTTGTGCAGCCAAATGGAACACTGTGTCAATTTCAAAGCGCTGCAGGGTCAAGCGCAGCAAATCCATATCCCGTATATCGCCTTGAATATAAGTGATTCTTGCCGTCAGGCCCGAGAGCACAAGATAGGAATTAGCCGGTAACCAGCGATCCAGAATATAGACTCTGGCACCCAAGCCAAGGAGTAACTCACAAAGATGAGCCCCTCCAAATCCGGCCCCACCCGTAATCAGGCAGTTTCTTGCGCTCCAGAATGCCTTCATCTCAGCATCCTTCATCGCGAGTCCGCATGTACTCGCGATAAAACTGGATGGTTTCGCGCAAGGTATCCATGAAATCAGCCTGAACAGTAAAGCCGGTTGCCTCTTCAATTTTCTTGCCGTTCAAATGCTGTTTGGTAATAGCATGAACAGTGGATCCGCTCTGACGCACGCGAATAGATATGCCGTTATTCATAATTGTTTCAGCGCGTTCAGCATCATAAGATTTCTCTACTTCAGCCGCCTGTTCCACAATGGTCTTGAGCATTTGCGGCGTAGGCATGTAAGTTCCGGCAGCCAGGTTATAAACATCTCCGCGACATTTTTGCTGCTGGGTGAGCAACAGAATTGCGGTTACCAGATCCTGAACGTAAAGATAGTCGCGATGATGCTCGATGGCGTCAAAATAGAGTTCCGGCGCCTCTGGCTCTGCAGATCCGAATATACTGGCCATGGCTTTGGGCAGGAGGCGGTAACCCATGTTGAAGTCGTATGGGCCATAAATGTTACACATGCGCAGGGTGACGGTAGGCAATCCAAAGGCCTCGTGGTAAGTCCTGGAAAACACATCAGCAGCCAGCTTTGCCGAGTCGTATACGCCTATTCCGCGTAACGGAGTGGAGTGTTCGCTGTAGGAATCTTCCTCCATTTCACCGTAGACTTTATCGGTGGATGACAGAAAAATCATATTGGGTTTGTAGGGAGCGAGTCGGCACGCTTCCAGTACATTGACCCAACCCATAGTGTTAGCCATGATCGTGTCATAAGGAGCGGATATGGCTTTTTCAATGACCGAAGCATAAGCCGCAAAATGGTAAATAAAATGAAAGCGGCCTTCATGGATGATTTCTTTCATGGCATTGGCATCTACTACATCTGCTTCATGAACAAGAATCTTAGAACGGAGATCCATGGATGCACAATTCAGGATCGAATCGCGATTCACATCCGTATTGATATCAATGACGGTTACATTCGCACCCAGCTCGACGAGTCGTTTCGTGACATGTCCTCCGACGAAGCCGAAACCTCCGGTAACCAAGACATTCTTGGAATCAAAAAATTCGGTCAGGTGTTCATAACGGTTGATGGGCTGGTTGCTGTTCATGTTTTATGTACTCCGGTGAATGGTTTGTTTTGCCTTGTTGGTCCATTAGCATTTAGTATGCCATTTCTATAAAAACATAAAAAACAATGCGTTATATTTTTTGCGTAGAATCTTGCTACTGTGAAGAGTGTTAGAATTTTGTTACATAAAAAGAGAAGAAAGCCTATAAATTTTACAACGTTATGATGATAAAAGAGAAAAATAATAGAGAGTGGATTGCGGTACTGTGCCGCTCGCTCCATATTTCTTTGGATTACTTCAACAGCTGAATGGCTTCTCAGAAATTCCCGATGAGTACGTAGTTGGTGAGTAAGGCGACTGAATTTTATGGAAATATCATAGAATATACTACTTGCCGACATAATTTTTAAGAGCTTTACGGATGGCTGTTTGATCTCTCCGAATCGGAACTTTTATGGATGTAACTTTTTTGTAACAATGCTCCAAAACTTAGAGTTTGCGGTTACCAAAATCAGGCGTTGTGCGTGCAAGGCAAGAGGGGTTCAGAAGCCCGGCTAATTTCTAGTCATAAAAATTTATCACGGAATCAAAAAGTAAACATGATTACGGAAATTTCTATTTCAGGCATGAAATGTGCTTAATAATTCGTGTTCTCTATGGTTTGAGAATTGTTTGCAAGATTGTCTGGACGAATGCATTTGTTAAGGTTTGTTTTGTAACCTGAGTGAAGGATGTAAATGGAACTGGCTATTGGGGATAGTATTTTATGTATAAGAAGCTTTACGGGTTGATGGTTTGGGCATTGCTGCCAGTATGGTTGGCAGGTTGTGCTGCGGATGGGCTCAGCCCGCAAAAGGTTGATGTTCGTAAAATGCCGAGTCCGGTGCTTGCCAGTCAAGCTGTCGTATTGCCATCCAAAACTGTAGATCAACTTTTACACCACCCATTGGCCTATCATTTAGGTCCCGGTGACGTAGTATCCGTCTCTGTGTATTTGCACCCGGCGCTTTCCGCTACCTCAGGATCTGGTTCGGTGGGTATCCCTGGAGCCTTGGTCACTAACGGTGGCAACATTCAGTTACCTATGGTGGGGCTAGTGCATGTGGCCGGACTGACAATGGCAGAATTGCGTATTAAGCTGGAAAAACTTTATAGCCAGTACATTATCCATCCGGATGTATCCGTACAGCTTCAGGTGGCGCATAGTATTCGCTATTACCTCTTAGGTGAATTCACGGCTCCTGGACTGAAGTTTTCTGATCGTTCCTTGACTTTGCTGGATGCCATGGCCCTTGGAGGGTCGGTTAATTTTGCTGAAGCGAATCTGCGCAGTGCCTATGTCGTCCAGGATGGCAAAAAGCTGCCCATCAATTTTCGTCAATTACTGAATGAGGGGAACCTGGGCGAGAATATTGAGCTGCAAAGTGGTGATACGGTTGTTGTGCCGAGCATAGCCAGCATGCGGGCTTTTGTGTTTGGCGCTGTGGATAAACCCGGTCCAGTGCCCTTCGTAGACGGGCGACTGAGCCTGCTCCAAGCCTTGTCATCTGCAGGGATGAACACTACGGCACTGACCAATGCGCAGTTGCGAGATATTCGAGTTATTCGTTCAGAAGGGACCAGCGGAGAACTGATGACCGTCAACGCGAATGCCATACTGCATGGAAAAGCTGCGCCGTTTTATCTTAAATCAGGTGATGTGGTTTTTGTACCGCAGACTGTAGTGAGTAGCTGGAATCAGGTCATACAGCAGATTTTACCCTCTTTACAGGCGGTTTCCGGTTTACTGAACCCCTTCGTATCCATCAAGTACTTATCGCAACCGAATAACTAGGAATAGATACCGTGGCTGATCACAATGATAGAATGCTTTCACCGGATAATGTGGACTCCCAATGGCGCCCATCAGTTTCCAGTCATTTCGACGGTGGAGATGAAGGAGAAAAAATTGATCTGTCTGCACTGTTTCGTTCTCTAAAAAAACACTGGCGTTGGCCAGTGGGCTTGGCGATTGCCGGAATAATCCTGGCTGTTTTGCATACCCTCTTTTCGATACCAGTATTTGAATCATCTGGTTCAATCTATCTGGGAAACGCGGAAAAAGATCAGGCTGCAGCTTCATCTGCCACTGAAGGTTTGTCGCTCGTTCCCGGTTTGGTGCAGGCACCCAATCTGGAAACGCAAGTACAGATCATGCAAAGCCGCCAGATAGTGGAAAAGGCCATTATGCAATCCGGGGTAAATGTGTCCATCATGAATCCAGACCAAAGTGCTGTGATCCATTTCTGGTACTGGCTACTTAATGGTCATTCCTTTGGTGTTTATGAAAATCAAAAAACCGGATTGCATGCTACTATGGCAGAAGCGGTAAATCCTGACCTCTATGGCCAACACCTTGAACTGAAATTTGCCGATGCAGGTCGTTACCAAATATATGCAGGAAAAAAATGGATACTGAGTGGTCAGCTGGATGAGGCAGCCGTTAGTCCCTATCTGCGGATTCTCATCAAGACTAATTTCCCGGGTTTTATCCCCAAGGCCAATCGTTCCTATCGCTTGACTATCCGCTCTCCTTTGTCGCTATATAATGCCTTTGCAGGAAACATTGCGGTCAGCCAGTCGAGTAAGGATAGTGGCGGCACTGCTACTCTGAGCTATCTGATCTACCTGAGCTTCCAGAATCCTAATCCCTTCGTATCGCAAAGATTTCTGAATGGTTTGATGTTGAGTTATCTGGAGCAAACCCATGCCTGGGCTACAGGCCAGTCTTCATCGACTTATGATTATTTGAATGGGCAACTGGAAAAGGTGCGTTCTGCGCTGGAAACGGCCGATAGTAATCTGGCCAAATATCAAAGTCATAGTGGCCTTTTGTCGGTGACTTCAAACGCCCAGGCGATGATTACCCAGATGGCCAATTATGAAAGTCAGCGCAGTGCGCTGGAACTTAAGTTGAGAAATCTGCAACAAGTAAGCGCAGAGCTTCGTGCGCAGGGTGAAAAAAAGGTCGATCCTTATTTGATGAGTTCGCTCAACGATTCTGTGCTTAATGGTCTATCCGATAAACTGGTGACAGCCCAGAATCGTAAAGCCTCGCTGGAGACTATGTACACGCCCAAAGCTCCAGAAATACAGCAAGTAAATAAGGAAATATCTGCCATACGCTCGGCTATTGCCAGTGTGATATCTAATCAGGAGACACAAGCGCGTCAGCAGCTCGATTCTTTGGATACGGTGATTGACCGGTATAAAGGCAAGATGGGGCAATATCCCAAAGAAGCTCTGCAGGTACTGTCGTTAACCCGTTCTACAGAAGTTCTGGGCAAGTTATATATGTTTCTGTTGGAAAAGCAAAAAGAAGCAGCAATCAGCAAAGCCAGTACCATCACCAAAAATCGTATTCTCGATACTGCAATGGTGCGGCATACGCCCGTTTCCCCAAAAGCATCTAAAAACATTCTCGTTGGCGGTTTTCTTGGGTTGTTATTAGGGCTTGCGGTGGTTTTTGCACGTTTTCTGATGCACAAGGGTTTCCACTCAGAGGAGGAGATCCTGCGACGCTACTTTGCCACGCCATTGTTAGGCACTCTGCCTGAATATAATGGATTTCCTGATGCTGATATCAGGGCAAGATTCCCGGCAATTTCGATTTCGGACCCTCGTTCCGGGTATGGAGAAGCCATGCGTTTGTTGCGTGGTAAACTTTACCTGTTTGCAAGAACAAGTGGTGCAGGAAAAATTCTGATGTTTTCTTCTGCTGATCCTGGTGCAGGCAAAACAACGATAGCCAGTCAGTTGGCCATGACCTTGGCGGAAGATGGAAAGAAAATACTACTCATTGATGCTGACCTGAGGAATCCTCAGTTACATCAGATATTTGATTGTAAACAAACCCCAGGATTGTCTGAATATTTGATGGGTAAATCCGACCTGGAATCATGTATCCGTGTGATGACCCGATTCAATGTTCCATTGAGTCTTATGACTGCGGGCCAAATTCCCGGGACTCCGGTGGAGTTGATTGGTAACAGTCGTTTTGCCGACCTGATTCAGGATGCTCGATCGCAGTTTGATTTTGTGCTCCTGGATGCGCCACCCTATCCGTCGGTAGCGGATGGACTGATGATTTCCCAGTGGGTTGATCGTCTGATTTCAGTGGTTCGAGTGGATACAACACCACGAAAGACTTTTCAGGATCACATGCAGGGTGTGGCGCAAATTGGTTGCCCACTAGCTTTGGTGATAAACGGAACGCCCTCAGTTCAGGGCCACGCAGATCGTGTCCAGTCTCGGACTTCTGGTTTTTTAAACCTGGAAGAAAAATTACTCAAATTCGTGCACTTCGTTCAGAAAAAACAGGGATAATTGTATATGTCATTATCTGATAACTACTCTTCAGCTGATTATCAAGGGTTGCGGTCATGGTCGCCAGCCTGAAACGTAACTCTTTGTATAATCTAATGGGTAATCTGGTGCCCGTGGCTGTTTCGTTTGTAACTGTTCCTCTGTTCCTACACAAAATTGGTGTGGATGAGTACGGCGTTCTAGCGATTGTTTGGTTATTTTTAGGATATTTCGGGGTTTTCGATTTTGGGATAGGAATGGCATCGGCCAATCAGTTTGCTAAATTGGAAGACCATGGACAAATGGTCAGTGTATTTTGGAGCGGAATATGGACTAATCTGATGTTGGGAATGGTGGGTGCGGCAGTACTTTTGCTTCTGGGTGATTTTTTATTTGAATATCTATTCAAAATGTCTTCTGTGATGCATGCATCAGTGGTGAGCGCCTTGCCTTGGTTGGCGTTAGCGGTCCCCGTAATTACTGTAAACGGAATATGTGTAGGGGTACTGGATGGGCGTCAACTGTTTTTCAAGATGAATGCCTTAGCTCTTACAGGATCCTTTTTTTTGCAGTTGTTGCCGTTGCTGACCGCGTACCTACATGGACCTGACCTTACCTGGATTATTGCGATAACGGTACTTTCTCGATTATTTTTTGGAGCAATTCCAATGGGAATTGTGGCCTTTTATACATTGGGAAAACCAGGACCCGAATGGCCGCAGTGGTACTGGATAAAAAAAATGCTAGGTTATGGGGGATGGACAACGCTTTCAAATATGGTAGTACCACTTACCGGAGCAATGGATAAATTTTTGCTGGGCAGTTTAGTTGGGCCTGCGGCTGTGACATTCTTTGCTATACCTGAGCGCCTGGCAAGGCAAGGTGCAGTCGTTCCTGGTGCAGTTACGCGCGCCTTGTTTCCCAAACTGGCAGCAGGTAATGAAAAGGATGCCAGAGATGCATCATCCCAGTCCTTGGATTTACTGCTTCTGATCCAGACGCCAATGATATGTGGACTTATTCTTGTGCTGCAGCCATTTCTGGGAATTTGGGTGGGGTGGACAGTGGCTGATAAGGCTGGCTCAGTAGGATTGATTATTGCGGCGACAATATGGTTAGTAGGTTTGAATTATATTCCATCAATGTTGTTACAGGCTCGTGGACGCCCGGATATAGCTGCAAAATTGCGCGTCCTTGAGTTGCTTCCATATCTTCTGGTTCTGTGGCTATCTATTCATTATCTGGGTTTGATTGGCGGTGGTATTGGTTTGTTGTTTGTGACAGTCCTGGATATGTTGTTGTTATTTTGGGGAGCCAAATTAGTTCTATTCAAAAATTGGACATTTTGGCAATCATTGGCCTGGATTATGTCGGCCGAGATTCTGGCTTGGGATTTTGAAAGAACATCTGTGTTGTGGTACGTAGTCTCGATTATTTTTCTTGGATTTTCAGTTGTATGGGCAGGTTATCGTGCACCAATTATCAGAGCAAGTGTCGCCTCATTGCTAGGTAGAATGTACGGAAAAAGGTTGAGAACGGTCGGGAAGTGATGCTAAATTATTTATTAAAAATATATTAAAATAATTTGCGAGGATGTCGCATATTTATTGATGAGACTATTGCTGTGATTTGCAATATAAAGCGTCATATTGGATCAAAAAAATTTAAATTTGATCCAATTAAAGTCGAAGAGGAAATGTTAATATGGAGATCACTTTTGCTGCTTTGATACCTACAAGGCATCGTCCAGATTTACTTAAGTTATGTCTGGAAAGTGTTTACAGTAACAGCGTTGTCCCGACGTTAACAATTGTAGGTGATGATTCTACTGATGTTGAATGTATAAAAAAGAACAAGAAAATTGTTTCTTCATTTGGCAATTGTTTTTATTTGCCGGGGAAGTGTGCTGGCCCATCGCAAAATAGAAGATATCTGGCGGAATATTTGTTGTTTCTGATTGCGCAGAAAAATTCTAATATTTCTCATGTGGCTTATATTGACGATGATATAATTATCTCTAAAAACTGGTTTGCTTATGCAGCTATGCACTTGGAAAGTTGTGTTTCTAAACTTAATTTGATGAAGAGTATAATCTATGGGATAATAGTTAGTAGTTTTAGCGATACTAATAATGTCCCTCAGTTATACCGCTTCACATTTCTTGGGTATTTTGATGTATCGCGTGATGATTCAACTTCTTGTGTTAATATTCAAGCAGCTATATTTCCTGTATGTCTTTTTTCAAAAATAAATTTTGATAAAAATATTTATTTTGGTTATGAGGACGCTGACTTGTGTAATAGAGCTATTTCTTTGGGGTATGAGTTGAGTTGTGTGTCATCCATGTTGGCTATTAATAAGTTGCCTGGCCAGAGTAGTCTTGCTGAAGATGATGAAAAACATTGTTCCCTTGATCTGCAGATAGAAGCTGCAAGATTGTATGTAACCTTTAAAAAATATTTCTGTATTGAAAGAAGGTCATTGAAATCATTTTTTTTCTGATTTTTTTTCTCTTTCACTTGATGGCGCATATGGTTAAAATAGGGAAATCTCCCGTTAGTATTATTCTTGTATTCAAGAAGTCAAAAATTTGGCAAGTCTTGAAATGCTCATCAAGTTGCACTGTGATAAATGTAGAAAAATGAGGTATCAATCTTGAAAATCTTGCTCTCTATTCATCATCCAATCTCCATTGAAGGCGGTGCGCCGGGAGTGACTCGTAAGCTTGCTCAGGAGTTTTCTATGCAAGGTCATGACGTTAGGGTGTTGTCGTTTGACGATATGCCCAGACGCTTTCATGGTAAACTTGCTCAGGTTGTCTTCCCTTGGTTTGTTGCCGATCATGTCCGTCGAACGCGTTATGATGTAATGGATCTTTCTAGCGGCGATGGATGGCGTTTGAAGCCCGGAAACTTCAGTCAATCATTGATCGTATTTCGTAGCCATGGGCTTGAGCATGTTTCTGCAGAGCAACGTCGTGAGGCAGCCCTACAGGATGAAATCCAACTCTCTTGGAAATATCCACTTTATCATGGTGGATGGCGTTTACAGGAAGTTGCGCAATCAATGCGTAAATCCGATCTTTGCTTGTTTCTTAATAAAAAAGATCATGATTTTGCAATTGCTCGTTTAAGTGCGGAACCTTCACGTTGTGAAATTGTACCAAATGGGTTGCCTTCCTCATTTTTACATCTACCATTATCTGATGAGCCGGTTGCCGGTACCCCACTACGTATAGCTATGGTTGGTGGATATCTACAGAGAAAAGGTTTTTCGTATGCTCTCGAAGCGTTTCGCCGACTCTTGGCGCGCTATTCTTTACTTGAAGTTGGTTTTTTTGGCATTGGTCAGGGGAATGCAGCATTAATTGAGAAGGAGTTGGGTAACGCTGGGCTTGGGCGAGTAAATTATGTCGAGAATTATAGTCATGAAGAGCTACCAAAATTGCTTGGAAGATACCATGTGCTCCTTTTTCCAAGCTTGTCAGAGGGCTTTGCAATGGCACCTCTTGAATCTATGGCCTGCGGACTGGCGCTTATTACGACCTCAGTGGGTGGGCTGCCTGAACAGCTCAGAAATGGTCATCAAGCCCTAATCATTCCGTCGGCGAATACAGTCTCGATTGAGCAGTCAATAGAGACCTTGTTCAACGATCGCTCACTTTTGCAGCGACTACGCAAGGCGGGACAAGTTAGAGCACAAAAATTTTCTTGGGAAAGTATTGCGAGTGACCAGTTAGCCCTATATGCCGAATATTTAGAAAAAAAGGGTGTATTGATTGCATGTTGTAATTAGTGTCGCTGCCGACTGATGTTGTATATATTATATGTAATTTTAGATATCTATGATTATAGTTTAGGTTTATTTTATGGTAAATATATGGTCATTTAAAAAATGTATAAATCTTTATCCTATTGACTTTATGAGAGATTAAAATGAAGATTAATGTTCTGATTAATAGTGTAAACAGACCGAAAGACCTGGAGCGTCTTCTGCAAGCATTGATGGCTCAGATACGCAGGCCGGACAGTCTGTATATTTTGATTCATCCCCGAGATACCGAATCCGGTAAACACATAGAAACCCTGGTTGGTTCGGCTATTCCCTGGACCCTGGCTTGTAAAGATCAGTCTGGACCTCTGGTTGCCATGCAACATGCACTGCAGATGATGACTTGTGATGTGGTGGCCTTCACCCATGACGATGCAGCCCCTCGAGCAGATTGGCTGGAGAAGGTTGCAAGTACACTGATAACCAAGCCTGAATGTGCAGGGGTAGGTGGTAGGGACTTCCCGGTAACTGCTATCTCGCAAAATCCTCCTCTGGTCGAAAAAGTAGGAAAGGTAACCTGGTATGGCAAGATCATCGCGCAACATCATCTCCCCTGTGTTGGTGCGCGATATGTGGATTTTCTTTCCGGCGTGAATGCTGCGTATCGCCATGACATTTTGGTGGCTACAGGTCTAGATATACGTTTGCAGTGGCAACAAGATACCTGCTGGCACTGGGAGATGTCTCTCGGGCTGGCGGTTAAAAGACAAGGATGGAAACAATATTATGATCCTGAGCTTATTGTAGATCATTACCCGGGCAAACTTTTTTCCGGACAAAAAGATAGTTACTGGTTTGCTGCGACACGTCGGCGAACTTTCAATGAAACCCTCATTCTCATGAATTATTTGTCAGTGTTGGGACGTGGTTGCTGCATGATTTACGCTTTGCTGATTGGTAGTCCTGATAGTTACGGGATCGTGCAATGCTTGCGTTATTGGCCGAGGGATGGGCGACTGGCATTTCGTAAGTGGATGGATGCCATGCGCGGGCGCTATACAGGTATGCGGGCATGGCTCTACCCCGGTTTGTGTCCATGACAGAAGGAGTAACCATGCAAATATCGGTTATGATCCCCACTTATCGACGCCCGAAGGATTTGGAGCGATGCCTGGAAGCGCTGGGTGAACAACTGCGACCTGCAGATGAAATCATTGTTGTGGCAAGGAGAGAGGATAAGGACACACATGACGTGCTGAAGGGCCATGCGGCTGCAAGTTTACCGTTGCGCGTGGTCATTGTGGATCTTCCTGGCTTGGTTACGGCGATGAATCTGGGTTTGGAGGCGGCGTGTGGAGATATATTGGCCATAACGGATGATGATTCGGCACCTTTCCCGGATTGGTTGCAACGTATTGAGCGGGCGTTTGAACAGGATGAGAGCATAGCGGGTGTTGGGGGAAGAGATTTGATTCGTCAGAATGGGACACTGATTGATCATTCGGTACGGAATGTGGGGAAAGTTCTGTGGTATGGGAAAGTCATCGCAAATCACCACTTACGTCTGGACCATGTGCAATTTGTTGACTTGCTGAAGGGGGTCAACGGGGCTTACCGTCTTTCTTTACTCAAGGAAATCGGGTTTGATCGCCGTTTGTTTGGACGTGGGGCCCAGTGGCATTGGGAACTTTCACTGGGACTGACCCTACGCCAGAAGGGCTGGCGGTTGTTATATGATCCTGAAATACGAGTCAATCATTATCCGGGCCAACTTTTTGGGGATCGTTCCCGCGATGTATATAATCCCGAAGAAACACGTAATCGTTGTCACAATGAGGCCTTGGTATTGCTGTGTTATTACGGAATTATGAATCGTCTCATGTTTCTTTTCTGGTCAACGTTGGTTGGTACCAGTGAAAGTTATGGTTTAGTACAGATGATGCGTTATCTACCAAAAGAAAAAGCTCAGGCAGTAGCTAAGTTTCGGGATAATTTATATGGCCGCTATATGGGAATACGCTCATGGCTGCGACACTGAAGGATTTGGGCCCAGACATTGCTACGAGCCGATCAACTCATGGTATATGGCCTTATATTATTTTGTTTTGGGCATTTCCATTCATATTTTATTTTGCACACTTGAGTTCTTTAACTAATTATTTGTTTCCGGTTTTTGGGTTTCTTCTGGGGGTGAAGCTCTATCGCGATTTTCCCACCCTGTATGTGAGCCACATGTGGTGGCTTTGGTTTGTTACCCCGGAAATCAGACGACTGGTGGATTACCAGATTGGTTTTCAACCAGTAGATCCAATCATGCTCACGCCTTACCTGGTAACGGGATTGGCTTTTTTTACCGTATTGAAGTATCTACCGGCACTGCGACAGAAAACGCTCTTTCCTATGGCGTTAGTAGTGCTGGGTGTGTTGTATGCGTACATTGTTGGCTTGGTGAACACAGGTTTCATGCCTGCCACCTATGGTTTGTTAAACTGGTTACTGCCAGTTTTGTTCGGTCTGCACATGGCCATCCGCTGGCAGGATTACTTGCGTGTGCGGCGCACTTTGTTCCATACGTTTGTGTGGGGAACATTGGTTATGGGCGTCTACGGGTTGGTGCAGTATGTCCATCCTCTGCCATGGGATACTTACTGGATGACAGCCTCAAAGTTGTTGAGTATCGGGCAGCCAGAACCATTCCATGTGCGGATTTTCAGCACAATGAATTCGCCTGGTCCTTTTGCCTTTGAACTGATGGGGACATTGTTGATGCTCTTCGCCGGCGGTGGTTTCTGGCGAATTCCTGCGGCTGTTTTTGGTTATCTGGCTTTTTTGCTGTCTATTGTGCGTGCTGCCTGGGGAGGGTGGTTTATAGGATTAGTCTATATTCTGTCCAGATTGAAGCCAGCCCATCTGATAAGATATCTCATGGGCATTATGGTCATTGTTATCCTGGCGATGCCTATGTTGCTTTACAAGCCGGTTTATGAGCGTTTAGAGGCACGCTTCAATTCCATTGAGAATGTCAAACAAAATGCCAGCTATCAAGCCAGGGTAAAGTTTTATGGCGAATTTTTTCTGGAGGCATTTGAAACGCCTTTGGGAAGTGGAATAGGCAGCACTGGTACGGCCGCACGCCTCAGTCAAAAAGGACATGTGGTGAATTTTGATAGTGGAATCATGGAAATTCCTTATGTGCTGGGGTGGCTGGGTGGAACCCTGTTTTTTCTGGGAAGTATCTGGACATTGATTTACATGCTCAGCAGCAAGTGGGCAAAAAAAGATCCATTCATAGCAATTTCCTCAGGGATAAGCCTTGCTGTATTTTCGACCTTGATATTTGTGGATACTTTGATTGGCAGTACGGGCATGTTGTTCTGGGCATTTGCCGGAACCTCCATTGCCGGAATTCACTATCGTCAGGTTAAAGGAATGGAAAATGCCTGAAGATAACTTTAACGCTCGTGCAGGTGAGTGGTAATTCCATGCGCATTCTGCATATCACCAATCATGTTCTCGAAATTGGCAATGGGATCGTCAATGTCGCGGTGGATTTGGCCTGTACCCAAAGCGCGATGGGGCATGAGGTATTTTATGCTTCCGGCGGTGGAGAGTATGAAAACCTTCTGAATCAGCATGGGGTCAAACATCGCGTCATGGGCTTCAGCAAGTCTTTGTTGCGAACACCAAAAATGCTGATCAATCTCGAAAGAATTATGACAGAAGCCCGACCGGATGTGATACATGCCCATATGATGACAGGCGCGCTGCTCAGCAAACTGTTGCGTGTTGGGCGACGCTACAGGCTGGTAACGCATGTCCATAACGAGTTTCAAAAAAGCGCCAGGGTCATGTCCGTCGGTGATGCAGTGATTGCGGTTAGTGCTGCTGTCAGCCGATCGATGGCAGAACGGGGTATTCCGGTCAAAAAACTGCATGTTATCCGCAATGGAACCATCCATAGTCCGCGTATGCGCTCAGTGGAAACCAAAGTGTTACAGCATCCAGCCATTGTCACAGTTGCGGGGATGTATGAAAGAAAGGGGATTCGTGATCTGATTGAAGCGTTTACCAATCTGCCGAGCGAAACTCCTGGACATTTATATCTGGTTGGCGATGGTCCGGATCGCGGGATTTTTGAGGATCTGGCAAAAAAAAGTTCCCGCAAGGATCAAATTCACTTTGAGGGGTTCCAGTCTCAGCCGCAGGCCTATCTCAAAAGTGCGGATATTTTTGTGTTGGCCTCCCGCAAGGATCCATTTCCGCTGGTGATTCCTGAAGCACGAGAAAACGCATGTGCCATTATCGCATCTAAAGTGGATGGTATACCAGAAGCTTTGGAAGATGGGCGGGCAGGACAATTATTTGATCCTGGAGATGTCGATGCGCTGACTAGCTATCTTTACCAGTTTCTGTGTGACCAGGACTTGCGAACACAATTCGCCGAAAGATCCCATACTCATATTGACTGGCTTACGGTTCAACGTATGACTGATGAAACCTTGAATTTGTATGAGATGGTCATGCTGTCATGAAAACATTATGTATGATAACCCACAAGTTAAAAAAAGGCGATGGTCAAGGCCGGGTTAACTACGAGATTCTGTTGGCTGCCCATGCTGCAGGTTATGCCATCACGCTTCTCGCGAGTGAGTGTACTCCAGAAGTGCTGGCGTTGAATGGAGTCAGTTGGGTGTCCATATCTGTAAGGGGTTGTCCAAGCCAGTTACTGCGCAATCAGATATTCGCTCTGAGAACCTGGTGGTGGTTAACACGTCATGCTCATAAATACAATTTGATACATGCTAACGGATTTATTACCTGGTATCCGGCAGATGTTAACTCTGCGCATTTTGTTCATGGAGCATGGCGTCATTCTCCATACAATGAAACTAATACGGAAAAGGGACTTAAAGGACTTTATCATCGTTTATTTACCTGGCTTAACGCTAAGCTGGAACGTTACTCCTATCGGCAGGCGCGCTGGGTTACGGCAGTTTCGCCGAAAGTTGCCGAAGAATTGATGGCGATTGGCGTTGATTCAGGGAAAATCATGGTCATACCCAACGGGGTTGATATTCAGGAGTATTGCCCTGGAATGAGTTCACGGCATGCCCTTGGTTTAAAAGATAAAGTACCAGCTGCTTTGTTTGCGGGGGATTTACGTTCTTCACGGAAAAATCTCGATACCGTTTTCCATGCATTGGTCATGGTAAAATCTTGGCATCTGGTTGTGCTGGGCTATCTCGAAAAAAGTCCTTATCCCGAATTGGCAAAGGAGATGGGAATTGCAGATCGGGTACATTTCATGGGATATCGCGAAGATGTGCCGAAGTTTCTGCGATCTGTGGATTTGCTGGTCTTCCCATCCCGATATGACCCATGGGCCATGATTGTTTCTGAAGCGTTAGCTTGCGCAGTACCGGTGATTACTGCCAAAACAGTAGGAGCAGCTTTTCAGATCCCTGCAAATGGCGGATGGGTATTGGATGATCCGGATGATTTTCAGGCTATCGCCACCATTCTTGAAAACTATGCACAGATGAACGCGGATATGAAAGTTGAAATGGCGAGTGTCGCACGAGCATCTGCCATAGAGTTTGCATGGTCCCGCATCACGGAAAAATATTTGGAGGTTTATGATTCCTGTCTGCAAAGTAAGCCTGATATTGTTTTAAATAATAGGACTTGATATGAACGCAAAACTTTCTGAGATTAACAATAATAAGCCTATAGCAACTATTATCATCCCGGCTTACAAGCGTACAAAATTTATTGCGCAGGCTATCAGTTCGGTTTTGGAGCAAACCCGGGCAGATTTTGATTTGATTGTGACCGATGATTCCAATTCTCCAGAAATCCATAAAATATGTGCCCTATTTTCTGATGATAGGCTAATATATAAAGCTAATATAGAGCGTCTTGGCGTGCTTAAAAATTGTGAGAACGCATTATCAATGGTTAGAGGAGAATATGTTTTATTTCTCAATGATGATGATTTTCTTGATTCGGACTTTCTTGCTATTATGGTTGAAATAATGGAGCATAATTCGCATCTTGCTTTTGCGTTTTGTGATCATTGGATTGTTGATGAAAATGGCATAAGAGATCAATTTAGAAGTGATAAGCACGCAGTTTATTGTAGGCGAGATACTCTCCCAGAGGGGGAGTTAAAAAATCCAGTTGACGCGTTGTTTGACGGGTCTATTATAGTTGGCAATGCCAGTTTATTCCGTAAATCATTAATCAATTCTTCAATGGCCTACAACGAGGTTGGGGTTTGTGCAGATTTGTGGACTGCCTGTGTTTATGTGCAAGCTAAATTGCCGATTTATTATGTCAATAAACGCCTGCTCAGTTATCGGGTGCACAAAGATTCGGAAACCAACCGTGGTAATTCTGCTCTACCAGATTCTGAGCGATTTATTTATAATTTTATTCTTCAAGAAGGATGGTTTCAGGAAAAGAAGGATCTTATTTATAAAAGGCTTGGTGATGCGACCTTCAGAAGCGCAAAATCTCGCTTGATTAATGGGCAGCGTGATGAAGCACGGAAAATCTTCCGCACTGGTTTGTGGAACTATAAATCTTGTCGGTGGATTTTAGGGTACTTGTTGTCTTTTCTACCGACGGGCATGACTTCTGCCTTGCTCAACTTTGTGCAGAAGAAGGATTTTTATAGTAATGTACGTGTTCCTTAACACTCGCTCTGCACTTGTAAAGCGGCGTTACTAGTTTATCCTACTTATAGCTCCCTGGGCATGCTTAATAAGGAATACAGTTTGAGACGTGTTGCCATTGTTCATGATTGGTTGACTACATACGCGGGAGCTGAGCGCGTTTTGGAGCAGATGCTGCTGATGTTTCCCCAGGCCGACTTGTTCAGTGTTTGTGATTTTCTTCCAGATGAGGAACAAAAATTTTTGCAGGGGAAAGTACCCCGGACCACATTTGTTCAGCAGTTGCCTGGCGCCCACAAGCGCTATCGTCATTATCTTCCGCTGATGCCGTTGGCTATTGAACAGCTGGATATGTCCGGCTATGACCTGATTCTGTCCAGCTCCCATGCTGTGGCCAAGGGAGTGCTGACCGGACCTGATCAGCTACATATCAGTTATATCCATACGCCGATTCGCTACGCCTGGGATTTGCAGCATCAATATCTCCGCGAATCCGGACTGGAAAAAGGGTTAAAGGGTTGGGTTGCCAAATGGCTTTTGCACAAAATCCGCATTTGGGATGCGCGCACTGCCAATGGTGTGGATCAATTTGTCGCTAATTCTGCGTTCATTGCCCGCCGTATCTGGAAAATCTACCGGCGACAAGCTGTGGTAATTTATCCTCCAGTTGATGTCGAAGCCTTTGCTTTTCTTCCAGATAAGGAAGATTTTTATCTCACTGCTTCTCGCCTTGTGCCGTACAAACGAGTTGGCCTTATCGTGGAGGCGTTTACCCGGATGCCGAACAAAAAATTGAAAGTTATCGGCGATGGTCCCGAGCGGGAAAAAATCGTACAAATGGCTTCTGGATTCCCTAACATAGAAATTCTTGGATATCAGTCAGCACAAGTCCTGGCGCAACTCATGGGGGCTACCCGCGCTTTTGTGTTTGCTGCCGAAGAAGATTTTGGTATCACCCCTGTAGAGGCCCAAGCCTGCGGTACGCCGGTGATTGCCTTTGGTAAGGGGGGAGCATTGGAGACTGTTATTCCTTTGGCTGCCGAGGAGGCGGAATCATTTCCTGCAGCTACAGGATGTTTTTTCTATGAACAATCAGTTCCCTCAATCATGGCTGCTGTGGAGCATTTTGAGAGTATCAGAGAAAGTATTGATCCAGCTGCCTGTAGAGCCAACGCCCTGCGTTTCGCGCCGGAGCGTTTTCGCAAAGATTTCATGAACCTTGTGGAGCAGGCATGGGCCAGTTTTCATGACGGTAGTTAAAGCGTTTTTTTCAGCATCTCCCACTGCCGGATTAAGCTGCTATCGCAACTGATGCTGCCATCCATTACCACCTTCCTCGGCAATATCTGGTAACATCCTCCTGTCAGCAAAAATTTCAGGACAAAGATGGAAACCAACTCCCCAGCCCCCGCCCCCAAACGTCGCCTCGAACCCCTCTGCGATAAAATCTCCCTGCCGGTGATTCGCGCCGTGGTGGATGACTTTTACAACCGCATTCAGGTCCATCCTACCCTGGCAGAACCTTTTTCCATTGTGCAGGACTGGAATTTGCACAAGGATCGCCTGGTGCATTACTGGTGGACGGTTTCGGGTGGTCTGCCCTATAAAGATTATCGCTATGCCCTGGGCGATAAGCACGCGCCGGTGGGGGTGACCAACCCGCTGGTGGATGACTGGCTCGCCCTGTTCCATGAAACCATGCTGGATCATATGGATGCCGATCTGGCCAAACGCTGGCATGGCATGGCCGCAGGCATTGGCGAGTCCCTGCGCCTGATGTTTGCCCCACGGGAGTCTTAAGCTCGCTTCAATCGGCGCGCGCGTTATCCAGAAAAAAGCGGTAGGCAGGATTGCCGCTTTCGGAAACATGCGAATACCCCACCTTGGACAGCATGCTTTTAAATTGCGGCAGATCACTGTCGGGCACTTCAAATCCGGCCAGTACCCGGCCCAGATCGACGCCATTATTGCGATAGTGGAACAGGCTGATGTTCCAGTGTCCCCCCAGCTTTTCCAGGAATTCCATGAGAGCGCCCGGCCGTTCCGGGAATTCAAAGCGGTAAAT
Source organism: Acidithiobacillus marinus (assembly GCF_002847505.1). GTDB lineage: Bacteria > Pseudomonadota > Gammaproteobacteria > Acidithiobacillales > Acidithiobacillaceae > Acidithiobacillus > Acidithiobacillus marinus. The sequence continues at coordinate 46,480 of NZ_MXAV01000013.1, forward strand.
CCGCTCGTTCTGGGCTTCCCGGGCATGTCCGCCGACCATGTGGCGAATATGGAGCTTGGCCATTTCATCCTGACTCAGGTCGAGGGCTGCGTGGCCGGTATTGCGTAAATGCTGAAGGAGGTTTTCGGCATCTTCCCGATTGCGAATGGCGACCCCTACAAAAATATGGGCGCGATCCCGGCGATGCAGACGATAATTGAATTCGGTGACCACCCGCTGGCCGATGGCGGCACAGAAATCGCGAAAGGCGCCGGGGGTTTCGGGAATGGTGACCGCGAACAAGGCTTCCCGAGCTTCGCCCAGTTCGGCGCGCTCGGCAATGAAGCCCAGCCGGTCAAAATTCATGTTGGCCCCGGAGAGCAGAGCGACCCAGGCTCCGCCCTGACCGGGGTCTTCGCCGGCCTTGCGTTTCAGTCCTGCCAGCGCCAAGGCACCCGCCGGTTCCATGATCGAGCGGGTTTCATCAAATATATCCTTGATGGCGGCACAGATTTCATCGTTACTGACCCGGACGATTTCATCCACATAGTGCTGACAAAGGGCGAAAGTGTGTTCGCCGACCTGCTTGACGGCTACGCCGTCGGCAAATATCCCCACCTGGGGGAGTATTACCCGCTCTCCCGCTGCTAGGGATTGAAACATGGCGTCGGCCTCGAAAGGCTCGACGCCAATGATGCGGATTTCCGGAACGATGGACTTCAGATAAGCCGCCACCCCGGCAATCAGTCCGCCGCCACCGACAGGCACAAATATCGCCTCCAGGCCGGTACCGCGCTGCCGCAAAATTTCCGCGCCCACGGTTCCCTGACCGGCAATGACCAGGGGATCATCAAAGGGCGGGATGAATACCATGCCTGATTGTTCGACCAGTTGAAAACAGTGACTTTGCGCGTCGGAAAAATTGTCGCCGTGCAGGATGACCTCCGCGCCCCTGGCCCGTACTGCCTGGACCTTGATTTCCGGGGTGGTGGCAGGCATGACGATAATGGCGCGAATACCGAGTTTCTGGGCAGAGTAGGCGACTCCCTGAGCGTGATTGCCGGCGCTGGCGGTGATCACCCCAGCGGCTTTTTCAGCGGCAGAGAGCTGGGCAATCTTGTTGTAAGCCCCGCGCAACTTGAAGCTGAATACCGGTTGCAAGTCCTCGCGTTTGAAGAGAATTTCCCGCTGCAGGCGGGCACTCATTTTGGGGGCGGTTTCCAGCGGGGTTTCCCGGGCGACATCATACACCCGGCTGCACAGCACTTCCCGAAGCAGATTTTTCACGATTTGGAGGGCTCCCGGGGCTGTAGTTGCATGAGTTGACGAAATTCGGCGATGTCCGGGGCCAGAGCGGCATTGGCTTTGGCTTCCATGGCTTCATAGCGGCGCAGTACTTCTTCACCCATTTCCGTCAGGTGAGCACCACCACCATGACTGCCACCGGTGGCAGTGCTGACCACGGGGCTGAGGAAGCTGTGATTCATCGTATCCACCAATAACCAGGCGCGCCGATAGCTCATCTGCATACAGCGGGCCGCCGCCGAAATGGAACCGGTTTCGCGAATGTGACGAAGTAATTCGGCTTTACCGGGGCCCATGGCGATGGCTTCCGCCAGTAAAACCCGCAGGCGTGGTTGCAGAGTTTCGCTCATGGGTTGTTCCTCCCTTCAAAAAAATCCAGCAATGTGTTCGGTAACCAATCCAGATGACCCGGAAAAGGTCCGGTCATAAAGCCCACATGGCCTCCATGCTGGGTGACACAAGCTGTCATGACCGGACTTAATACCGCCGCACGCACACTGGCGATGGGCACAATCGGGTCATCCTCGCTATGCAGGAGCAAAGTAGGCACCTGGATGTGGCGTAACAGCGGCGCTGATGAGCCTTTTTCCCAGAAAACCTGAGCCCCCGCGAAACCATGTACGGGTGCCGTGAAGTATTCATCAAAATCATACAGATTTCTGGCCAAAAAAACCTGGGTCCAGTCGGCCATTTCCGGGTGACGCTGCTGAAAACGGCGAGCCGTTTTTTTCATGTTGATCAGAAAGTAACGATTGTAAAAACGAATGGATCCCTGTTGTAAAAATTCCGCCGTAGCAACCAGGTCAACGGGCGCGCAAACCCCCGCTGCTTTACTCAGGACCTGTTCGGCGCTGCTACCCTGTTCACCCAGGTATTTCAGCAGGGCATTGCCGCCCAGGGAGACCCCCACGCCATAGCGCTGGCGGTCGGGCAGGAGTGCGGCGACCTTTTCCAGCATCCAGGCGATTTCCGCACTATCGCCGGCATGATAACTGCGGGGGAGGCGGTTATCGATGCCGCCACAACCCCGGAAATTGATGAAACAACCGCCCCAACCCCGTTGCTGCAGGGCCACCGCCAGCGCCAGGGCGTAATGCCCCCGGGAACTACTGCCGAGGCCATGAAAAAGAATGACGACGGGTGCGGCCGCCGCTGGGGCATCTATCCAGTCAACGGCCACCTGGTCCTGATCGGGGGTGGTCCAGATCTCGCGACGGAAAGATATCTTTCCCGAGCGCGCGAAAAAAGGGGCCCATACGGTCTGCAGATGCCCACCCCGGGACCACCAGGGCGGCTGAAAGTCACAGGACAACGCTAATCTTCGATGTAGGCGTCGTGCTGACGGAGGTAAGCCTCAAGCTCATCAATACAGCTTCCGCAGCCACCGCCGCATCCCGCATGGACCATCAACAGTTCCATGAAGGGGAGGGGCTCAGCGCGTTGGCGCTCCAGAATTTCCATAAATGTGGCAGCCGAACAGCAGCAATAAGGGCTGTCATCGACTTCCTCGGGTGCGGCAGACATGGTAAAACTTTCACCTCTTGGCAACTGATGCTGGAACAACCTCATACAGTAGCCATTGAGCGCATAAGGTGCAAGACTTGCACCGTGATTTTATCGATGTTTTTTCGCTGAGGTGGTTTTTTGGGCCTTGGGGCTGGTAAACTCTGAATCATCCTATAAAATGCGTGTATCGGCTGAACTGGAGCAGGTGGTTATGGATGAGGCAGGACTTTGCGGATGAACACTGTCATAAAAAGTTCATAAAACTGCCGCACTATTGTCACATTTGTGAGTCATAATAAGGAAGGTTTGCTATCGTTTTTGCACGGAGAGTCCTGCATGTTAAGCACTCAATCTCACGGCAGTACTGATCACTTGACCAAGAAAAAAGATCGTTCCTTGCGACTTTATCTGGCCCAGCATCAGGACGAAGTGGAGGCGGCGCAGCGTTTGCGTTATGAAGTATTCAGTGCCGAATATGGCGCCCAGCTCAGCGGCGGTCCTGGTATGGATCAGGATGAGTATGATCCCTTCTGTGAACATCTGATTGTGGAAGATGAGAACCGTCAGGAGGTGGTCGGGACTTACCGCCTGTTTCTCCCCGAAAAAGTCCCTTCGGTGGGTCGTTATTATGCCGAGACTGAATTTGACCTGTCTCGCCTGCTCGCTCTGAATGCCCGCATCATGGAACTGGGCCGCTCCTGCGTGCATCCCGACTATCGTCAGGGAGCGGTGATTGCTTTGCTCTGGTCGGGATTGGCCGAGGCCATGTCCATGTGGCAGATCGATTACCTGATGGGTTGCGCCAGCGTCCACAGTACCGATGGTCCGGCGCTGGGCGCTCTCTATCAGCAGCTGCAGCAATATCTGACCCCCCAGGAGCAGCGGGTGTTTCCGCTGCGGGCAGTGCCGGGCTTTGATGTGCAGGCGCAAGTCGCCCCTGCCTCTCTGCCATCCCTGCTGAAGGGTTATTTGCGGGCGGGAGTCCGGGTGGGGGGAGAGCCTTTCTGGGATCCTCAATTCCACTGTTCCGACTTTTTTGTCTGGTGTGAATCGAGCCTCATTACCCCCCGTTATCAGCAGCGCTTTCTGGAACCGGTAGGTCCCAAAAAATGAGATGGCGTAAACAAACGCCCGCACCGGTGCTGATTCACTATCCGGGGCGGCGTTTGCGACGCTTGCGCCCCAATGCCATGCGCCGCTTCTGGCGTCTTCCTTTGCTGGTTTTTTACCTGTTGCTGGCCTATCCGCTGGCGCTGTGGACCTGTGCCCGCAAGGCGCAGCCTGATGCCATGAGTTATCGGGCTTTTGCCTGGTGGAGTCGCCGCGCCCTGCGGGTTCTGGGTATCCGCCTGCGGGTGGACGGTAAAATCCCTGAGAAGCCGGTCATGGTTGCAGCCAATCACGTATCCTATCTCGACATTCTTGCTCTGGCGACCTTGATTCCCGGCCGTTTCGTGGCCAAAAAGGAAATGCGCAACTGGCCATTTTTCGGAATCATGGGCGAATGGTTGGGAACACTGTTCATTGATCGCAGTGACGCCCGCGCCAGTCAACGGACCATGCGTCAGGCCAGCGAGATCATTGTGGCGGGAACCAGTGTGGTGCTGTTTCCGGAGGGGACCACCAGTAATGGTAAAGCGGTGGGTGAGTTTTACGCCGCGCCTTTTGAAACGGCGGCTGTTGCCCATGCCGAGACCATTCCGGTGGCGCTGCGCTACGAGGATGTGCTGCGCCCGGGACAACCCGATGTTTTATGTCCTTTTATTGGTGACGACAGCTTGTTCGGTCATCTCTGGCGACTGGCGGCGGCCGCTCCCTTGACCCTTCGCGTGGAGTTTCTTCCGGCCCTGCCTCCTGAGCTGGGACGTCGGCAGTTGGCTCAAAATGCGCGCCTGGCCATCAGTGATGCCTTGCAGCGCATGGAACAGGGCGCTTCCGTCACTTATTTGCCGACCCACCGTTCCCGACGCCATCCTTTCCGTGATGCCTGGGCCGCCTGGCGGCGCGGTCATGGGGCCTGAATGTATTCTTGCCCCGGCGGGGATGGCATAGGGGATTTGCCGCGACTGTGATCCGCGCCGTTGTTGTTCTTGGTGAAATCCCGCGCCCGGCAGGCGAACTGTTTGAGCCCGTAGGGCGAGTTTTCGCCTGACAGCGGGATGAGCCTTAGAACAACAGGCAAGGAACGTTGGAGCAAAAATCCCCTATGCCATCCCCGTCGGGGCGCGACTAGATCACTCAGTCTCAAACGGTTTGTTTTGCTTGACCCCAGTGGTGGACCGTATCTATCAGTGTGCTGACATTTTCGATAGGGGTTTGCGGAGTAATACCATGCCCCAGATTGAAAATATGACCGGCTCCGGGGCCATGACTCTCCAGAATCCGCAGGGCTTCCTGATGCACGCCGGCACTGCTGCCATAGAGGGCAATAGGATCCATATTGCCTTGCAGGGCGACCTTCTGCCCTAAACGCTGACGGGCCATACCCAGTTCGGTACTCCAGTCGAGACCCAGCACATCGGCACCACTGTCGGCCATGGCTTCCAGCCAGTTACCCCCGCCCTTGGTGAAGAGGATGACGGGAACGGTGCGACCCTCGGACTCCCGGTGGAGTCCGGCAATAATCCGAGTCATATAGGCCAGTGAGAATTCCTGATAGGCAGGGGTGCTGAGGCTGCCGCCCCAGGTGTCAAAGAGCATCACCGCCTGGGCACCGGCAGCAATTTGGGCATTCAGATAGGCGCTTACCGCATCGGCAAGATGAGCCAGCAAGCGATGCAGGGTCGCGGGGTCACTGTACAGCAGCCCCTTGATGTGGATGAAATCGCGACTGCCCCGTCCTTCAATCATGTAGCAGGCCAGTGTCCAGGGGCTGCCGGCAAAACCGATGAGGGGTACCCGTCCGTTGAGTTCACGACGGATCAGGCGCAGGGCATCCATGACAAAACGCAGTTCCGTTTCCGGGTCGGGCTGGCTGAGGCGGGCAATATCGGCCGCCGAGCGCAGAGGATTCGCAAAAACCGGGCCTTCGCCCTCCTGAAAACTCAAGCCCAGCCCCATCACATAAGGGATGGTGAGTATGTCCGAGAAGAGAATGGCCGCATCCAGAGGAAAACGGTCGATGGGTTGCAGGGTGACTTCGCAGGCCAGCTCCGGCGTGGTGCAGAGGGTCAGAAAGTCACCGGCCCGGGCGCGGGTGGCGCGATATTCCGGCAGATAGCGACCGGCCTGACGCATGAGCCAGACCGGTACCTGATCCACTTCCTGCTGCAGGCAGGCGCGCAGGAAACGGTTGTTATCCAAAGCAGTAGCCATGCCTACACGCCCAGGTGGTCGAGAATTCCTTCGGCCGCCTTTCTGCCCTCATCTACGGCAGTCACCACCAGATCCGACCCGCGCCGCATGTCGCCCCCCGCAAAAATCTGCGGATTGCTGGTCTGAAACTGAGCATTGGTGCGAATCCGGCCGCGCTCGTCGATTTCTATCCCATGTTCACCAAACCAGGGAGCGGGGGAGGGATCAAAACCAAAGGCAATGATGACCACATCGGCGTCGAGGACCTGTTCGGAGCCGGGAATGAGTTCGGGATGACGGCGTCCTTTGGCATCGGGTTCGCCCAACCGGGTTTCCACCATGCGCACCGCTTGGGCACCATCTTGCTCATTACCGATGATTTCCACTGGTTGGCGATTGAAGAGGAACTTCACCCCTTCCTCCCGGGCATTGGCCACTTCCCGGCGGGAGCCGGGCATGTTTTCTTCATCACGGCGATAGGCGCAGATAACACTGCTCGCTCCCTGGCGGATGGCGGTGCGTACACAGTCCATGGCGGTATCGCCGCCCCCCAGTACCACGACTTTTTTACCGGAAAGGTTGAGATAGGGCAGGGTCGGGTCCGGCAGCTGCATCAGATGCCGGGTATTGGCAATCAGGTAGGACAATGCCTTGATGACGCCGGGTAACTGCTCGCCGGGAAGATGCCCGGTTTTGGCGGTGTAGGTGCCCATACCGAGGAATACTGCATCGTAGTCCTTGAGCAGTTGCCCCAGAGTGATGTCTTTACCCACTTCCGTACCCAGTTGAAACTGGATACCCATGTCCTGGAGCAGATCGGCGCGGCGGGCGATGACTTCCTTTTCGAGCTTGAAGGGCGGAATCCCGAAGGTGAGCAGCCCGCCCACCGCTGGATAGCGATCAAAAACCGTCACTTCAGTGCCCGCGCGGTTGAGAATGTCGGCGCAGCCCAGACCCGCAGGCCCGGCACCCACCACGGCGACTTTTTTGCCATTGGGACTGATCGGGCCGATTTCGGGACGCCAGCCTCGCGCCAGGGCTTCCTCGCTGATGAATTTTTCGAGGTTGCCGATGGTGACGGCGCCATAGCCGTCATTGAGGGTACAGGCGCCTTCGCAGAGTCGGTCCTGGGGACAGATGCGTCCGCAGATTTCCGGCAGGGTGTTGGTCTGGTGCGAAAGTTCAGCGGCTTCTTCAATGCGGTTTTCGACAATGAGCTGCAGCCAGTTGGGAATGTAATTGTGTACCGGGCATTTCCATTCACAATAGGGATTGCCGCAATGCAGGCAACGGTCAGCCTGCAGTTTGGCACTGTCCAGGTCAAAGCTTTTGTAGATTTCCTTGAAGGCCTCGCGACGTTCTTCCACGTCCAGCTTTTTCGGATCCTGCCGGGGGTCTTCGATGAAGGCAAAATGGCTCATAAGGGTTCCTCGGTTGGGCGCGGAGAATCAGCTGGCTTCTTCCAGCAGGACATCGAGCTTCGCCGCCTTAGGCACGACGAGCCAGACATCACGAATGAAATGAGACCAGTCTTTCAGCAGGCTGGCCGCGTATGTGCTGCCGGTTTGCGCCACATGGGTTTCCACATGGCGGCGCAGCAGGGCGGCATAACCGCGCATGGATTCGGTTTCGATACGATGGCAGTTGACCAGTTCGCCATTGACCTGATCAGCAAACTGACGGGCCTGATCGCGGACAAAAGCCAGACCGCCGGTCATACCTGCACCAAAATTGACACCCACGGAACCGAGAATGATGACCTGACCACCGGTCATATACTCGCAGGCATGATCTCCGGCACCTTCAACGACGGCTATGGCACCGGAGTTGCGCACTGCAAAGCGTTCTCCGGCGCGTCCGGCAGCAAACAAGCGGCCTCCCGTCGCACCATAGAGGCAGGTGTTGCCCATGATGGCGGAATCCTGGCTGGCATAATGGGTGCCTGCGGGCGGGGCAATGACCAGGGTGCCGCCATTCATGGCCTTACCCACATAATCATTGGCATCGCCGTGCAGTTGCAGGGTCATGCCCTGCACGCAGAAGGCACCAAAAGATTGGCCAGCGGTTCCGGTCAATTCGACATGAATGGCATCGTCGCGCAACCCGTTATTGCCATAGCGTTGGGCAATTTCCCCAGCCAGACGCGCACCGATGGAACGGTTGACGTTGCGAATAGGGTAATGCAGGCGCGTAGGTATCTGCTCTTCGAGTGCTGGCCGGGCATCCTTAACCATCTGTTCGGCCAGTTCGCCTTTATCAAAGGGCGGATTGCGGTCCTGGGTATGGTAATTGACATCGGCATTTTCCAGTTGGGCATTGGCGAGCAAAGGCAGCAGATTCAGACGCTCCTGCTTTTCTGTCCGGGCACCGCCGACCTCCAGTAGCTGGCTGGCGCCAATGAGTTCATCAAAACGCCGGATACCCAGCTCGGCCATGATCTGCCGGGCTTCTTCAGCGACAAAGCGGAAGTAGTTGATGGCCATTTCCGGAAGGCCGGTAAAATGCTTGCGCAGGGTTTCATCCTGGGTGGCGATACCCGTGGCACAGTTGTTGAGGTGGCAGATGCGCAGATATTTGCAACCCAGGGCAATCATCGGCGCGGTACCAAAACCAAAGCTTTCGGCCCCCAGTAGAGCGCCCTTGATGACGTCCAGGCCGGTTTTGAAGCCGCCGTCAGCCTGCAGCCGGACCCGGTGGCGTAACTGATTGCGGCGCAAAGTTACTTGTGTTTCGGCAAGACCTAACTCCCAGGGCGATCCCGCATATTTCACCGAGGTCAGGGGGCTGGCGCCGGTACCACCATCATAACCGGCAATGGTGATGCGGTCGGCATAGGCCTTGGCAACGCCGGCAGCAATGGTTCCGACACCGGCTTCTGACACCAGCTTCACCGAGACATAGGCCCGGGGATTGATCTGCTTCAGGTCAAAAATAAGCTGGGCCAAATCTTCGATGGAGTAAATGTCGTGGTGGGGCGGGGGGCTGATCAGCGCCACGCCTTCCTTAGCATAGCGCAGGCGGGCAATGATGCCGCTGACTTTATGGCCGGGCAGCTGGCCGCCTTCACCGGGTTTGGCGCCCTGGGCGACTTTGATCTGCAACTCTTCGGCATTGACTGCATATTCCGGCGTTACACCAAAGCGTCCAGAAGCAATTTGCTTGATTTTGCTGACCTTGTTGTTGTGATAACGAGCCGGGTCTTCGCCCCCTTCACCGGAATTAGAGCGACCGCCGATGCTGTTCATGGCAATGGCCAGGGCTTCGTGGGCTTCGGGAGACAGCGCACCCAGGGACATGGCGGCTGTGTCAAAGCGCGGGGTGATGGCTTCGATGGGTTCCACTTCACTGAGGGAAATGGGTTGGGCGGATTTTTTGAGCTGCAGCAGATCGCGCAAATTGGTCACCGGACGTTCGTTGACCAGCCCGGAAAATACCTGATAATCGGCATAACGTCCGGATTTGACCGCCGTTTGCAGACTCTGGACGACATCGGGGTGATAGGCGTGATATTCGCCGCCATTCACATATTTGAGCAAACCCCCAACGGGCAGGGTTTTTCTGGGAATGAAAGCGTCACGCACCTGCTGGCGGATGTCGTTTTCCAAGAGTTCAAAGCTGGCGCCACCAATTCGGCTGACGGTCCCCTTGAAGCAGCGTTCCACGACCAGCTCATCCAGACCCAGGGCTTCAAAAAGCTGGGTGCTGCGATAAGAGGCAAGGGTGGATATACCCATTTTCGAGAGGATTTTGTAGAGCCCCTTATCGATGCCTTTACGGTAATTTTCTAGCGCTTTGTTTTCGGTCAGAGGCTGGCTGAAGGCGTGGCGTTCCAGCAGACTGCGGACAATGGCATAACTGAGGTACGGATAAACGGCGGTTGCCCCGTAACCGATCAGGGTGGCAAATTGATGGGGATCGCGGGCATGAGCGGTGGCCACCACAATATTGGCTTTAGTCCGCAACCCGGCGTTAATGAGGGCATGATGCACCGCGCCCACGGCCATGAGGGCCGGAATGTAAAGACGATCCCGCTCCAGGGCATGGTCCGAGAGCACCAGGATGACCGCTCCATGGCGCACGGCGCTAATGACTTCTTCGCAGAGGGCTTCAATGGCCCCGCCCAGGTTGCTGTCGGCGGCGGAATAGCAGAGATCAAAGCTCTGGCTGCGAAAAGCCGGTTCCGTGCGGCTGGTCAGGGCCGCAAAAGTGGCATCCGACAGTACCGGTGAGTGAATTTCGATGCGCCGCGCATATTCGGGACGTTCGGCAAACAGATTGCTCTCGCTGCCGATCACCGTATTCAAAGACATCACCAGCGCTTCGCGCAGGGGGTCAATGGGGGGGTTGGTCACCTGGGCAAACTGCTGGCGGAAATAATCGGCAATATGGCGTTTTTGGCTGGACAGCACCGCCATGGGGGTATCATCACCCATGGAACCCACGGCCTCCTGGGCGCCCTCTGCCAGTACCCGGATGACCTGGTCTTCTTCCTCAAAGCTGACGCCAAAGGCTTTTTCACTGGTCAACAAGTCGGCAACGGGCAGGGCAGGGGTCAGGTCCTGGTCATCACGGTGCAGGTGTTCGGCATATTCATCCAGCCAGGCCCGGTAGGGGTGGCTGTTCATGATTTCGGTGTCAATACTCTCGGAGTCCAGGAAACGACCGGTCGCCATGTCCACGGCCACCAGTTGACCCGGGCCGACCCGGCCCTGCACTTCAATGTCCTGGTGCTGGTAGTCGAATACGCCCACTTCCGAGGCAATATTGATGATACGGTCTTTGGTGATGACGTAACGTGCCGGACGCAGGCCATTCCGATCCAGGGCACAGGCGGCAATGCGTCCGGTGTTCAGTACCAGTCCGGCGGGACCGTCCCAGGCTTCCATGCGCATGGAGTGATATTCATAAAAAGCGCGCAAGGCGGGTTCCATGTGCGGAACATTATGCCAGGCCGGCGGGACGAGCAGACGGATGGCCTTGAAAAAATCCATGCCGCCCTGCACCAGCAGCTCCAGCATGTTGTCGAGGCTGAAGGAATCGCTACCACCGCCGACAGCGGGGAGGACTTCAGCCATGGGCAGGAGATCGCTCTGCAATTGCGCTTCCCGGGCCTTGGCCCAGAGCCGGTTGCCCTGCACCGTATTGAGTTCGCCATTGTGGGCAAGCATCCGGAAAGGCTGGCAGAGGCGCCATTCCGGCCAGGTATTGGTGGAAAACCGCTGATGATAGGTAACCAGTGCCGAAGTAAAGCGGGTATCGCACAAGTCGGGATAAAACACCGGCAGATTTTCCGGCAGTACCAGGCCCTTGTAGCCGATGACCTGGGATGAGCAGGTGATGGCGAAAAAGTCCTTGTCGGCGACAAACTGCTTTTCCACCCGGCGGCGCAGGCGATAGAGCAGGCGTTCATGGGTGTCCACATCCTGCTCTGCGGGCAAGCCGATAAACACCTGCCAGACGGCGGGCAGACTGCTCAGGGCTTCTTCGCCGCAGGCGGAGGCATCAGTAGGAACCTCCCGCCAGCCGAGACTGCTCAGGCCGAGATCCCGGGCTTCATGGTCGAGAGTCGTGCGGATATTCCCGGCCAGCGTGGCATCCTGGGGCAGAAAAAACTGACCAACTCCGAAATGCGCCGACAGTTCAACGCCCATCTCCACTGCGATGCTCTGGAAGAAAGCCCGGGGCATTTGTACCAGCAAGCCGCAGCCGTCCCCGCTTTTGCCATCGGCTGCGACCGCACCGCGATGGGTCAGTCGTGCCAGAGAGGCAATGGCTGTGGCGACAATGGCATGGCTGGCCTGATTATCCATCTGGGCAATCAGCCCGAAGCCGCAGGAATCTCTTTCAAAGTCGGAGGAGTATAAGCTTTGCGTCATGTGGTCACCTGGTCTGTTCCGTCACCCTGTCGCCGAACTGCAAAGCAGGGCTAGATATTATAGCGGGCTTATGGACGAGGTCCAAGAGGGCGAGTTTTGAAATTTTGCGTCGGGCCTCAGGCTTCCCCGTGGGGGTCAAACAGGCGGTCATATTCGGCGATGGCGAAGCGGTCGGTCATGCCGGCAATATAATCCGCGACAATTCGCGCCCGGCTTTTTTCCTGCTGATCGCTGTTGTGAATGCGCGCCTGATATTTCAGGGGCAGCAGGCGGGGGTCTTCGCGCAGGGTATGGAAAAGGCGGCGCACCAGGCGCTTGGCTTTTTCCGCCTGACGATGCACCCGGGGATGCCGATACATGCGCTGAAACAGATAGCTTTTCAATGCTTTGATTTGCGCCGCGATTTCCGGGCTGTGGGCGGCCAGTGGCCGGGGACTGGCGCGCACTTCGGCAATGCTGGTGATTTTGCCGTTTTCAATGCGTCGGCGGGTTTCTGCCACCAGATCATTAATCAGTAAATTGATCAGGCGCCGCCCGGTTTCATGGCGCAGTATGGTTTTGCTGGCATCGGGATACCGGGACTGGACTTCGCCATAAATGTCCCCGTACAGCGGATTGCTGCAGAGTTCCTTCAAATCCAATAGTCCGGCGCGCAATCCATCGTCTATGTCATGATTATTGTAGGCAATTTCATCGGCAAGATTGGTGATTTGCGCTTCCAGGCTGGGCTGGGTACCGTTCAGGAAGCGTTCACCCACATCCCCGAGATCGGCGGCCTTGCTTCTGGCGCAATGTTTGAGGATGCCTTCCCGGGTCTCAAAGCTGAGATTCAGGCCGGGAAAATCGCCATAACGCACTTCGAGGCGATCCACAATGCGCAGAGACTGAATATTATGCTCGAAGCCACCGAGATCATGCATACATTCCTGCAGGGCATCCTGACCGGCATGACCGAAGGGGGTGTGACCCAGATCATGGGCCAGGGCGATGGCTTCCACTAGATCTTCATCCAGCCCCAGTTGCCGGGCAATGGCGCGGCCCACCTGGGCTACTTCCAGGGTGTGGGTGAGACGGGTGCGATACAGGTCGCCTTCATGATTGACGAATACCTGGGTTTTGTATTCGAGGCGGCGAAAGGCGCTGGAGTGAATGACCCGGTCACGGTCACGCTGGAATGGGCTGCGGCTTTCCGGCGGGTCTTCAGGGTACTTACGGCCGAGGCTGCTCTCGGCATGGGCTGCGTAAGACGCGAGTCTGTCTGGAAAGGAAAGTTTATCCGGCAAGACCAGGATGCTCCTGTGCAGCAGCTTCGTTCCCTGATTCGTCGATGACCCGCTGCATAGTCTCCGCCAGAAGCGGCAGGCGGGCGGCAAACAGGGCATAGGCCGCGTCCGCATATTCGCGAATTTCATACTGGGCGTCTTTTTTGCGCCGCAGCTTGAAAAAGTTCATGAGGCTGCGGAAGTTGACTGTCCAGTACACGTCGGAATAGGCGGCTACCGGCATGACATTGCGCAGGAGTTCCCGGGCCCGGCCCCGGTAGGGATCACGCCCCCCTTCCTTGGGGGCCAGTTCGCCGGACTCCCGGGCCTGATCAATGCGCGCACAGGCAGCACTGTACTGGTTTTCGTACCACTGGAACAGTTGCCCCATCAGGGCTTCATATTCCGCCAGCGCCGCCTCGTCGAGGACCGCATAACCGTCTACCGTCCGTGCTGCGGCATCGGGAATGTAGGCGACGGAGATGGGCTTGCGGTAACGCATGGAAAACTCATTCCAGCTGGAAACCCGATGTTTGACCCACTGCCGCAACACAAAAATGGGGGCGATAAAGCGAAAGCGGAAATAAATGGTTTCAAAGGGAGTGCCATGCTGATCGCGGAGTAATTGATAAAGGAGATTGCGATCACGTTCACTGAAATCATGGCCACTCTTGAGGCGCTGGTTGGTGGTGCTGATGCGGGCGGTGTTGATGATGGTGGCTTCATCACCCCAGCTTTCCTCCAGTTCGATAAAGCCAAAATTACCAATACGGCGGGTGCCTTCAGGGTTGAGGGCCATGCGCTGGGCCATTTCTGCCTGTATTTCTGCGGTAGCCTTGTTGATTTCATTCATGCGCTGCGCTCCATAAAAGCCTGCAGGGTCTGGGTGATGGCGGCGGGGGGAACATCTCCGGTAATCAGGGCGCTGCCGATACTGTTGAGCAGGATAAAACGGATTTGCCCGGCTTCGGCTTTTTTGTCCACTTTCATGAAGTCCAGATAGGTGGAAATCTCCAGTCGGGGAGCAAGGGTGGGGAGCCCTGCCGCCTTGATGAGTTTGTAGATCCGGTTTTGTTCGCTTTCCCGGAGCAGATCCAGACGGCGGGACAAATCGGCGGCCATGACCATGCCGATGGCGACAGCTTCACCGTGCAGATAGTGACCATAACCGCTGGCCGCTTCAATGGCATGACCAAAGGTGTGACCAAAATTGAGGATGGCGCGCAGACCGCCTTCCAGCTCGTCCCGGGCGACGACTTCCGCTTTGTCCTTGCAGGAGGTTTTGATGATTTTTTCCAGGGCTTCACTGTCCCGGGCGAGGACGGAATCAAGATGATCTTCCAGCCAGGAGAAAAAACTCAGGTCATTGATCAGGCCGTATTTGATGACTTCAGCCAGTCCCGAGCGGAATTCCCGTTCCGGCAGGCTGTCGAGGGTGTCCGTATCGGCGATGACGCAGCGCGGTTGATAAAAGGCGCCGATCATGTTTTTGCCGAGGGGGTGGTTGACCCCGGTTTTGCCGCCCACAGAAGAATCCACCATGGCCAGCAAAGTGGTGGGAATCTGGATGCAGGCCACTCCCCGTTGATAAACAGCGGCGGCAAAACCGGTAATGTCGCCGACCACACCGCCGCCCAGAGCGAAAAGGGTACAATCGCGGCCGTATCCGGCTTTGAGCAGTTCACCGGTGATGCTCTGAACATGGTCAAGAGTTTTGCTCTCTTCGCCAGCGGGCAGGGTGATGACCAGAGCATCCTTGTGCAGGGATTTCAGGGTGTTTTGCAGAGCCTTCAGGTAGAGCGGACCCACATTCGTATCGGTCACAATGGCCACTGGTCCCTTGCCAATCGCCGGTGCTAAGAGGCTGGGATCGCCGAGAATGCCGCTACCCATATGGATGGCGTAACTGCGTTGACCAAGTTTTACACGAAGACTTTGCATATGTTCCAGGCTCTTGAAGTCGAATTTATCTTACGCATTGTTGATTTTCTGGAGCGTGCAGGCAAGAGTGAAAATAAAGCGACAGTCTTTTCCTAGGCGGGGTGGGTCTGTAAATGTCTTAAAATCCGCCGCAGTACCTGATCGGACCGCAAGCCATCTCCACTGACCCGCCAGTGCGCTGTTTGCTGATAAATGTGATTTCTTTGTCGGGCGATCTGCTCCAGACGGGTTTCTAGGTCAGTATTTTGCAGCAGGGGACGATTACGGTCGTGACGGACCCTTTTCAATTGCTCCGCTACACTAATGTCGAGATAAATGACGCGACCCATCTGGCGCAGATGACCGCGATTGCGGGGGTCGAGCACTGCTCCGCCACCAGTGGCCAGTACCATGGGGTTTGCCTGTTCTTGCAGGTCGGCAATCACTTTGGCTTCGCGCTCGCGGAAGCCGGCCTCGCCTTCTATTTCAAAAATGGTGGGAATATCTACCCCGGTATGATTGACGATGAGCTGGTCACTATCCACATAGGGAATATGTAAACGGGCGGCCAGCAGCCGCCCGATAGTCGATTTGCCCGAGCCCATGGGCCCGATGAGGACTATCGTTCTGGTCATTGTCCGAGGTTGCTGTTACCACTCGCACCGGCCAGATCATCCTGAACATCACCACCGATGACTTTCGGCGTGATGAAAACCAGCAGTTCAGTCTTGGCGACGCTATCCACATTACTCTTGAACAGCCAGCCCAACAGCGGAATATCTTTCAACAGGGGAATCCCGGTCTGATTGTGGTTGGTGGTATCGGTATAAATACCGCCAATGACCACAGTCTGACCATCGTTGACCAAGAGTTTGGTTTTGACTTCCTGGGTCTGAATGGGAATACCCGAAGGCAAGGCATCCGCATAGTTGGGCTGATTGTTTTGCGCCGTTACATCCAGAGTGATTTTGCCATTGGGGGAAATATGCGGCGTGACATCCAGGCTCAACTCCGCTTTCTTGAAAGATACCGAGGTGGTGCCACTGCTGGTGGATTGTTGATAGGGAATTTCCTGACCCTGGGAGATGACCGCCTTTTCATTGTCTTCGGTTAGTACTTTCGGGCTGGATATGATCTTGGCCCGGTTGTCCACCTGCAGGGCCTGGAGTTGCAGGCTCAGAATCCGGTTACCGGCTGCCGTGCCCAGGGCAAAGCCCAACGAGGCGGGCGTAGCGCTGGCCAGTGCCGTTCCGGCATTGGAAGCGGCGAGGTTGGCCAGAGCGGGGACAGTGAAACCGGTACCCGTTGTAGAGCTGCCGCCGCTGCTGCCGGAAATGGGATAAGACCCACCCTGAGTTGCCGTAGTACCAGTCGCGCCGGTGCCGGAAAGGTTAACTACGCCGCCAGCACCATTGGAAGTATAGGTGCCCCCCCAATTGACACCCAGAGAATGGGCGGCGCTGGTGGTGATCTGGACAATGCGCGCCTCGATCAGCACCTGTGGTACCGGCTTGTCGATTTTGGCGATCAGTTTTTTGATGTTATCGATATCACGGGGAGTATCCCGGACCAGCAGGCTGTTGGTACGGTTCACGACGGCCACGCTGCCACGAGGTCCCAACAGGGAATTGCCAATGATGCTGGATTTGGGCAGTCCCAGAGCACTGGCCAGGGATTGTTGCTGATAGGCGCTCATCTGATCATCAGAAGAGCCGGAACTGTTATGGTCAAAACCTTGCAGCAGTGCCGCGATGCTGGAAGCTCTGGCGTATTTAATCTGTATCAGTTGGGTTTCCAGGGGCTCCAGCTTGCGCTTGCTGGCATCCGCCTTGAGTTCGGCCTCTTCCTGGCTGGTGATTTGACTGGCCGGGGCCACCCAGAGGATGTTGCCGATATGTTTGACCGCCAGTCCCTGGGATTCCAGAATGACCTTGAAAGCCTGCTCCCAGGGTTCGTTTTTGAGGCGAATGGACAGACTGCCCGTGACATTGTTGGAAACCACAATATTCTGGTGGGTAAAGTCGGCAATGACCTGCAGGGCATCACGCACGCTGATGTTCTGGAAATCCATGCTCAACCGTGCACCGGCATTGGGATTTTGCGCCGCAGTGGCCGTCTTGGGGTGGACATCAATCAGGGTATGCTGACCGAGCTGATAAGCCGAATATTCATAGGGACCGTGAATGGCGAATACCATACGGGTATTGCGTCCGATGGGGTAACTGTCCACATACTGCACGGGGGTGCCAAACTGAGTCACCCCGAAACGGTGAGTATAGCTGGCGGGCAGAGTGGTATTTTTGAGTTCCACGACCAGGCGGCCATCTTCCCGGGTGACATTCATTTCCGGCTGCGGGCCGGCAATGGATAAATCGAGAATGCCACCACCCTGTTTGCCACGTTTGAAATTCAAGCCGTTGACGGTGGTGCCATAGGTCATGACCGGAGTTGATGCAGCCGGCTTTGCGGGATTGGTTACGGCTGTCGAACTTGTCGTCGTTGGGCTGGCTGATGGGCGCGAAACCGCAGAAAGCTTGCTTTTGTTGTCGACCAGGGCCAGACGGTAACCGCCCATGGTGGGTTCCATCATGATTGCCTGGGGCGATTTGAGCAGCAAGTCGAGGCGGGCATTTTGTCCCTGGTTTTCAGTCAGCACATTTTCGACAGCCCCGTTGGGCATTACGGTGCCTACTGAGGAGAGGAAATGCGTATTGTTAAAAACAATTTGCACCCGATATCCGCCATTGAGCGTGTTGACATCATAGACGGGGCGGGAGTCACTATGGATGATGAAAGCCGTGCCGTGCTGGTCCGAACTGGGAGTGATGCTGCTGATCAGACTTTCCGCCCAGGCTGCACCTGAACTCAAGCACAACGCAGCAGCCAGAATGGCGCTGGTCGCTGGCCGCAGAGAGGGCATGAAGGGACGGCTACTGAGATGAAGGCGGGCATTCTTGGCTGTGCGCATCTTTTTACAATCCTCTGTATTCTTCGGGTTCAGGCTCGTCATGTTTAGTTACCGCTCTGCATGTGCAAGATGGTTTGCTCTTTCTTGTAGCCCCCAAATGCGTTGGGGAGATACTGCTCTATAGTGACAGATTGTTTGGTCTGAGAGTCATCAATGCCGGTAATGCGCCCGTCATGGGTACCGATGTAACTGCCGATGCTGGCGCGATAGACCTTGTTGTCAGGCGTCTGAATGATCGCCCATAACTGGCCGTTGGCCGAGCGCATGATACCGGTCACCTGCATACTGGAGAGTGCATATTTCTCCAACGGCTGAACTGGGCCATGAGATGCCGGACGCGGTCCGTGATTGCTTTCAGCCGCAGCCTCCTTACGCAACAGGATTTCGGAAAAACTGGTAAAGGGGTCACGATTGGCCAGATTGTTGTAAACCGTGGGCTGATACGCCGGAGTTTTGGGCAAGGGCGTAATATGGTCGTTGGTTTTGGGTCCATTGGCGACGAAAGCGCGCAGATGGCTCAAATCATCACTTTGGGAACAGCCTGCCAGGACCGCGAGGCTGGCACTGATGGCCAGAACATTGAGGACTTTACGCCAAATACTGATGCTGTTGCGGGCGGCAGTCGGTTTACCGAAACTCACTGCGTTCGTTCTCATGGCTTGCTCCCGTCCTGGGCTGAGCCGGTCTTGTCACCACTATCCAGATAGCGGTAGGTGGTGGCCGTACATTGCATGACCAGTTGCTGGGCAGCCAGGGCTTTGGCTGCCAGTGTGCTACCGGTTTCGGGAACCCGGGAGATATCGATGCCACTGATGGTGACAATGCGCGGCATCGCGGCCACAGCAGCTGCGAAACGGCCGATATCGTTGTAGGTGCCCACGACTTTGAGCTTGACGGGAATTTCGGCGTAAAAGTTTTTGTTGATTTCACCGGTAGGTTGAAACAATTCAAAATCCAGGCCGCGACTACGTCCCGCCAGGGTGACATCATCCAGCAGGGAAGGGATTTGGGTCCGGTTGGGAAGCTGTTCCAGAAACTTCTGAAAGCGGACATTCATTTCCTTGATTTGCGCCTGATAGGCCGGTAGAGATGCGGCCAGCAATTGTTTCTGCCGAATCTGGATTTTCAAACTTTCTTCCTGGGTTTGTAGGGCGTCGTACTTGTCATTTTCGGGAGAAATGAATTCAAACCAGACGACAATGCCGAGAATCACGATAATAATGGCAATGGCGATCAGCTTGGTTTTCAGGGGCCAGCGGAGGATGTCTTCCACCTGGAGATTACGTATTTCGTCGAAAGTCACGGCTGGACCTCCTGTTTGCCCGGGGTCTGGGCACTTTTATCGGCGGCGGTGGGTTTGCGGATGGTCATTTGCAAGGTGAATTGTCCGACGTCCTCACTGCCCAGCTTGGATTTGCTGATGATGTTCAACTGGGGATTGGTGAAGATTTTGGAGGCCTGAATATTGCGCATGAAGGCTGCCACCTGGTCGTTATCTTGACTATAGCCATTCACCGTCAGGGCATCACCGGATTGCTGGAGATGGGTCAGGAAAACGCCATCCGGTGTTTCTGCAGCCAGGGCGTTAAATACCTGAACGACCATATCCCGCTTGGCCTGAAGATCGGTAATGATGCCTTCCCGGGCCAGTAGTTCGTCGCGTTTTTTGCGCAGGTCGGCAATGGAGGCAATCTGGGTATTCAGTTGATTGGTAACGCCCTGCAGATAATCGACTTTCGCTTGCTCTGTGTCCACGCGGGCGCTGAAAATGCTGTAAATCCCGTAGTAGAAAGCAGCAGCAAGAAGCAGGATGCCTATGAGGGCGGCACCCAGCACCTGACTACGCTGGGCGCGGCGGGCTTCGCGATAGGGTAGTAAGTTGATGCGAATCATGCCAAAACCCTCCGCAGGGCCAAGCCGCAGGCAACCGCCAGGGACGAACGGTCAGCATCCATGAAACGCCGGCTGATTTGCGGGGATAATTCCATGCCGGTAAAGGGGTCGGGTACAAAAACCGGATAACTGACCAGTTGCCGCAATTGATCGGCCAGTTGTGGGATTTTCGCGCCGACGCCAAACAAATGCACGGTGGCTGTAGGTACATCGGGCATGCTGGCCTGAAAAAAATCCAGGGAACGGAACAGCTCCTGAGCCATGTTACGGGCAAAAGGCTGGAGCACATCTTTTTCATATTCCGGGGGCAGGCCGCCAAAGCGCTCCATGCGCTGGGCGTCATTACTATCGAGATTGTAGCGGCGTTGAATTTCTTCGAGGAGGCGTCCCAGGCCAAAATTATGCTCTCTGGAGTACACCGGATGTCCATCCTGAAACACATAAATGTTGGTGGTGATGCTGCCGATTTCGACCAGCACGATTCCCTTGCCACTCAGGCTCTTATCCGGAGCTTTGGTGCTGGCCAGATGTTCATGCAGGAGCCACAAGGCAAAGGGTTTGACGTCCACAATGTGGGGTTTGAGTCCGGCTTCTTCAATGACTGCCGCGCTGTCTTCGACGGCTTCTTTTTTGCTGACCACGAGCAGAACGTGATTATAACCTTTGCGGCTATCGTCCGGACCTAAAATGGAAAAATCAAAGTTCACGGCGTCGATACTATAAGGAATATATTGGCTCCCTTCGTAACGAATCTGGTCTTCAATGCCCACTTCATCAAGATCGGCGGGCAGCGAGATGACTTTGACGATGGCAGAGTTGGCAGGAAGCGCTGTAGCCACGGCTTTGCTGCGAATGCGCGAGCGTTCGAGAATGTTGCGTAGAGCCCGGGAAACCGATTCGCTATCCACAATATCCCGATCACTGACAGCGCCTGGAGGCAAGGTTTCGGAATCAGCATGCTCCACCCGGATTTTCCCGCGACTTTGGGCGAGGGAAACGAGTTTTACCGCATCTGTACTGATATCCAGGCCCAGCAAAGGAGAACTTGGTATGCGTAGCACGTCGATTTCCTTATTTTATGGTCTGACCAATGTTATAATATTTGCCTTGCAAACAGGATGATGAATTATCTGCAGGGCCAGTATCATTTTTGCAACTTGCGGGGGAAATTAGCAGCATTCCGCATTCTGTCAAGGCGCGCAGTGCTAAAAAGTGATAGCAGAGAACCGGAAACCTGTATATCTGAGGCCAATCATTGAGAACAGGATGAATGCAAAACAACCATTAGCCGATACCCGCTGGATGCGGCTGGCTCTGGATATGGCGGCACAAGCGGTGGCCGTGGGGGAGGTGCCGGTGGGCGCAGTGCTGGTGAGCGCTGCCGGAGAATATCTGGCAGGGGCGCATAATGCGCCGATTGCCACGCATGACCCCAGCGCTCATGCCGAAATGCGGGCGTTGCGCGCCGCTGGCTTGCAGGTAGAGAATTATCGTCTGACGGGGTCCACGCTTTATGTGACCCTAGAACCCTGCGTGATGTGTGCGGGAGCTATACTCCATGCCAGAGTGGCCAGAGTGGTGTATGGAGCGGCGGATCCCAAGGCAGGCGCGGTAGAAAGTCTTTACCAGCTGTTTGATGATCCGCGTTTCAATCATCGTATTCAAGTGGAGGCCGGGTTGCTGGCTGATGCGTCGGCAACTCTTCTAAAAGATTTTTTTCGGGCGCGGCGTGCCCGCCCAAGAGAGGAAGCATGAAGCATCTCAGTACCGAGTGGAAAATTACTGCGGGAGGCCGGAGATTGTATGAGCTGACCGGAGACCTGCAGTCCTGGTTACAGGTCATTGCAGCCCGGGAAGGACTGGTGAACCTCTTTGTACCACATACTTCAGCGAGCCTGATCCTTCAGGAAAATGCCGACCCGGATGTGCAGCATGATATTCTCGACTACTTTGCCCGTCTGGTGCCCGATGATGATCCGCATTTCCGCCATCGTAATGAAGGCCCGGATGATATGTCTGCGCATTTGCGCTGTGTCCTGACCCAGAATAGTCTGGTCATACCGGTCAGGGAAGGGCGTGCCGCCCTGGGTGTCTGGCAGGGGGTGTTTTTGTTTGAGCAGCGTACCCGCCCACTCAGCAGGCAAATTTTGCTCAGTTTTCAGGGCGTGACAAGAACGTGACAGGAGAAAAATGAATGTCCAGTTTTGCAGAGCGGTATCGGGGAATGCTTTGGGGAATCAAGGAATGGTCGCGTTGGGATGCTTTCGTCGAAACCCTTAGCGCTCATGCGGATGATGGCTGGTATGTGTATTTTGTGGGAGTGGATTACCCTAAAGCGCCCCTCAAAGCGACACTTTTCCGCCAGCGCCTGGAGGCCATCAGCGTCCTTCTGCATCAGGATCATCGCGAAAAATATCTGGGGATTGTCTATGTAGATGACTTTGACAATCCCCAATTGATCAAGATTTATGATCCCAATAATCTGGGTGCGTCTTGTGGCAGCAGTGGCAAGCTGGTGCCTCCCGGCTGGATTTTATCACGCATGGCGCCGGATAATCTGGGCGATTTCATCGTTCCCGAAGGACGCAAACGCTGGTGGCGAGAGTTGCCCCAGGGCTGAATGCATGGCCATGAAGATTCAGCCTTTTGTACGCTGTAAAAATTCCAAGCCGAGGAGAACCCATGGAAGCTGACCTGAAACCCCTGGAATTTGAGGGTATTCGTCGATTACTGGAAAAATTATGTGCGACGCCTTTTGGTGCCGATGCGGCCCGTAATTTGGGGCCAGCACCCACGGTGGGTGTGGCCCGCCAGTTGCAGGATGCCATTAGTGCTGCACGCCTGGGTCTGGAGTCTGGGGAGGGTCCGGTGCTCCCGGAATTGCCCGATGTACGCGCTGCCATCCGCCAGGTGGCCAGTCCGGGGGCGGCTTTGGCAGGCACGGCATTTCGTAATCTGGCCCTGGTCTTGCGCGTGGGCAAGGAGTTACGGCCTTTTGTTGAAAAGCGCCCCGGACTTTTGCCCACCGGGGCGGCGCGCCTGGATGCGGCTGCCGACCTCCTGCCCAAAATCGACGCGGTATTGATGCCCAATGGTGCTGTGCGTGAAGATGGCAACGCGCAGCTCCGGCAATTACATACAGAGCTGAAAGGCGAGCGTGAGCAGATTCAAAAGGCCATGCAGTCCCACCTGTCAGCACCGGGAGCCAAATTGCACTGGTCCGGTCAGCGCGCCTGCGTTCATCTGCCCGACGGTGCTACCGATCAGATTCGCGGCGTGCGCCGGGGAACCGGTCCCGGAGGCCACGGTTATCTGATTGAGCCCATGGAGCTGGTGGCAAGCAACAATCGCTTGGAGAAAACAGCGGGCAGTATCGAGCAGGAAAACCAGGCGATTTTGCGGGCGTTGAGTGATGAGGGGCGTGAGCGCCTAGTCGGCTTGCAACATCTGGTAGAGTCACTGACCTGGCTGGATCTGGCCATTGCCGGAGCGCAGTTGTCCATTCATCTAAACGCCAAGGCGGCTGAAATGGTGGATGCGCCCGTTTTGACGCTGGAAGAAGCTTATCATCCCCAGCTGATTCTCGCCTATGCCGAAAAGCGCGGTCCGCAGCCCAAGCCCTTGTCAGTCCACATTAATGCCGATTGTCCGATTCTGGTGGTGACGGGACCCAATACCGGCGGCAAGAGTGTTTCCCTGAAAACCGTTGGGCTGTTGACGGTGATGGCTCACTGCGGACTGCACATTCCGGTGGGCGGACGGGCGCAGGTCGGCAATTTCACCCGGGTTTTTGTAGATATGGGCGATCCTCAGAGTGTGGCCTTTGAGCTTTCCACCTATTCCGGACATGTGGAAGTGCTCAAGCGGCTTCTTGCTGATGCTGATGAGCATACCCTGATCCTCTTGGACGAATTGGGTACCGGGACTGATCCGGAAGAGGGCGCAGCTTTGGCGATGGCGGTACTCGATCATCTCGCCGAACGGGGAGTCAGGGGGATGGTGACCACCCATCTCACTCCGCTTAAATCCTTTGCGGATCAGCATGGATCCCTGCGCAATGCGTCCATGCGCTTTGATCATGAACGTCTGGAACCTACCTATGAGCTGGAAATTGGTATACCTGGACGTTCTTTGGGGCTGGTGATCGCTGCCAAGCGGGGTCTGCCGGAAAATTTGGTGAACAAGGCCCGCCATTATCTCGAAACCTTGCATCAGCATTCCTGATGACTGGCTATAGATGCCGGACCCAGTACGCCAAGGCTTTTTTATTTGACCTGCCTGGGAAAACTGTCTAATTTTTTGCGCTAGTACTTTATTCCCTGAGGAGTATGACGATGACTTCCCCGACCAGCATCACTGAGCGTTTAAACGTGCAAACCAAATCCGAAACCCTGACCGGCGCCGAGATTGTGGTGCGCGCTCTACGTGACGAAGGTGTGGAATTCGTATTTGGTTATCCCGGCGGCGCAGTGCTGTATATTTATGATGAACTGGATAAGCAAGAAGCGGTGCAGCACATCCTGGTCCGTCATGAGCAGGCGGCGGTGCATGCCGCCGATGCCTATTCCCGGGTGACCGGCAAGGTCGGTGTGGCTCTGGTGACCAGCGGCCCCGGGGCGACCAATGCGGTCACGGGTATTGCTACGGCCTATATGGATTCTGTACCCCTGGTGGTGATCAGTGGACAGGTGCCCGTTGCTCTGATTGGGAATGATGCCTTTCAGGAAGTGGATACGGTGGGCATTACCCGCCCCTGTACCAAGCACAATTTTCTGGTCAAGGATGTTAAGGATCTGGCCAGCACCCTGAAAGCCGCCTTTTACCTGGCGGCCACCGGCCGGCCCGGCCCGGTGCTGGTGGACATTCCCAAGGATGTAACGGCCCATCAGTGTGCCTATCATTATCCTGACAAGATTTCCCTGCGTTCCTACAAGCCGACGGTCAAAGGCCATCCCGGGCAGGTGCGCAAGGCCATGCAGCTGATTGCCAGTGCCCAGCGGCCCATGTTTTACACAGGTGGTGGGGTAGTCCTGGGTAACGCGTCAGAAGAACTGCGCAAGCTGGTCCGCGCCCTGAATGTGCCGATTACCCATACTCTTATGGGCTTGGGCGCCTATCCGGCGACGGATCCCCAGTTTGTGGGCATGTTGGGCATGCATGGGACCTATGAAGCCAATATGGCCGTGCAGCACTGCGATGTGCTGGTGGCTCTGGGCGCACGCTTTGATGACCGGGTTACCGGAAATCTCGCCAAGTTCGCTCCTCATGCCAAAATTGTCCATGTAGATGTGGATCCTGCTTCCATTTCCAAGAACGTCCGGGTGGATGTGCCCATTGTCGGTGATTTGCAGCAGGTGTTGACGGAAATGAATCAGGTTCTGGCTGAACTGGATGCGCTCAATGATCGTCATGCCATGCAAGCCTGGTGGGGGCAAATCACAGAATGGCGCCAGCGTGACTGCCTCCATTACCAGCAGGATGAGCTGATCATCAAGCCCCAGTTTGTCGTGCAGAAGCTCTATGAACTCACTGCCGGAGAGGCCATTGTCACCTCGGACGTGGGTCAGCATCAGATGTGGGCTGCGCAGTTTTATGGTTTTGATCATCCCCGCCGTTGGGTGAACAGTGGGGGACTGGGGACCATGGGTTTTGGTTTGCCTGCGGCCATGGGTGCCCAGGTGGCAGAGCCTGATGCGACGGTGGTCTGTATTACCGGCGATGGCAGTATCCAGATGAATATTCAGGAACTGTCCACCTGCCAGCAATACAAATTGCCCCTCAAGGTGGCTTGCCTGAATAACCACTACCTGGGCATGGTTCGCCAGTGGCAGGAGTTTTTCTATGAAGACCGTTACGCCATGAGCTATGTGGACGCCTTACCGGACTTCGTCAAATTGGCAGAAGCCTATGGCCATATCGGTTTGCGGGCAGACAAGCCTGCCGATGTAGAGCCGGTCATCCGCGAAGCCCTGCGTCTCAAGGATCGCATGGTCTTCATGGATTTCCGGGTGGATGCCAAGGAGAATGTCTATCCCATGGTGCCAGCTGGTGCTGCTCTCTCTGAAATGATCCTGGTGTAAGCATGCGCCATATCATCTCAATTTTATTGGAAAACGAAGCGGGAGCCTTGTCGCGGGTGGCGGGTCTGTTTTCGGCGCGCGGTTACAATATCGAGGCCATGACCGTCGCGCCCACCCACGATGCGAGTATCTCGCGCATGACCGTTGCCACCAGTGGTTCGGAAGAAATCATGGAGCAGGTGCTCAAACAGTTAAATAAACTGGTGGAGGTCATCCGGGTCCACGATCTTACCGAGGGGCCGCACATTGAGCGGGAACTGATGTTGATCAAGGTGCATGCGGTGGGGCCTGATCGGGAAGAAGTGAAGCGACTTTCGGATATTTTCCGGGGACGCATTATTGATGTAACCGACCGTTCCTACACCATTGAGCTTACCGGCCCCGGTGACAAGCTAGATGCCTTCATTCACGCCCTCGATCCGGGTATGGTCATTGAGGTGGTGCGCAGTGGTGCCAGCGCTATCAGCCGTGGTGCCAAAGCGATCTGATCTTCCGGATTATCATTCATTTTTGTACTTACACAGAGGTTTACATGAAAGTTTATTACGATAACGATGCGGATTTGGCCCTCATCCAGAAAAAGAAAGTAGCTATCATTGGTTATGGCTCCCAGGGTCACGCCCATGCCCTGAATCTCAAGGATTCCGGTGTTTCCGTGGTGGTGGGGCTGCGCAAGGATTCCACTTCCTGGGACAAGGCCGTCAAGGCTGGCCTGGAAGTGAAGGAAGTGGGCGATGCCGTGGCCAGCGCCGATGTGGTCATGATCCTGACCCCTGATGAAGGCCAGGCGGCTCTGTACCGTGATGAAATCGCTCCTAAAATTAAGCAGGGTGCAGCACTGGTTTTCGCCCATGGCTTCAATGTACATTTTGGTCAGATTCACCCCCGCGCCGATCTGGATTGCTTTCTGGTGGCTCCCAAGGGCCCCGGCCATCTGGTGCGCTCCACCTATACCCAGGGTGGCGGGGTTCCGAGTCTGATTGCGGTGCATCAGGATGCCAGCGGTAATGCGACGAATATTGCCCTGGCTTATGCCAAGGCCAATGGCGGTACCCGCGCCGGGGTCATCGAAACGAGCTTCCGCGAAGAAACCGAAACCGATTTGTTCGGTGAGCAGGCAGTACTCTGCGGTGGTGCCACGGCCCTGGTTCAGGCCGGTTTTGAAACGCTGGTGGAAGCCGGTTACGCGCCGGAAATGGCCTATTTTGAGTGTCTGCACGAACTGAAACTGATTGTCGATCTGATGTATGAGGGGGGTATTGCGAACATGCGCTACTCCATCTCCAATACCGCAGAATATGGGGATCTCACCCGGGGTCCTCGGGTCGTCAACGCCGACACCAAGGCCGAGATGAAGAAAATTCTCACGGAAATCCAGACCGGGCAGTTTGCCAAGGAATTCATCCTCGAAAACCAGGCCGGCAAGGCGACCATGCAGGCCATGCGCCGGATGGGTGCGGAGCATCCCATCGAAGTGGTGGGCGACAAGCTTCGTTCGATGATGACCTGGATTGGTCAGAACCGCATTGTGGATCGTTCCCGCAACTAGGATTGTTTGATTTTTTTGAAGAATATCCGGGCGAATCCCTCGGGACAAAGTTTTTGTCCCGAGGATGTTCGCCCTTTTCTCATGGCCCCGGTCCTGCTACGCTCCGCCCATGAAAACTGATTATCCTTATCCTATTCTGGCGCGTGAAGGCTGGCCCTTTTTACTGTTGTTTCTGGCCATCGCCATTGTCCTGCAGATTTTTCTGACGGGTTGGTGGCTGGTTTTCGCTGCCCTGTTTTATTTGTTGTTTTTGTTCAGTCTGCAGTTTTTTCGCGATCCCCGGCGGCCCCTGCCGGATTTGTCGTCACAGTCGGTGCTCTGTCCTGCCGACGGCCGGGTTATTGCCATTGAACAGGTCGAAGATCCTTATCTCTCCCGTCCAGCCCTCAAGGTCAGCATTTTCATGAATGTGTTTGACGTGCATGTGAATCGCATGCCGGTCAGTGGACTGGTACAGAATGTCTGGTATTTTCCGGGTCGGTTTTTCAATGCAGCCCTGGACAAGGCTTCGCTGGAAAATGAGCGCAATGCACTCTGGATCAAAACGCCTGACGGGCAGGATGTGACGGTGGTTCAGGTCGCGGGCCTGGTAGCGCGACGGATTGTGTGTCATGTCCGGAAGGGAAATGATGTCGGCATCGGGCAGCGATTTGGTTTCATACGCTTTGGCTCGCGGGTCGATACTTATCTGCCCCTGGATACCCAAGTTCAGGTGCGGATTGGTGAACGGGTGCGCTCCGGTGCCCAGTGTCTGGCAACCCTGCCTGTGACGGCTCCATGAATTCGCGCTACCCCCGGCGTGGGGTTTATGTACTTCCTAATCTGTTTACCACTGCCAGCCTTTTTGCCGGTTTTTATTCCATTGTCGCTTCCATTCATGGCCATTACCGGATAGCCGCTATTGTCATTTTCATCGCCATGATTCTCGATGGTCTGGATGGCCGGGTAGCGCGCATGACCCATACCGAAAGTGCTTTTGGCGCGGAATATGATTCTCTGGCGGATGTGATCGCATTTGGCATGGCGCCTGCTATCCTGGTCATGCTCTGGGGGCTTCAGGATTTTGGCAAATTCGGCTGGCTGGGTGCGTTTGTGTATATTGCCTGTGGTGCCCTGCGCCTGGCGCGATTCAATGCCCAGGTACATAGTGCTTCCAAGCGCTATTTTCAGGGTTTACCCATACCTACGGCCGCCGCAGTCCTGGCTAGTCTGGTTTGGGTGGCTGTCGGTGAGGGTTATCCCTGGCTGACCCAAGTCAGTGAATATATTGCCCTGGGCCTGGTGTATGTATTGGGTCTGCTGATGGTAAGCAATGTTCGTTTCCGCAGCTTCAAGGACTTTGACCTCCACGGGCGGGTGCCCTTTGCTCTGGCTATTATCGTGGTTCTGGTAGTAGCTCTGATTGCGGTACATCCCCCACTAGTGCTGTTTTTGGCCGGTATTTCATACGTGCTGGTGGGTTTGATCCTCACCCTGTGGCAGATTCGCAGTCGTCGTCAGAGAAGGCGGCGGGGAATGCATTCGAACTGATAGCAGAATCCGGGAATAGGCTGATGCGCGTCCATCATGAGCTGTTATCACGCGAACAATTACCGTTCTTGGCTTTGTGGCTGGTATTGCTGAGTATTCCTCTGGCTATTGCGTTGACCAAGTTTGCTGCCGTGATTTTTCTGCTGGCTTTTGTCTGGGCCGGATATATTCGCAATCTGCGTTCCCATGTGTTTTTGTTGTCAGTCGGCCTGATTTCGCTGATCAACATCTATGATTTGTTTCATTATCATTTGTTTGCTGATCATCTCGGTCCGGTAAGGCATATCTGGTACTTATGGTTCTTACCGCTGGTGGCTGCCATGCCCTGGAGTCGACAGCGTTTTGTTGATCTGCTCAGGGCTTTTATTCTGGCCCTGACTGTCAACGGCTTGATTGGTGTTGCCCAGGTACTGGGCTGGCATTTTCGCAATTTATTGGGTCAGGGACCCATTGGTCTGGCGCAGACCCATATTACCTTCAGCATGATGCTGGCTTCCGGTTTGTTGCTGCTGCTCTTTGCCATCAAGGATAAAAAACTGTTCTGGAGTCCAAGCGTCGCGGTGTTTATATTCCTGTTATTGCTCTGGCAGTTGATGTTCACCATTGGTAGAACGGGTCAGGCAGTGTTTTTTATACTGGCACTGCTCGTATTGCTGTGGATGTTTCCCCGATATCGAATCGCCGGAGCGCTGAGTGTTTTTGTTGTGGCAGGAATTGCTCTTTTGTCTCCCGTATTGCGGAGCCGCTGGGTGCAGGCGGTTTTTGATGTGTACCTGTTTTTCAATGGCTGGGTGATTACCAGTGTGGGATTGCGTCTGGTTTATGCGCATTCCGCACTGCAGATGTTTGCCGAACATCCGTTTTTCGGGGTGGGGGCCGGGCAATTTCGTGCCGCTTATTATGATCTGGCCCAGCGGGGTCTGGAGCCCAAATTACCGCCCGTTGTGGATAGCATGATCGGACCGAATAATTCTTTCCTGGCCTATTTGTCGGAATTGGGTTTGTTTGGATTTGTCCCGCTGATCGTTTTAATGGGATATTTATGGATCAGGGCATGGCGACAAAGTGAGCCCCTCCTCCGCTATGTGCAGGTGGTGACCTGGCTATGGTTTGTCCTGGGTAGCTTTGCCGACACCTTCATCTGGCTGGAAGGGCAGGCCATACCCTTTGCCATTCTGATGGCCGTGCACTATGTATCTTCCGAAGAAGAAACCCCGGTGACCGCTTGCGAAGGCGTCCATTGATACACCAGATTTTTACCCCGCGCATCTTCCTCAACTATAATGAGATATTGGCCGTTTTTACGGCGGAGTGCGTGAATAGCGTGGATCATGTCAATCCAGCCGCTGTGGCTGCCAACGGACTCATCTGGTGACAGGGTTCCCACTTTTTTACCATCTTCGAGTCGGAAGATAGTCACTACGGCATCCTTCCCGTGAGTTGGGAATACTGCGACGGTAAACAAACAATCTCCGGCAATATCAAAAGCTTTGGGTGGCAGGTCGTGCCCGTCCAAAGGCGTGTTGATGACCCAGCGCAGTTGCGGTTGGGTGCTGGTCCAGTGATCGTAGCGGGCAATGACGGCACCAATCAGCCCCCAGCTTTTTTTGGGCTTTTCATTGGTGTACCCACCCATATACAGGCTATCGCTGGCACTGTCGTAATGTGCCCGGGTCACCCGCGTAAACAGGGCAGGGATGGGATAGCGGACGGGTTCCTTGAATCGGGGTATTCCAGAATCTGACCACGATGCGAAAGCATAATGCCAGATAGTTTGATCGGGCGTCTGACCGCGCCAGATTCCCCCCTGGGCATCGACATTCCAGGCAAAGCCATCGCCTTTGACTGCGGCCACCGGATAAGCGATTTGACTGGGCGATGCTTCAAAAGCATACAGATCATATCCCCCGCCAGTTTGGCCCATAGTATAGAGGAGGCGCTTGCCCTGAATATGGCGTATTTCCGTTGAGCAGGCATTTTTCCCCATGATTCGTGGGTCATGAGGATAGCGAATAGCGTCCAGAGTAATGGCAGTAGCTTTCCAGCCCTTTCCCGGTGCCTTTTCGGGGTCATAGGAGAATATGGATTCGGGTCCATACACAACCGTCCCATTATGAAGGGGATCGAAACAAAATGCGGTAACCCAGGCATATTTGGAGAGCTCCCAGCGTGGTTTTGTTTGCCGGTCCAGAGAACGAATGACAACCGGTGAATTCGGGTTAGGTCCGAAACACATGCCCACGTACAGGTTTCCCAGAGTGTCCATGCCCGCCCCACGCAAGGCAAAGAACTTGTCGGGCGCCATTTTTCCGGGAGTCCCCGCGCGTAATCCCCCTTTGAGACCATAGCGGGCGACAATATGGGGTGTAGAGTCAATATTGTATTGCAAAACCTGTTGGCTGGGGCCGTTGTCGCATATCAGGAGCGTATTATCCGGGCCGATGGCCAAGGCAGTGGCCTGATCCATATGGGGAATAGTCCCCGGCAGGCGCTGCCCACTCATGCTGACGTGGTGGATACTGCCGCCTTGCAATATCCATAAGGTATTTTGCGCATCCATGGTTATTCCGCGCACGCTAGGGATAGGCAGAACCCGTTCAAGGTGCATATTCTGTGTTTGCCGAATCTGGATTTTCCCGTTTTTGCCGGCAATGGCCAAAAAATCGGATCTGGCTGCCATGGCTGTGACCAGGCCCGTTTTTTCATAGCCTTGGTAATGAATGGTTGACTGGATATTGCCAGGCTCAGTCCAGCGAAACTGCAGCAAGTTTCCAGCCGTGTTGCTGATAAAAATCCAGTCGTTCACTGCAGCAACACTGGTACCAGCGGTTCCCCATCCCCAGGCATTGGCTTTGCCTTCGCCTTCAGCCATGAGGCACTGCTGATTGGTGTCGCCATCCTTGTAAAGACCCGTGCAGCGCCCCGCCTCGTCCCACAAAGAGGCTGTCAAAACCGTACCATCCCCAGTGACCGTCATGGCCACGATTTCATCCTGTACCCAACGTCCCTGACCATTGCTTCCCTTGCCGGCAAAGCTGTTGCCAATCCATGAGGTGCGATAGTGACCGGGCGGTGTTACGAGGGCGGAACCTGCGTAGGCTCTGGATATCAGTTTGCCGGAATGCAGAGCCAGCTCTGCCACGGGTATGGAAATAGCCCCTAATCCGATAAGCTTCAGGAAAGTGCGGCGTTTGTGCATCTGTCCCTCGTCAATAATGGGTGTTGAAGTCGCCAGGCTGGTTCACGAAGTTTGCAAATGCGCTCTCTGAATGTCACGAATCATCCGGCAAAAGTCAACTTTCCTTTTGCCGCTGGCAGGCGTCGAGAAACGACTGAAGCACCAATGCGCCATTGTGCAGTTTGTTCTGAGCGGCATAGAGAAGAATCAGCGGCCTGCCTGCAGCGCTATCCAGCAAGTGTCCGGCCTCAGTAGTTTGCAGGGCTAACTCCTGCAGGTAGCGTTGGCGAAACTCCTCCCAGAGGGTGATATCATGATGAAACCACTGCCTTAACGCCGTACTGGGGGTCAGAATCTTGGGCCAGGCATCCAGAGGCAGGTCTTCCTTGCGGACTCCGCGTGGCCAGAGGCGTTCGGCCAATACCCGAAAGCCTCTGGGTAAGGGGCGTTCATACACGCGCCAGGGAATGATTTCGATGCGTTGTTGCTTCTCCATAAATTTATTCTAGTCAGTGCCTATAGCCTTGTCGAAAATGATTCGCTGGTGAATGATTGCCTATTGATTTGTAAATTAATTTTATGGTTCTAGAATTTTTGCAACGCTTTCTTGCAGCGCTGGCAGAACTTCCTCGACAAACCAGGGGTTGCGGCGCAGCCAGAGGGTATTGCGGGGACTGGGGTGGGGTAGAGGAATCAGGTCCGGCCAGTATTGGCGCCAGTTGCTGACCAGATCCTGCAGGGAGCCGCGCGTATCCGGCAGATGGTACTTCCGGGCGTACTGGCCGATGACCAGTGTCAGTTCGACTTGATTTAAATGACGGAGAAGCGGAGCGCGCCAGTGTGATGCGCACTCCGGCCGGGGCGGGAGGTCCCCCGCATGGCCTTTTCCGGGATAACAGAATCCCATCGGTACCAGCGCAAATAGATGCGGATCGTAAAACTGTGCCCGACTGACCCCCAGCCATTCGCGCAGGCGCTCGCCACTTTGATCATCAAAGGGAAGCCCGCTGGCATGAGCGCGCCGTCCCGGTGCCTGGGCAGCAATGAGAATGCGTGCCTGTGGGTGGATTTGCAGAACCGGACGCGGTGCCTGGGGCAGCGCTGCAGCACAGATTTCACAATGCTGGAGTTTCTGGAGTAGTTCCGTCAGTTCTGCTTTTGGTGTTGCCATAGCGGTTCGTTATCCCCCGAAAGTTCGAGAGGGATGCGTGGGTAAAATAGTAGCCATGAAAGAATCTCCGCGACAGCGCTTTTGATGGCTTGCTGTCGCGCCAGTATCGCGAAAAATCAACAGGCAAATAAAAAGGGCTTGGAATTGTTCATAACCATTTGTTTTATATGGTGCGCCTGAAGGGACTCGAACCCCTGACCTACGGCTTAGAAGGCCGTTGCTCTATCCAGTTGAGCTACAGGCGCATGAATGAGCGTATGCTTATATCAGCCCATCTATTGTAAAGTAGGCATCAACATCAGGGAAGGGTAGGTTTGGTGGAATGATGCCACGGTATCCAAAGTGATACATGATTCATGCGGAGGTATAAATGGATAAACGCTTCATTCTGGAAAGCGAGTTCGCGCCCCAGGGCGACCAACCAGAGGCGATTCGCCAGCTGGTTAAAGGGCTGACCGACGGAGAGTTTTTTCAGACCCTGCTGGGGGTGACGGGCTCGGGCAAAACCTTTTCGGTCGCCAATGTCATTGCCGCAACCCAGCGTCCGGCCATCATCATGGCGCCCAACAAGACCCTGGCGGCACAGCTCTATGCGGAGATGCGCGCCTTTTTCCCGCACAATGCTGTGGAGTATTTCGTCAGCTATTACGATTATTACCAGCCCGAAGCCTATGTGCCGTCTTCCGATACCTTTATTGAAAAAGACGCTTCCATTAACGACCACATCGAGCAGATGCGCCTTTCCGCAACCAAGGCTCTGCTGGAAAGACCCGATGTCATTATCGTAGCCACTGTCTCTGCCATTTATGGTTTGGGTGACCCCGCTTCTTACCATGGCATGATTTTGCATTTGCGGGAATCCGACACCATGGACCAGCGCGCCATTCTCCAGCGCCTCGCCGAAATGCAGTATTCGCGCAACCCTCTGGAATTGAAGCGCGGTACATTTCGCGTCAACGGTGACGTCATTGATATCTGGCCCGCCGAAAGTGAAGAAGAAGCGGTACGGGTGGAATTATTCGGGGATGAAATCGAGCGGGTGTCCCTTTTTGACCCGCTCACCGGAAAAACCATTGTGCGCCTGCCGCGTTATACCATTTATCCCAAAAGCCACTATGTGACGCCTCGCGAGACCATTCTGGAGGCCCTGGAAAGTATCAAGGAAGAACTGCGCGAAAGGCTTGAAGATTTACGCAAAGCCAATAAGCTCGTAGAAGCCCAGCGCCTGGAACAGCGTACCCGTTTTGACCTGGAAATGATGGCCGAGCTGGGTTATTGCTCCGGGATTGAAAATTATTCCCGTTACTTGTCGGGGCGGGCACCGGGGCAGCCACCACCGACTTTGATGGATTATCTACCGGTCAACGCGCTGCTGTTTATTGATGAATCCCATGTCACCGTTCCCCAGTTCGGGGGGATGTACAAGGGCGATCGCTCACGCAAGGAAACCCTGGTGGAATATGGTTTTCGCCTGCCTTCTGCGCTGGATAACCGGCCCTTGATGTTTCCTGAATTTGAGGCTTTGATGCCCCAGACCGTGATGATTTCCGCTACTCCAGGCCCCTATGAGATGGCGCATTCCGGGCAGATTGTCGAGCAGGTGGTACGTCCTACCGGGTTGGTGGATCCGGAGGTGGAGGTGCGTCCGGCCAAGGGTCAGGTCGATGATCTGATCAGTGAAATCCAGGTCGTGATCCAGAGTGGTTGGCGGATTCTGGTCACGACGCTGACCAAGCGCATGGCCGAAGACTTGACCGATTATTTACATGATCTGGGGATTAAATGCCGCTACTTGCACTCGGATATTGAAACCGTCGAACGGGTGGAAATCATTCGTGATTTGCGCGCCGGTGTTTTTGATGTACTCATCGGTATCAACCTCTTACGGGAGGGGTTGGATATGCCGGAAGTGGCACTGGTCGCCATTCTCGATGCCGACAAGGAGGGCTTTTTGCGCTCGGAGCGGTCGCTGATCCAAACCATTGGTCGGGCCGCACGGAACTTGCACGGGCGCGCGATCTTGTATGCGGATCAGGTGACCAAATCCATGGCCGCCGCCATGCGGGAAACCGAACGTCGTCGCGAAAAACAGGTGCAATTCAATCAGGCCCACCATATTATCCCCAAGGGAATTGTGAAGCCGGTGGCGGATATCATCGAGGGGGTTTATCGGCGCAATGCCCAGCCTGCTGCGAAAGTGGCCGAAAAAAACAGCAGTTATCAGCTGCTCAATGATCCGAAAGCGATGGCCAAAAAAATCAAGGAGCTGGAAGAAAACATGTACCGCCATGCGCGTAACCTGGAGTTTGAGCAGGCGGCAGCATTGCGGGACGAAATCAAAAAGCTGGAAAAGCGCCTCTTGGGTACCGACTTGGAGGTCTCTCTGGTAGAAGATTAACCCCCAGCAGGTGCTTCCGGGTTTTTCAAGGAGTGGGTGCAGCTCCGAGAACCAGAAAAATCGGTTCCTGATCGGCGGGCATTTCCGCCAACTCCGCATCATTCAGGCGGGCGTAAATCTCCAGATTATAACCGGTAGGATCGCGCAGCCAGAGTTCATGCAGCGGTGTGCCGCGCCAGGTGGTGCGGGGGGCCTTGACGATTTCAGCGCCGGCTGCCAAAGCACGATGATAACTTTCGATGACCGCCGCCCGGTCCTTAACCCCCAGACCCACATGGTACAAACTATAAGTGTCGAGAGGCTCATCCCGATCATTGACCAGAATGACCAGGTTCAAACATAAATGCGGCACAATGAAGGTGCTGAAGCGCGCCGTACTCTGCTTGGGAGCAACATCTAGAAACTGCGTATAGAATCGGGTGCTGATGGCCAGGTCGGCTACCCGGAAGCTGAGATGAAACTCCTGGGTAGCCGGAATCATGGCCGGATTGACTTCAGGCGTGGCCATCATTGGGCTTCCAGTTTCCCGATGCGGTCCAGCGCCTGCTTTAATTGCGCAGGATCTTTTTCGAGCAGTTCGGCCACGGGCAGTTTCAGCAAGGCTTCAATGCGGGTCCGGAGAATGTGGTAGGCCGTTTGAAAAGCCGCATTGATTTCCGCTTCAGAGCCGGTGGCTTTCGCCGGATCGTCCACGCCCCAATGGGCACGCAGGGCTGGTCCCAGATAGGCCGGGCAAGTTTCTCCGGCAGCACTGGCACATACGGTGATGACCACATCCGGGGTGTTCTGAAGGTCATCCCAGGACTTGCTGCGCAGGCCTTCCGTGGCAAAATCTTCCTGCTGCAGGAGTTGAATGGAGCGCGGGTGGACGTAACCGGCGGGATGACTGCCTGCACTCGTCGCGTGCAGGCGTGCAGCAGCCAGTCCATTGAGAGTGACTTCCGCGAGAATGGATCGACAGGAGTTTCCTGTACATAGAAACAGAATTTCAGGCGTCTTCATGAACGCATTCCTCTTCAAGAGGTTAGGGTAAGGCGCAATTCTGGGTGCCACGACAACAATTTTCGGTCAGATAGGCGACTAATTTCCGCACCACAGGCATGTCCGCACGGTATCGCTGATAGCGACCCTCCCGTTGCACCGTCACCAGGCCGGCATGTTGCAGGCTTTTCAAATGAAAAGAGATACCGTTGTGAGGTTGCTGCAGATGCTCGGCAATCTCTCCGGAAACCAGTCCCGTGGGCTCCTGCTCCACCAGCAGACGAAAAATTTCCAGGCGAACAGAAGAGGCCAGAGATTCCAGCTGGTGAACGACATTTTCGGTTTCTTTTGAGATTTCCATAATTCAATCCAAGAATATTTCTTGTAGTATTGACAAATATCCTTGCCTCGTCAAGACTGGCGCCAATTTCCACCGCTGCGGAGTGTGCCACCATGCTGGCCATGATCATTTTTCTCGTGACTCTGATTCTGGTCATCTGGCAACCCAAGGGGCTGAGTATTGGCTGGAGTGCCATGGGTGGTGCAGTGCTGGCCCTGGCTACAGGAGTCATCACCTGGGCCGATATTCCCATTGTCTGGCATATTGTCTGGGATGCGACTTTTACCTTTGTGGCCCTGATTATCATTTCCCTGATTCTTGATGAAGCCGGATTTTTCCACTGGGCGGCCCTGCATGTGGCCCGCTGGGGAGGCGGGCAGGGGCGACGGCTGTTTATGCTGATCGTGTTGTTGGGGGCCTGTATTGCTGCGGTATTTGCCAATGATGGCGCTGCTTTGCTACTGACACCAATTGTTATGGCGATTCTGCTGCGTCTGGATTTTTCAGCGAAGGCAACTTTTGCGTTTATCATTGCCACCGGATTTGTCGCGGATACCACCAGTTTACCCTTGATGATTTCCAATTTGGTAAATATCGTCAGCGCCAACTATTTTAATATCAGCTTTTCCCGCTATGCGGCGGTCATGGTCCCGGTAGATATGATGGCCTTACTGACCACGCTGATTGTGCTCTGGCTGTATTTCCGGCGCGGCGTACCGGGCAGTTATCCTACGGCGCATTTACCGGCTCCCGCCTCGGTCATCAAAGATCCAGTGGTATTTCGTGCCAGTTTTCCGGTGCTGATTTTGTTGCTGGTGGCCTATTTTGTGACGGCACATTGGAATGTGCCGGTCTCTGTGGTCACCGGTACCGGCGCGCTGATCATGCTGATTCTGGCGGGACGTTGGTGGCAGGGCGGACGAGGCGCGCAAATTCCGGTGCGTAAAGTACTGCGCGAGGCACCCTGGGCCATTGTGGTTTTCAGTCTGGGTATGTATCTGGTGGTCTATGGTTTGCGCAATGCGGGCCTGACCCATTATGTGAGCATGGCCCTGCATGATTTCGCGCAGCATGGCCCCGTGGTGGCCGCTTTGGGCACAGGTTTTATGGCGGCGCTGCTGTCTTCTATCATGAACAACATGCCTGCGGTGCTGGTGGGCGCGCTGGCAATCCATCACCTGCCCGCTACGGCAGACCCCATGCTGCGGGAAATCATGATTTACGCCAACATCATCGGTTGTGATCTGGGGCCGAAATTCACCCCAATAGGGAGTCTGGCGACATTGCTCTGGTTGCATGTACTCAGCCGTAAAGGCGTGACCGTTGGCTGGGGGCAGTATATGAAAACGGGTTTGCTCATCACCCCACCGGTATTGTTTCTGACCCTGCTGATGCTGGCCTGGTGGCTACCGCACATATAGCAAGGGATGCTCTGCCACGTCGACAGCTTGACGTGGGAGCCGTCATTCCCTAAAATTTATACCAACCAGACGGTATGTAATAACAGGAGATGATGATGCAGCTCAATACCGATTGGTCTCAGTCGGTCATTATTTATACGCCGGATTTGCCCTGGCAGGGTTCACCAGCGGGCGGCATTGAGCGGCGTCTGCTGGAGCGCGATGGCGCAGAGCAGGCCCGGGCGACTTCTGTGGTGCGTTATGCGGCGGGTGCCCATTTCCCTGAACACACTCATCCTCTCGGCGAAGAGATTTTTGTGCTGGTGGGAACATTTTCTGACAGTACCGGAAGCTATGGTCCTGGAACCTATATCCGCAACCCGCCAGGCTCCACCCACGCTCCCTATTCGGAGGAGGGCTGTATTCTTTTTGTGAAGTTACGTCATTTCAACCCTCGGGATTTGCAGCCGGTACGCATCAACATGGCGGAAGCGCGCTGGTCTCCCGGGCTGGTGGATGGGCTGACGGTGTTACCCCTGGCAGATTTTGAAGGCGAGCATACGGCTTTGGTACGCTGGCAGCCGGACACTTATTTTCAGCCCCATCGCCATTACGGCGGTGAAGAAATCCTGGTTTTGGAAGGGATATTTGCCGATGAGCATGGGCAGTATCCCGCTGGAACCTGGATGCGCAGCCCGCATGGCAGTCAACATCAACCTTTCAGCAAGGAGGGTTGTCTGATACTGGTCAAGACCGGGCATCTTCCTGTTCCGGAAGATGCTTCTCAAGTACGCAAGATGAAGGAGATAATATGACGAAAGCTTATGCAGCCCAATCTTCCACCAGCCCTTTGGCCCCCCACGACATTGAAAGACGTGAGCCGGGTCCGGAAGATATCAAAATTGAGATTCTGTACTGTGGAGTTTGTCATTCCGATTTACACACGGCCCGCAATGAATGGCATAACACCCTTTATCCATCGGTTCCCGGACACGAGATTGTCGGCAAGGTGGTGGCCGTTGGTGATCAGGTCAAAAACTTCAAGGTAGGAGACTATGCCGGAGTGGGATGTATGGTCGACAGCTGTGGTCATTGCAGTTCCTGCCACGATGGCGATGAACAATATTGCGAAAACGGTTTTACCGGTACCTACAACGGCCCCATGTTTGGTGGAGAAAACACCTATGGCGGCTATTCCCAAAGCATTGTCGTCAAGGAATCTTTTGTATTGAAAGTCCGGCACGACGCCAAGGATCTTGCCAGTGTGGCACCACTGCTCTGTGCCGGCATCACCACCTATTCCCCTCTGCGTCACTGGAAAGTCGGCCCGGGCAAGAAAGTCGGTATTGTCGGCCTGGGGGGCTTGGGTCACATGGGGGTCAAGTTAGCTCATGCCATGGGAGCGCATGTTGTATTATTTACCACGTCTCCCGGCAAGGTTGAGGATGGCAAGCGGCTGGGTGCGGATGAGGTGTGCATATCTACGGATCCAGAACAAATGGCAAAACATGCCAATAGTTTTGATTTTATTCTCAATACGGTTGCCGCCTCCCATGATCTCGATGCTTTTATGAGTCTTTTGCAGCGGGATGGCACCATGACTCTGGTGGGGGTGCCTGCTGAACCCCATCCCTCTCCGGCCGTGTTCAATCTGATTGGCAAGCGTCGGCAACTGGCGGGTTCGTTGATTGGTGGTATTCAGGAAACTCAGGAAATGCTGGACTTTTGTGCGGAACATGGCATTGGTTCAGACATTGAAATGATCCCCATGGACTACATCAATACGGCCTATGAACGGATGCTGAAAAGCGACGTGAAATACCGTTTTGTCATTGATATGGCTACCTTGAACTAGGCGATTTTCCTGGCCGTAAACCACCGGGGATGGATGGTTATCCTACCCCGGTCTCGCGCCGATCATTTCTCTGCCGCAGTCATTCTTCGCGTTGTGCCGTAGGCCCGAATTGGCTACCATGCACTGCAATCAAGCGCATGCACTTCGAGGCCTATGAGCAAATACATTTTCGTGACGGGTGGTGTGGTTTCTTCGTTGGGCAAAGGTGCTGCCGGTGCCGCTTTGGCGGCGTTACTGGAAGCGCGTGGCCTCAAGGTCACCATGCTGAAACTTGATCCCTATATCAATGTGGATCCGGGGACCATGAGCCCTTTCCAGCATGGCGAGGTTTTTGTGACCGCTGATGGTGCCGAAACTGATCTGGATTTAGGGCATTACGAGCGCTTCATCTCGACCCGCATGACCAAGCGGAACAATTTCACAACCGGTCTGGTGTATCAGACGGTTATCGAAAAAGAGCGTCGCGGGGATTATCTGGGGCGAACCGTGCAGGTCATCCCTCATGTTACCGATGAAATCAAGCGCCGTATCCGGATTGGTGCGGATGATGCGGATGTGGCTCTGGTGGAAATTGGTGGAACCGTGGGGGACATAGAGTCCCAACCCTTTCTCGAAGCGATCCGGCAGATGGCGGTAGAGGAGGGGCGCGGTAACACCCTCTTCATGCACCTGACTCTGGTGCCCTATCTGCCCTCTGCGGGTGAAATGAAAACCAAGCCGACCCAACACTCCGTGCGGGAGTTGCGGGCCATTGGTATCCAGCCCGATGTGTTGTTGTGCCGTGCGGATCGTCCCATTCCCGAAGATCATCGCGCCAAAATCGCCCTGTTTTCTAATCTCACCGAAAAGGCGGTGATTTCCGCCATTGATACGGACAGCATTTATCGTCTGCCTTTACTGTTCCATGCCCAGGGTCTGGATGACCTGGTTTTACAGGATCTGGGCTTGCAGGCGCCCGCACCCGATCTCGGTGTATGGCAGCAAATTATTCAGGCGCTGGAAAACCCTCAGGGAGAAGTGGTCATTGCCCTGGTGGGTAAATATGTCGGCCTGACCGAATCCTATAAATCCCTGGCGGAAGCCTTACTCCACGCCGGGTTGCGGGCGCGGCGCAAGGTCCGGTTTTTGTACGTGGATGCCGAAGACATTGAAACCCAGGGCACAGCCATGCTGCGCCAAGCGGATGCGGTGCTGGTACCAGGAGGTTTTGGCGGCCGAGGTACCGAGGGGAAAATCACGGCGATTCGCTATGCCCGTGAAAATCAGGTGCCTTATCTGGGCATTTGTCTGGGGATGCAGTTGGCCGTGGTAGAATTCGCCCGCCACTGCGCGGGTCTGAATAATGCCAACAGTTCAGAACTGGATCCGGAAACACCCGATCCGGTGATCACCCTGATGACCGAATGGTCGGACCCTGAAGGCCACACGGCATATCGGGAAGAGGGCGGTAATTTGGGTGGGACCATGCGTCTGGGCGAGCAGGAATGCACCCTCCAGCCCGATACCCTGGTAGCCAGGGCCTATGCGCAGACAGCTATTTATGAGCGTCATCGCCACCGCTTCGAGTTCAATAACCGTTATCGCGAGCCCTTGGCTGCGGCAGGTTTGCAATATACCGGCTTTTCAGCGGATGGGGCTTTGGTGGAGGTGGTGGAATTGGCTGGTCATCCCTGGTTTTTGGGTTGCCAGTTTCACCCGGAATTCACCAGTAATCCGCGCCAGGGGCATCCCTTGTTTGATGCCTTCATGAAGGCGGCTGTGGCTCAAAGGGAGCGTCAGGCATGAAACTCTGTAGTTTTGAGGTAGGACTGGATCGTCCTTTTTTTCTGATTGCCGGACCCTGTGCCATTGAAAACGAAACTCTGGCCTTGCAGACGGCAGAAAATCTCCGGGACATTTGTCGACGCCTGGAAATTCCCTTCATTTATAAAAGTTCTTATGACAAGGCCAATCGTTCTTCCGGCAAAAGCTTTCGCGGCCCCGGTATGGAAGAAGGCCTGCGTATTCTCGAAAAGGTGCGCCAGGAATTAGGGGTGCCGGTTATTACGGATGTCCATGAAAAAGAGCACGTTCAAGCGGTAGCCGAAGTGGTCGATGTCTTGCAGACCCCCGCTTTTTTGTGCCGGCAGACGGATTTTATTCAAGCGGTAGCAGCTGCGGGTAAGCCGGTCAATATTAAAAAAGGACAGTTTCTGGCGCCCTGGGATATGCTCCACGTCGCTGCCAAGGCCCGGGCGACAGGTAATACGCAGATCATGGTCTGCGAGCGCGGGGCCTCTTTCGGCTACAATAATCTGGTTTCGGATATGCGCTCCCTGGCGGTGATGCGCCAGACCGGGTGCCCGGTGGTTTTTGATGCCACCCATTCCGTGCAATTGCCGGGCGGGCAGGGGGATCGCTCGGGCGGGCAGCGCGAGTTTGTGCCGGTGCTGGCCAGAGCCGCTGTAGCCGCCGGTATTTCCGGACTGTTCATGGAAACCCATCCCCGTCCTGCTGAAGCGCTTTCCGATGGACCCAACGCCTGGCCGCTGGGACATATGGAAAATCTGCTACGAACCCTCAAACATATTGACCAGTTGGTCAAAGCCCAAGACTTCCCTGAAAATCATCCCGAGGAATTAATATGAGCGCCATCGTTCGCATTCAAGGTCGTGAAGTACTGGATTCACGTGGTAATCCCACGGTAGAGGCAGAGGTGCATCTGGAAAATGGCGCCATGGGTCGCGCCATCGTTCCCAGCGGGGCATCTACGGGCGAGCGTGAAGCCATGGAGTTGCGGGATGGTGGTTCCCGTTACGGCGGCAAAGGGGTGCGCAAAGCCGTAGAACATGTGAACGGTGAAATTCAGGATGCTCTGCTGGGCATGGAAGCCGAAGACCAGGAATATCTGGATGCGGCCATGTGCGCACTGGACGGCAGCGAAAACAAGTCACGCCTGGGTGCCAATGCCATTTTGAGTGTTTCCCTGGCTACGGCCCATGCGGCGGCCCATGCCGCCGGGCAGCCTCTTTATCGGTATATAGGCGGCTTGGGTCCGATACAATTGCCGGTGCCCATGATGAATGTCATCAACGGCGGCGCCCATGCCGACAATGATGTGGATATGCAGGAATTCATGCTGATTCCTGCGGGGGCTGAATCTTTTTCCGAAGCCTTGCAGATGGGCGTGGAAGTATTTCACAGCCTCAAGGCTGTACTCCAGAAAAAGGGTCTGGCTACTACTGTGGGTGATGAAGGCGGTTTCGCCCCCAACCTGCCTTCCAACGAGGCAGCTCTGGAGCTGTTGATGGATGCTATTGCCCAGGCCGGTTATCAGCCCGGCAAGGATATCTGGTTGGGCATGGATGTGGCCTCCAGTGAGTCGGTACCTTATCTGAAACGCTCGCGGCTATTGAAATGGCCAAGACCCATAGCTATACCGCAATTGTTTCCCACCGTTCTGGCGAAACCGAAGATACGACTCTGGCCGATGTAGCGGTAGCCACTGGTTGTGGACAAATTAAAACCGGCTCTTTGTCACGTACCGATCG
Source organism: Acidithiobacillus marinus (assembly GCF_002847505.1). Taxonomy (GTDB): domain Bacteria; phylum Pseudomonadota; class Gammaproteobacteria; order Acidithiobacillales; family Acidithiobacillaceae; genus Acidithiobacillus; species Acidithiobacillus marinus. The sequence goes on from NZ_MXAV01000013.1 coordinate 90,495, forward strand.
GGTGGCCAAATATAATCGTCTTTTGCGTATTGAAGAAGAATTAGGCGAAGTGGCCCGTTATCCAGGACTTGCAACTTTTTATAATCTCGACTAAAAGGATAGTTAAAGTTAAGGCGCTGAATAGCGGCGCCTGCCATTTTTGGAGATTATTTCAGTATGTGGGATTGGGCGCAGTTCAAAGCCAAAGTGAGTATGGCAAAATCGGAAATGCGACTGATCGATTTCATGCTGCTCGCCGCTCTGTGCGCTCTGCAATATCCCCTCTGGTTCGGAACGGGCAGCTGGCTGAATGCCGGTGAATTACATCAAAAGCTGGATAGCCGGCTGGCTGTTTTACAAAAGCTGGAAACCCGCAATGACCATCTGGAAGCCAAGGTGGTCAGCTTGCAAAGTGGAGATCGTGCCGTGGAAGAACTGGCTCGGCGCCATCTAGGTATGGTCAGCAAAGGGGAAATTTTTGTCTGGGTTATTCCGGCAAAATCTCAGAATACCGACGATTCTTCTGTTCCTGCCGAAATTTCCTGAAAACACGTGTCTACATCCCGGTCAGGGGATGTAGCTCAGTCAGGCGCGATCTATATACGTGCCATCCGTGGTATTAACTCGGATTTTCTCACCGGAGTTGACAAATTGCGGCACCATCACCGTAATGCCGGTTTCCATGCGCGCAGATTTGTAGGAACCCGTGGCCGTCTGACCTTTGATGGCCGGATCTGCTTCGGCAACCTCCAGGACCACGATTGAAGGTAATTCCACGCCTATGGGGCGGTCATTATGCAAATTGACCTGGATTTCTGTGTTGGGCAAAAGGTAACCTGTTTGTCCTTCCAGTAGATCCTCGCTGAGAATGCTCTGTTCGAAGGTTTCATTATCCATGAATACATAGCCGGTAGCGTCGGCATACAAATATTGCATGGTTCGGGCTTCTACCACCGCTTTTTCCATAGTTTCGCCGGAGCGGAAGCGCGTATTGGATTTGGTGCCGGTCTCGATGTTTTTCATTTCGACCTGGACGAAAGCCCCACCCTTACCCGGCTTCACAAAATCGGTTTTGAGTACACGCCAAAGCCCCTTTTCGTGCTCCAGGATATTGCCTGGGCGAATATCAAAGGCGGAAATCTTCATACCATCATCCTTATGGGCATTCCCTTTAGAGGGCGTGAATTGTACCCTAGAGGTTTATTGATGACCAGACCGGTCCTTGCGAGGTTTTACATGTCTGATGCCCATACCCAGCCCTTGGAAATTCGTCCGCTGATGATCAGCCGCCTCATGGAAATCGACTGGGCCGATGGCCATACCAGTCAATTATCCTTTGAGCATTTGCGGGTGGAATGTCCCTGTGCAGAATGCAAGGGGCATACGCCCGATGAAGCGCAGGTCATTACCGGTAAGGAAGACGTCAGTATTGTGGACGTGCTGCCAATTGGCAATTATGCCATTCAGATTCACTTCAGTGATGGCCACAGTACCGGGATTTTTACCTGGGAATATTTGCGGCGACTGGATGCGCAGGCGGCGGGTGTACAGTAAATGCCGGTATGATAATGACCCAGAATCTGCCTGAAAAACCGGCGCACGCCCTAGCCGATTCAGAAGAACCTTTTGATCTGCCGGGTTTTTTGCGCACCCTGACCAGCCATCCTGGTATTTATCAGATGTATGGCAAGGGCCGGCGTCTACTTTATGTGGGCAAAGCCCGCAATCTGAAACGGCGGGTGAGTTCGTATTTCCAGAAGCAGCGTCATAGTCCCAAAACCCTGGCCATGCTGGCGCAGGTGCAGCGAGTAGAGGTGTTGGTTACCCATACGGAAACCGAGGCCCTGGTGCTGGAGGCCAACCTCATCAAGCGCCATCATCCCCCCTATAATATTTTGCTGCGCGATGATAAAAGTTATCCGTATTTGTTGATTGCGTCAGCGGAACCTTTCCCGCCCATGCGTCTGCATCGTGGCGCACAAAAGCAAAAAGGCCAATATTTTGGTCCCTATCCCGCCGTGACTGCCTTGCGTGAGAGTATGGTATTACTGCAAAAAGCCTTTCGGCTGCGCACTTGCGAAGAGCATACCTTTCGCAACCGCAGCAGAGCTTGCCTGCAATACCAGATCCAGCGCTGTAGTGGTCCCTGTGTCGGGCATATTCTTCCCGAAGATTACGCGCGGGATGTGAGCGATACCATTCGATTTCTGGAGGGGCGTAGCGATGAGGCTATCCGCAACCTCGGAGAACGGATGCAGAAAGCGGCAGAGCGGCTGGATTTTGAGGAAGCGGCCCTGCGAAGGGATCAAATTGCCGCTTTGTCGAAAATTCAGGAGCGTCAGTATGTGGCTCAGGCTGGTGGCGGTGATTTTGATGTGATCGCCTTGCTTCAGGAAAATGGGCAATGGGTGATTTTCATCAGTTTTATTCGTAATGGACGACAACTGGGTGGCAGATCGCTTTTCCCCCAGCATGCCGAAGACCTGCGTGGACCCGATGTCATGGCCGGTTTCCTCATGCAGTTCTATACTAACAAGGATATTCCAGGGAATTTGCTGGTGAATGTGCTACCTAGGAACCACGCGGCTGTCAGCGAGGCTTTAGTCGCCCAGTCTGGTCATAAAGTGGTGATGGATGCGCCACAGCGAGGGCCGCGTAAGCGCTGGATGGCCATGGCGCAGACCAATGCCCTGAGTACCCTGCGCCAGCGTGGTCAGCAAGCCAGCGCCGGACGGAGAAGGATGTTGCTGCTGCAGGAGTTTTTTGAACTCCCGGAATTACCGCAGCGAGTCGAATGTTTTGATATCAGCCACACTCGTGGTGAGGCTGCGGTGGCCTCCTGTGTGGTTTTCGGTGAAGATGGCGCCATGAAAGAGGCTTATCGCCGTTTCAATATCCGCGATGTCACGGGTGGAGATGATTATGCGGCCATCGAGCAAGCGGTTTATCGTCGCTACGGTCGTCTCAAAAAAGAGGGGTTGGCCCTGCCGGAAATCGTCCTGATAGACGGTGGACCGGGACAGTTGGCCCGTGCTCAGGCAGCGCTGGCCCTGTTGGAAATTGAGCAACAGATTCAGCTATGCGGGGTTTCCAAAGGCACAACGCGGCGCCCGGGGCTGGAGTTGTTGCATGTACCTGGTTGGGCAGAAGCGCGGCAATTGCCGCCGGATGATCCGGCCTTGTTGGTGATTCAGGAAATCAGGGATGAGGCCCATCGCTTTGCGATTACCGGGCATCGCGCCAGGCGCGCCAAAACCCGGCAGGAGTCAGAGCTGGATCATATTGACGGTATTGGTCCCAAGCGACGCACAGCCTTGCTGCGCGCTTTTGGTGGATTGAAGGGAATTCGCGCTGCGGGTCTGGAAGACCTGCAAAGAGTGGGGGGGATTCATCAGGAATTGGCCCAGCGCATTTACGAGCATTTTCATTAAGGAAGCCAGCGGACCGTGATAAAGCGTATACCCAATTATCTGACCATTCTCCGCATTCTGTTGGTGCCTATTTTTGTCGCTTTGTTTTATTGGGGCGGGGAAGCACGTACCTATGCAGCCACTGCAGTTTTTGCGGTTGCGGCTATCACTGACTGGGCAGACGGTTACCTGGCGCGGCGTTATCAGGGGGTGTCTCCTTTTGGGACTTTCCTTGATCCGGTAGCGGATAAGATCATGGTGGTGACGGCATTGATATTGATTGCCTCCTCGCGAGAGATGCCACCCTTGCTGGCGGGCATTCTGATTAGTGTGATTGTGGGCCGGGAGATTACGGTGTCGGCTCTGCGGGAATGGATGGCGGAGCTGGGTGAGCGCAAGAAGGTAGCGGTTTCCTGGCTGGGCAAGGCCAAGGCAACCACGCAAATGCTGGCTATTTTGTTGCTGGTCTATCGTGAGCCCCTGCTCGGGCTCTCGGCACGAACCCTGGGGATTGTCCTCCTGGTGATTGCTGCTTTCATGACCCTGTGGAGCATGCTGGGTTATCTGCGGGCTGCCTGGCCGAGTCTGATGGCCCATGGCGTTGACCTTGACAAGGAAAGTTGATCCCTTTATCTTTGCGCTCATGCGGGAATAGCTCAGTGGTAGAGCACAACCTTGCCAAGGTTGGGGTCGCGAGTTCGAGCCTCGTTTCCCGCTCCAATACCGAGGGAAAGTTTCATGCTTTCCCTTTTCTTTTAAGGCTGGGTGGCAGAGTGGTCATGCAGCGGCCTGCAAAGCCGCGTACCTCGGTTCGATTCCGGGCCCAGCCTCCAATATCCATATAAAAATTCCCCCTACCGATTTTACTGGTACTTTTCCTTCATCCAGGCATTGTATTTGCGCTAATTGCATTCTTTTATGCCGGGAAAATAGATTCATTGTTTATTTTTCCATGATTATTTTGTGCGGTTTTTATGTTAAGTAATTGACAAATTCACTTAACTATGAGATAACTAAAAGTAAGAATAATAAATTTCAGATATAATATCACTATTATTCAGGGAGATTGTGCATATGTCTATCAAGATTTCTGGCAAGAATAAATTGAAGCGTGAAGGAGGATTGGTCGGGCTAATATTGGCTTGCGTTGGTGCATCCATAGGTTCCGGCTGGCTTTTTGGCCCTTTGTTTACGGCAAAAATGGCTGGTCCTTTGGCTATCGGTTCCTGGATTTTAGGTGCTGCTGCTATTCTTTTGCTGGCCCTGGTATTCGCCGAGCTGGCCCCGATGATTCCGCGAGCTGGTGCAGTAGTGCATCTCGCGCACGTCGGTAATGGCCCGATTGTCGGACACATGTGGAGCTGGATATTGTTTCTGTCCTATGCCTCCATTGCCCCTCTGGAAGTGACTGCGGTGTTGACTTACGCCAATAACTATTGGCCGGGATTGTTACAACCGCACACGGATTTACTGAGTGGGTTTGGTTTTTTTATTGCAGTTATTATGCTCGGTTTGTTTGTGGTGACCAATTTCATGGTAATTGGTTGGGTGCTCAAGGTGAATAACGCGGCCACCTGGTGGAAAATAGGCATTCCATTACTGACGGCGCTCATGCTGATTATTGTGGCGTGGCATCCAGGCAATTTTCACATGCATGTGCACAATACCATGAGTGATGTGCATGGGATGTTTATTGCCATCGCCAGCGGCGGGGTGATTTTCAGCTTACTGGGCTTTCGCCACGCCATAGATCTGGCAGGAGAAAGTAAAAATCCCAAGAGAGATGTTCCCATTGCGGTGATCGGCTCGGTGTTGATTGCTTCGGCGGTATACATTGCTGTGCAGGTGGCTTTTTTGGGTGCTGTGAATCCTGCAGATCTCGCCAAGGACGGTTGGCAACATTTACATTTTCAAGGAGTAAACGGTCCTTTTGCGGCATTGGCGGCAGCGGTAGGTATTGGCTGGCTGGCTACCTTGCTTTATGTAGACGCATTTATTTCTCCCGCGGGTACGGGGCTGATTTATACCACCACGGCGGCGCGTGTAACGCTCGCTACTGCCGAGACTGGCGCCGCTCCTCTGTGGCTGAATAAAATCAATCGGCATGGGGTTCCCTGGGTGACGCTGATCGTATTATTTCTGGTGGGTATCATCTTTTTCCTACCGTTTCCTTCCTGGCAGAAAATGGTGGGTTATATCGCGTCCATGACCGTACTTTCTTATTCTATTGGCCCTATTGCCCTGATCCAGATTCGTAAAGCCATGCCTAATCTTGAGCGCCCATTCCGTTTGTGGGGTGCGCCCGTTCTTGCTCCTCTGGCTTTTGTGGTTTCTACCTGGATCGTTTACTGGTCTGGTTTGAGAACACTGAACTTCATTTTTATTACTTTGTTTGTTTTATTGGCTATTTATGCCTTTACCGGTATTTTTAGAAAAGAACGCTGGTTGGAAATGGGCTGGCAATATATGTGGTGGATATTTCCATACTTCATAGGCTTATGGGTGCTGAGCTGGATTGGTCCTAAAGATCTTGGTGGTGAGGGTTTATTGGCTTTTTTCCCAAGTATGGGAGCATTGGCAATACTGGCTCTTGGGGTTTTTTACTTGGCGATTCGGGATTCAGTGGCTGATAAAACTATGCGTGTTTACATGCGCCAGTTTGGCAATAAAGTGCCTCCATCTGCGCCATAATGATGCCATGACCAGAAACGAAGCAGCGCATCTCGTATTGTAGTATGCTGCTGCTAAAACATCTGCCGACCGTTCGTGAGCCCAGGCTCTATTTGAGCATGGAAAGGACGTATCTGGCTTACCTGAAGTTTCTGTTCATTGCTTTTGGTACGGGTATTATCTCTGAAAAAATGACTTTGCTGCTGGCGGCCTTGCATTTTTATGAGTTAGTACCCTTTTTTCAGGACTTATATCGATTGTTGACCTGGCCAGTGCTGGTTCTACTGTTCATGATTTTTTATTTTTTTGTGCGTGATTTGCGCTACATCAATCGTGGCTCTCCGGTGACCAGCAAAGAAATCCAGGATCCGCGCATCTATTTTTCGGCAGAACGTACTTTTCTCTCCTGGATCCGAACCGGTATCAGTATTGTGATTTTCGGATTTATCATGGAAAAGTTTGACTTTTTTCTCACCAAGCTGGCACTGATGATGCACCGGATTATTACGCTGAAGGCCAGCTTCTCCGGGATGGATGAGATTTTTCTGGCATTGGGGATCATCAGCATTGCGGTCGGTCTGGTGGGGTTCCTTCTCACGGTACATCAGGTAGATCAGGGCGCATATTATCCCCATCATAAACTCTATGGAATTTATGGCCTGATACTGCTGGTTTGCCTATCATTATTGAGCTATTTTCTGGTTTGATGCCTTTGTTTCTTGCGTGCTTCGCATTACGCGGTAGTTTTTTTCATCATCATCGCAGAGTAAAGCACAGGTGCCAACCATAAAGACATGAATCATGCATATGGAAAGCAGCAGCCCACCCATGACGGCAGTCGCAACAACCAGCAACACACCGAGAAAAGCCGTACTGTCGAAATCCAGACCACAAAGCCAGACCAAGAGGAAAAAAGCAGGTGCTGCCAGAACGATGGACACAAGTGCCGCCAAGGCAGCCCTTTGACTTGTTGAAAGAGCGGCAACTCCGGCGCTGTTAGCTGAGAAACTGCCGACGCGAAACACAGGAGCTATCAGTTTTTTCAATAAGGTGTTTTGCGTTATGCTCTTCGCTTGCTGGTCAAAAATAGATGAAGCATGTTGTGTCTGATCGTGTGGTAGACTTTTGCTGGCTATTTGTCGTTATAATCTACCAATTTTCGAGAAAATTACTTCTGAAAGTAGTCAATCTGATATTTTAAAAGAGGATTTTATTGATGCATGGAGCAGATAGCTTGCCTTGGCCTCGCAGTGTCAAGTGGCTACATATTTTTTTGGCGGTATTCATCACCTATCAGTTGATGAGTGAGCTGGACATGAAAGCCATCTGGAAACATGTGGGAATATCTGCCTTTCGGCACTTTCTGTTCATATCCCATATGTGGGTGGGAATCGCCAGCAGCATTGTGATTGTCCTGTTTTGGCTGGTAGTGTTTCGTAATGCCCAGTTGCGTGCCCATTTGTTTCCTTATCATGGTGTTTATTTTTCACGCATTGTGAAAGATATTCAGGGCGCCACGCGGGGTGTTTTGCCTCCGGGTGGGATGCGTGGCGGATTACCAGGCCTGATACATGGTCTGGGCCTTTTGGCGATTTCGGGCATGGGCGTTTCAGGTGTGGTGATGTTCGTCCTGATTTATGCGGCTGGCGGTGTAAAACCCGGGGATGCGTATGCTATTCCGCATGCGGTTCATTCGCTGATTGCCAATCTGGTATGGGCTTACTGGTGGGGCCATATTGCCATGGCTTTTCTGCATACACTCCGTACCCCACGGATATTGCGAATTTTTATTCCCTGAATGACGGGGCGGAGCATCCAGTATGGATTGTCCGCCCTGATAAGTGCCAATTTTTGCTGAACCGCTTGGAGAGACTGATGCGGAAAATAAAGTACAGCTTTGACAGCATACCGTCTAGTTGGTATCTTCAGGATTCCTTCAATCAGCGCAGGAGAAAATCATGACCACATTGACGTTGACTTCCCCTTCAGAAGCTACCGGCGAACTTGCAGAGCTCTATGCAGCCATTGAAAAATCATTTGGTGGGGTTCCAGAAGGTCTGCAGTTATTTGGGGTCAGTCCCAAATTGCTGGCCATACAAATGCAGCTCCTGGGATATTTTGGTCAGCATCCCCGCCTTTCAGCCAATTTCTTGGCCCTTTTGCGTTATGTGTTGTCAGAAGACGGTCATTGCCAGTTTTGCATCGGTTTTAATCAGTCGCTGCTGGTGAATGCGGGTATTGCCCCTGAAGCTATCCAGCAAGCACTGAAAAATCCGCGCAATGGCCCCCTTGAAGACCGTGAAAACCAGTTGCTGGATTATGTGCTGCGTGCCGTGCGCAATCCCCATTCAGTCGAGGATGCAGAGGTGGATCAACTGCGCAAACTGGGCTGGACCGATCAGGATATTTTTGATGCGGTAGCGCATGGGGCGCAGCATAGTGCTGTAGATATCCTCTTTGAAACTTTTCGGGTAGCCCCTTTTTCGGCGAGTTGATCAAGCTTCGGGTGAGCCAGCTTTGGGTTGACAACGGGGGAGTTCCTTTCTAGTCTAGGAGTTTCTAAATTTGTTAACTATTGATGAGCTGGCCCATGTTTTTCAAACAGCGGAGCGATGTCGCCGGAATTTCAACCTACAGCTGCGGCGTTAAAGATTTTGCTGCAGCGGTAGCTGGAGTCGCTGGTGACGAATTGTCGTTTCCGATCGTCATGTTAATCGATACCCATGTTCATGCTGACGATGTGACCACCAATCTAGGTGCGGCGGCATGAGCGTGGAAACGGAGCGTTTTGCTCTGTTTGCCGAGGTCTTTGCGGCCCTGGCTCATCCCAAGCGTCTGGAGATCATCCATTATCTGGGAGAAAAGCAACATACAGCCGGGGAGTTGACGGAATTGACCGGCCTGTCCAAGGCCAATGTCTCTCAACATTTGAGTATTCTCAAGGCTCGTGGCCTGGTGCACTGTGACAAGTGTGGCACTTTCTGTCATTACCGCCTCACCAGCCCCGAGCTGCTGCAGACCTGTGAAATTGTACGGCATCTGATCCTTGAACAAATGGACCTGACCGTTGCCAGTCGGCAAAAACTGGCCGAGCTTGTCCCTTTACGCAAGCAACCGTCATGAGTGCGGACCCGGCACTCGCCGTACACTATCAAAGGGGCATTGCCCAGAATCGTGCTCAGTTTCTGCTACAGACGGTGCAAGTGTTTTTTGTGGGGCTGATTATTGGTATGGAGCGCACCGTGCTCCCCGGACTTGCCCACAATTTTGGTGTAGATAAAGGTCAGTTTTTGTTTCTCGCCAGCTTCGTGATTTCTTTCGGCCTGGTCAAGGGTGCCTTGAATCTGGTGGCCGGTGCTCTCTCAGATGGTATGGGCCGCAAGCGAGTCTTGTTGCTGGGTTGGATGGCTGGCATCCCGATCCCCTTGCTGATCTTTTTTTCGCCCAACTGGTGGTGGATCATTGCGGCCAACGTCTTTCTCGGGATCAACCAGGGTTTCACCTGGACCATGACGGTGACCAGTCAGATTGACCTGGCCGGTAGCCGCCAACGCGGCCTCGCCGTGGGCATCAATGAAGCTGCCGGTTATGTGGGCATGGGTCTGGCCGGTCTGAGCACCGGCTATCTGGCGGTTGCCTATGGTCCGCGCTGGGCCCTGTTAGGTTTTGGCCTGGCAGTCATTGCTCTGGCTTTGTTTCTATGCTTGCGGGTGCAGGATACCATTGCCTGGGTACGGGCCGAGCATGCTGCCCATCCTGGTTCTGCCCCAGCCTCCAGCGCGCCCTGGTGGCAGAGCTTCATCGCTGTCTCCTTCCAAAATCCGCGTTATCGCGCCCTCTGTCAGGCCGGAGTCGCTAACAAGGTGGCAGATACTCTGGTCTGGGTACTATTCCCTCTCTACTTTCTGCAGCATGCCTTGGGGGTGGTGGCCATCGGCTGGATCACTGGAACCTATGGAGCCGTTTGGGGACTTTCGCAACTCTGGACGGGACACCTGGCAGATCGAATCGGACGTAAGCTCCCCATTGTCTGCGGCTTTTTTCTGCTTTCGGCAGGGTTGGTGTTGACCGCACTGGTGCAGAGTTTTGTTGATTGGCTTGGCGCTGCAGCCATCATGGGCCTCGGCATGGCGTTGCTCTATCCCAATCTGGTGACGGCCATGTCCGATACCGCTCCGCCCCTGGAACGTGGTCGCATTCTTGGAGTCTACCGCTATTGGCGGGATACGGGTTATGCCATCGGTGGACTGTTGCTGGGCCTGGTCGCCCAGTGGAATGACAAAATTCTGCCCGCCATTTGGGTGACTGCCGGTATTGTCGCCTTGTCCGGGGTATGGATTGTCTTTGCAGTCCAGGAAACCTATACCCGAAAAATATGATGAATCAGTTTTTTATCAAGACCGATGATGAGATGCCCATCTTTCATTTTTCCTCCAGTTTGAGGTGCTATTACAAAATACCTCGCGCAAAGCGTGAGTGCGCGAGGACTTCATTGTCCAGACTGCAGACTTAGCAACTCCCGAGCCAATTTGCCGTGGATCGGGCCCCGGTGTCAGGGTAGGTGTGTGCATAGCAGCCCCTCTTTGCGGCTTGCGGCTTAGCCAGATGATGACTATGCTGCTTTTTTCCAGATCAGAAAGCGCCCTTATGGAAGCCGTTGCCGACAATTTATTCCCCATCCTGCGCGAAACCTCACTGTTTTCTGCCTGGCCGGAAGACTTGCTGCATGCCTTGCTGCTACAAAGCAAAAAAGTCACCCTGGATTCCGGAGAGATTTTGTTTGTCGAGAAAGCCGCTGCGAGCGCTTTTTATCTGGTGCTTTCCGGTCGCATCCACCTGATTGCGGCGGCAAGCACCGGGCAGGAAAAAATTGTGGAAATCATTGAGCAGCATGACCTGTTTGCCGAAGCCGTCGCTTTTCTGGGTGGACGTTATCCGGTGACCGCTGCTGCGGACGGGAGTACAAGCGTTCTGGAAATTCCCCTCGCCCTGTTCCTGGAAATCCTGGAGCAAAAACCCCTGTTGATGCGTCAGATGTTGGCGCGTCTGAGTATGCGTCTGCATTTTCTGGTCAAGGAGCTGCGCCATCTCAGTGTTGAATCCGCCGAACAGCGCTTGGTCAGTTATTTGCTGGAATTGTGTCCACAGGCTAATGGTTCTGCAGTCATTGAATTTCCCACCAAAAAATCGGCGGTCGCCGCACGCTTGGGTCTGACCCCGGAAACTTTATCGCGGGTGCTGGCCCGCATGCGTAAAGCCGGAGTGATAGAAATGCAGGGACGAACCATCCATGTGCCTGATCTGCAGGCCCTGGAACGCTGGGTGGCCGGTCATTGATCCGGTTATTCTGAACAACGCATGCATTGCACACCGTATCTTTTGATCCACTCTTCCAGTGCCGCGATGGCTACATTACCGGTGCTGACATTGTCGAGAGCATGTGCTGGATCATCGGGTTTCACGCGAGCGATCCAGGCATCATTGTAGGGATCAATATTGATCAGGTGGGGATCTTCCAGCAGTTTTTCATTGCGGTCCATGACTTCACCCGCAAAAGGCACCGGAACACCGCCTGCCCATTTGCCGCTCTCCAGGGTGGCCACATGCCGTCCGGCCTCCAGGTGTGTGCCGACTTTTTTGATGCGGGCTTTTTGCAGGCGGCCTGACATGGTCTGGGCGGGATCTGTGATTCCGATCGTCAAGGTACCATCCTCTTCGGGGCGTACCCACACATAATCCAGATCATAAAAAAGATCCTCCAGCAATTCGCAGCCGTGATATTCACTCATGATTCTGCCTCCGCCTCAAAATCGAGAATACGCCTTCCTGCAGCTTCACCATGATCGGTCAAGGCAGTTGCCAAAATTGGATAAAGTTCATTTTCTTCCTTGGCATCATGTTGTTTGAGAATGGTTTGTACGGTACTTAGAAGATCGTCAAAGGTTTCTGCGTCCTGCTCCTGAATAGCTTCCGCCATTTCCTCAAAAAAAATACGTAAATCCTGATGACCCTTGCGGAGGAGGGCGGTCAGGGATTGGGCTTCATCCCCTTTCTGGCGCTCAAAGGCCGGAAATAATGTGCTTTCTTCCACGGCCATATGGCCATCCACGATGCCATGGCGGAAGGTCTCCAGTAAATGCGCCGCTTCCGGCCATGCGCCTTGGCTCACCGCTTCTGCGCCTTGTTCCAGAAGCTGGTCCAGGCGTTCATGGTCGTGTTGCATGATCTGATCAATGGGTTCCATCATAATCTCCGATGTTGGTGCGATCCTGTGCGGTATGCGCGTGACCGAAGTGCGTTTCTTGAGCATTTGGATGTCATTGTTATGACGCTCCGAGCATTTTCAACACGTCTCCCAAGGGTTGTGCGCCTACGGTTTTCAGGCTGCCATCCACGACAATGGCGGGGACGGTTTTAATGCGCAGGTTACTGACGATTTCCCGCCCCTCCCGTTCCGCGATATCCAGAACTTCCAGTTCCATGGGCACTTTTTCTGAAGCTTCCTTCCAGACCTTTTCAGCTTGCGGGCAAACGGGACACCATTTTGAAACAAGGACTTGTACTTTCATCTTGTGTACTCCTGAGTGGTTGTCATATAGCAACGCAGAATGACTAGCCATTGGGTGCAAAGGCATCAAAGTGGATGTGTGCATGGGAGACCCCATGGGAGAGCAGCAGATCAATAGCCGCTTCGATCATGCCGGGGCTTCCGCAAAGATAGACTTCATGGTTTTGCCAGTGGCCTCGGGCGGCTACGCTGGGCAACAGTCGGCGTGCTCCGGTCCAATGGGTGTCTTCCATGTCGGAAATGGTGGGTGTCACGGTAATCTGAGGATATTGTTGTGCCCATTGCTGCAATTGATCGAGATGATAAAAATCCGCCTGTTTTTTGGCTCCGTAAAACAGATGAACAGGACGATTCTGACCCTGAAGAATACTTTCCTGAATGATGGCTTCAATGGGAGCCAATCCGGTACCGGCGGCAATGCAGAGCATGGGCCTGTTCTGCTCCGGGTGGAGAGCGAAGTCTCCTTGTGGTGGCCCGAGCGTGATGCTGTCACCGCATTGGGCCTTTTTAAAAAGCCACTGACTGAACAGTCCTCCCGGAATTTCGCGGATATGAAAAACCAGCTCGCCATGATCCTGTGGTGGCGTAGCCATGGAATAAGAGCGCCACTGATCCTGATGCTCCGGGACAGCCATACGGGCATATTGGCCGGTACGATATGGATAGGCATTTTCCGGTTTCAAGGTTAATTCCAATACATTCCAGGCCAGCTTGTTCAAGCTGACTATGTGGCTATTCCAGATATTTCCGGAAATGACTTCAGCGCGCAGTCGCATAGGGCTACGTGGATAAAGCTTGCATAATATGCCCATGCCTGCAGCCCGTTCTGCGGGTGTCAAAAGCAGCGGCATAAATGGCCCCTGCTCACTCTCTCCAGACAAAATGGTTCCCTTGCAATCTCCACAGGAACCGCTGGCGCAGCCATGTTTAATGGCCACATCATGGGCTTTGGCCGCTTCGACAATATTCTGATTTTCATTGGCCATAAAACAGATGCCGGAGGGTTCCAGACAAATTTCATATTCCATCCATTGACCTCACTTCGTTTTCACCAAAAAAACGGCGCGGGCCAAAGTCGCAAAAAGGATCCCGGCCAAGCACCGTTTTGTGTTAAATCAAACAGCAGGAGGGACGTCGTCAATGGTTACCGGCACAAAGCGGGAAGGGGCCATTGCTTCATAGGCCGCCTCAATGCATACCGTAGAAGCCAGGTTGTAGGCCTCAATCCAGGATTCCGCCATTTCCCGGGTCCAGGCAGCACCCAGAAAATGCTTCAGGGTATTGAGCAGGCTTTTGCCGACGATGGGATAATGTTCCGGGCGAGTATCATACTTGATATGGGCAATCCCGAGATCTTTCAAATAGGGCACCAGTACTTCCAGATTGTCGATGCTGGTCGCAATCAGAATGACAGAGTTAAACAAACGGATACGCTGCTCGGTCATGTCTCCGGGAAACATTTTCCGGACTTCCGGAAAATGCGTGAACATATAATCATAAAAATGCTCAGCTACCTGTACACCGAGATCCTTTACAGCAGCGCCACTGGATTGAATCAATTGAATATTGATGGTCATGACAAATTACTCCTTGTGCTTGGGGTGTGGATGGACTGTGCTTGACGCGCTACGTGGTGAAAGATAAAGCAGGTTGTGCAGCTATTCCTTGATTTCGGTCAATTTTGAAAATGGCGGCCATGCTTACAGGTTCTTCTGGATAATGCGCCGGGCGCGATTTTGCGCGCGTTGTACTTCATCCTGGTATATGGATGTTTCATATCCCTGTTTCGGAGTGCTGGTCAGAGGTTGCAGAACCGAATGCGGATGCTCGGGCTGCCAGTGGACTTCGGCAATCATGGAGAGCCCGGGCCGGAGTGGGTGTTTGCGCAATTCTGCAGCAGGTATGGCAATACGTACCGGCACCCGTTCCACAATATGGATATAATTCCCGGTGGCATTTTGTGGCGGCAGAATACTGAAAGCGCTCCCCGCTCCGGGAAGCAGACCCAGGACGGTGCCATGAAAATGCACAGAACCTCCGTAATAATCACTGGTCAATTGTACCGATTGTCCGGGGTAGATATGACGCATGACGGTTTCCTTGAAATTGGCGACTACCCATAAATCGTTCAAGGGCACGACGGAGAACAGGCGCTGACCATTTTTAACTTTTAACCCTGGATAGGCAGAGCGCTGGGCGATAAAACCCGAAATGGGGGCGCGGATCAGGTGACGTTGCCAGGTGATGTCGGCCTGCTCATATGCCGCAACAGCCTGCTGCACCAGAGGATTGTCATAAAGCGTGGTGCCTGCTACCAGGGCTTCAGCGCCTTGCAGTTTGGCTTGCGCTTGTGCCACGGCTGCGCTTGCGGCAGTGATTTCTTGTCGGGTATTTTCAAGGCGGATCATAGAAACGGCGCCACTGGGCAGAGATTGCTGATAGCGTGTTAAGTCTATCTGCAGTTGGCGCAGCGTGGCTTTCTTGGCCTGGATATTTTGTTGCAGAGCATGGACCTCCGCGAAATCCTGGCGCACTTGTCGTACTGTCGCGGCCAGATGGGCTTCTGCTTTTTTCATCTGCAGCCGGGAATGACTGCTTTGCAAGATGGCCAGTACCTGACCGGCATGCACAAATTCCGTATTTTCTGCCAGCACCTGCTGGATAGTGCCCTCTGACAAACTGTCCACGGGGCTGATATTGCCGTTCACGTAGGCATCATTGGTTTCAATCCAGTACTGCCCCCGTAAAAACCACCAGAAGATACCGATGAGGCTAACTAGGAAAAGGAGGATGGCAACCCCGAGCAGCCCTCTTCGGCGCTTTTTTTCCAAAGGGTGTTTTTCAGAATCCGGGACAAGCTGCGCTGTACTCATTCTGCTTTGCCTTTAGTCGCATATCCGCCTCCCAGCGCCTCATGTAGTAATGTCCAGGATTGGGCATTTTGGATCTGCAAAAGGAGTTTATGGCTTTGCATGGTTGTTTCCTGAATACGGGTTTGATAAACGGCCATTTTATTGGCGGTTCCTGCACGAAAAGCCGCCTCAGCCAGGACTCGGCTCTGTCTGGCAGCCTGCATGATCTGCGCTTGTTCATGGAGCTGCTGATGAATTTTTTTCCAGCTCGCCAGGTAACGGGCAATTTCCCGCACGGCGCTGAGGATGTTCTGGCGATAATGATCCTGTGCGGCCATATACACGGCATTTTGTGCCTTGAGTCGGGCGCGGAGTTTTCCGCCTTCAAAAACCGGCAAGGTGATCACCGGACCCACCGCATGGGCCAGATTCCCCGGGCTGAATAAATCACCCAGATCAATGCTGTTCCAGCCCGAAAACAGGGCGATATTCACATCCGGATAAAAAGCCGCCCGCGCCGCCTTGATCTGTTGGGCGGCGATTGTCATTTCCCAACGGGCCGCGACAATGTCGGGGCGGTGAGTGATGAGGCGCAAGGGAAGATCCCGAGGAATGGGCATCCGCGACAGCTCCGGTAGCGGAGCGATGGGGATCTGCTCTCCCCAATCAGGTCCGTGTCCGGCCAGAGCCGCTAGAATATAGCGTTGCCGGGCAACAGCGTCCTGTAATTGAGCGCTATTTTGTCGCGCTTCGGCGTAGCGTTCTTCCTGAGCAAAAACCGGACGCGCATCGGCCAGACCATCATGCCAGCGTTGATTCTCCAGCAGAAGCAGGGACTTTTGCAGGTTTTCCAGATGCTGTGCCAGATGCAGACGTTGGGATGTGCCGATCAGCAGAAAATAATGCCAGGTCAGTTGTGATTCCAGTTGCAGTTTTGCTTCGGCATAATCGGCTTGGTGCACCCGCACTTTTCCTATGGTGGCACGGATCTGGTCGCTGTCCCGACCCCATAAATCCAGGTGATAACGCAGCTCCAGCGGGTTGATCTCGGCATAGTCAAAATGCTGGCCATTGGCTTGGAGATGGAGTCCCTGTTTAGAAAAATACTGCCGGGTGAAAGACGCACTGGCATTCCATTGTGGAAGAAGGGCGGCATGTTGTTCCGCAGCAAAGGCTTTTGCCTTGAGAATGCGGGCGCTGACCATCTGCAGCGAGGGGTTATTCCGCAACGCCGCATCAATCAGTTGATTGAGGGCAGGCAATTGCGCCTTTTCCCACCACCGGGATTCGGGCCATGGACCCGGATGAATGCCATCATGCCCCTCAGCTTGAGCCAATACTTGACGGATTTGCGGAGCATGGGCCAGGTGCTTGTTGGGCAGATGTTCTGGCAGGCGCGCGCAGGCGCTGAGTAACAGGCAGGATAGAAGCAGAAAAAATTTATGCATCAGAGGTCAACCAGTTCTTCTATGGCGCGGCGCAGACGAATATCCGGTTCTGCGTAAACCACAGCCTTGCTGAGTAGCAAGAGACCGGCCCCTATCAAAAATCCCCAGGCGGCGATGTAAAAAATCTCATTGAAAGCCAACATGGCCGCATGCTGCTTTATCAGCGCTGCTGTGCGTATATGGCCGATCAGCGTACCGGGTAAGTCCGCAATGCTGCTTTTCCCTTCGGCCAGAAAATGCGCATGGAAAATCATGCGCCGGTCAAATAAGGTGGCAATAAGAGGAATGCCCATAGCCTGTCCACTCAGGCGTAATACATTCAAGAGCACTGTTCCGCGTATTTCGGCCGGACCCGATAATCCCGACAAGGCAATGGCAATGATGGAGGGAAACAAACTGCCCAGGAAAATGCCTACAAATGCCTGGGGCCAGAGCAACTCGGTGAAGGACGCCGGATGATTATAGGAAGCCACCCAAAAACTTGCGGCTGAAAATCCTGTCAGAGAGAGGACAGCCAGGATGCGGGCATCCAGGCGATTCAACAAGCGCTGGGTCAGCATGAAGCTGATTTTTGAGAAAATGGCCATAGGTAATATCAACAGGCCCACCATCCAGGCGCTATAGCCCATCACTAACTGAAAGCCGACAATGTAAATGGCGATGCTGCCCTGAAAAAACAAAGCGGTGAAAAACAGCACCACACTGCCTATCAGAAAATTGCGCCGTTTCAGAAGGCGCAGATCCAGGAGGGGTTGGGGGGTGTACCATTCGGCGATAATCAACAGCAGCAGAGCGATGAGGCTGATAATGCCAAGGAAAATAATGGTCTGAGAGCGCCACCAACTGAGGGTTTCGCCGATGTTCAGGGCGGATTCTCCGGCAGCCAGAGCGATGACCAGGAAGATCAGGCCGCGCCAGTCCAGTGCTGGATGGCGATGTTCCATTTCACGCTCAAAAAGCAGAATCATGCTGACCAGGGCTACGGTAATGGCAATGGGTATGTTTACATAAAACAGCCAGCGCCAACCGATGGTATCCGTAATCCAGCCGCCGATGACCGGGCCGAGGGTGAACGGGGTAAGGGCAGCAATTCCCCACAGACCCAGTCCGATATTGCGGCGCTGAGGATGGTAGTGGCGCAGAATAATCTGCAAGGAAACGGGAATGGTCAGTCCTCCCACATAACCCTGAACAATCCGTGCGATCAGGAAGCTGTCATAGTGATTGGTGACGGCACATACGCCTGAAGCCAGGGCGAACATGACAAAAGCCGCCGTCAGAACACGCATTTCCCCCCAGCGATGTAATAACCAGGGCGATGTGGGAAAGGCCAGGGCCATGGCCAGAAAAAAATCAGCCTGTGTCCAGTCGGCAAAATCGGGGTTGACCCCTAAACTACCCGCAACATGGGGGATCATGGGCAGATAGGCGCCGGTATTGAAGAGCACCAGGAAATGTCCCAGACCAATGACCAGATTCAGCAGCACTACCATGCCGGTACTCAACGGAGAAACTGTCTGGGCGTTTTGAGGAAAGGTCATTATGGGGTATCCGCTTCTATGCTTATTTGCCAAACGGGCCGATAATGCAGGGGCTGCAAATATAGATCAAATTGGTTATATATATATAAACTATCGGGTATAGCGATATATGGATACGGAATTACTGCTGACTTTTCTTACGGTGGCCAAAAGTGGCGGCATCAGTGCAGCGGCGCGAAGCCTGCACCGGAGTCAGCCGGCCATCACCGAGCGCTTGCAGAAGCTCAGCCAGATGGTGGGAGAGCCCTTGACCATGCGTCACGGACGCGGCATTCAGTTGACGCCGGCCGGCGAAGCGCTGCTCTCGACAGCGCAGCGGATGCGCGATGTGATTGATGAGTTCGAGGACATCATGTTGCGCCGCCAGCGTTTGCAGAGTGGTGTTTTGCGGATTGTTGCCACCAACACCGTGGCCAATTATTTTTTGCCGGAAAGACTGGTGTCTTTTCAACGGCAATTTCCCGATATAGAACTTCAGCTGCGGGGAGGGGTGATCGACTGGTCCAGTATTGCCCTGTCCGATTGGGATTTGTATTTTCTGGAAGGTGGCCTGGATCTGGAAGGTTTGCCTTCCTACTATTCGGTGACACCTTGGCTGGATGATGAAATCATGACCATTTTTCCCGAAGGGCATAGCCTCCTCCAGCAAGCGGAATTGACACTGGAAAATCTGCTACCTTATCCCCTGATCTGGCGCGAACCCGGGTCGGGTATTCGCCGTTCTGTAGAAAAAGCCTTTCAGGAAGCCCGTTTGACACCCCGACAATCCATTGAGGTTACCGGTGTTGAAGCAGTGGGCGCTGCCGTGGATGCCGGGCTGGGAATTGGCTTTGTAACGGCCGCCGCCTTGCGTTGCCGGAAAGACTGGCGGGTCGTGGCGCGCCGCCTGCCCGCACCCTTGGGCATTCAGTGGACCTTGTATATGGCCAGACCCCAACCCGCCTATCAGTCCCACACTATCCGAGCCTTCCTGGAATTTCTGGATACCGGAACGGTACATCTGCAACAGGCCGGAGTGTGATTCCATGGCAATGAATGAGAAGATTTTATCCGTAGCGCCCATGCTCGACTGGACGGATCGTCATTGCCGGCATTTTTTGCGACTGATCTGTCCCTCTTGTGTGCTCTTCACAGAGATGCTGACCACCAACGCCCTTTTGCTGGGACGCGACCCGCAGCGTTTTCTGGAGTATTCAGCGGCGGAACATCCTCTGATTCTTCAAGTAGGGGGAGATGACCCCGAGGCGATGCGCCGGGTCTCCTGGCTGGCCAGGGAATATCAATACGATGGCATTAATCTCAATGTGGGTTGTCCTTCGCCACGGGTGCAAAAAGGCAGTTTTGGGGCTTGTCTCATGGCGACTCCCGAGCATGTGGCCGAGTTGATGGCTGCCCTGGCCGATAGCGGCCTGGCGATCAGTATCAAACATCGGCTAGGACTGGATCGGGAAGAAAATTATGCGGCCTTGCAGCAATTTGTAGACAGGGTGGCGCAGTCGGGGTGCAGGCATTTCATTGTCCATGCCCGCAATGCCTGGTTGAAGGGATTGAATCCGGCAGAAAATCGCGAAATCCCACCCTTGCGTTGGGATTGGGTACAACACCTGAAACAAGATTTCCCGCATCTGCAGATAGAAATCAATGGGGGTTTCAAAACTCCCGCCACTGTGCTCGAACAGTATCCCTATGTGGACGGGGTGATGATTGGCCGTGCTGCCTACCATAACCCCCTGCTGCTGGCCGAAGTGGAAATGGCCATGGGCAGGCGCGCGCAGTTACCTGAGCGCGGACAAATTCTGGAAGGTCTGATGACCTATGCCGAAAGCTGGGGAGAAGCACTACCGGCTCCAAGATTGAGCCGCCATTTGCATGGTCTTTACTACGGTGTTGCCGGCGCCGGGGAATGGCGTCGCTTTTTGGGTACTGCTGTCCTGAACGAAAGCGCCGCAGATTTTCTGCGGCGCGCATTGCAACAATTCGCGTAAAAGCCCATCAGGCCAGGACGTGATGACTGATTTCCAGCAGGCGCAGGGTGCGCTGATCACGAATCCGGTAGTACACCCGACTGGCGACTTTGCGGACCAGAATCAGCCCAGAATCCTGGAGCAGGGCCAGATGCTGGGAGGCATTGCTGTGACTGGTATTGATGGCCTTCACCAGATGCTGCATGCTCATTTCGCCGCGCCCCAGCAGGCAGATGATTTTATAGCGCAAAGGATGAGACATGGCCTTGATGACTTCGGAGAGTTGCGCAATCTCCCGTTCGGGGATGATGGTATTTTCCGTGGTTTTCATGGTAGCTCCTTGCTTGAGTATCGTTGGATAACCTACTCCAGCCATACAGCATGAACCGTGCCACGTTATTTATCGCTTTGATAAATAGTGAATAAAAATAAAACAGGGGGTTTTCGTGAAGGGTTTATCAGCGAATGCTGTAGACGCTTGGCTACGGTTTTTTTGATGAAAATCTTGTCTACTGATTAATATACGGTTTTTGCTGTTTTCTGAAGGCGACAACCACGGTTCGGAGGCTGTCGCCATGGCACTGCTTAGAGATGATTACGCCAGTACTGATCTTCCTTATCCATGATACGGATTGCCTCGTCGGGTCCCCAGGAGCCGGCGGGATAAGTCAGGATATAATCTGAGTCCCGTCCCCAGGCCTTGATGATCGGATCTACAACACGCCAGGCCCACTCCACTTCGTCAAAGCGAATAAACAGCGCCTTATCGCCTTCCATGACATCCAGCAACAAGGCCTCATAAGCATCCAGCTCCTGTTCTCCATCCTTGCGATAGGAGGCATTGAGCTGTACCGGGCGAACGCGCATTTCCAGTCCCGGTTCCTTGATCTGGATTTCGGTTTTCATACTTTCCGGCTCCAGGGAGAGCAGAATCCAGTTAGGTTCGATTTTTTCGATGCTGGTTTCCCGAAAAAGCTGTTGCGGGGTATGGCGAAAGCGAATGGCGACACTGGATGTTTTGTTTTCCAGGCGCTTGCCAGTACGCAGATAAAAAGGCACACCACGCCAGCGCCAGTTATCGATGTAAAATTTTGCCGCTACATAGGTTTCGGTGACGGAGTTGGTTTCTACCCCGGCTTCGTCCTGATAGCCGGGAACATGCTGATCGTCCACGACTCCCGGACCATATTGGGCACGCATGGCATAAGCCGTCACCGCCGATTTGGGGATGGGACGAATGGAGCGGAGCACCTTCACTTTTTCGTCGCGCAGGGTATCGGCTTCCAGAGAGGGCGGAGGTTCCATGGCCACCAGGGTCAGAATCTGCATCAGGTGATTCTGGAGCATGTCGCGCAACGCGCCAGCCTGATCATAATAACCGGCCCGGCTTTCGATACCGCCTTTTTCGGCCACGGTAATTTGTACGTGGTCAATATAATTACGGTTCCAGAGTGATTCTATTGCCAGATTGGCAAAACGGTACACCATCAGATTCTGAACGATTTCCTTGCCTAGATAATGGTCAATGCGATAAATCTGTTCCTCGCGGAAATGATGGTGCAGTTGCTCGTTTAGATGTATGGCACTTTCCAAGTCATCGCCGAAGGGTTTTTCGATGACAATACGATAATCCCCCTCCTGATTGAACCCGGCACCCGAGAGCTGCTGGACGACCGGAATGAAATCGGCGGGTCGGATAGCCAGATAAAATATGGTGGCAGCCGGTTTGTCCGCGCCTTCAGGAGTGAGAGCGCTGCGCAGTTGTTGATAGGATTCCTTGTCGTGAATTTCGCCCCGTACATAACTGAAATGTCGGCAAAAATCATCGAAGTGCTCGGGATGGTAATTTGTGGCATAGGTTTCCAGCTGTTCGCGGAGAAAGTCCTGCCAGCCATGATCGTCCCAGGGACGCCGACCAAAGGCGAGAATGCGCATTTCTTTAGGCATCATCCCGGCACATTCCAGATGATAGAGGGCGGGAAGCAATTTTTTGCTGGCCAGATCGCCGGTGGCGCCAAAAATGACAAACTGGCAAATGCACTGATTATCCACTCAGTCCTCCTTTTGTACGGCATGGCCGCCAAACTGATTACGCATCATGGCCAACAATTTGGCCGCATAGTCGTCCTTCCCCTGTGAGGCCCAGCGCATCTGCAGGGCCAGGGTAATGACCGGTGCCGGGATTTTCATGGCCAATGCCGCCTGTGCCGTCCAGAGGCCTTCGCCGGAATCTGCCACCACCGGAGCAATGTCGTCCAGAACCTGATCCTTATGTAAGGTGTCCGCTGTCAGATCCAGTAGCCAGGAGCGCACGACACTCCCGTAGCGCCACATCTCGGCCACATTGGCGAGGTCCAGGTGGAATTCCTCTTTGGCCTGCAAAATAGCAAAGCCTTCCGCCAGCGCCTGCATCATGCCGTACTCGATCCCATTGTGAACCATTTTCACAAAGTGCCCGCTGCCCACGGGTCCACAGTGGAGCCAGCCCTGATCTTCTCCGGGGGCCAGGGCTTTCAGGAAGGGGGTCACCCGGGCTACCGCTTCCTGACTGCCGCCCACCATCAGGGCATAGCCTTCTTTTAAGCCCCAAACGCCACCGGAAACGCCAGCGTCTATATAATGCACTCCTGCGGCTTCTACTTTAGCGGATTGGGCCATGGAATCTTCATAAAGCGCATTGGCACCATTGACCAGGATGTCTTCCTTACTGAGCAGCGGCAGCAACTGATCAATATGGGACTGAGTAGCTTCACCAGCAGGTAGCATCAACCAGATGACCCGGGGGGCAGGGAGCTTCTGGACCAGTTCTTCCAAGGTGCTGGCCGCATGCATGCCCGTTTCCTGGGCCAGATCGGTGGCCTTTTGCGCATGGCGATTGTATACCGTGACATCCAAGCCCTTGAGGTGCAAGCGTCGCGCCATGTTGGCACCCATCCGACCAAGACCAACCATGCCAATTGCGGGTTTACTCATGTCCAACTCCTTCGCGTATGCGTCTGTCGGGAAAATGATATGCTTAGAGTATAGACTTGTTCTGCTTTCATTGTTTTCTGCATAAGGAAAAAACCGCATGAAACTGGGTACTCCATGTTCTGCTTCGGCAACCAGACTGATGATGCTGGGTGCCGGAGAGCTGGGAAAAGAAGTGTTAATTGCCGCCCAACGTCTGGGTGTAGAGACCATTGCCGTGGATCGCTATGCGGATGCGCCCGCCATGCAGGTCGCCCATCGCGCCTATGTGCTGGATATGACTGATCCCGAAGCCATCCTCGCGTTGGTCAGGCGCGAGCAGCCTCACTACGTGGTGCCGGAGATCGAAGCCATTGCTACGTCTGCCCTGGAACACATTGAAAACTCGGACATGGCGATGGTGATTCCCTCGGCACGGGCGGTGCAACTGACCATGGATCGCGAAGGTATTCGCCGTCTGGCTGCCGAACAACTGGAGCTGCCGACCTCCCCATATCGCTTTGCCGGAACTTTGCCGGAACTGGAAGCGGCTGCGGCGGAACTGGGTTTTCCCTGTGTGATCAAGCCGGTCATGTCCTCCAGTGGCAAGGGACAATCAGTGGCGCGCAGTGCAGCGGAATTACCCCTGGCCTGGCAGGAGGCACAAACTGCCGGGCGGGTAGGCGCGCAAAAAGTCATTGTCGAGGGTTTTGTGGATTTTGATTTTGAAATCACTGTGCTGACGGTGCGTTCGGCTTTTGGCACGGTGTTTTGCCCGCCTATCGGCCATCGTCAGGAAGCCGGTGATTATGTGGAGTCCTGGCAACCCCAGGCGATGTCCCAGAAGGCTCTGGAAGATGCGCAAAATATGGCCCGGCAGGTGACGGATAACCTCGGCGGTCGGGGATTGTACGGGGTGGAGTTTTTTGTGCAGGGCGAGCAAGTCATTTTCAGTGAGTTGTCCCCCCGGCCCCATGATACCGGCCTGGTCACTCTGGCCAGTCAGCGTCAGAATGAGTTTGAACTGCACCTGCGGGCCATTCTCGGCTTGCCAGTGGATCCGGGGTTTCGGCGGGCTTCGGCTTCGGCGGTGATTCGCGGCAAAAACCTGGGCTGGGGACCTTGTTACTCTGGCCTGGAAACGGCCCTGGCGGTGCCCGAGAGCGATATTCGCCTCTTCGGCAAACCCCAGGCCCAAAAACTCCGACGTCTGGGGGTGGCGGTCGCTTCCGGAGCTGATGTGGAAGAAGCCCGGGGCAGGGCGCGCAGCGCCGCTGCGGCCATTACCGTCAGTCCGTCTTAGTTGTTTACGAAGTGTTCGATGCGATCCAGAGCCATTTCCAGATTTTTGTCGCTGGTCGCAAAGGACAGGCGAATATGCCCCGGTGTGCCAAAGGCTGAGCCGGGTACTACCGCCACGCCTGCCTCCAGCAGAGCCTCGGCCAGCATCAGGTCGTCTTGTATGCCCTTGGCCTGCATCAGCTCCTGAAAGCCGGGAAAGCTGTAAAAGGTGCCATCTGATGGCAGTACGGCCACACCGGGGAGGCTTTGCAGGCGACCGTACACGTAATCATGGCGACGGCGGAAGGCGTGCACCATTTCATGAATGGCTGCATCTCCGCCTTCCAGGGCAGCCTGGGCGGCTACCTGGGAGATGGAAGTCGGATTGGAGGTGCTTTGCGACTGGACGGTGTCCATAGCGGTGATGAGTTCCCTGGGACCGGCGCAATAGCCAATCCGCCAGCCGGTCATGGCGTAGGCTTTGGATACGCCATTCATGACGATGCAGCGCTCTTTCAAGTCGGGACAGGCGTTGGCAATATTGACGAAAGGTTCATTCTGAAACAGGATTTTTTCATACATGTCATCGCTGGCAATCAGAATGCGGGGATGACGGCGGAGTACTTCTCCCAGGGCTTCCAGCTCGCTGCGGCTGTAGGCCACACCGGACGGATTGGAAGGACTGTTGATGACCAGCAAGCGGGTATTTTCGGTGATGCTGGCTTCCAGTTGCTCGGGCAGGAT
This sequence comes from Acidithiobacillus marinus, assembly GCF_002847505.1. Classification (GTDB taxonomy): domain Bacteria; phylum Pseudomonadota; class Gammaproteobacteria; order Acidithiobacillales; family Acidithiobacillaceae; genus Acidithiobacillus; species Acidithiobacillus marinus. The sequence continues at coordinate 115,901 of NZ_MXAV01000013.1, forward strand.
TTTGAAATGCTGGGTTGCACCGGTGTCAATGATCACCGGACAGGCTTCGGCGAGGAGGACCATGTCCGGATAGGATACCCAATAGGGAGCAGGAATGATGACCTCATCTCCACTATCCAGCAACGCCTGACAAAGATTGAAAAAACTCTGTTTGCCACCAACCGAAACCAGTACCTCATGGGGTTGATAGTGGAGATGGTTATCCCGGGCGAATTTGGCAACGATGGCGGCTTTCAGCTCGGGAGTGCCACCGACAGCGGTATATTTGGTAAAGCCCCGCTGAATCGCCTGAATGGCGGCTTCCTTGATATATTCCGGCGTGTCGAAATCAGGTTCGCCGGCACCCAGACTGACAATGTCTTTTCCTTCTCGACGAAGTTGCTGTGCACGGGCAGTAACGGCAAGTGTCGGTGAAGGGCGCACCGCACTGACGCGGCGAGAAAGACGAATATCCACGATTATTCACTCCAGCTTTCATTTTCAGCAGGTGCGTCTATTGCACACAAGAGCGCAAATGATAAGCATCCGTCGCGTAAAATCAACTATTTTGCGGTAGATACAGTGGCGCTCAGGATGATGGATAGGCAGGTTGACATTACAATTAGCTACAAGGATATGATCTGTCCATCAGGCATATACTGCCTGGCGCGGTCGGCAAGTGGAACGGGAGCGAGATGAAGCATTTGGAAATTGGTGTGGAAGGGATGACCTGCGCGTCCTGCAGCAGTCGGGTGGAGCGCAGCCTGAATCGTTTACCAGGAGTGCAGGCCTCGGTGAATCTGGGGACAGAACGCGCGGCGGTGGATTTTGATCCGGCGCAAATTGATCCGCATGCACTTACGGCTGCTATAGCGGATATCGGTTATCAAGCCGTTGTCGCCCGGACGGAACTGGAGGTGGACGGCATGACCTGCGCCTCCTGTAGCAGTCGGGTGGAAAGGGCTCTCGGTAAGGTGTCGGGTGTATTGTCAGCCAGCGTCAATTTGGCTACAGAACGCGCCATGGTGGATTATCTTCCCGCTAGCACTACCCCGCAGCAGTTGATTGCCGCCATTATTGACGCAGGTTATGCGGCGCGGTCCCTCCATGCGGGGGAACGCAACGAAGATCACAAAGCCCATGTCATTCGGCAAATGCGCCTTGACCTGATTCTGGCTGTTTTGTTGGCATTACCCATTTTGTTCCTGGCGATGGGGCCGATGCTTTCTTCCAGTTTGGATCAGTGGTTGCGACATATGGCACCCTTTACCCATTTTTGGGATTGGGTGCAGGCAGTGCTGGCGACACTCACTCTGGCCGGCCCGGGACGACGATTTTTTCGTCCCGGTCTGATCGCCTATCGGCATTTATCCCCAGATATGAATTCACTGGTGGCTACAGGAACCGGATCTGCCTGGTTATTCAGCATGATAGTACTGATTTTTCCAGAGTGGTTTCAGCAGGTGGGAGCCCATGTCTATTTTGACTCAGCTGCAGTAGTGATTGCTGCCATTCTTCTGGGTAAATATCTGGAAGAACTGGCCAAGGGGCGGGCGTCAGCGGCGATTCGGCACCTCGCCAGTCTGCAGGCCAGGGACGCTCTGCTGCTCCGGGATGGAGAAGAACAGCGAGTACCTTTAGACCAGATTCGGGTAGGGGATCATTTGTTGGTGAGACCCGGTGAACGCTTGCCGGTAGACGGCGTTGTCCTGGAAGGAGAATCCGATGTAGATGCTTCCATGTTGACCGGCGAGCCGCTCCCAGAGCACAAGCAAGTGGGTGATACGGTCATTGGTGCGACCGTCAATGGTATGGGACGGCTTATCGTAGAGGCCGGGGCCGTTGGTCAGGATACGGTCATGGCGCATATTATTCATATGGTCGAGCAGGCCCAGGCGGGCAAATTGCCGATTCAGGGGCTGGCTGATCGCGTGGTTCGGGTGTTCACGCCTCTGGTGATTGGTATTGCCCTGCTCAGTTTTATTCTTTGGTTATTGCTGGGACCGAGCCCGGCCATCAGCATCGCCGTGTTGTCGGCAGTGGCGGTGCTGGTGGTGGCCTGTCCCTGTGCCATGGGGCTTGCGACTCCTGCAGCCGTCATGGTGGGCACCGGGCGTGCGGCGGAACTGGGAGTGTTGTTCCGCAAAGGCTTGGCGCTGGAGACGCTGGCCCAGGTGCACACGATTTGTTTGGATAAGACGGGGACCCTGACTATGGGAAAACCCGTTCTAGGCGAAATTAGAGCGGACAATCCGCAGCAGCTTCTTGAGCTGGCTGCTGCACTGGAATCTGTCTCGGAGCATCCGCTGGCCCAGGCCATTGTCAACGCAGCCAAAAAAAAGGGGATCGAAGTATCTCCGGTGCGTCAGTTTCAGGCTATCCCTGGACGGGGAGTGGCAGGTGTCGTGCAGGATCAGCAGGTACTGCTGGGCTCTGCGGCCTGGATGCAGGAACAGGGCATTGCCACGGACAAATTTGACCGGGCGGATGCGCAATTTGTCGGGACCTGGGTCTACCTGGCCGTAGGAGGGCTTCTGTCGGGTAAAATCGCCATTCAGGATCAATTGCGTCCTGAAGCAGCAGCCGTCATCCGCCAACTGACCCGCATGGGTTTGCAGCTGGTGATGATTACCGGTGACAGCAAGGCTGCGGCGCGGCAGCTGGCGGAAAGCCTGCAATTGCCGACATTCCATGCCGAGGTGCTCCCCCAGGACAAGGCCAATATTGTCAAGCAGCTGCAAGGTCAGGGGAGCAAAGTGGCTTTTGTGGGGGACGGGATCAACGATGCACCAGCCCTCGCCCAGGCAGATGTGGGTTTGGCCATGGCCACCGGTACCGATATTGCGATGGAAACTGCCGACCTGACCCTGACCCATGGGGATCTGGCCGCACTGGTGACGGCCATTCAAGCGTCCCGAAAAACCATGGCGACCATCCGTGGCAATTTATTCTGGGCGTTTTTTTACAACATCCTCTTGATTCCGGTGGCCGCTGGCATATTGATACCCTGGGGTTTTCAGCTCAATCCCATGCTGGCCGGACTGGCCATGGGCATGTCTTCGGTATTTGTGCTCAGCAACAGCTTACGCTTGAAATGGATGCGGCCCTGGATGGCCGCCCGTACTGAGTCCCCGCAGGCGCGCTTTTAGAGCGGCTCCGCGCTGTAGCACACGCTCAGGGTGTGGGTCTGGCCAGAGGACAACTGTAGCGTATTCTCGGCGGCATTGGCCGATTCCACACAGAGCATCTGTCGCCATCCCTCCGGGGTGTAGTCGCCCATGGCGGCAGCCTTGTCGGCCCAGGGCGTCCATACGACTGTAGAATCTGCCTGTTTCTTGCTGATGCGAATACGGCGATGCATGCGCGGATCATGAATGACGCAATCACTCGGGCTGTTCACGTATATCCGGTCGGTTTCGCCGGTAAAAGTGAGCTTGCCTTCCTGGTGTTGACGCGCAAAACCGGCGGTTTTGTCGAGATAGTCACAGCCATCCAGCCCTTCCAGGTAAACCGACTGAATGTCCCCCACCAAGAAATAGGTGTGCAAGGCTTCACCCAAGACGACGCTTTCGCTGCCGGCATTGTGGGTTGTCAAATGCATTTCCAGGGTTTCGGAAACCACGATCTCCAGGCTTACGGGGGTTTCATGGGGCCATTGCGTCCGGGTTTCTTCGTTGGGCTCCAGGGTCAGGATGATGCGGGTACTGGTATCGCTGCTAGAGCTTTCACTGACGATCCATAAATGGGTGCGGGCAAAACCATGGGCGGGTAATTGTGGATTATCGGGGTGCGGACCAAACCAGGGCCAGCAGACGGGAATTCCGCCGCGAATGGATTTGCCAACGGCAAAACGGGATTTTTCCGACAGCCAGATCAGGGGGTCGTACTGGGAACGCGGCTGAAAGGCGGTGAGATGGGCGCCCTGCAGGAACACACTGGCGCTGGCGCTACGATTGCGAATATCCGCAAAAATTTGTCCACCGGGGCCAAAGCGAAAAAAAAGGTGTTCGGGAATGGCATAACGATTCAGCGCATCAAGTGATTGCATGGATTTTCCAAGGCGTGAGAAAATTTTGAATATATTGCGGCGGGAGACGCTTGCCGGTCAATCAAGATCTGCTGCTGAACCTCTATCCGCAAGCTAAAATCTGCCAGCAGGCGTATACTGCAGCATCCCTGAAATTTATCGACAAGGTGACAAGTGGCTCAAAATCCCTGGCAGCGTCCGGTCAATAAAAATCTCTGGGTACTGTGGAAGCTCAAGCCCTTTCTGCGTTCGCGTCTGCTGCTGCTATCCGCGTATTTGCTGGCTATGCTCTTCAGTGCGGCGGCTTCTTTAGTGTTGCCCCAGGGCGCACGTTTCATTCTGGACAAGGGCTTTCATAGTTACCAGGCGCTGCTCTGGATCAGTATTGCCCTGTTGTTGTTGGGCATGTTTACCGTCGCCATGCGTGGCCTCCGCGATGGTTTGGCCACCTGGCTGGGGCAGGGGGTAGTGGCGGATTTGCGGACGGCGGTATTCAGCCATGCCTTGCATCTTCCCGCGATTTTTTACGAAACCTTCCGCACCGGTGAGGTGATTTCGCGCCTGAGCAGCGATGTCACCATTTTGCGATTTGGTTTGACGGGAGTGCTGGGGCGGAGTCTGCAAAGCGGAATCACCCTGATTGGCGCTCTGGTCATGATGCTGGTCACCATGCCGCAGTTGTTGATTCCGGGGTTGATCGCCTTGCCATTGCTGGTGTTTGTGAATCTGCGCTCCGGGCGTTTGCAACGCGGTTATAGCCGCAAAGAACAGGATTATCTGGCGGATCTCAGTGCCCATACGGAAGAATCCATCAACGGGATTCGGGTCATCCAGGCCCTGACTCTCGAACCTCAGACCGAAACCCGTTATCGCCAGGATATTCACCTCTTGCTGGGACAGGTTTGGGCGCGGGTAAAAGTGCAGTCCTGGTCGACCTTTTTGACGGGGAGTCTGGTATTTCTCGCACTGAGTGCCATGCTTTACCTGGGCGGACTGGCGGTGCTGGAAAAGCAGATAGGGATGGGGGTGCTCGCTGCCTTTCTCCTCTATGCCCTGATGGCGGCGACTTCTCTGGCCTCCCTGGGAGAATTGTGGGGCAGCATGGCGCGTTTGGCCGGGGCGACGGAACGCCTGCTGGCCCTGCTGGATGAGCCAGCAGAGCATAGTGGCGCCGCCCTGCCCGATAGACGGGACCCGGTTACCCTGAAAGCGGAATTAACCGCGCCCGACCGGGCGGAGGATTTTCCCACAACACCTGCATTTTCGCTGCGTTATCCCGCGCGTTTGACTTTGGAACATGTCGCTTTTTATTACCCGTCACGACCGGATGTACCCGCTATCACGGATATTTCCCTGGATGTGGAACCCGGCGAAACCATCGCTTTTGTGGGCGCTTCCGGAGCAGGTAAAAGTACGGTGTTTTCTTTGCTCATGCGCCATTATCAACCCAGTACAGGACGTATTTTGCTGGATGGCACCGCCATCGATGCCATGCCCCTGCGCAGCTTGCGTCAGCAGTTGGCGGTGGTCCCCCAGCATCCGGTCATTTTTTCCATGAGTATTGCCGAAAATATCCTGATGGCCCGGCCCGATGCCGACGAAGCCGCGTTAGAGGCGGCGGTACATGCTGCCCGGGTGGACGAATTTTCTGATCGACTGGAAGCCAAACTGCAAACCCATGTGGGCGAAAAAGGCGTGACCTTGTCGGGTGGACAACGTCAGCGCATTGCCATCGCCCGTGCCATTTTGCGCAATCCCCGGGTGCTGATTCTGGATGAGGCAACCAGTGCGCTGGATGCCGAAAACGAACGATTGATTCAGGAAGCGCTGGCCAACTTGACCGCCCAGCGGACTACCCTGGTGGCTGCCCATCGTTTGGCGACCATCGTCCATGCCTCCCGCATTGCCGTGCTGGATCAGGGGCAACTTATTGGCCTCGGGAGCCATGAAGATTTGCTGCATAGCTGTCCTACCTACCGCCAATTTGCCGAATTGCAGCGCCTGCACGAACAATCTTCGGAATTATCCGTAACCTCCAAAAAACGCGCCTGAAGAAAATAACGAACTATAGTCAGAGCTGGCGGTCTCAAATAAGGTCTTTTGCTTTCAAGCAAAAAACAGATGGGGTAATAAAGGGTGGGAGGCCCTCCATGAGCACAGATTTTGATCAAAGTACCGCCTGGATCAGGCGCGCGCAAAGCGACATGAAGGCTTTTATTGAAGGATTGGCGGCTCGACTGGAAGGGGATATGCCCGGCATGGTCGAAGTCGAACGCAAAAAAGATGGTTTTTTTGCCAAGACCAGTCATGTTCACATGATCACCATTCATACGGATAACAATGATTATCTGCTGACCCAGGATGGCGCACATGTTTCCACAGTCCGGGCCAAGACGGTGCGTGGCGTGGTCCTCAAACACGAGGATTTACCCCTTACCGCCTGGTTGGAAAGTCTGGTGAAGGATCTCGCCGATTTATCCGGTGAAATGCAGGGCGCCAGCAATACATTGCACGATTTTCTCATGGGCTAAGCCCAAGGAGGCGCTATGTCCATTTGGGACAAAATCAAACACGGCATTGAAGAAGTCGCCCAGGACGCCCAGCGCGCGGCCGAAAATCTGGGACACAATGTGAGTCAGGGGGTTCGCTCGCAAACCCCCGAAGAAATGCAGCGCTATTCTGAGTGGGAACAGGCCTTGCAGCAGCATCGACTCCCCAATTTTGTGCAAAACCGCCTATTTCAGACCAGCCAGGGACATCTACCCTGGATCAGTACGGCCAACGCTGCCGAGTTGCTCTTGCAACGTAGTCATGGCGTTCAACCTATTGGCATGGTGACCGGTAATTGCTGGTACCACTTTGGTTATTCCTGGACCCAGGGGCACTACGATGGCTGGCATACAGCCGTTGAGCGCATGCGTCTGGAAGCTATTGCCCTCGGCGCCAATGCCATTGTCGATGTGCGCATGAAAGTGCGGCACGGCGAAGGGGATGATATGGATTACGGGGTAACCGGCACGGCTATTCGTCTGGCAGGTATTCCTCCGGCGGCCGTGCCTGTGGTGGCTACCGTATCGGCTCTGGAATTTGTGCGCTTGCTGGAAGATGGCGTGGTTCCTGTGGGCATTGCCATTGGCGCCAATTTTGACTGGTATATGCCGTGGATGGGAACGGTGGTTGATCAGGCGGCGCAGCAGGCACCTTTTGCGGCGCGCTACTGGAACATGGAAATCACCGATCTTTCCACTTTTCAGGAAAATGTCCGGCGCCGGGCACTTTACGATCTGCGCGAGGATGGCCGCAAGATGGCCGCCGGCGTTCTTGGCCACACCAGTTATACCCAGATGTTCAAGGTGCCCGCAGATCAGGATAACCCCGAACGCTTTCTCTGTCGCCACATCAGTATTGGCACCGCCATCAGCTATTTACCGAAAAACCCGCCGCAACATGAACTGCTGGCCATGGTGTCGCTGGCGGATCATCCCCTGACCCGTGCTGCTCACTTAAAAAAGGATTTGCTATGACCGATAGTGCAGAACATCTTGCCCCCCATGCCGTGGAACGTCTCAAAGGGCTGCGTTCCCAGGGAAGTCATGAGGGCATATTTACTTCAGATTTGTCCGTCAATGAATTTGTGATGGTGCGCAAGGCTAACTTTGAGCCCTTGGGATTGGTAGTCGGCTCCTGTATTTATCACATGGGTATCCAGTATGGAAACTGGAATCAGAACATGGAAATGGATGTACTCTCCCAGGCCATGTACCAGGCCCGGGAACTGGCCATCAGCCGCATGGAACAGGAATCTATCTTGTTGCAAGCCGATGGGATCGTCGGGGTGCGTCTGGAAGTGAAGCGCATGGAATGGGATCAGGATATTCTTGAATTCATGGCCATTGGTACGGCTATTGCCCATCGCAGTGGCGCATCGGGTTTCAAGGGAGTGGGTGGCAAGCCCTTTACCAGCGACCTGAGCGGCCAGGATTTCTGGATGCTCTTGCAGGCGGGGTATCGGCCCATGGAAATGGTCCTGGGGTCTTGCGTGTATCATGTGGCGCACCAGGGGCTGCTGAAATCCATGGGTAATATTGGCCGCAATACAGAAATGGAGCAATTCACCCAGGCCATGTATGACGCTCGCGAACTGGCCATGGAGCGGATGCAGCATGAGGCCCAGGAAGCTCAGGCGGATGGGATCACCGGCGTGCAACTACATGAAGGCAATCACAACTGGAAACCCCATATCATCGAATTTTTCGCCGTCGGTACGGCGGTGAAGGCCATGGAAAATGCCGACGCACTGGTGGATGGTCTGAATCCACAATTGGTCATCCCGGTCAACGATTAAAGCGCGATCCAAATCGCAAGGAGTGTATTCATGTCATTATTCAAACATGCTGCGGAAATACTGCAGGGCAAGGTCAATCATTTTCTCAATAATGCCGAAGATCCTGCGGAAACCCTGGATCTCTCCTATGAGAAAATGATCAGTAATCTGCAGGAAACCAAGCGCCATTTAGCCGATGTGGTCACCGAAAAGGTCTCTCTGGAAAGCCAGATGGCGCAGGCACAGAAAGCCGCAGACAAGGCCGATGCCGATGCCAAAACGGCGCTGGCGGCCAATCGCGAAGATCTGGCTCGGGCCGAACTGACCCAGAAGCAGTCGGAACTGCAGAAGCTCGCGAGCCTTAAAGAAGCCCACGATGCGATTTCGGCGCAGTCCCAAAAGCTCCAGGATTATGAACAAAAGCTGCAGGATCATATTGAACAGTTCCGCACCCAGAAAGAAGTCATGAAAAGCGAAATGACGGCAGCCTCTGCCGAAGTCAAGGCGGGCGAATCCCTGACCGGCATCGGCAAAGGCATGGATGACGCTGGCGAGGCCTTGCGCCGGGCCCAGGACCGTACTCAGCAGATGGAATCCAAGGCCACTGCCATGGATGGACTCATTGAATCGGGTGCTCTGAATGATCCCCTGGATCATCGCAGCCAAACGGACAAGGAAATGGATCAGGTCCGGGCCAGCAGCGGGGTGGATGCGGATCTTGCCAGATTGAAAGCCGAAATGGCGACGGAAAAAGCTGGATCCAACACCCACGGCGACTCTGGTAACGGCTAAACGGAATCAATGACCCATAGCGGGGGATGGAAGTTTTTTACTTCTATCCCCTGTGGCATTGGACTATTTACAAGGCGCTAAAATAGAAGCCAACCGCGAGATTGAAGCGAGCGTGCCACTGATTATTGTCACTGCCAACGAAAGCCATTCCGGCGTTGCGGCCCAGAGCGTAGTCAGCCCAGATGTACAAGGGTTTGAGTATGAACTCTGTCCCGATCACGTTTAACTGAACATTGTTGTAACTATTCTCAGTGCTTTGGTTAACAATACTTTTCCCGACGACATCCAGATAACCATAATCATCATACAGGTTTATTCCCTGGAGTGGACCGGCGTGAATGGGGATGTGCCGTTCGATGCTGGCGGAAAGCAGTAATCCGCGAGCCGGCATCTGGTAGGCAAAGCCATAGTTTTCTACGGTAATCAAATTTCTGGGAAGATATACACCATGTGCTTGCGCACGCGATGGAATATCAAATGCATAATTAACGATCTGATCTTTGATATTCCAGTTGCCGAGTGAAACGTCGCTGGCTAATGTGGCGGCCCAACGGTTACCAGTGCGATTGCCGGCCAATAGTTCTCCGCCTTTAATAGCGGCAGAAACATTCCCATGAATACCCAACGGTTTACCAAAGTGATACGCAAGCCTTAAATCTCCACCATTGATGCTTTGGAAATCTCCCGTAGGTACGCCTCCGGCATAAGTACTTGGTTGCCCCAGGTTATCATTTTTGAAAGCCGCTATAGCAAAGTGCCAAGGGCCGTGGTGGGTCTGGTATTCAAGTCCGGCTGCCTGATGGTCTGTGAAACCGGCATAGTATCCCAGACTACCCCAAAAGGAGTCATAACCGTAGGGCAGATTGCCGAAGGGTTCGTGGAAAAATCCAAAACGGATATGCTGTTGGGAATGGTGCCCAAAACTGTAGGCTATCCAGCCATAATGTAAGTAGGCATGATTGGCAATATTGCTCGTCGAAAAACGCTCAGAAATACCATAAGACCAATGCTTTCCTACCTTGCCGTGAATGCTGAGTGGAACATAATCAAGAATCAGTTTTCCGCCATGCGTATGGCTGTAAAATTTGTATTGATATTCCATAACCGCACCACTGCTAATTTGGAACGCAGTATTTTTGCTTTGCATTTCCTGCATGAGTTTTTGTATTTCTTCGCCTTGCTGATGAATTTCTTCTTGCAGTATTTGTCGAGATGCAGCAGGCGCAGAATAGGCCGTGCATGGCACGAGCGCTGACGCAATAAAAAAAATAATATATTTATAGCGGAATGTAATCATGGAGCGTCTCCAATTTGTTTTGCCGTTATATTATTATACACATAGTTTCATTCTTTTGCAAAAACACATAAAAGTGTTAAATAAACGACGGGTTTGTGGTTTAAATTCAATAAAAATTTTTAAAAGGTTGACAAATTTATTTTATAGGAATAAAATAATTAAAAATCAGTTTTTAAGGGTGGCTCATATTGTCTAAAATAGAATTACAGGGCGTCAGCAAAATCTTTGGCTCGCATCGCGATTTGAGTTCGATGCTGTCCCGAAATGCCAATAAAAAAGAAATTCGAGAAAAGACCGGGGTCAGGGCCCTGTCAACCTTCCATCTAAGCTGCTGATGGAGTAGCACAAAGGGTTTTTCTGGACTTCTCAGGATGAATGCGGTAACTTTTGCCGCATGGAAGTCCCAACTCTCACCGAAAACCAGCAAGCCAGCCTGCACCGTGTTCAGGTGCGACCCATCCTGCCCACGGAGCGGGAACGCTGGAATACGCTGATGCAAACGTATCACTACCGGGGCTTTCGCACCTTGGCGGGCCGTAACCTGCGCTATGTGGCTACGCTCGATGGTCGCTGGGTAGCGTTACTGGGCTGGCATGCCGCCGCTTTTCAATGCCAGGCGCGGGATCGGTGGATCGGCTGGTCCTGGATCTTGCGCCGCCAGCGCTTGCATCTCATCGCCAACAATGCCCGTTTTCTGATCCTGCCCGGAGAATCCTTCCCGAATCTGGCGTCCCGTATTCTGGCGCTGAACCTGCACAGGCTCTCTGCGGACTGGCAATCCGTCTATGGGCATCCCATCGTGCTGGCTGAGACCTTTGTGGAATCCCCCCGTTTTACCGGTGCCTGCTACCGGGCCGCCAACTGGGTGGATGTCGGCGGAACCAAGGGCTTCGCCCGCCGTCCCGGTGGTGGCTATGTCCACCACGGCCAACCTAAACGTCTTCTGCTCTTTCCTCTCCATCCACAGGCGCGGGCCTGGTTGGCCCAGCCGCAGCCCCAACTCGAATGGACCCATACCCCCATGCAAACCGTGACGTTGAGCGACCGCGCAAATGGAAGGCTTGCGCCAAATCTTTTTCCGCCTTCCCGATACCCGCAGCAAACTAGGCAAGCAGCATCCCCTCCCGGCCATCCTGACGGTGGCCGTGGCCGCTGTCCTGACGCGGGCCGAAAGTTATGCCGCCATCGCCGAGTGGGGCGGTCGCTTGACCCAGGCTCAATTGAAGCGCATCCGCGCCCGATTCGATCCCAAAACCAAGCGCTACCTCGCCCCCTCCGAACCGACCATCCGGCGCGTCTTGCAAGGGGCCGATGTGGAGGCGCTGGATGCGGCGATCGGCGCCTGGCTACTGGGTACGGCGGGCTTTGAAGCGGTGGCCGTCGATGGCAAAGTCCTCAAAGGGGCCGCACGCGCAGACGGCGCTCAGGTGCATCTGCTCAGCGCGTTCCTGCATGGACAGGGGGCCACCATCGCGCAAAAAGAAATCGCCCGGAAAACCAACGAAATTCCAGAACTGCGCAACCTGCTCCAGGACGTCAACATCGCGGGCAAGGTCGTCACCGCCGATGCCCTGCATACCCAGCGGGAGACCGCCCGCTTCCTCGTCGAAGACAAGAAAGCCGATTATCTCTTCACCGCCGTCAAAGGCAATCAACGAAAACTCCGCGACCGTCTGACGTGCCTCCCTTGGGGCGATTTTCCCCCTCAACGCTGAAACCACAGAGGTCGGGCATGGCCGCTTTGAATACCGCAAAATCATCGTCGCCACCCGGGCAACCGGCCTCCATTTTCCGCATGTCGGACAAGCTTTCCTGATCCAACGCTCCACCATCAACAGCAAAGAGGGCACGATTCGGGATGATTATGCCTTCGGACTCACCAGCCTGACCCCGGATCGTGCCACGCCCGAAAATCTGTTGGGCTTGGCCCGTGGTCACTGGGAAATTGAAAACCGGAACCATCATGTCCGCGATGTGACTTTCCACGAGGACCTCTCCCAAGTCCGTACCCAGAACGGTCCCCATATGATGGCGACCTTGCGCGAACTGGCCATGAGCATTATGCGTCTCACTGGCGTCAAGAATATCGCCAAAGCGTGCCGGGATTTCGCCGCCAGCGCGCACAAAACGCTCCGCCAACTCGGATACTGAGGCGCCACCACGGGGTTTACCTATCCGAGAATAGCTCCGGAGGGCGAGCTGCGTCCGTCAGCCACCCCATTCACGATTCTGCACCCAAAATCGCCTGAAAATGCCGCATTTCCACCAACTATAGCCCCTTCAAACCACCATTAAAATCAGTGGCGAAAACCTCTGCTACTATATCTGGCGAGCTTGACGGAGCCCTGAGACCGGGGTAGTGATAGGGGTTAATAATGTTAGTTTGAGTATTGATCCAGGAGAGATTTTTGTAATAATGGGGCTCTCCGGGAGTGGGAAGTCAACGGTTTTGCGTCTCATCAATCGGCTATTGGAGCCCTCCAGCGGGCGAATTATTATTGATGGTCAAGACATTACGCAGATTGGAAGCAAAAAACTCAGAGAGGTTCGTAGAAAAAATTTTGGCATGGTCTTTCAGAGCTTTGCGTTAATTCCACATCGGACCGTCTTTCAGAATGTTGAGTTTGGTTTGGAAATTCAAGGTGTTGAAAAAAAAGAACGCCGGGCGCGCATTATGGATGTCATTGAGGCCGTGGGTTTGCAAGGTTATGGTGATCTTCCTGTCAATCAGTTATCAGGTGGCATGCAGCAGCGGGTAGGGCTTGCTCGCGCATTAGCTGTTGATCCTGAAATTCTGTTGATGGATGAAGCTTTTAGTGCATTGGATCCCATTATTCGGAATCAGCTTCAGGATGATCTATTAGAAATACAGGAAAGGCTCAATAAGACGATCGTGTTTGTTTCTCATGATTTGGATGAGGCGCTCAAAATTGGTAACCACATTGCTATTTTGCGCGATGGTGAATTGATTCAGGTCGGGACTCCACAAGAAATCCTGGGTAAACCTGCAGATGAATATGTGTCTGCATTTGTTCAAGGCGCGGACAGAAGTAAGGTGTTGAAGGCCAGTGAAGTCATGCAAACCCTGAGAATTTCTGCTCACCCTAAAGATGCTCCTCGGGTATTGTTGAAAAAAATGGAGCGTAGTGGCTTCAACGGGCTGATTGTCATTGATAACAGTCGTCATTTGTTAGGCTATGTTGATCTTGATACTGCTCGCCAGTATAGAGACCAAGATAATATTGATCCAAGCGTATATCAGCCGCTTGAGACCGTGGCACCAGATAATGTGGTGCGCGACTTGATTCAGCTCGCTCATGAAAAAAGAACGCCAATAATCGTGTTGGATGAACGTCAGCGCGTCCTCGGTGTGATTGATAAAAGTAGTATTTTAGCAGCCTTAGCGCAGGGAGATGAAGAAGATGAAACAGGTCAAGCATCATTGGCAGAACCAGTGTCCGCAGCGGATATAGGAGGCTGATAGTGATGTATCATTTTCCTGAGATTCCTCTGGGACATTGGGTGAGCACATGGGTCAACAATCTCACAGCCAATTACTCGGATAGCTTTGATGCTATTAGTTCAGGGATTCATACACTGATTGCCGGCCTGAATGAGGCTTTATTGGCGATTCCACCCGAAGTCTTCATCTTGCTGGTGGCGGTCATGGCATTGTTTAGCGCTGGATGGCGAAGACCCCGAGCCTGGGGCCTCGTGCTATTCTGTATTGTCGGTCTTGGACTCGTGTGGAATTTGAACCTGTGGTCTGCGCTCATACAAACATTGGCATTGGTTTTGGCAGCGGAGATATTGGTGCTGATTATTGGTTTACCAGCCGGAATCTTAACTGCCGAAAGTGTATGGGCGGCAAGGATACTACGTCCCGTACTGGATATCATGCAGACCATGCCAGCGTTCGTGTATTTAGTTCCGGCAGTTATTTTCTTTGGTCTTGGCCTGGTGCCTGGCGTGATCGCGACCACTATTTTTGCTCTGCCTCCGCTGGTCCGCCTTACTTCACTGGGTATTCAAAATGTTCCAGAAGAACTGATCGAGGCGTCAGAGGCCTTTGGCGCCACTTGGTTTCAACGACTTTGGAAGGTGCAGTTGCCTACTGCGCTACCCTCTATTATGGCTGGGGTTAATCAGTCCATCATGCTGGGTCTCTCCATGGTGGTTATTGCTGCAATGATTGGTGCCGGAGGTCTTGGAAATCAGGTGCTTCAGGGTATCACTCAGTTAGATGTTGGAGAGAGTTTTGTTGGCGGGATCAGTGTGGTGATTTTGGCCATAATCATCGACCGATTGACTCAATCACTTGCAAAATTGCACAAGGAGTAATATTAATGAAAGGTAATTTTATCGCGTCATTAGTTGTCGCATCCTGTCTTGCCATTCCCGGAATAGCACTGGCGAATACTCCGCCTATCCGAATTACCTACGTCTCATCGTGGCAAAGCAGCAATATCGAGACGCATATTGTCGGTAAATTAATCCAGGAAAAAATGCACTTGCCCGTGCGATTAATTTCAACAGAAGCAGGGCCGATGTGGGCGTCTGTTGCCAAAGGCAGTGCTGACCTTACCGTTACCGCATGGTTACCTTATACTCAAAAACAGTATTGGCAAAGATTTCAGCATCAAGTAGTGAACTTGGGACCTATCACCACCGGAACCTGGGCGGGACTCGCTGTTCCAAGCTATGTACCAGTGCACAGCCTGAGTCAGCTGGAGCATTATCATCATAATTTCAATGGTCGTATTATTGGTATCGGTGATGGAGCTGGTGTGATGATTACCACCAGAGAAGCTATTAAGGCTTATGGAATGCATCATATGCACTTACTGGCAAGTTCTACGCCTGCCATGGAAGCCCAGGTTGCGCGATCGGTTGCGAGAAAGAAGTGGGTGGTGTTCACCTGTTGGAAACCGCTTGGTATTTGGGCAAAATTTCACCTGCGGCCACTTGCTGATCCCAAGAATATATATGGCAAGCCGGGTAATATTGATGCCGTAATCAATCCCGAGCTGAAACACACGCATCCAGCGTTGGTGAAATTTCTTGGAAAAGTGAATATTCCGCTCCCCGAAGTTCAAGCCATGATGGTCGAAAAACAGGACGGTAAACCGATGACAGAAATTGTTCAAAAATGGATTACTTCGCATCAAGCTGAAGTTGCAAGCTGGTTGAAAGCATAACTTGGGAAGATGTAACCTCGGACATGATGTCTGTGAGGTAAGTAAAATTGCGTAATCTGGTCTGTTCCCTGATAGAATTTCATCCAGGCGCATTCCAGTAAATTAAATTAAAAGGGGTTACATATCTAAATGTAACCCCTTTTTTTATTGGTGCGCTCGGAGAGAGTCGAACTCCCGACCTACTGGTTCGTAGCCAGAAATAGCTACATTTCCGCCGTGCCTCGCTATTTCTTGGTTTCTTATCTGATTGATAAATAACAAAACATGGAATGGCCATGTCCCAATATATCCCAGATTGTCCCAATATGTCCTATTCTTACTGTCCCGAAATTGTCCCGTGAGAATTACCCAAACATCCCTGCCATCATTGATGTTCAGAACTTCACCACTATACCCGCGACACTAACTCAGCAACCTATCTAGCAGATTTAACCGATTTTGCACTTTTCTGGCCATGTCGTATGATGGTAAGCGTCTAAGCAACCCACCTTTCCAAATTTTCCGACCTGAGCGACCCTGATTTGCATTCAGCAAGGAGGGGTAGTTATGACGAAGGAAGAGAAGGCGGCTTATTGGCGGCAACAGGTAGACGGGTTCCAGGCGAGCGGTCTTACGGTGAAGCATTACTGTGCGCAGGCAGGGATTGCCGTAGCCACCCTACATTACTGGCGCAAGCGCTTTGCTGCGCCATCGGAACCACGTTCTATGGCCGCCGTCCCCGAAGGGTTTTTGCCGGTCACGCTGGCCCCGATTCGGTCGTCTGTTTCCCCGGTAGAAATTCACCTGTTGTCCGGTCGTGGCCTGAAGCTTGCGGCACCCGTAGACACGGACTGGCTGCAAACGCTGGTGCGGGTCCTTGAAAGCCCATGTGGTTGAGTCCGGGCAGCCGCATCTGGCTGGCAGCAGCACCCGTGGATATGCGTCTGGGTTTTGATGGTCTGGCCGCACGGGTGCAGGGGATATTGGCGGCAGATCCTTTTTGCGGTCACGCCTTTGTGTTTCGCAACCGCCGGGGCGATCGCCTGAAATTGTTGCTCTGGGACGGTCTGGGATTCTGGCTCTTATATCGCCGTCTGGATCAGGGGCGATTGCACTGGCCCCTCGCCGATGCCGATGCCATAGAGCTATCGGCCGCGCAGTGGGCGATGCTGGTGGAGGGGCGCCCGTGGACGCCGTTGCCAGCCCTGGAAAAATGTACGCCCACACGGCTGTAACTCGCTGAATTACTGGCATAAAGCTCCTATTGCTGGTACTATTTATCCATGGATTCAACGCCTCCCATGCCCCTTCCCAGCAGCCCGGACGCCCTACGCGATCTGGTCCTGAGCCTGCTACAGAAACAGGAAGAACAGGAAGCGGAACGCACCCGGATCATCGCGCAGCAACAAGCCCTCATCCGTCCAGAAAGACCAACACATCGCCGCACGCGATGAAACCATCGCCCGCCTGGAAAGCACTATCGCCAAACTCAACCGCTGGCGATTCGGGCGCCGTTCGGAAAAGCTCTCTCCCGACCAGATTGGCCTCTGGGAAGAAGCCCTGGATACGGAAATCGCGGCGATGGAAAGCCTCCTCGACACCGTGCTGGCAGACAGCGCCGCCGTGACGGCGACCCCTGCAGAGGTGGAGACGACGGATGTTGTCCACGCAGAAATCAGGACCGTTCCAGCGCGTCCGACCCGTCGTCATCCCGGTCGCACGCCCATTCCCGCCCACCTGCCCCGGGTGGAAGTACGGCATGCCCCCCAGACCTGCACCTGCGATCAATGCGGGGGCGTGCTGGAACATGTGGGCGAAGAGATCAGCGAAAAGCTGGATTTTATCCCCGGCCACTTCCAGGTGATCCGCCATATCCGCCCCAAGCTGGCCTGCCGTCCCTGCGGTACCCTGGAAAGCCCGGCATTACCGGCCCAGGTTATCGACAAGGGCTTGCCTACCGCCCGACTCCTGGCCCATGTGATGACCGCCAAGCATGTGGATCATCTGCCCCTGTATCGGCAGGAGCCCCAATATCAGCGGGCCGGTGTACCGATCTCCCGTGCCACCCTCTGCAGCTGGCTGGGACAGGGAGAATACTGGATCAGCATTCTCGCGGAAGCCTGCAAAATGGCCTTGCTGGAAGGAAAGATGCTGCACGCCGACGAGACGCCCTTGCCGGTGCTCCACCCCGGCAGTGGCAAGACGGACATAGCCTATCTCTGGGTTTATCGCAGTCAGGCGGATGCCCCACATCCTATTGTTGTCTTTGATTACGCCCCGGACCGCAAGGGGATACACCCGCAACACTTCCTGGGTGACTGGAAGGGCATACTCCAGACCGATGACTACGGAGGTTATGATGCCCTCTACCGCAAGGAACAAGTCACAGAGGCTGGCTGCTGGGCGCATGTGCGTCGTCACTTCCATGACGTGGAGCAGCGGGGTCCGAGTCCCGTAGCGCAGAAGGCCCTGGCCTGGATCGCCAAACTCTATGCCATTGAGGCAGAGATCCAGGCATCGCCACCCGATCAGAAAGCGGCTGCCCGACAGCAACGTGCAAGCCCGCTGCTGGAAGCCTTCCAGTCCTGGCTCACGGAAACCCAGATGCAGGTCGCCCCGAAAAGTGGCATCGCCAAAGCCATCGCTTATGCCCTGAAGCGCTGGAAGGCCCTTACCCTCTACCTCAAAGAGGGGCAGCTCAGCATCGACAATAATCCAGTGGAACGGGCGTTGCGCGGGGTGGCCATTGGTCGCAAGAATTTCTTGTTCGTCGGCAATGATGCCGGAGGCCAACGGGCGGCGTTCTTCTACAGTATGATCGAAACCTGCAAACTCAACGGTATCGAACCCTTCGCCTATCTCTGTGACGTGCTCGAAAAGCTCCCCACCTGGCCCAACAAGCGACTCCACGAACTCTTGCCGTGGAACTGGAAAAAATCTGCATTAGCCTGATCGGCGCCAACCCGCAAGAGTGGGTTGCTTAGACGCTTACCATTGATGGTTTCTGCCAAGGCATTATCGTCACTGTCCCCGGTGCTGCCGACAGAAGCAGCCACACCGGCATCGGCCAGGCGCTCCGTATAGCGTATGCTGAGGGGGAGCAACAGTTACGGAGTGCGAATTACACAACTGTTACAGTGCAACAACCGTCACATAAACGGCGGTTTGGGGGACAGGCCAGGATGGGGGGATTCTGGGCGTCCAAACGATCACATAACCGGTCACGTATTCTCTATACCGCATAGGGATGGTTCGTTTACGGGATAGCCTTTGTTGTAGCCGACGGGTCCTGTCGTGATGGGCCCCCTCTTCTCAATACCCGCCACGCAATGGCAGGCGTTCGCTCGTCAATAGTGCTTACTGGGCTTGCTCATTGAGTGAATGCTGTTGTCATCGGCCTACCTCGACCACCATTGTGCGGTGGTCCGCAGTCCTTTTGTTTCAGAATTCAACACGGTCCCGCCCATTGCTTTTAGCTTCGTAAAGCGCTTTGTCTGCAATGGTCAAAAGATCGTTTACGGAGTCCCCCATACTGGGAATGGTACTGGCAACTCCGACGCTGACAGTGACAAAGCCACTTGGAGAGGAGGGATGACTGATGCGGGCATCTAGAATCCAAGCTCTTATTTTTTCTGCGATTTCTATTGCGCCTTCTGGAGGGGTATCGGGTAGAACAGCACAAAACTCTTCGCCGCCAAATCTCGCTATAAAGTCTGAAGTCCGTTTTGGAAAATTATTCAGCAGTTGTCCAATTTTTCTTAAGCAAGCATCCCCTGCAAGATGTCCTTCCGAATCATTGATGGCTTTGAATTTGTCGGGCAATCGTCGAAGATCAGTTGGTCCATCCGCATGAAGATATGGCAATTTCCAGGTGGAGGTCTTTAGCGGATGACCGACATCGGCGAAACAACGTGAGGGAATTTTTTTATTTGGGATGCCTTAGATCATCACTGTCCTCGTTTTCTGCTGCATAGGGTACGTCCGGAGCAGAATCCGCGATTACAGATTAGGAAGGCTACTTAAGCGCACACAAGTATCATCTCCAGGGAGTATGATATTTTGTCGCCGTGGGCTTCTTATGTGCATCGTTATGGGCGTCATTCAAGGATATCCGGTCGATATGACTAACAGCAAAAAAAGATATAAACTTATCAAAATGTTATTTGGCACATGAACAATCACCTATAAAGCGTTTGTGTGCCCGTCGATTATCGTTTTTCTCGACTTCCTGACATTTGATGTAACGAAGTCGAGAAAAATATCCAGCGTCAGCCCGGAATCTCCCTCAAAAACTTGGTAAAGAGGCCGGATGTGGTATGGTGACCGGTTTGCCTGGAAAATTCTCGATTTGACGGTTGAAGTATAGGTGGGCGAGGTGGGATGTTCCTGCCGTGCACTACGTCGTGATGTCGTGCGGAAGAACACGAGCAATTTTCGAATCGCGCATAATTTCCAGACATCCTGCCAGGCAGGTTACCAGGTAATTGGTAAGGTACTTTCATGTTCCACTTTTTTATTACTACCATGACCGTTCTCATTCACGCCGCCAGCCCAATTCTTAAAGCCTATGGCCTGCCCGCTGTATTCGTTTTGCTCTTTATCGAGAGCGCCGGTGTTGTTTTCGCGCCGGGTGAGGCGACGGTGGTAGCCGCCGGATTCCTTGCGGCCAAAGGGTTGTTCCCGGTATGGGTGGTGCTGCCTCTGGCTATGCTTGCCGCCACTCTGGGCGGTTATCTGGCCTATGGCCTGGGTGAACGCTACGGACACAAGGCCTTGCTGCGCTATGGCCGCTATGTGGGCATCAAAGCGTCCATGGTGGATAAGGTACATGTATTCTTCTGTCGTTTCGGGGCGCCCGTGGTGCTGGTCGGACGTTTCATCGTGCCGCTGCGCCAATTGCAGGGTTACATGGCCGGAGCGTCGGAAATGGGATTCCGGGCGTTTGCAATATGGAGCGCGATAGGTGCCGTGCTGTGGGTTGCCGCCTGGGGCGGCGGTGCTTTTTTGCTGGCCAGACACATTCCGGCATGATTGGATGCAATCTGGGTTTCTATTGAACCTTTGTATCCCGGGTGAAAATAATCTGATATCGCGGCAGGAATGCCCATTACTGGACAGCCCGCACGTTTTCATAAGTCAATCCTCCGCTGAAGAAGGCTCCTCCAGTGATTCCCGCTCGGCTTCTTCCATTCGAGTACAAATTTTCTTTCTGGCTTCCGGGCTTAAATGAAACGTACTCCATCTGCCCGCAGCAAGGTGAAAAAGTTGATCCATCCAGCGTAGCTGGCGGGCATAGCGTCTGCATGAGGAACAAAAGAGCAGATGCATCTTTAGGGCCCATTGCTCCCGATGTGAAAGGGATTGGTCCTGACTGATGGACAAAAGCTTCGCCGCATCACGGCAGGTCAACATGAGGCGCTTTATCATTCATTCTCTCCTTCCACGAATTTGGCTCCTAAGCAGCGGTTAATCTGCAATCGCGCACGGTGCAATAACACAGAGAGATGATTCGCAGTTATCGAAAGTGCGCTAGCACATTGCGCAGCCCCCTCGCCGTACCATTCGCGTAACAAGAATGCAGAGCGCTGTAGTTCTGGAAGAGCACGCAAGCATTCTCTCAAGATCCGAAGCATATCTTTGGATTCCATATCTTCCTGAGGATTGCGACCCCAGGAACCAGGCCGTACCGACCAGGCACCGTCACGCTGAAATACTGCGTTCTCAATATCTGGATCCAAGTCATTCACATCTAACCTGCTATTCTGTGGCGAGCGCGAATACTGACGGAAATAATCTTGAATCTTGTGTTCGAGAATGGCATATAACCAGGTACTCTCTTGCGCCTTCCCGGAGAATTTTGCCCGGCCATGCCAGGCTGCCAGCAGGGTTTCCTGTACCAGATCCTCTGCCTGTGCAGGGTTTCCTGTTCGAAATAATGCATGCCGGTAAAGCCTGTCGCCGTAGCGATCCAGCCATTTATGAGGATGGCAACACGCATCTTTTTCGTTTTCTGATGCCATCAAGGCGCTCGCTTCTGTAATTGCGGTAACAACTCCGCAAGCTCCTTCTCCGATATCATTCCCGGGATTCGTCCTATCTGATCATTTTTGCTTTCATAAAGCATGGCCGGCGTGCCATCAAAGCCCAGAGCCGTCATCATTTGCAAATTAGCCTTTAATTCTTTTCTCGTGATCGCAGTGGGCTCAGCTTTGGGCAGCTTGGCATAATTACCGGTGCGAAGCGCGGGCCCAACCATGTGCTCAAAATGCTTCAGAGCGCTTTCTGGATCTGCGGATTGCAACCAGGCCGCTGCTTCCTCCGGACTCTGAGGTGTGAGAATCGCGACCGGCACATAGCGTACCGTCAACTTACCCGCTTTGATCAATGGAGCTTCATGCGCATACATGATATGACAATATGGGCAATTGGGGTCCTGAAAATCATACAGAATCGGGCCATGATGGCCTTCCTGGATGTAGGTAAGACGTTGGGGGAGTACGTTGTTCCATAGCTGCTTGGCTGCCGTCGCAGTGGAAGAAGTGGGGGTGGATACCTTCGCTTCGGCAAGATTCGTCCAGAGGAGCAGCAAGCTGCCAACACCCAGGCTGACCACTAGCCACGATATGAGGGTTCGTGCGGGAAACATCTTCATCTCTACGATTCTCCTTGAAGCTGGTGTGCCGTTGGCCATCGCTACTGTTTGGGTATGAAAATCCCGTCACGCTGTGCCGAAGCCAAATACTGGGCAGGATCGATGCCAGGTTCCGCGTCTACGGCTGCGGAGGTGGCCTCCCCAAGTGTCTTGTGTTCCAGCAGGCTTCGATACCAAGACGCTTCTCCCATGGGTAGGCTGCGCATGAGGACCTCTTCTTGCGGGCGGCAGATGAAGACCCGATCCCCGCCGAGGGCGTCCAAATCGAGGGGCGAATCAGTCTCCGGGTGCTGGCAGAACTGCCAGAGCGCGAGAAGGGGATAGTCCGACTCGATCAAGCGCACAGAAGTATGTAGGCCACTATCCATAAATTCCTCTGCAGCGAGATACGCTTCATGGCTCGCCCACTCCAACCGGGCTACATCGGCCAAGTAGGCTATTGACCGCGTAAGTGGATGCATACCCAGAAACTCAGGCATGCGGGCTCCATAAGCATTGCGATCTCCGCATAACGAGGGCGTACTGCGCGCATAAGCATGAGCAATTGCCCGAAAGCAGTCCTCGCCAATCAGCAGGAAGATAGCTCCATAAATATTCTTGAGACCTTCCGTAAAGCCCTCCAGAATATTGTTGCGGTAGACTGCTGTCGAAACAGCAGACGAAAAAGGTCCATCGAGATCGGGAATGAGACCCCCTTCCGATAATACCGCCTCCATGAAGGAGGCTTGCCAAGAGAATGGGGTACTCATGGCATCTCCTCCAATACTTGTTCTGCGGTGTTTGCTTCATGGAGCAATCT
Organism: Acidithiobacillus marinus; assembly: GCF_002847505.1. Lineage (GTDB taxonomy): Bacteria > Pseudomonadota > Gammaproteobacteria > Acidithiobacillales > Acidithiobacillaceae > Acidithiobacillus > Acidithiobacillus marinus. Next base: position 138,948 of record NZ_MXAV01000013.1, read on the forward strand.
CTCTATGGGTGGAATATTCGCATCCCATTCGATCAGGGTTGGCACCTTTCGTCCCAACACCTGCAATGACTGACCATACAGGGACCAGACTTCAGGCCAGACGGGCTGGCTGTGCGTATCAATCAAAATGTCCTGGCCAAGCGCGTTTTCGACACTAAAGCCAGCCAGATGTATTTCCTGTACGGCAGCTCCATCAATGTTGGCAAGGTATTCTTCCTGACGGATACCCAGGTTTCGGCTGCTGACATAGAGATTGTTGATATCGAGGAGTAGCCCACAGCCTGTGTTCCTGACCAAAGCGTTGAGAAAGGCCCACTCAGGCATCTGCTCAGTGGCAAACTGGAGATAGGCTGAGACATTCTCGATGAGAATGGGCCGTTTCAGAAAATTTTGCACCTGATCGATGCGGTCGCTGACATGCCGGAGCATGGCTTCCGTATACGGTATGGGTAATAGATCATGGAGATAGCGGCCCCTGCTAGACACCCAGCAGAGGTGTTCCGATACCAGGCCCGGTTCATAGCGTGTAATCACTTGCCTGAGTTTATGGAGATAGTCCATGTTGATTGGGTCAGCGCTGCCCAATGATAAACTGACACCATGAAGACTCAGCGGATATTCCTGCCGCACCTGACGCATCACGCGATGAACCAGACCACCATCGGCAAAAAGGTTCTCGCTATGTGCCTCGACCCAGGCAATCTCTGGCTTTCCAGATTGGAATGCATGGTAATGGCATGCCCGCAGTCCAATACCTGCAGCAGCAGGAATGGCATTGTTCGACAAAGTCTGAAAAGAGGGTTCCGTCGCTGCATAAGCCATTAACATACACTCCTTTTTTTCAACAAGATTGCAGACCAGGCAGGTCTGAATGCGCTACAAGTATGCCGGGGCAAACTGCCCCGGCCCTGTGCTTTACTTCCCGGGAGTGAGGCTACCCCCCACGATTTTCATGCAAACGCCTTTGGGTACGGCCAACCAGGCGTCCGGGTTGCCGTTGGTTTTGGCCGAGCCCCGAGTGATGCCGCCAATGGACATGCATTGGTTCTGATGGGCACGGGCGATGCCGTAGCATTTGACATAGCCATGCGGCATCATGCCTGCCCAGGCAGTGCTGGCGAAACCGGCTCCTGCCATAACCACCACCCCAGCAAAAAGGGTGCGCTTGAAGGTCTGTTTGCGATTTGCTACTTGACTCATAATAAACTCCTTTTTCAAAACAACCACGTGGTTTCCCCGAAGGGAGCGTATTGCCTTGTACCCACAAAGGTACGTGACAAGGCTATCAATTGCTAAGTGTTTGCCATCCGTTTGCCGTATTTCCAGAACTTCTTCAGTCCGTAATCCAGGGAGAATATGCCCGGCCCGTATACTGTCGTGAACAAGAGAAAAATCCCCCAGGGAACTTGATCCATCATTCCGGAAATCCCCATCTGGGGGTAGGAAATAACGGTGATCACGTTGTAAATAAATAAAAATCCAGCGGCGAATCTACCAGCCAGACCGAAAGCCAGAAGCACCGGAAAAACAATTTCAATGCCGGTACCAAGATATGCGGCCCATACCGGTGGCAGAAGTGGTACATGGTACATATGCTTAAACAGCATGACGGTTGCGGTCATGCTTTGCAGCTTGACCATCCCGGCGGCCCAAAAGATTTTGGCGACCCATAGGCGCGCTGCCAGATCTGCAACGGGAGCCAGGTAGTGTAGCCAATGCACCAATTGGTCGTATCCTGATTCCATTTTGTGAAAAACCCTAGAGCATGCTGCCACCGGACTCTCCTCCATGCATGAAATGATTATTGTTACTTCCCAGGGACCAGGCTGCCTCCTACAATTTTTTCGCAAAGCCCTTTAGGTATATAAAGGAAGGAATATTTGCCACCATTATGAATGGATTGCCCGGCACACGAATGTGTCGTGGTCGCGCAATCATTCATGTGGGCTCGAGCGATGCCGTAGCATTTGACCCAGTGGGTAGTACCAGCAAAGGCTGGAGCTACAGACCCCATGCTTCCTGCAACGACCAACATCCCTGCCAAAAACATACGAGTAGAAATACGTTGCTGACTGTTGAGCTGCTTCATGGATACCTCCGTTTGCGCGTGGTGGATGCGTGCTTTCATGGTATGAGTCGTGGGTTCTCCCAAAATCTTACAGCACAGACCCAGGAATACTGGCGCGAGCCTGTGGCGGGTCCTGCCACTTGCGCTTTGTCCCGACGCATTCCTCCTTGCTTGTGGCATGGATGTAGGTTTCTATACCTAATCTGTCGTCAAACTCCTATCAGGGATGGATCAGCCATCATCGCAACTGGACGTGATGGCCTACACAACGGCAATCGTCTCATGCAATCCATCAAGGCTAAGGCTAAGGGCTATCGCGCCCACCAACACTTTACCCATGCCCCCCTGATCCTGGGTAAACTGGATCTCAGGCTACCCACTTAGATGAAGCCCATATCTTCATTAAACTGCTGTCACGCCAGAATAGCGAAAAAGAGGCGTGACGGAGTTGGCACACTACATATTGTGCAAAATTGAAAATATATCACGACATATAGTTGACATGTGGTGGGCGACATGATATTTAGAATGCGTACTCGCCCCAACTTTGGGGATAACTGGTCTGATTACCAGTTGTCGGTATCGGCCATCCTCGCCACGGGTCCTAATCTTATCTGGATGGCATATGCACATAAGGAAGATCTCATGCGGATCCAGCCATCGAGTGTACTCTATATCCTGCTTCTATTCGCAACGGCAGCGCTTTTGTGCACTGTTGGATTGGGTTTGGCCGGGGTTATCCCGGGTGACAGTATCTATGTCTATGCCTACATAGCATTTTTTGCCGGCTACGGCGCATTGGGTATCAATGCGCTCGATTCGCTAGCGCGCATGCGCTGGATGCCTCGGTCGCTACTGCAGTGCAGGATATATGACAGCGCAGCAGCCCATGCCTCGGATAGTATGATACGTGAGATACGGGATGTGTGGCGGGGCAGCCGACGCGCAATGCGTGGTAACCCCATCTATTCGGAGATGGGGATCGTCGGCCACATCCCCAATGCTGTCGGACCATCACGGAGTTCGGGCCGCCAGCGATCGGGCGCATCTGGCCGCCGGTCGCCGACGAAAAAAAGCGGAAAAAAAGATAGCGATGGCGGCGATGGCGATGGCGGGGATCCGCCACTCCAAGCACAGCGGCTATACACCTACGCCCAGCTTGCAGTTTTAGTTTCATGCGCGGAAAAAACCTTAAGAAATAAGGTCTCCAATGGGCAATTCCCTCGCCCGATCAAAACGTTATTCGGCCCCAGATTCACTGATGAACATTTTCAGCTAGCTCTCTCCCCACCGCCACAGATCAAACGTGGCAAGGGTCGTCCCCGTGTCGCTCAGAATACGGGTGGGAAAGGGGGTGAGCAATGATCACATCCCCACAACTGCTGGATGCCACGGACTTGTGGTTGCTCCACAATGACCCCGATCTTGCGGGTGTCACTGCAGCTCAATACGTCAACCGGCGCATACGTCAAAACCATCGGACAGGCGGAATGCTTTGGGAAGAGGCGCAAGAGGCCGGCCACTACGGCTTGCCCGAATCGCAGGACCACCCCGAATTCGTGCCTGAATTCGTCAACTATCTGATAAAAAATAAAAAAATCAGAAAAGGCAGTCATAATCCGGAGCGCGACCAGGAGATTCTAGTTGCGTTCATTGAGGATGGCGGGATCAGGCCAAGACAACTGGCTCGTAAATATGGCATATCCCGTCAGGCAGCGAGCAAGCTACTCGCGCGACTCAAACCCGCATTGATCAGATTGTATCTTGATTACAACGCAGCGCGCAAAGCAAGCAGCAACTCCTCCCTGTATCCGTGCCCACATGTCCAGACCGAGCCGTTGTCAGAGGCTGTTGCGGATTTGCGGGGGGCATCATGAATGCACCTACCCGCATCAAGTCGCAGATCCCCGACCTGCGGAACTCGTCACGCATTAACCAAGATCTCCAGTCCCCGTCGATGGACCTCATGGCCCTGCTGGACTCGGCTGGCATTCCCTGCCGCCGCGTCGGTAAGGAAATCGAGGCAGACTTCGACCAGTCCGGCCATCTCAGCTACAAGCTAAATCCTAGAAAGGGCGTTTATTTCTCGACCACTGGCAAAAAGGGCAAGATTGCATCGTTGCTGCGTAGTCACAAACTGCCAGACACGGCCTACACTGGCCAGGCCAGCGCACTCCCGAAAAAAAACATCGGCATAGCCCGCCATATCTGGTCGTCTGGTTGGACCTGCACTCATCGGCAGGATATGCCCGTAGACTGGGACAAAGGTCTGAATGCCAGTCAAAAAGGGGCCGTCCGCATCAAGCACGCGGAGGAGCGGGAAGCTGTCATTACTTATCTGACTGCCCGTCTGGGACCTGAGCATGTGGAGGAGCATTGGCTACGCCAAATCCGCATTGCTAGGGACAGGCTTGGTCAAATTATGATGTTGGTCCCCATGTATAAGGATGGGGAAGTGGTTGGTATCCAGCGCACCTACTTGACCCCGAACGGCAAGAAGATCGTAAGGAAGATGCTAGGCCAGAAAGGGGTGTTGCCATTATCAGCTCCAACAGGAGTCAATCCAGCCCAGCTTGCAGGTGTACGAAATATGTTGATAGGTGAGGGGTTTGAAACTGTTGCGGCCGCGATTCAAACGGCGGGGTATGGCGGCATTGTCTGTTTTGATGCGGTTGGGTTGACAGTCTGGGCTGAATCTCAAGCAAGAGTCGCTGCGGAACAGAGTAAGGAACAACTGGACAATACCCCAACTGCAACCATCCTTGCCGATAATGACGAATCCCAGACCGGACAAAAAGCGTCGGCAAAAGCGGTTCGGGCTTTGCGGAAAGCTGGCCTCAAGGCTCATTTTGCCCTGCCCCCCCTACCTGAAAATGGCGGGCCAAAAGGCGGACCCAAGGGTAGTGACTGGGGAGATTATCCGCAAGAGGGCTTGAGCCATGCCATGCTGGCTCACTTGCAGATGGCTGTTAGCAACGGTGACAGCGAGATGCCAGTTCTCGATGCCGATGATGACGCAAAACGGGCAGAACTGGAAGAAACTCATGATTTCACATGGTTACGTCTTGCGGAAAACCTGGCAGACTTCCCGGTGACTGACACGGTTGAGCAGGTTCGTGACAATCTCAAAACCGATTTTCAGAAGCTCGTGGAGGACTATTTGGATTGGTGGGGCAGCCAGAGGGACGCCAAGGATCCGTCCTTGTTTCAGCCCGTGTTGTTCCAGATCACAACGGGGGCGGGCAAATCCCGGTATCTCAAGAAGTTAATCACTAATCTGCCCCTGCGGAAAGCGGGGGTGCGGGTCTGTGTTGGCGTGGGCGACCACGCCCAGGCCGCAGAGTTTGAGGCTGTGGGATATTTTCATTTTTGGGGGCGGCAGCCGAATGAAGAAAAGTGTCCTGCGGCTTACTGCCCGGCACACGAAGATCTGGCCAAGGCTGTGGATCGTGAGCATATCCCTCAAGCCGAGTATTGTAACAGCTGCCCACATGGGATTGCCTGGTCTATCGAGAAAGTGCGGGCAAAACTTGAGGATGGTAACGTGTCCAGCCAAACGCAAGTAGACGACCTCGAGGAGCGTATACAGCAGCTTGTCGCACTCTTGTTGCGTATGGGGCTGGATCCCGGTGACGTGCTACCTTGCCCGTGGCAGCAGCACCTGAAGTCTGCAATGGATGCCCAATTTGTGGTCATGCACCACCTGAGCTATTCCGATAGTCTGGTCAACAACGCTCTATATTTTGCCGACGAGAGTTTTGATATCGGAAAAACCGTGACAATTAATCTCGGAGATATTGCGCAATGGGCAAAAGAGCTGGATGGACAGGTACGGCATTTTAGCGTGCATCCGCCGTTGGCTGACGAAGGTAGGGAGACGCAGGTTAAAAAGGCCCGAATGGCCATGCAAATGCTGGCTGACCGGATGGCGTATTGGGCGGGGCAAGGCAAATCCGGCGCGGTAGAACTTGACGCAGGT
>NZ_MXAV01000014.1 GCF_002847505.1 Acidithiobacillus marinus
TGACGCAGTATTGGTCACGGCAATATCAGACTTGATTGAGTCGCAGGACAAACGGGACATCTCATTGGCGGCATGGGAGAAGTTGGAGTTTGGGCGAGGTGGGCAACTACACGCACTCCCACCCCTGCGGGCGGCCTTTGCTCTGGCGGAATCCTTACAATACCAGGGTTGCGCCCATGTCGATGGGGGGGCTTTGCTGGTCAGTGCCACCAATCCCATCATCCAGCGTGTCAAGGATGGGAAGCCTACCGTCCTGATGGATGCCACACCTCCCAAAGTCATTAAGGAGATTGTGTCAGGCAATGGTGGCAAAATTATCAATAGGATTGCCAAGCAACAAGTTAATATCATTCGGCATCCGCAGCGGTTTTGGGGGCTTGGTGAGTTGGACCCCAGGCGGACTACCTCGGAGCGGGTCGAGCGTGCCATGCACCGGTATTCGGCGCTCATTGAGCTTCATGGTGAGACAAATATCCTGGTACATAATCGGGCGTATGATCAGTTACCGGAGAGCGTACAATCCGACCCCAGGGTGGGGTATTGGGGTGCGGATCACAGGGCGCACGACCGTTGGTCAGGGAAGGATTTGGTGCTTGTCGGGTCTTTTTTTCCACCGGAAAGCCAATGGCGTAACCTGTATCAGTCCGACCGTCTGGCGGCATTGGCCGGGGGAGCCAATCCCGATGAATGGCCCACTTGGCCGGAATCCGAGGACCATGTGCTGGGGGCTTGGGTTTGCGAGGGTTCCCATGATGTGCAGTCGCGTCTGCCGCTGCCGCAAAATGCCCATATCCGAGCATGGTTGCTGGATAAGGTCGGAAATGAAACCGTGCAGGCCATTGGCCGGGCGCGCGGGGTGAATGCCGAAACGGAGTTGACTATCCATGTATACGGCGGTGTGCCAGTGGCGGGTCTGCATGAGCATGGGCTGGCAGTGGCCGAGTATCATGCCGATGCTTCCGAACTCGGTCGGACCCTCGCCCAAGTGAACGGAGAACGGCATGATGCAGCCATGGTCAGTCTGGACCATGCTGCAAGCCGGATTGTGGCTAAGGGTCGGGTAATCACCCGCCATGCCCTTGCCGACGAGATGCTTGCAACGGGCACCGATGGGCCTCAAATTCCTTTGTACGGGCAAGGTAATGGTCCCAATACCAAGCCCGTACAAACCCCATTCTCCGCCGAGACTTACCGGAAATGGCTGGACCGTATCCAGAAGACCTGCCCCGCGTTATTTGCGCACATGAGCCAGAATGGTCGGGGTGCATCAGTGGTCCGTGCGATGATGGAAGCCAGCCGCCAATATGGTCAAGAGTCCATAAAATATGCGGTGGAAATGACAGAAGGCCTTATCAAACATGGACACGGCGCCGACGACCGATTCGAGGTTATTGAAGAGTTGGAGGCGCAGATCCGTGAGGTTGATTGCCCACCAGAAACGAAAGCACTCTATACGGTATTTGACGCTGCATCATCCAAGCACTTGCACAGCATTCCCAATACCTGAAAGCGATCCATCTATTGCATCCAGCAGGAAGCCAAATGACAAAGATTGAGCATTGTGGAAAGCATCATACCGAGTGCAAATTCGGACAATGGTTTTACAGTACAGGCGCACAGTCCATCATAGACGAGGCTTTAGGCAAACCGGAGCACGTTCAGCAATCTGTGCGTCGATTATGGAAAGAGATCGAAGAACATCACATCGCCTTTCATCATCATTCCATACAAGCTATCCAAAAAATACATGCCTTAAAAGAGGACACCGAAAAAGAGAGCGCCGAATCGGCGCGTTTACAGGCTGCCGCAGCCGATGAAACGCAGATGATGATACGCTCAACCAAGCTCAACAACAGGTTGCTCGAACTGGATGCGCTGTTGTATCAAAAAACACATCATCATCTGAACGAAGCAAGGTGAAAAAGGTAAAAAAGGTGAAAACGGTGAAAACGGTGAAACCGGTGTAAAAATGGACTGTCATTATTGGTGACAGTCATGTAAAACAACAAGTTGCACAAAGGATCGCTATCATGGCAAAGCAATGGGAAATCACCGGACGCTTGGGTGAACTTCAGCTTGAATGGCTGCGGGCCAACTATGACGATGAGTTGCTTGAGTCAACCTTGAAAAAAAAGCCGAAAAAAGGATTTCCGTTCAATGTAGCGAAGCGATTGCAGTTCAAAGAAGGCGGCCCGGCCATGCCGTATCCAGACAAACTATTGGCGAATGAGCCGGAAGATGTGAAGCAAGAAGAACTGGAAAAGATCAACTGGCGATCTGAATCACCATCTTGAACGGTATGCAGCAATACCGAATCCATTGTGCTTTTGTGCCATCTTTTGTGCTTTTGCGGATGGGCTGTACTGTCAAAATGCCAAAATGCCAAAATGTCCGAAACCTTTGAATCGGACGCCAGCATGATGCAGGCCGGTTCGTTACACTTTATCAAAAGCACTGATTGATTCAATGTGTTATGGATATAATGTAATCATGGATTCGGTGTTGTTGCATATCGAATCCATTTTGCTATGTGATGTGCCGGTCTGATTTGCGTATGGTTAACCATGATCGAAGATGGATTCGTGCATGACGGACTAAAACGCGATCTGATATAGGCTTGGTTCACTAATATTTTGTCATCATACCGTCCTCATGGGGATGTGCGATATGTGATGTGTATGGTGGGTGATATATGACATAAGATGACATGAGGCGAAACAACGCCATGTGATGGCCGCTAAAGATCGTGTGTTGAAGGTGGTGTTGACCCGAATTTTACGTGGGTGTGGCAGGCTACCGATATAGAATAGTTTGCCCGCGATGAGTCGGTATTGACAGACGCTATGCTGGACGATTTGAAGGATGCCACCATGTGTCGTGCCATCACCTGCCAAAAAGTATGGATGACACGCCGTTTTGATAATTTGTTTGGAGTGAATTGAATTGGACCCCATAGCCAATAATACGCGCAACCGTTGGTGGCATCGCTTTTTCTCTGCTGAAGATATGGAAAGAACGGCAGCGCTGGAAATCAATGAACTTAAGGAAACCAATGTAAATGCGGATGCAGACGCAGCCGCGACACACCCGCCTGCGGGCATAGTGGTTCGTGCGCAAGCGGGCATGAGCGATGAAATGGGAATGGAAGATGCCCCGAAAATCAGTGTGGACACTTTTCGGAAGAAGATGGATGTTCACGATATTCCGCCATCAGAATCGCCACAATCCAGATACCGGGATAACATCATTAACCGGCACCGCATGATTGTGATTGCACATGAAGTCGGACATTGGCTGGCGGAAGCGATCTATACCGAAAAACCGGAATGGATGGCGATTGCCGTAGAAGTGCCGACGCCTTACCCCCATGCTGAGGATATACAGGATAACCATGCCGCGCCCGTTTTCGGCTTCTATCGTTCCAACCGTCTGGACGCATTGATGAACGACAGAATCGCGCACACGGCGGCAGAAAACTACTGGTATATGCTCATGCTGGTCATGGGGGATATGGCGGCTCATATTCTGACAGGACAGCCGCAAGTCGGCGCTGGTCAGGATTACGAAAAATGGATGAACGCCGCCCATCTTTATTTGCAGAACCAGAAGCTCGTCACCCCAACGGGTCGGGTGGTTTTCTACCATCCAGTCCAACGCAGCATTTATGACCATTCAGAAAATCAGCACTTGATTGATGCCCTGTTTTTCAAGCATCAGGAACAGGCGCGGCAGATGGTGATGGCCAATCATGCGTTGCTGTATGAAATGTGTCACCTGTTGATGGAAAACAGGGCCATCGACTCACCATCATTGATGGACTTTTTGCAAAGGGCTGTCATCCCCGAAGGCTGCGATCTGGACGTGCTGCGAGGCTTTCTCGATAGTTCCATGCAATTTTTACCAGCGCCAGATCAGAAAGAGGGTAAAGACATACCTCATGCTGCCATGGGCAATGTTGATCCGCGCCATACCCATCTTGTCGTGCCTTTTGACCGATTAGGGGATTCCTCTGTTTTT
>NZ_MXAV01000015.1 GCF_002847505.1 Acidithiobacillus marinus
TGGTTTACCGTGCTGGGTAATGTCGATGAAGCGCTGATCTATGCCTGGAACAGGGGTTGGCTGATGACTTTACGTTACCTGTGAAGCAGGCAAGGATAGAAGTCTATACTTTGCTTTCCAACGTGATGATTGCAGCAGCACCGGATAAGCCCGTCTGCGCCATGCCCTCGACAATCATCCAGACGATATACAAGGTCGCTACCGTCAGTATGACCGTATTGATGATAAGAAACATGGCCCCCAGATAGTTGATGGATGTGGAGACGCTACCGTAAAGCGGGCTTCTTTACTATTTCCAGCTGTAAATTGCCACCCAAATCTGGAAACCATTTTTGGTTGACAAAATAATGCTACCAGTAAGCGCATCAAAAGCAGACTGGAAATCACACTTGCTGAACATTAAAGGTTTGAAAGGATCATCAGCAGACGTTACGGCGTATCTGTTGGCAAATCAGGAACGCAAGGGTGAACTGGCGTATTTCCAAAATGGGGAAGCTGCCCCATCACAATGGCAAGGACGTGGAGCGCATAGGTTAGGACTTTTTGGTCCTATAGACCCCGTCGTGTTTCAAGAATTACTAGAAAATGGTCCGGCAGGGATGAATGTCGTGGCGAACCGAAGGATGGGGGTTGATCTGACATGGAGTGTACCAAAGGGTGTTTCCATGCTCATCGAGGCCGCGCCAACAGAACAACGGGAGCGAATTCTTCAGCTTTGTAGAGAAGCCAATCAGATTGCCATGCAACACGTAGAAGAATATGTGGTCACGGCCCGTTATGGTAAAGGGGGTGCAATTTCCGAGAAAACCGGTCATGCGATCATTGCGACTTTTGAACATGATGATACCCGCCCGACCGAAGCTCCTCACACCCAGAAACCAAAAGTGGATATGGACCGGCATTTTCACAATGTCCTCATCAACACCACATGGGATGGTCATGAATGGCGAGCCATGGATCTTGATTTTGGCGCGCTATCGGTAAATCAACATTTAGGGGATGCCAAAGCCAAAGCATTTCTGGCCCAAGGGCTGGAACGCATGGGCATCAAGACTGAGCATCATGCAAAGGCCTTGTTTGAAGTTGTGGGAATCAGTGAAGCACAACGCGATCTTTTTTCAAACCGATCAAAAGAGATTGAGCAACTATTGGCAAGGCAAGGTAAAACCCGAAAAAACTCGACCGCCGCCGAGCGCAATGCCGCAAATCTGGCGACCCGCAAAAGCAAATTGCGGAATATGAATCATGATGATTTGCGCTGGGCATGGCGAGAAAGGCTACGTGATGCCGGGGTGGATTTTTTCATGATTTATGACCCGGCACACGATCAAACGAAAGAGCATGAAAGCTTTCATACCACAAAAAACGCGAGGCAACCACATGAAAACGATCAACGCAATGAGCAGCAAAGATACCACCAGCACCGGCTTGAAAAGTTACACGTTGCATCAACTCAACTGGCAGCCAGCAGGTACGAGCTGCGAAACCTGTCCGAATGCCGTCTGGATGCAGGCCCGAGAATCGGGAGGGAAAGTGCAAGTATTTTGCCGCATTATGCACGTCTTAATCGACCAGCAAATTATCCTTTGCGATGGAAACCAGCCAGTACAGCCGAAATAGATGCCGAGCAACAGCCGGCAGTCGCGGCGGTGGATGCTGCTCTGGACCATCTGAGCGAAAAAGACAGCCTTTTTGATTACCGCCAGTTGCACCTAGAAGCCCTCAGGCAATGCATGGGAGCCGTGCAAACAGAAGCGATTGAAAAGGTCATGGCATCCCATGACCGTATTATCTGGGCCGGGGAACAATCCAAGATCGTAGAACAGAAGCGGCAAGGAAAGGATGGGCTAGAGATTACTCAAAAAACGCTGATTCGTGCAGAAATGGTGACTACGCGAGAAACCGTCGAGCGGGAAGGGTGGATACAGGGTTTTTGTCAGGAAGGGTGCAACAAGTTGGATACCCTTTTTCAACCCGATCAGGCTGTCCGGGCGATTTATGCAGCGGAACAGGCTCAAGGGTTTGCGTTTTCCAAAGATCAGCGATCCGCAGTGCATGATGTGTTGATGACACAGGATCGGCTTGTTGCCATGATCGGCGGTGCGGGGGCGGGTAAAACAACCGTCATGAAATCTTTGGTGGATGTCGCAAAGGCGCAGGGCTATGAAACCATCGGTTTGACGCCGCAACATGGTGCATGTCAGGAAATGGCAGAGGCCGGGACTGATGTAAATATCACGACTGCCCAGTTCATTGCAGAAAAAAAAGAATCCGGCAGCAACCCTCGCCTGTTCATTCTGGATGAGGCGGGGATGGTCGGGGACCGGACTTTGCAACAGGTGCTTCTCAAAATGGGACCCAGGGACCGCATCATGCTCTTTGGTGATCCTGATCATATGCAGCCCGTCGAAGCGGGTAATCCGCTGCAAATGCTGATGGATAAAGGGTTCATCCAAGTCTCCAGACTGACGGCCATTCGCCGCCAGGCCATGGCTGAGGATAAGGATTTACAGGCATTAGGTCAGGCTTGGGCGGATCGGGATACCGAAAAAGCCTTGTCCCTGATGGAAAAATACACGACTGAGGTGCAGCCGGAAGGGACCGGCAAGAATAAAGTCGGGCAAACTAAAATCACCAAAGAAGATCGATACAGGGCCATTGCGGACGCGACCGTGGCAGAATACTTGAGTCGGTCATCAACCGATCAGGCCCGAACCATGGTTGTCAGTCCTACCAATCAAGTCCGACAAATGGTTAACGCGGGCATCCGAAAAGGATTGCAGGAGCACGGGAGTTTGGCAGCAGATCAAGTCACGGTCACACAACTCTGCAAGGTGGATATTTCCGAACAGCACATGACCCATGCAGAGTATTATGTATTGGGCCAGATCATGCGAACCCAAGAGGGCAAAAGGGAAGAACGACATACAGTGGATTATGAGATCGTCGGGATGGATGCACGGAAAAATCAATTAAAGCTGGCGAGCAAGCATGGCAAGGAAAAAGTGACTAATGCCGGGAGCATTACGGGCAAACGTTGGCAGGTTTTCATAAAGGAGGAAATGGGGTTGGCGGAAGGTGATAAACTGGTTTTTCGTGATAATAGTGTCATGAAGAACGGCGATACGGCGACGATCAAAGGCATCGAGGGGAACAAGATTGTGGTCATCATGGACCGCGATAAAAAAGAAATCACTCTGGACGCCACAAAAAACATGGCAGTCGATTATGGTTATGGCCGGTCGATCAAAGATATCGAAGGAAAATCTCCTGATCTGGTGATCCAGACTGGTGAACAATCGCAGAACAGTTCTCGGAATCTGAGACTGATGGGCAATAACCGGATGCGCTATGGCTATAAGCTGATTACCGACAACGCAGAACGCGCGCTGAAGCGGTTTGAAATCATGTTGGACAAGAATATGGCGATCAATGCCCGAAAAAAAGCCAGCGAAGCCGAAGATCGGAGACTGGACCAGCTGGATGCCGTCCTGAATCAAGGAGAAAAGGCTGGACGAAAAGAAGCGGATCAACAACTGTACTTCCAAGAAGACAAAAAATTAGCTGAAAAGAGGATGCGGGAGTGCGATATAGTCGTTAATCAGGAAAATCTACTCGGGGAAAAACAGGATCAATCGGAAAAGCCTGCCCACAATCCTGCGGGGCGCGGGGGTATGGATATGGCGCGATAATATGGCCATATAAAAACAAGGAATACGTGGAAGCTCTAAAAGCGAGCAAACCAAAACGTAAGGACCTCAAGGAAACATGCCCGATGGTGGAAGGCGAGCAGCTTTCTATCAATATTCATGATGGGATGAAAAAAAGAAACGGACAAAATCCCAGGCTGACTTCTCAGGATTGACTTGGCTATCCAATGTTCATCAACCCGTTATCTTGCTTCTTTCGCAAAAGAGTCATCTGTTATCATCTGGATAATACGCTCGATGAAATTCTAGAAAAAAAACATATACAGAGGCCAATCGCCAGATTCCCGATCACACCTGCCAGGGTGCGATTGTGTGTGTACTTTAGCCTATCCGATTAAGGGTGGCGTCGTTGTCTCTTCGCTGTCGGTGTGATGTGCCTTTGACTTGTGTGCAAGGCATAGACGCAGCAACCAGCTGCTAATCACATGGCATGAATACGGTGAACGAGCGGCAAGCAGAAGAATTTGGTTGACAAAATGCAGCTATAAACGAGAGGCCACCAATTGGCTGCTAAGGGGATGTTGATATGAGTTTGAGTTGGCCCGCATCACTCACAAACAGGGTGGCCCTGTTCCACGAAAGCATCGCCGCATTGCGAGGCAGCTATTCATGGGCAGAAATTGCCGCTGCGTTGATCATGGCTGGTGTGGTGGATCAAGAAATGTCCGGCAAGGCGCTTGCCGAGACATACCGGAGGGCATGCAGAGCTATCGCGTCGGGCAGAATGCCGGCGGGGAATTACACCCTGGACATGCCTAAACTGGTGCCGAAGCGAACCGCACCACAGGCAGAAAACGAAAATTCCAAACGTCAGTTGGCTTCTTTGGATGATCGGAATCCAAAGAAAACCTCGAAGGACATTTTGAAAGACATTCCGCACATTTAATCAGGAGCGTGTAAGATGAACCAGAAAACATTGTTTTTTAGTCATGGTGACAAAGGCGGTTGTGGTAAGTCCGTATTGGCGATGCTTATTGTTGAGCGTTTGTTGGCTGATGGTAAAATCGTGCATTTGATTGAATCTGACCCAAGCCAGCCGGATTTGGCAATGCGTTATGCCAATGACAAGTCCGTAATCAATGGCTTCTTGTCGCTTAATCAGGCGGGTGATGCTGAAAATGCGATTTCCCGTTTTAATGCCTGGCTGGAAAATCGCGGCGGGGATAACGTAGTAGTCAATTTACCGGCTGGGGCTTCGGAAACACTGGATGATCTGGGCGATTTGTTGAGCGATGTTTGCACGGCGCTGGATTATCGTCTTGTGGTTACTTACTCGCTAGAAAAAAATATCATGGCAGCCAATATGTTGGATGAAAGTCTAGACAATGGGTTGATGAGTTTAATCTTGCCGGAAAATCGGTTTGTCGTTTATCCAGAGTTCAAAGGAGACGCGAAAGACTTTGCATGGTATGAACATGCTGCGCGACAAAAGTATGAGGTAGGGGAGATCGCCGTTCCAGCGATGAAGTCCACGGCGGCATGGAAAACCTTGGAATCTACGCCCGGTCGCCTGAGTGTGTTGTCTGACAAGAGCTTGGGGCGACCAAAGGGATGGATGATAACCGACCAATCATCCTTATTCCGATTTTACAAAGCGGCGATGACCGCTATTGAACCGCTATTTGGTCACGAATAAGGAATAGTCTGTGCGCGAATCAGATAATATGGATAATCACGATAAACCTATGACGGCAGAGGACCTGTTGATTGACGGAAAGCCGTCTGCATTGCAGGTCAAAATACTCAGGGCCATATCTGCCCGGAAGCTGGATGATAACGATCCCGTTCTGGACGTTTATAACTGTACGGGTATGGCGTCTGAAGCGGCTGAAGCGGCTGGCAAAGCGGCCAAGTCCGTGCATGAAGCGCTTCCACAAATTCCTCACCAGATATACCAAGGTGCAACAAAGGCCGGTAAGGACATTTCGCAGGTACTGCGCAAGGCTGTTTACGAAGAAACCGAACAATCTGGAAATACGCTGAAAACCATCATCGAACAAAGTTCCAATTCCGGGGCAGAAGCGATCAGGAGTGCCAGCGATGGACTTATCGGTCGTCTGGACCGGGCCATCGAACAGAAAAAAGAGGAGGGCGTGGACCAGTTTGCCCAGGCTGCGGCCACGGCTGCCATCCAGTCCGTCAAATCAGAAGTCATGCAACAGATGCTCCTATCCTTCTCTGGCTTCACTTTTCTAGCAGCCTTGATATTGGCGGCAGGTGCCGGGATCTGTTGGGAATACCTCCATTTGTCGCATCTGATCGCTCCATCGCCCATTCTCGTTACTGCCGATAGCAAGCCCATATGTGGATGGGCCATCGTGAAAGGGGACTCCGGCCACCAATATATCTGCGCCATCCAACCCCCGCTTCCAAGTTCAGCCGCATAACCATGGATAACCGGCACACTGGAAAAATGGCCAATGAATCAGAAGAAGTTCGAAAAACTCCCCATTTCCAGTAAAGTGCTCAGAGGATTTGAAGTCAGAGAGCAACCATGACAGTCCTGTCACGTGCCCGGGCGGAGCATGTGTTTGGGGTCATCTTCCAGCAGGGTGGGAAGCGGTTGCATACCGTTGGCATCGCCCGCGCCCAGGTAAAGATCGGGATGATGAATCTCGTTTATGATAAGTGACGCTTTGTCTGTTTACTGAAGCAAGAAGTGGCTTGGTAGGGATTTCTGTGCCCAAAACCCACAAAAACGGCGAAAAATGAGGTAAATCAATCAAGACTCCTGACACAAGTTGTCAAAATCGTTTTCAAACAGCGATTGTTGTTGTTCGATGCCCCCGTAGATCAAAGCACTGGCTGTGGCATCTCATGCTAAGCCAGAGAAGCCGCGAAAAAGGGGCTCTCCAAATCCCGCAAAACACCAACCTTCATGGCGACACACTCCGCAAAGGTTTATCCTCAAAATTAGTGGAGCACATCCAGGAGAAACATCATGTTTGGATTCGGAGAACACACAGAAAACATCACCGCCACCTGTCCCTGCTAAAGTGGCGTAGAGGGCAAGGAAAGCCGTTTTGCGGGACGCGCGTGTTAGCGTAGGCAGAAAGCATCCATCTGCTCAAGGCTCGCCAGGATGGTGCTTGTCAGTCTAACTGGCAAGTTAAACTGTGGGATCAAATTGATCCCCGTCTGACACCGGATGTGGCTATAATATTGTGTTCGTTGTTCCAGTATGGGGAGTTCTAGACCGGCAATCTCCGGATGGGCAAGCATTGACAGTGGCCTAAGCGAAATAGCCAAGCCCCCGCTCAATGATCAACGGATGGTATATATCTCGGTGTATCTGCCTCTCATATTTGGTAGGCAATAGCATACCGGGTCTTTTGGCACCTGTGGGGAAACATGAGAGCCCTATATTTCGGTTTTCATCTGGCCACTGGTGGTCAGAATTTCCAATATAGGCACCATGTAAGCAGCTTGGCTCCATGGTATATAGGGAGCATCCACCTGCACGGAGCAATACGTTCATGTCCGCTCAGTCTAAGTCGATTATTCAGCACCTGAACCTGACCACACATCCCGAAGGGGGCTGGTATCGTCGTCTTTTTTGCGCAGATAGCCAGATATCCACACCTCGAGGGATGCGGCCCACACGCACCAGCATTTATTATTTGCTGGAACACGGGCAGCAGTCCTGCTGGCATGTGATACTCTCCACGGAAATCTGGCATTTTTATGCGGGAGGGCCGCTGGAACTGGTGACGTATAACCCGGTTACTCAGCAAGTGCAGCAGCGGGTGTTGGGCGATGACCGCGAGGCGGGGCAGTTACGACGGGCGGTAGTTCCTGGGAAGGTGTGGCAGTGTGCACGTAGCCTTGGACCATATGCTTTGCTGGTTTGTGATGTAGCTCCCGGTTTTGATTTTGCGGATTTTCAGTTCGTGCGGGATATTCCAGATGCGCAGCGTCATTTCCAGGGAGAAATGGCGGCGCTTCAGTGTTTCTGGTGAGTATAGCGTAGTTGCTAGTTTATCCTCCGAATATCCCCGTCAGCGGCGGAGAAATCTTCAAGTTTCAACCCCCCCCTATTTGCGGATGTCGTGCTGATGCATGCCCCAGAGTCTGATGCTGGCTTGGTTTCTTTTGTTTCTATTGCTGAGTTGTCGGCATTGCTATAGGGATGCCGGTATCGAAGAATACCAGCGTATAATCTTTAATATGAAGCAATATGAGTTGTTTGTGAATACTCCACCGGCTAAAGCTGGTGGAATATTCACTGGGAACTTTCCTATATTTCTTTCGGTCTCTTACAGTTGTTTAGGAAGCCTGCTTCCTGACTATGGTTTGGGTCTCAAGGGTTTTTTGACATTAAGGAGGATAGTCATGAAAAGAAGCCCTCTCTCGAAATCAAAACGTCAGTGGCTCACCTTGCTGAGCATGCCCATCCTGGGTGCTGCAATGGCCTTTCCCCTCGCTCATGCGGCGACTAGCTATGTCTCAGTAGATGGGCATTCAGTGCCTGTTTCCACAGAAAACCGCACCATCCATATCCCGGGAGGGATTATTCAGATACACACCGTGAGCTGGGGAACGCAGGAGGGGGTACCTGGGCATATGCAAGTTACCGCCCGACAACTCTCTCCCATACAGGCGGAAGCGATGATCCATCGCAGTTTGTGGCAAATGCATTCGATGCAGGTGGCGGTGGATCGCCAGATTGCCCAGATGAATCAGCTAATGCGGGTGTCTTTTGGCCCCTTCGCAAATCCCCTTTTTAACTTTCCGGAGCCGGTCATGATGACCAGAATATTTTTGCCGGGACCAATCATGGCCCCTCCGGCACCCCCAGCCCACCTGGCACCAGCTCCCGCAAAAATCCTGCCGGGGGGCCATGAGGTCTTGTCGGTGCGCTGCCGGCATCCACAGCAACCCGCCAGTCCTAAGTTGCCCATTTAGTGGCATGCATTACGATGCACCCCAAAGACCAGCTCGCGGTGTCTGAACACGAGCAGCAGATGATGATAGCGAATACGCCAAATGTCTCTTGGAATCAGGCATCTGCCGGGAATCTGTTCAATCCCCTGACAGGTTCAGCCCCACGTCACGGGGCATTTTTTCTGAGGAAGGGTTAGGTGTCTACGCGATTGTATCAAAAACATATTGGGGCTTTCATGTTCTGTCTTGCCGGGATTCCCAGCGTTGCAACCGCTGGTCAATTACATGCCTCTGTCGTCCCACAATACCCTATACATGTTCTGGAAATGCCCAAATCGGTGGCAGGCATGTCATTAGTGGAGATTGAAAAATGGGCGCATCTGGGAGATCCGGCGGCAGAAAACGCCTTAGGTGTGGATTACTTACATGGAAGAGGCGTTCGTGAAAACTGGAAAAAAGCCGACATCTGGTTTCGTAAATCTGCGCATGCTGGCAATGCCAATGGCGCCTTTCTTCTGGCTTTTGCCTATAACTTTGGCGAGGGTGTCCCCATGAACACCCGCAAGGCCGTGTACTGGTGGCAACAATCGGCCAAAGACCGACGGAAATGAGCCCTTCTGGTGTTCAAGCGTATGCTGAAAATCCTTGCGGTGATTTTGTTCGCTGCTTTCTGGGCATTGTGGATTGTTCATTATGGGCACCTGCATATGGAAAGGATTTTCGCATCCGGAATAAATGTTTAGCAACATATCCACTGGAAGATAGTCCCGCCTGCTGGCCAGACCATTAGCATCAAACCAAATTAAGCGGGGTGAATTATCTCTCTCGCTTCAGCATCGAATGAGGCATCGTGAGCCGATATCAATGCCCAGACCAAGGTGGCTATCCAACCAATGATCGACCGGCCGTAACTGGTAACTGAGCGGCGTTCTAACCTGGAATATTTTGGCTTGCAGAATGCTTAAGTATTCTAACTAAGCCCATCTGTTCAGACTCATTTGTGGATTGGAAAGGACTGAATGGCACGCGCGTTCCGGCGATTATGATCCTTTGAAACGCCTTATACATCCTTATTCACCCATATCCATTTTGAATAACGGTGCAATTCGCGCTGCCAGCACTGTTTCCAAGGCGTACCCGTAACACAGTAAAAGTGACTCAGTTCCAGGACCCGAGAAAAACGTTGCACCGATCGGCAGTCCCTGTATATGCCCTGTGGGCACCGTCAAACTTGGCGTACCCGCCACGGCAGCGAGGGTACTACTTCCACCGGTGTGGTGGTCACCAGTAAGCAAATCAATTAATCCACTTGGATTATTGGAGGGTGCGACACAGGCTGCTAGGTGATTTTTATTCAGCATGTAATCTAACCCCTCTGTCCATGCCAAACGTTTACACAAGCGCTTAGCATCAAGATACCTTTCCTCATCAAGCCCACCTCTCTCCGCGGCAAGCTCCAGATACTCCTGCCCAAACCACGGCATCACCGACCCCGAATTTTTTGAGTTCGAGTCAATCAGTGCTTCAAGTGAGTGCGGTACATCTTTTGAACGAAGACCTTTCAAGTAATGATTGATGCCGTATTTAAATTCATAGAGTAGAACTTCCAACTCCGCCTCGCCAAGTTCCGCCATATCTGGAAGTCGAATGCCCTCAACCAGAGTAACTCCGTAATCTTGCAATGCATCCAGAGCTTTTTCAAAAATAGGTATGGCGTCACGATGCAGCTCAAACTGATTCCTCAACACTCCAACCCGTGTACCTTTCAGCCTATTCGTATCGGAAAAGATCACCGGGTCCCTGTTACACGCCACATCCTTTCTCAATACCTGATAGAGCAAAGCACAATCCTGAACTGTTCTCGCCATAGGTCCAGCGGTATCCTGACTGTGGGCTAAAGGCACGACACCGACAGTACTTATTTCACCCAAACCGGGCTTCAGACCCACAAGGCCGCAAGCGGCAGCGGGACTAAGGATGGAACCATCCGTCTCTGTTCCAACGGCAACCGTACACAGGTTGGCGGCGACAGCTGCGGCTGATCCCGAACTGGAACCAGAAGCGCTACGAGTCAGCATATAAGGATTGCGGGTCAGCCCACCCCGACTACTCCAACCACTCGTGCTCCAGGGACTACGGAAATTCGCCCATTCACTGAGGTTGGTTTTGCCAAGTATTATCGCTCCCGCGTCCCGCAAACGTCGAATCAGAACAGCGTCTCGGTCTGGGCGGTTATCCAGCAATGCCAAGGAGCCGGCACTGGTGATCATGCCATCACCGGTTTCAATATTATCTTTTACTAAAATGGGAATGCCATGCAGGGGACCTCTGATGAGTCCCTTTTTTCGTTCCATATCCCGCGCAACGGCAATAGTCCTGGCCCCCGCATTCATCTCTAAGACGCTATTTACGCCCCAGCCATTATTTGAGCTGCCTGAATCATGCGCAGCGATGCGTGCAAAATAGGTCTCAACTAAGTCTAACGATGAGCAAATATTAGAGCCCATCCAGCTTTGAAGGGTAACGATATCAACCTCAGACAAATCCGACAAAATCATTGTAACCTCAGACTTAAAGAGCAGGATGAATTTCGAAGACAAAAACTATCTGTCACGACCCGGCAATATGGCGCCATTTCAAAGTGGCAAAATTGGGGTTTCGAACAGGGTCCAGATTGTTCGATTTTCGGGTGTTTGGCAACCGCCTTTTTGGAGGACTCCGGCAGGGGGCTGGGGGTGCGGCATGAACTATAGGTATGATAGTCATACGGTTTTTCAAATTGAGTACCACTTTGTCTAGATAACGAACAATCCTCGACATACTAAACAATTTGCATTTTACTGGAAATTAGGGGATTTATGGCCTAATACTGCTGGTTTGCCTATCATTATTGAGCTATTTCCTGGTCTGATGCCTTTATTTTGTGCGTACTTCGCATTACGCGGCAGTTTTTTTCATCATCATCGCAGAGTAAAGCACAGGCGCCAGCCATAAAGACATGAATATGGAAAGCATCAGCCCACCCATGACGGCAATGGCCAGTGGCTTTAACAATTCCGTTCCATGCCCGATGCCTATGGCCAGGGGCAGAAAGCCGAATACATCGGCCAGCATGGTCATCAAAACAGGCCGTAAACGCTGTCGGGCAGCCAGGACTACCAGAGCCGGACTCGGATGGGTACCCCCTAACTGACGGGCGCGTGCAAAAATGAGAATGACATTGTTGACGGCAATCGCAAAAACCAGCAACACACCGAGAAAAGCCGTGCTGTCGAGATCCAGACCACAAAGCCAGACCAAGAGGAAAGAACCAGGTGCTGCCAGAGCGATGGACAGAAGTGCCGCCAAGGCAGCCCTTTGACTGTTGAATTGGAATCCCAGCAGGATCAGTAATAGTCCCAGCGCGCCTCCCAAAATCAGCGCCATTTGCTGAAAGCTCTGGCGTTGCTGCCGATAATACCCGCCCAGTACCGGCGTGATATTGCCGGGCAGATGCATCTGAGCGATGATTTTTCGCACCTGCCTGGCAGCCTGGGCTAGTCCTTCACCGGCTTTGGGTTCCAACCACATATAAGCATCGGGAACCAGATTCTGGTGTGTGACAAAGGGAACGGCGCCCTGCACATGTACAGAAGCAATACTCGAGAGGCTGGTCATCTCGCCATCGGGGAGCTGAATGGGCAGCGCGGACAAGGACTGCGGTGCTTGTGCTGGCCCCGCCAATGTGACGCGGATAGGCAAAATCTGTTCACCATGGAGCAGAAATCCTGCCTGTCTTCCCCAGAATCGGGTTTTGAGCTGATCGGCGATGGCCGCAGGCGTAATGCCATAGAGCGTGGCCATGGGGCTGGGGGTGATGTGCATTTCCGGTCCAGCAGATGGCGACTTGAAATTGACGGCCGCAAAGTCATGACTGTTTTTCAAGGCTTCTGCGAGTCGCTTTCCGGCAATACGGAGGGTGCTGGAGTTGGACCCAAACAGATAAACGACCAGGGGAGCATGGGCTCCCGAGAGATTTCCCAGGCGGACGATCATGGTCTGGTGCAGGGAGAGCCCGATCAGATTGGGAGCCATTCTGCGGAATTGCTGGCGTAAATGGGCCATCACCGTTGCCGCGCTGTCATGATGATTCGCCTTGAGAACGATGGCGATGGCCCCCTTGTTGGCGGGCGCATGGCGAAATTCAAAACCGCGACCAACAACGAGAGAGGCGCTTTGCACATTGGGATTACGCAGAGCGACCTGCATGAAAGATCGACCGATTTGGGCCGTTTCCGCGACACTGCTGCCCACCTGGGTTCGATAAGGTACGGAAATGATGCCTTCATCCCAACGCGGCAAAAAGGCCGTCGGCAGGACCGTGAGTACCAGCCAGGCAGTACCGGTAAGCAGGAAGATGGGCAGGATGGCCCGGTAAGGACGGCGCATTCCTGCAATCAGCCACTGGCTATAATGGCGTCGAAGCCAACGTTCAATACGCTGTAATTTTCGTGAGGGCGCTATGCTCCGACCCGCCAGCCATGCGGTCAGAATGGGGGTCACCAGTAAGGCCACCAGTTGGGAGGCCAGCAAGGCAATCACAATGGCCAGCGCCATATGCCGGAATAAAAGTCCCAAAGTACCAGACAGGAATAACAGGGGCAGGAAGACCAGAGAGGAGGTGAGGGTAGCGAGACTCATCACCGGTAAAATGCTGGCGCTGCGCCGCAGGGCCGACTGGCGACGGGCGGCGGGTTGGCCTTGGAGGCCATGCAGTCCGCGTTCGATGACCACAATAGCGTGGTCCACCAGGGCCCCGATAGCGGCGGTCAAACCGCCAAGGGTCATGATATTCAGGCCATATCCGAGAATATGTAGGACCAGAAAAGTGGCGGCCAGGGCCAGAGGAACGACCAGTACGGTGGCCAGGGCACCGTCCAGACGTCCCAAAAAGGCAAAAATAACCAGCCAGGCAAAGAGGCTGCCAAGCCCCAGAGCGATCCAGACGTCGCGCAGACTATGACTGATCAGGTGGCTGAGGTCATAAATGGGTACCAGATGCACACCTTGCGGCAGATGTTGACGTAACTGGTCCAGGCGGACCTGTACAGCATGGGCGACGTTGACGTCATTGACGCCAGGCTGGGCGAGCACGTCGATGATCAGGGCATGTTTGTAGCCCGGTACGGCAGCTTCGTTGAGCAGTGATGGGGGGCCGGTATGGATATCCCCCAGGGTGCCCAACGCCAGAGGCGTGCGAGTGCCGGAAGCATCGACCGGTCCCAGCGGCAAGGTCAGGGCGGCCAGCGCCTGGGCATTTTCGGGCCGGGGCGTGGTGGCAAGAATCAATTGTTGATGATAGGCCTGAAGAACTCCCGAAAAAAATGGACCTTGGGCGGCTTGCAAGTCGGTAATGACCTGTTGGGCGCTGAGATGGTATTGCGCCAGCCGTGCAGGGTCCAGATGCACCTGCACCTGTGGCCAACCGCGACCGGTTTCCTGAACCTGATAGACCCCGGGAATCGAGAGCAGGGCCGGACGCAGCTTGAAGGCAAAGCTGGGCATCATCGCCGAACTGCTTACCCGATTGGATACCAGGGCATATTGGGCCAATGGATAAGTGTAGGGGGCCATGCGGATCACCCGGAGCTGTGCTCCGGCAGGAAGTCGGTACTGGGCGAGGCGAGCCTGCAGCATGAGATATGCGGTCTGCGGGTTGGTACCAGGTTCAAAATAAATATTGAGTTTGCTCAGTCCATTGCCGGTTTGTGAGCGGACCAGACGCACCCCGGGCTGACCTTTTGCCAGGGCTTCCAGAGGTTTGGTGACTTCCACTTCCATAAACTTGACGGGCAGACTGCCATCATTGACCAGGACCGCGACGCGCGGGAAATTGACGTTGGGAAACACGCTTTCCGGAAGATTCTGCAGGGCAAACCAGCCTGCCCCCAGCAACAGCACTGCGCTCAACAGGATGCTGAAGCGATTGGTCCAGAGAAAGTGCAAATAGCGGTTCATGGTTGCTGCTCTTTTACCGGAGTCCCACTGAGCAAACGATCATTGGCACTGATGATGACTTGCTCTCCCGCTTTCAGGTCGCCCTCTACCCAGCTCTGCCCGTTCTGCCTGGCGATAATATGGACGGGCACTGCCATGGCTTTTCCCTGCCGCAGCACAAATACCTCGATCTGCGCGGCGTGCATGACCACGGCCTCGGCCGGTATCTGATAAGCCGTGCCTTTGGACTGCTGCAAGGTGGCTTCCAGCCATTCTCCTGGTAAAGCCGGACTATGTGCCGGCAGAGTGATATACACCGAAACCAGTCCCATGTGCTGGGCGCTTTGCCCTATGGAGTGAATCCGGCCCGCGCCCTGCCAATCCGTGCCACGCAGCAAGACGGTACTCCCGGGGCGCAGATGGCGCGCCAGCGATGGTGTCACATAGGCTTGTGCCCAGGGATTTCCGCGACCCGCCAGGGTGGCAATGGCTGTCCCCATATTGACTACTGCGCCTGCCGGAACCAGATAATGCAGGCTCCCTGCAAAGGGTGCAGTGAGGGTTTGTTGGGCGGCCTGCGCCTGCAAGATGTGCAGCTTCGATTGCGCCATATTCAGGGCCAGGCGGCTGCTTGCGACATTTTGCTGCGCAATCACGCCATCCTGATAGAGTTTCTGATCGCGCAGATACTGTTTCTGAGCAAAAGCCCGCTGTTCCTGGGCGCTCTGGATGCTGCTTTGTAATCCCGGTGATGCAATCCGGGCAATGATGCTGCCCTGTTTCACCGGACCATCGGCAAGCAAGGGACCAAGGATGCGGCCTGTTACTGGTGCCGTCAGAGTGACATTGCCGTTGCTTTCCACCTTGGCCAGCAGAGTGTTTTGCCGGAGGGCGGTACTGACATGGACAGTGGCAGTCCGCACCGACAGGGGAGACCCCCAAGCCGTGCCCAGCATGAACAGAAGCAGAACTCCGGAAATAGCCGGATACTTTTTTGCAAAGGGCGTCACGTTGAAAAATGTCATGAGAATGGTCCTTATCCGGGTAGGCGGCCGCTGTCCAGCGCTAATTGTGCCCGGCTCAAGCGGACACGAATCATGGCGTCAGTGTCTTGCAAGCGGGCCTGAATCCAGGCGGTTTGCGCCTGTTGCAAGGCTAGCGCGCTCTCCGCACCGGCCAGATAGCCTTTGCGCGTCATGTGATATACGGCATCTGCGCTGTCTGCGATTTTCCCGGCATTTTTGAAGGCGATAGTGGCTGCCTGGGCTGAACCCAGATCCTGCGCCAGACGACTGCGAATCTGCAGCTCCAGGGCAGATTTGGCGGCTTGCAAGGCGGCCACCTGTTGTTGTGCCGCAGCAATCTGATCACTGTTCCGACCAAAGCCAAAAAGGGGCATCTGCAAGCTCAGGCCCGCCTGCCAGCCCAGTTGTCCACTCTGGGGGATGATCGAGCTGTCCACTCCGTAGGCCGCACGGGCACTCAACACGGGCAGGCGGGCTCCCCGATGAAATTGTAATTGGGCCTGAGCCGCCTTGATCTGGGCCTCTGCCACGCTGAGTAAGGGCTGGGCGCGCAGGGCCTGTTGCTGGATTGCGGATAAATCCGGCAAGGGCTGCTGTGGTAGAGTCACGGTGGTCAGAGGTGGGAGTTGTGCTCCCAACCCGGTTTGCAAAGCCAGAACGCGCTGCGCGGCTTTACGCAGAATTCGGGTTTGGGTCAGTTGGCTGTGCATGCGCAGCACGTTCAGTTCGGCCTGATTCAATGCCAGGCGGGAACGGGTGCCGATGACGAAACCTTCTTTGGTTGTTCGATAGATGTTTTGGGCCGCACCCAGTGCGCTTTTCCAGATGGCGATGGTATTGTCCATTTCCGCCAGCTTGAAGTAGCTCATGGTGACCGCTGCGGCAACCGCCAGGCGGGTCTGCTGCAGACGATAGTTTTCCATCTCCACCTGATCTTTGGCCAGTTTGCTGAGCGCTCGGGTTTGCGGAGCATAAATGGGAACGTCGAGACGGATTTGTCCCAACATTTCCCGTGCGCCGTTGGCTGCCACAAACACGGGCTGACCGGCGCGGGACTGGGTCCAGATGGTGGCGGCGTTCAGCGAAAGCGCCGGCAGCATTTGCGCCTGGGCCGCCTGGCTCAGATTTTTTTGTGCCGCCAGTTGATGTTGGGCTACCTGCATGACGGCCTGACTGTGCAGGGCACTGGCAATGGCCTGATCAAGGCTGAGCGAGAGCGAAGTGGCATGGGCAACAAAGGGGACAAGACTGATGCTTGCGGCGATCAGGAATTTTCTGGCAGTAAATGGGAAAAAGCGTTTCAGCACCAACATATTTTCTCGATTTCAGGAAAAATTCATAGAATTGGCAGGATTATTTAATCATGATGACATAAGTACCTGTCCGGAAGATGACGACAAGATGACCAAATCGTCATCTTATGGGTTATTTTTCTTAACTTGGTGAATTAGCGGAAAGTAAAGAATGGCCGTCGTACCGCTCCCAGGCGTGCTTTTCAGGGCTACTTCTCCGCCATGCAATTGCATGATGGAGCGCACAATAGCCAATCCCAACCCGGTTCCTTGCCCCCGACGCATGCGAGCTGTGTCTTCGCTGTAAAAGCGGTCAAAAACCCGGTCGAGTGCCTCGGCACTGATCCCTGTACCGCTGTCACTGACCATCAGTTGTAGCCGCTCTTGGGTTTGAACGCTGTGGATCCGGATACTGCCCCCCGCCGGCGTATGGTTCAGGGCGTTACTCAGCAGATTGCTCAGTGCCCGGCGCAGGAGTTCAGAATTGGCGACGATGCTTGCATCCACGTCATTGTCCAGGCTGACTTCCTGTTCATCGGCCATGGCTTGATAAAAGGCACAGATGGAGGCGACTTCCTGATGGGCGTTGAGCCGCTTTTTCTCCAGGTCTTGTTGATCTTGTTCGGTGCGGGCCAAAAACAGCAAGGCGTCCACCATTTGTGACAAACGGGCATATTGGCTCTTCGTCAGATTGAGTGGGTAGGGGGTAGAATGCTGTGGAGCGGTCGTGCCCTGAATTGGAGTTAGCTGATGGTCCCTGAAGAGCTGTTTTCTCTCGCGTTAGGATTGGTTCCGCCGTGGTTGGTGGATCATGTGACTTTCACGGTGGAGGAGAAACGCCTGGATCTGCACATCAACTTTCCCAAGGGTAGTCGCTTTGCTTGCTCCGTCTGTGGTGAGGAGTGTCCGGTACATGATACCCGTGACCATACTTGGCGGCACATGGATTTCTTCCAGCATGAAGCCTATCTCCATGCCCGCGTACCTCGTGTGAAGTGCCAGGAGCATGGAGTGCATCAGATATCTGTTCCCTGGGCACGGGAAGGCTCGCATTTCACCCTGCTCTTCGAAGCGCTGATCATGACCCTGGTGCGGGAGATGCCGGTATTGACCGTAGCCCGCCTAGTCGGCGAGACCGACACGCTCCTGTGGCGGGTGATTGACCACTATGTGCCAGAAGCCCGTACCAGAGTGGATATGG
>NZ_MXAV01000016.1 GCF_002847505.1 Acidithiobacillus marinus
GAGGAACCAATCTTAACTTTGAAAAAGCCAATTTTGCGCATTATACGACTGGTGGTGTCAGTTATCAGGGGTTACCGGTTTCCAATGTACCCGAGAGTACATTCAATATTGGCGCAAAATATCGTTATTTCCTGGATGGTGTTCTTATGTCTCCCAGTATCTGGTATACCTATACCGGCGCGCAGAATATATGGAACAACAATACGGTCATGCCCAGCAGCCAAAAGATTCCTGCCTATGATACGTTGAATCTGGGCTTGGAAAGTGTCATTCCCACGCATGGCTCAGTACCTCTGCTGAAAGATGTCAAACTCAATCTCGATGTGCTGAATGTGACCAACAACCATTACAACTCATTTGAATATGTCAGTTCCGGTGGTTTGTTGCTCGGCAATTCACAAGGCCAGGTGTTAGCTCTTCCGGGCGCCCCGCTGACCGTGTATGGCAGTATTTCTGCTGATTTCTAACGATTGGTAACTACATGGGGGATAGAATTTTCTCTATCTCCTGTTTGGTCGTTTATATTGCGTAAGGAAGATTGTTTCAATGAGATCACGTCTGCTGCATAAGAGCATTGTTTTTTTAATAATAATTTTTTCAATGGTTTTTGATATTGCTTGTGCTGAAACCATTTCTTTTAAATTAATTAAGATTATTCCGTTGCCTACAGTTGACAAGGGTGGCGATGCGGTTAGCTATGATCCTTATGATCATGCTGTGTATGTTTCAATGGGTAAGACTGATGCTGGCGCTGTCGTGATTGATGCAAAAAACAATCGGATTATAAAAATTATACATGATGGTTTGCTGCGTCCTTATGGTATGTCATTTGATAAACACTATGTTTATTGGACAGCAAATTATCTGATAGGTAAAAATACTTTGATAAAAGATCCTATACAACGTAAAGTATCTAGGATTTTTGTTGTGGATAAGAAGGATTGGAAAGTAGTTAATATTTTCAATACCATAGGCTGTGGTGCTGACGGAATTTGGGTGGATCAGAAACTGGATCGTCTTTATATTGCCATGGATGATAATAATTGGATTGACGAATATACTTTGGGTCAGCATCCTGTTTTCATGGGAAAAATTCACTTATATCCGGAAACTGGGAGTGGTCCTGATCTGGGTGTTTTGCTTGCCTCAAGTCATGTACTTTATATGCCTGATGATTCATGGGAAGAAATAATTAATTTGTTGACAAAGAAAATCGAAGAAAAAATCAATATTGCACCCAGGGCTCCGTCAAGCTCGCCAGATATAGTAGCAGAGGTTTTCGCCACTGATTTTAATGGTGGTTTGAAGGGGCTATAGTTGGTGGAAATGCGGCATTTTCAGGCGATTTTGGGTGCAGAATCGTGAATGGGGTGGCTGACGGACGCAGCTCGCCCTCCGGAGCTATTCTCGGATAGGTAAACCCCGTGGTGGCGCCTCAGTATCCGAGTTGGCGGAGCGTTTTGTGCGCGCTGGCGGCGAAATCCCGGCACGCTTTGGCGATATTCTTGACGCCAGTGAGACGCATAATGCTCATGGCCAGTTCGCGCAAGGTCGCCATCATATGGGGACCGTTCTGGGTACGGACTTGGGAGAGGTCCTCGTGGAAAGTCACATCGCGGACATGATGGTTCCGGTTTTCAATTTCCCAGTGACCACGGGCCAAGCCCAACAGATTTTCGGGCGTGGCACGATCCGGGGTCAGGCTGGTGAGTCCGAAGGCATAATCATCCCGAATCGTGCCCTCTTTGCTGTTGATGGTGGAGCGTTGGATCAGGAAAGCTTGTCCGACATGCGGAAAATGGAGGCCGGTTGCCCGGGTGGCGACGATGATTTTGCGGTATTCAAAGCGGCCATGCCCGACCTCTGTGGTTTCAGCGTTGAGGGGGAAAATCGCCCCAAGGGAGGCACGTCAGACGGTCGCGGAGTTTTCGTTGATTGCCTTTGACGGCGGTGAAGAGATAATCGGCTTTCTTGTCTTCGACGAGGAAGCGGGCGGTCTCCCGCTGGGTATGCAGGGCATCGGCGGTGACGACCTTGCCCGCGATGTTGACGTCCTGGAGCAGGTTGCGCAGTTCTGGAATTTCGTTGGTTTTCCGGGCGATTTCTTTTTGCGCGATGGTGGCCCCCTGTCCATGCAGGAACGCGCTGAGCAGATGCACCTGAGCGCCGTCTGCGCGTGCGGCCCCTTTGAGGACTTTGCCATCGACGGCCACCGCTTCAAAGCCCGCCGTACCCAGTAGCCAGGCGCCGATCGCCGCATCCAGCGCCTCCACATCGGCCCCTTGCAAGACGCGCCGGATGGTCGGTTCGGAGGGGGCGAGGTAGCGCTTGGTTTTGGGATCGAATCGGGCGCGGATGCGCTTCAATTGAGCCTGGGTCAAGCGACCGCCCCACTCGGCGATGGCGGCATAACTTTCGGCCCGCGTCAGGACAGCGGCCACGGCCACCGTCAGGATGGCCGGGAGGGGATGCTGCTTGCCTAGTTTGCTGCGGGTATCGGGAAGGCGGAAAAAGATTTGGCGCAAGCCTTCCATTTGCGCGTCGCTCAACGTCACGGTTTGCATGGGGGTATGGGTCCATTCGAGTTGGGGCTGCGGCTGGGCCAACCAGGCCCGCGCCTGTGGATGGAGAGGAAAGAGCAGAAGACGTTTAGGTTGGCCGTGGTGGACATAGCCACCACCGGGACGGCGGGCGAAGCCCTTGGTTCCGCCGACATCCACCCAGTTGGCGGCCCGGTAGCAGGCACCGGTAAAACGGGGGGATTCCACAAAGGTCTCAGCCAGCACGATGGGATGCCCATAGACGGATTGCCAGTCCGCAGAGAGCCTGTGCAGGTTCAGCGCCAGAATACGGGACGCCAGATTCGGGAAGGATTCTCCGGGCAGGATCAGAAAACGGGCATTGTTGGCGATGAGATGCAAGCGCTGGCGGCGCAAGATCCAGGACCAGCCGATCCACCGATCCCGCGCCTGGCATTGAAAAGCGGCGGCATGCCAGCCCAGTAACGCTACCCAGCGACCATCGAGCGTAGCCACATAGCGCAGGTTACGGCCCGCCAAGGTGCGAAAGCCCCGGTAGTGATACGTTTGCATCAGCGTATTCCAGCGTTCCCGCTCCGTGGGCAGGATGGGTCGCACCTGAACACGGTGCAGGCTGGCTTGC
>NZ_MXAV01000017.1 GCF_002847505.1 Acidithiobacillus marinus
CCCTGGTTGATGAGTGAACTGGACATGAAAGCCATCTGGAAACATGTGGGCATATCCGCATTTCGACACTTTCTGTTTGTATCCCATATGTGGTTGGGTATCGCCAGCACCATCGTGATTGTCCTGTTCTGGCTGATGGTGGCACAGAATGCCCAGTTGCGTGCTCATTTGTTTCCTTATCATGGTGTCTATTTTTCACGCATTGTGAAAGATATTCGGGGCGCCGCCCGGGGTATTTTCCCTCCCGCCGGTATGCGTGGAGGGTTGCCAGGCCTGGTACATGGCCTGGGCCTTTTGGCGATTTCGGCCATGGGCGTTTCAGGTGTGGTGATGTTTGTCATGATCTATGCAGCAGGGGGTGTTAAACCAGGCAGTGCTTACGCTATCCCTCATGCTGTTCATTCCCTGGTTGCCAATCTGGTATGGGCATACTGGTGGGGTCACATCGCCATGGCTTTGTTGCATGCCTTGCGTACCCCACGGATATTGCGGATATTCATTCCCTAATTCTGCGCTAACCCTGGGTAGATACCATGCATAAACGGATGGGGCAAAAGTTCCATTCGTTTCTCAACACATGCAACAGGAGTGATGTCATGAGCGTATCTAAAAGGATGGTCGGTGGAATTCTGGGAGGGGTTTTGTTTTTGTCTGCTTTCGGGGCTTACGCTTTTGCCGGTCAGCAGATGGCGGGCGAGGCAAAAATCAGTATCGAACAGGCGCGTTCAACGGTTTTGCGCGTTTATCCGGGAAAAATTACGGATCAGGAGTTGGAAAAAGAGAAAGGCGGCAGTGGGTTGCGCTATTCTTTTGTGATCAGAAACGGGCATGTCAGCCATGAAGTGGGCATAGATGCCCTAACCGGGGCCATCCTGGAGAACTCCCTGGAAGGCGACCATGCTGATTGATCAAGGGGTTACCCTGGTCTGATGAACCCGCTCCACGGAGCGGATAATTGTTTGCTTCGCAGGGAGTTTATCACTACACAATGCGTATTCTTCTGGTGGAAGATGATCAAATGATTGCTGAGGCCATTTCAGTCGCTCTCAAAGACGCCGCCTATGCGGTGGATTGGGTGGGTGATGGTGAAACAGCATTACGGGCTATCGCCAATCAGGAACACCAGGTCATTCTTCTGGATTTGGGATTGCCAAAAGTGGATGGTTGCACTGTGCTGCAACATGTCAGAGCCGCTGGGAACACCATACCTGCCATTATTATTTCTGCCAGGGATGGATTGTCGGATCGTATCGAGGGGCTGGATCTGGGAGCCGATGATTACCTGGTCAAGCCATTTGCCATGGATGAGTTGCTGGCTCGTCTGCGGGCTATTATTCGCCGTCAGTGCGGGCAGGGTTCCCCTATGCTGGAAAACGGTACTCTAAAGTTGGATTTAAGTACGCATATTGCACAGGTTGACGAAATATCTGTGCTATTGACCCATCGGGAATTTGCCTTGTTACAGGCTTTATTATTACGCCCCGGCGCAGTACTCAGTCGGGCCCAACTGGAAGAGCGTTTGTACGGCTGGAATGAGAGCATCGAAAGTAACAGCATTGATTTTCTGATCCATGGACTGCGCAAGAAACTGGGTGCTGAAATCATCAAGAATGTGCGTGGTGCTGGCTGGATGGTTCCGCGTCCATCATGAAGCATTCTTTGCAAAGGCGTTTGTATATTGGCTTGAGCGTGGCCATCGTCGGCATGGGGTTATTAGCCGGTCTTGCGTCCTTCTTTCTGGCCCTCAATGAAGCCCAGGTATATCAGGATGCTTCCTTACAGCAGATTGCGGCGCTGGTGCCTCCACATCTCTGGCAACGAGCGGATCACTATGACCAGAGTCCGGTGGATGAAGACCCGGATGCTCGAATCATCGTTGAGCTCTTATGTCCTTTGCATTGCCATGGGAGCGAAGCACCCTTGAAACTTCCCCCGCAGCTGTCAGCGGGTTTCCACACAGTGGTGGTGAATGGCCAGGATTGGCGCATTTTTGTAAGGCGGCAAGGGCCGGATAATGCCTTGGCGGTGGCGCAGTCCACCGATGTGCGTAGTGATGCCGCATTTGCCAGCGCCCGCTGGACTTTTTTACCTTTGTTGTTTCTGGTGCCTTTATTGATGTTTTTTTCGCGGATGATCGTCCGGCGGTCTCTGGCATCGATCCAGAATCTGGCTCTGGCCCTGGATCGGCAAAACTCTGACCGTCCTGAGTCACTCAGCATGGAAGATGTGCCGACAGAAATCGCACCCTTTATACAAGCCATCAATCGCCTACTGGAAAGGATTCGCGTGTTGCTGGAGCAGGAGCGTCGCTTTATCGCCGATGCTGCCCATGAATTGCGCACGCCGTTAACCGCTTTGTCGCTTCAGGTGCAGAATCTGGGTCGTGCCGATTCTCTCAGTGAATACCAACAACGCTTGCTCCCGCTGCAAAAAGGTCTGGAGCGCTTTGCCCATCTACTTGAACAATTGCTGGGCTTGGCCCGGCAGCAGGCGACTGTTACGAGTTCCGAGCGGGTAAATCTGGTGGATACTGCCCGGCAGGTACTGGAGGATCTGTATCCGCTGGCAGATCGCAAAAAAATCGATTTTGGCCTGGACGCCCCATCTCCAATATGGGTGCAGGGCAGTCCTGCCGCTTTTCACAGCTTGTTACGCAACGCCGTAGATAATGCCTTACGCTACAGTCCTGAGCACTCAGAAGTGACGATAAGTGTCCGGAGTGAGGGCAGTGATGCACTCCTGGAAGTGATGGACAGCGGTCCAGGTATTCCCATGGCGGAGTCAGAACGTATATGGGAGCCTTTTTACCGTATTCCCGGTACAGAAGAAGAGGGCAGTGGATTGGGTTTAAGTATTGTCCTCGCCATCGCCGATCAACTGGGTGGACAAGTTTCCCTGCGTCCTCGACCCGATCGCTCCGGGTTGCTTTTCAGTTATCGACAAAAACAAGTCAGCTCAGAGAATGATGGAGTCTGAGCCGCTAAGTCTCGCCTAATACAATCATGAGATACTGATAAACGAGGGGTTTGCTGAACCTCAACGTGGTTTATTCATTTTTCAGGGAGTACATGGTTCATGAGGTTCAGATGTTGGCAGATCATCATGGGTGGTGGGCTGTTGCTGCTGGCCGGTTGTGCGCAGTATCAGGCAGCCCCCTTGGCTGACCATCTTGCCTCTGTCCAGGAAGTAGATCGGGAAATGGCGGCGGCTTTGACGCGGCTCCATCCCCATGCCCAGGATGTGAATCTGCAAGGGCCTTTTTCCGGTAGGACCCTGGGGGTGATCACGGTCTTGCTCAACCCACATTTGCGGGCCATGCGCGCCCAGCTCGGGGTTGCCAAAGCCCAGGTGTTTGCGGCGGGCCTACTGCCGGACCCGCAGTTGTCCCTCAGTGCGGATTTCCCCAGTAATGTGGGAGCCGGGTATTACCAGGGCTATAGCATGGGGCTGAGCTGGAGTCTCGCCAGCCTCTTTACTCGTTCTGCTAATCTGGATATTGCCCGTGCCCAGGAAAAGTCGGTGCACTATCAGGTGGCCTGGCAGGAGTGGATGCAGGCCGGTAATACCCGGGTTCTTACCCGCCAGCTCTATTATTTGCAGGAACAGGAAGCTGTTGCGGCGGCGGCGGCGAAAACCGCCGGGAAATGGTATCAGGCCTCTGCCGAGAACCTGCGCTTGGGTGACAGCACCATTACCACCAGCACCTTGCGGCAAATTGCCTGGCTGGATAGTCAGGATCGGGCCCTGGCTTTACGTCGTCAGGTAACGGCCACCCGGCAGAAGCTCGATGCCTCCATCGGCTTGCCACCCGGGATGATGATTCAGGTCCGGCCGCCGCAACTCTGGAAGCAATTGCCCGATGCCGCACGCTTGCTGGCCTTGGCCGGGCGCCATCGGCTCGATCTGCTGGCGCTGCGGGCCGGTTATCAGGCCCAGGAGGCGCGGGTGCGGCGGGCCATTCTTGGTCAATATCCCGGTTTCACTATCGGTTTCGGCAAGGCCGCCGATACTTCCAATGTGCAAACATACAGCCCCAGTCTGACCCTGGATATTCCCCTCTGGAATCGCAATCGCGGGGCCATTGCCCAAGCCGAGGCTTCCCGCACCCATCTGCGGGAAGCCTACCGTGCCCGGCTCTTTCAAACCCGCGCCGATATTTTTCGCCTGGTGCAGGATCTCCGTCGCTTGTCGCAAGAAATCCAGCCACTTCGGCAACAGGTGCCAAAACTGGAGCAAGCCGAAAGCCGCTTGCGTAGGGCGGCCAGTGAACATGATGTGACCTTGCTGGATTACGAAACCGTACGTAGCCAGTCCCTGGCCAAGCGTTTGCAGTTGCTGGCTTTGCAGGAATCCTTTGCCACCCAACAGGCAGCACTGGAACTGGCCGTGGGTTTACCCGTTGCAGATTGGGGGAAGCAGAAATGAAAAAATGGTTTCCAGCTTGGCAGATGCTGGTTTGGGGATGTTTTCTGTATGGGTTATTCGGGGGAATGGCTATAGCCGAAGTTTCCGCTTTGGTGAAAACTACGCCGGTACGGATGATGTACATGGCGGATCAATTACGGGTCTATGGGACGGTGGAGTTTGCGCCGGAGGACGGCCGAACCATCGTGCTGCCCGCCGAAGCCCTGGTCAGTCAGGTACTGGTGGCTGCCGGACAGCGAGTCCGACAGGGACAGCCCTTGCTACAGGTGCAACCCTCGGTCAGCGATCAGCTGCAGCTCAAACAAGCGGAAATCGCGCTGAAATTCGCCCGGGCCGAGCAGCGGCGGGTGACCAGTCTGCGGCAGCGGCAGCTGGCGACCAATAGCCAGGTGCAAAGTGCCGATCAAGCCCTGGCCCAGGCCCATGCGGCACTGCAGGACATCCGGTTGCGCCTGCAGTCCTTAGAAAAAGGCCAGGTGAGCTCTCCCATCAGCGGGGTGGTAACCGTTGTGCATGTCCATCAAGGTGACCTGATCGCCGCTGGTCAGCCTTTGCTCAGCCTGAGTACGGGAAGCGGCCTGCGCGTCTTGTTGGGCGTGGAGCCCGGTGATCTGCCGCGCATTCGGGTAGGTGATTCAGTGCTGCTGCGCCCGGTATATGGGGGGACCGAGGTTCAGGGGAAAATCACTCAGATTTACAGCCAGATCGACCCACAAACCCGTCTTGCGCAAGTGGTGGTACCTTTGCCCGCCCGGCCGGATTTGTTGCCAGGAGCCATGCTCCGGGCGGAGATCGTCCTGCATCGTCAGGAGGTGTTGGCCGTCCCCGATTCGGCTGTCCTGCAGCAGAATGGTAAGTCCTACTGTTTTGTGGACGTGGCCGGTAAAGCCCAAAAACGCTGGGTGGAAACCGGCTGGCAACAGGGCGGCTGGATTGCGGTCAAGCAGGGATTGCAGGCCGGGGATGCGGTGATCAGCCTGGGTAACTACGAGCTGAAGCCCGGTATGGCTCTGCGGGTAGAGGGGCAGTCCTGATGGGGGCCTGGCTCTTGCAACATCGTCGCTCCCTGCTTTTTTTGCTCTTTGTGCTGGTGGTGGCCGGACTCCTCTCTGCCACGAAAATGCCGGTGGCGCTTTTCCCCAACGTGGTTTTCCCGCGCATCGTCGTGTCGGCCGACGCCGGCAATATGCCCATTCCCCAAACGGAAATTGCTGTGACCCGACCCTTGGAACAGGCCTTGCGGGCAGTCCCCGGTGTGCAGCACATTCGCGCGACCACAGCCCGTGGGGCCACCGAGGTTTCGGTACAGTTTGCCTGGGGCAGCAACATGACCGAAGCCCTCTTACAGGCGGAGTCCGCCGTCAACAAGGTCTTGCCCACCCTGCCACCCGGCACCCGCTTTAGGGCCCGGCGGATGGATCCGACGGTATTTCCGGTACTGGGGCTGTCTCTGACATCGGACCGCTTGGATGCGGTCGCCCTGCGTCGTTATGCCGAATATGACCTGCGTCCTCTGTTGCTGGCCATTCATGGGGTGGCGCAGGTGGATGTGCAGGGCGGGGCGCGTGAGGAATATCAGGTAGTTGTGGACCCCATGCGTCTGCAGAGTTATGGCTTGACCCTTGCTGCCGTGGAAAAAGCGTTGCGTAACGGGAATATCATTACTGCCGTGGGCCGCTTGCAGCGCCATTATCGGCTCTATCAGATTCTGAGTGAAAGCCCCCTGAAAAATATCCATGATATCAAGCATATAGTCCTCAAGACGGGGACGGCGGGGGTCGTGGACCTGGCCGACGTGGCCCAGATCCGGGTGGGAACCGCACCCCGATGGACCACGGTGACGGCCAATGGCAAAAACGCCGTGCTGGTGAATATCAAGCAGCAGATGGGGGCCAATACGGTGGCCATCGATCATGCCATCCGCAGCTTGCTACGCCAGGATGCCAGCCGTATTCCGCCGGGTGTCAAACTGAGCGTTTGGTATGATCAAAGTCAGTTGATTACGGCGGCAGCCGCCAGTGTGCGCGATGCGATTTTCATTGGCGCCGCTCTGGCGGCGCTGGTGCTCCTGGTATTTTTGCGCAATCTGCGGCTGACTTTCATCGTCGCGCTGGTCTTGCCCAGCGTGCTTTTAGCCAGTGTGCTGGTGCTCTATGTGTTGCATCAGAGCTTCAATATCATGACCCTGGGGGGAATGGCGGCGGCAGTGGGGCTGGTGGTGGATGATGCTGTGGTGATGCTCGAACACATCATGCGTCGTCTCACCCAAAAGCCCGATGAGCTTGCGCCGTTTGAGAGTGAGCCGAGCACGATTCTGCGTTCCGCCCTGGAAATGAGCAAACCCCTGGCTGGGTCATCGGCCGCCACCATCATCATTTTTCTGCCTCTGGCGTTTTTGTCGGGCGTGACCGGCGCTTTTTTTCAGGCCTTGGCCATTTCTATTGCTGCCGCACTTCTGGTGTCCTTTCTGGTGGCGTACCTGGCCGTCCCCCTGCTGGCCGATCTGTTTCTGCGCCCACAGGACGCCGAGAAGGCCGAACATGAGGGGCGTTTTCTGTCCTGGTTCAGTGCCTGGTACGGCCATCATCTGGAAAAACTCCTGCAACGTCCCTGGATTTTATTGGGGATCGTGCTGGGTTTTTTGCTGGTGGGCGGCTGGTCCTATACCCAGGTGGGGAGTGGTTTCATGCCCGCCATGGATGAGGGCGGTTTCGTGTTGGATTACACTGCGGCTTCGGGTACCTCCCTGGTGGAAACCGATCGCTTGCTGGACCAGGTACAGCAGATTCTGGCGAAGAATCGGGATGTGGCCAGCTATTCGAGGCGCACCGGACTGCAGTTGGGCGGCGGTATCACTGAAGCCAATACCGGGGATTTTTTCATCCGTCTCAAGACCCGGCGACAACATTCCATCTGGCAGGTGATGCAGAGTGTTCGTCAGCAGATCCATGATCAGGTTCCGGGATTGCGGCTGGAAACTGGACAACTGATGGAAGACCTCATCGGCGATTTGACGGCGGTGCCCCAGCCCATCGAAATCAAGATGTTCGGTGCCAACGAGCAGACTCTGCAAAAACTGGCCCGTCAGGTAGCCGCTGAAATTGGCCAGGTGCCGGGGGTGGTGGAGGTCTTCAATGGCATCACCATTGCCGGTGATGCGGTGGATATTCATGTGGACCCCGTAAAAGCGGCCCTTGCAGGAATGACCCCGGCAGAGGTGACCAGCCAGTTGCAAAGCTTGATGGAAGGGCGGGTCGTCAGCCGGATTCCCCATGGTCAGGAGATGATCGGCGTGCGCATTCGCGCTCCCCGTGCCCAATGGGATGCCATCCGACGTCTGCGCCAACTCCCCATCATTGCGCCCGATGGCCACTATCTGGCCCTGGGGCAGGTTGCAGAAATCCGCCGACAATCAGGGCAGGCCGAACTCCATTCGGAAAACCTCAAGCCCATGATCGCGGTGACGGCCCGGATCGAAGGTCGAGCCATGAGCAAGGTGATGGGCGAGGTCAAGGGTCGGCTGGCCCATCTGCAGCTTCCTCAGGGCGTCTACCTGCAATATGGTGGATTGTACCGCGAACAACAGCAGTCCATGCGCGAACTGGCTCTGGTACTCCTGGCGGCCATTCTGCTGGTAACGGTGTTGCTGCTTTTCCTCTATGAGCGTTTTACGGTGGTGCTGAGCATTCTGGCGACGTCTCTTCTGGCCCTGGGCAGCGTCTTTGTCGGCCTGTGGTTGACGGGTACGGAGCGCAACATCACGGCGATGATCGGGATGACCATGATTGTCGGTATCGTGACGGAAACAGCCATCTTCTTTTTTGCGGAGGCCCGTTCTGCCGAACGCCACGAACTGGTGCGGGCAGGAAAGGCGCGACTGCGCCCGGTGCTGATGACGGCCATCATCGCCATTCTGGCCCTCTTGCCCCTGGCGCTGGGCTTGGGGGCTGGGGCGCAGATGCAGGCGCCTTTGGCCATCGCCATCATCTCCGGTTTGCTGGCGGAAATTCCGCTGGTCCTGCTGGTGATGCCGGCGCTGTATGCCTGGCTGGAACGGCTGGTGCAAAAAGGACCAGTACCTATGCAGCACTGATCCATAGTTTTAACCTCAGCATACGCTATGCGGAGCGTCTGGCCGGTGCCGGTGTGGCTGCTTCTGTCGGCAGCACCGGGGACAGTGACGATAATGTCCTGGCGGAAACCATCTATGGACTGTACAAAGCTGAGGTGGTTCATCATCTGGGTCCCTGGAAAAACCGGTCAGCCGTAGAGATCGCCACCCTGGAATGGGTGCATTGGTATAACCATCAGCGACTCTTCGGTCCTCTGGGCTATATCCCTCCCGCAGAAGCTGAGGCAAACTATTATGCGCAGCTCGTGGAGCAGCCCACCAAGGCCACTTGAAGTACAAAAATTACCTTCCACTGAACCCGGGGCGGTTCACTTCTTCGCATTCCTGGAGGATGATCGGCGGGAACTCCGGATTTTCTGCCTGTAAGTGGATGGTTGCCCCCACTCGGCGCAGGCGTTTGACGGTCAGTTCTCCATTGATGGCGGCCACCACGATTTTACCATCACTGGGAGTAATGGCCCGGTCTACAATGATTTCATCGCCATCAAAGATACCGACATCCCGCATCGACCAACCAGAAACGCGCAGAATGAACGTCGCTTCCTGGTGCTGGATGAGATGCACGTTCAAATCCATCTGTTTTTCGATGTAATCATCGGCGGGAGAGGGGAACCTTGCCGCAATCCGGGACAGCATCAAGGGGAAAAATACTCTGCGTTGGGTGCCACCCAAGGGGTGTGGGGCGAAAGCCCGCAAAGAGCAAGATTCCATAATAACCTCAAGGCAGACGTGAACAGTGTATATTTATACAGCAACCATCCCGATGAGCACAATCTCCCGACCCAAAAAAGCATCTACCGCTAGAACCTAACTCGTGTCTTGGTTAAAGAACCCTTTTTTCTAATTTAACCGTATCCTAGATACTTAACTCTGTTCCAGATTTCTCGTATAACGGGTTATGAGGCATCGACAAATTTCTTCCTGAAACCAATGAGCGAAGGCAGACTGAGCCGCTCGCCCTGTATGTATGTCAAATGTGTCGCGGTATTCGCGCAATGTGATGGTTCCGAGTGCCATCAGCCAATCACCCCAACAACTTCACCAGATCCTCAGCCTTCAAATGGGTGTATCTCTTGAGCATCTGTAAGGTCTTGTGACCGGTGATGCTGGATACTTGCATGGGATTTAATCCCTTTTCAAAGAGGCGGCTGGTAGCTTCGTGGCGCAGATCGTGAAAGTGTAGCCCTTTGATGCCCGCGCGTTTGCAGGTTCGGGAAAAGCTCAAATGAATGGCTTCATACGTTGTGTCAAAGACTTTGCCGTTCATACTCCGTGGCAAACTTTTCAATACTTCCATAGCCGTGCTGGATAAGGGGACCGTTCGGGGTTCACCGTTTTTGGTTTCCGGCAGAAAGGCCGTCTGCTTTTTCATATCCACATGCTTCCAGAGCAAGCCCGTGGAAAGAACAGGGCGTTCACCCGTTTCTGGATCCGTTGTTCCTTTGGTTTCGAGTATTTCACCCGCTCGCATGGCCGTCTCGATGGCAAAGCGAACAACCGGAAGCAACCAGGGTGTTTGAGCCTTACGGCACTCATCCAGCAACATAGTTTCTTCGTTGTCTATCAGTCGCCGATCTCGGCCCTGGGGCAGTTTCGGCTTTCTGGCCTTGGCGATTTGAACAGGATTGTTCAGACCCTCCATTCCCCACTCTGATACAGCTACACTAAATAAATGGGAAACGACACCCAGATGCAGGCTGATTGTCTTTGGTGCTTTCCCCTCATTTTCCATTTCCTTGATGACACCAACTATGTCTTTGCTGCGAATACGCGATAATGAAATTTCCGCTACTGCCCTTGTTTGCCATTGTCGGATGAAACCTAACTCACGATTACCGGCTTTTTTACGAGGGATCACTTCGTCGGCATAGCGGGTAAGTGCTTCATGTAATGTGGTTGCATCCGCTTCGGATTGATCACGCCAATGACCGCGCTCCATGTCCGTCTCAACGGACATGGCCCACGATTTAGCCTCTACCTTACTGCGAAAAGTTTTCGATTGTGCAGGGAACCCTTGCTTTCGGATTTTGACCTGCCAACCGGTCAGCGTTTTCTTGTTTGGCGTTTCTGGATATACCGCATAACGTGGGGTGATCGTAGCCACGGGGACACTCCGGGGACAGTGATTTTTGGAGTTACTGTCCCGAAATTGTCCCAAAAAGTCAACTGAAAACAAAAAAGAGCCTGAATCTTCATTCAAGCCCTTGTTTTTATTGGTGCGCTCGGAGAGAGTCGAACTCCCGACCTACTGGTTCGTAGCCAGTTGCTCTATCCAGCTGAGCTACGAGCGCGATGAAAGCGTAATATAGCGATTGTACTGGCCGTGGTCAACTGGCGTGATCGTGATTATGGTGCCTATTTACTGGTCGAGGAACCCTGGTGTTAAGAGTTTCCCTTGGGGGAACAAAGACATTTGTGCTGCGTTACTCCCTCAGTCGTTAAGCACGACGGCTACCGCTTGAAAGGTATGGCTCCGGGAATATCCACGAACACTAGCGGAAGCCCGAATCAGGGCCAATGCAATTGGAGAATGGCAAGCGTTACCAAGTGGATTTTGTCATGCAGCATCAGGGCAAGTCCGCGATGTTATAGTGCTTTTGGAACCCATACCCGAGCAACACCTGCTGCGTGCTCAGGTCGGGAGCATCGTGGAAAAGTTGGACCCAGGTTACATGGAAGTTGAGTTCTTTGTGGTTGACGACTATGTCACCCTGGCGATTGCTGAGGATTTGCGCAGCATAATATAAAGGGTGTTGTTCAGAAGCTTTTCGCAGCTAAGGATACATCATGTCATGATGGCTATCATCTGAAAACTTTCACCAAAGCTCACCTAGAAATCAGCGTCCAGGATCGGCCCGCATTCGTTGTTTTGTACAAGCGCGTCAGATGCTGCCTTGACGAAAACGAGGTGGCTAAAACGTATCCCGTCGTCCGATCAGGAAACGAGATACTATAAGGGGACTGGAGCAGTCCTGGCAGCGCCCCGTACGGTCGGGACGGAGGACTCCAGTGCTTTCCGCCATCAGTGGTGCCAACCACTTGCCATGTACCGGCTTCCCCGCAGGCCCAACACATGCCCGAAGCAAACGCATCATGGTCCGACACGGGATCCATGGGGCCTGGCGATAAGCCGGGTCCGGATACCGCCGCTGCGCTGGGAGCCGGTCCAGCCCCGGCGGTATTGCGGGCCATAACGGCGGTCCAGTGGATACCGCTGACACTCCGGTACAGGGTGTAAGATTCCTGGTTCATTCCCGCACCCCCAGGGAGCATGACCCAGACCGCGCCATCGGGCGCGCTGCGAATCTCGCCACCAATCATGACCCGATGGGTAGGCACGGAGGGGATAATCAACTGGGACGATGTCCATGACTTGCCTCCGTTGCGTGTGCTGTATACCGTGCTCCTTTCTAGCACCCAACCCTTGGCAGCGGTCACAAAACTTACGCTCTCCGCCGGTTGCTTGAGTATAGTCCATGTTTCTCCGCCGTTGCTGGTTTTCAGGAGATCCCGCTTCAGGGTCACGACATACCCCACCTGGGAAGTGGGCCAGGACGCCACATGAATGCCGCGTGCAGGCACTCTGCCAGCAACCGCCCATTGGGCACCACCGTCAATTGTCTTGAGCACGGTCGTCGAATTACCTGCTTGACCCCACGCATAGCCGACTTGGGCACTGACCATCTCAAGGCCCGAGACATCGACTGATCCGTGATATACCCGGCCCCAATCTGTCCCACCATCCAAGGTCTCAAAAATAACACCAGCCCCCGCCACATATCCAGTCGAGGCTTGTGTGAAGTCCACAACCTTGAACACCACGCCCGTGGGCAACGGACCAGATAAAACCCGCTTGGGATGCGGTGCATGGATAAGGGCATGCTCGGGGCTTACGGTAGGGTAGTCATGTGAAAACAAGTTATCCAGACCCCAAATGCACAGCACCACCAGAATGACGGCTGTGACAGCCGCCGCAACAGGACCATATTGCCATGCTGTTTTTGAGGGACTTTTCTTCATGGGCCATCCTGATATCAATCAGCGCCGCTCACACCGGGCACCTGTTGTAATGGGTTGCCCCTGGAAGGGATCTTGTTTCCGAAGAAATTCCGCAACATCTTGTTTGATATGGTGCCGTTGAGGGGAATCGAACCTCTGACCTACTGATTACGAATCAGTTGCTCTACCGACTGAGCTACAACGGCGTGGGCGCGATTGTACCTGTCATAGAGCATTGCGACAAGAATCCGATGTCCCTCTGGTAATCTTTTTCATCCCTTGATTTGCAAATCGTTCAAGGTGATATTTGCAGACCAGATGCGGGAATTATTCCCGAACCGACGGTGCCACGTTGAGGAGATCCGCAGTGCGCCATATTGCTTTCTTCCTGGCTGTTTTTGCAATATTTTTTGCTGAAATGGGCAGCGCTTCAGGCGAGCCCTCATCCATGCCTTTTGTTGCTCCGGGACTCTGGCTGATAGTGAGTGATGTGCATACTGCTTCGGGACAACACAATCAGATGCGCCAGGAGGAGTGCTGGAACCAGCGTGGAGAATCTGCCCAGGCTTCTGTCATTACGGGCCAGAGTGCAGCTACTACCCAAAACCGTGTCACTAACACCACCAAGCAATCCACCGTTCAACTGCACACATTTATTTCACCGGATATACGTATGGATCAGGAGCTGATTTTCAAACGGGAAGATAGAGATTTGCGCCACG
Source organism: Acidithiobacillus marinus (assembly GCF_002847505.1). Lineage (GTDB taxonomy): Bacteria > Pseudomonadota > Gammaproteobacteria > Acidithiobacillales > Acidithiobacillaceae > Acidithiobacillus > Acidithiobacillus marinus. The sequence goes on from NZ_MXAV01000017.1 coordinate 13,279, forward strand.
CCACTATGACCGGTCATGGCGATATGGTGGCCCCCGGTAATCCCATGATGAATGAAACTTTTACCCAGCATGGTCACTGGCTCGCAGCGGATTGTCCGGCAGTCCTGCCTGCCGCTCAGGTCCGGGTAATGAAGTCAGCCCAACTGCCGGGAATGATTGCTCTGCAGCAATTGGCGGCTCAACTTAAACGGGCGGACCCGCATCCTAATGGTCCTTGAGTATCGCCTGTAGTTACCTATATTTTCAAATGCCGAGGGCGGTAAGATCAGAGTAAGTTCCAGCAGCAGACCAACCACATTTTGGTTTGGCGCTGGTCAGGAAAAATTACCGGGACATTGCGTGGGGATCTCAACATGGAGGGAGCTGCTGTTTATGAAAATTAATTTTCGAATGAAGCGCTTGATATTAGCCGGAATCCTGTTGGGTATGGCTTGCCCGGCTTGGGCCGTTTCCATCATTCCGGGTGAATGGGAGACCATGAGCCACATCGCAACTCCGGCAGGAATGCAGGTGATCAACAGCAAAGTCTGTCACTCCGGTACGGGGGTGACAGAATTGCTGAGCCGTCAGCAAGGAGAACAGTGCGGGCCGTGGCGACAGATCTCAGCTTCTGCCGACAGCACTAGGATAATGGAGACCACCTGTAGCCAAGCGGGTTCAGGTGCAGGAGGGGATCCACTCATGATCCATGTTCGGGCGACCATCCGTGTTGCCCGGGATGGTCGTTCGGCTCAGGGAGAAGTGCTGACGAGCGGCACCGTGAATGGAACGCCGTTTACAGCACCACCCACCCACTTTAGATCCCGTTATCTGGGGGCTTGTCCGGGGCGTGATGGACGCCCATAAGCGCGCTCCAACGCCCTGAGATAAGTCAGAAATTACGCGCTTTCTTCAGGAATCATCTCCCGGCGGTGGACATAAAAGCCTTTCAGATAGCTGCTTTCGGGTACGGCAGGGTGAATGGGGTGATCCATATCCTGGGTACCTTCAGCGATGATGGCGTAATCGCCTCTTTGCGCGCCGAAGGCAATATGATTGAGCAGGGTTTCGCGACTGAGATGGTGGGAACAGGAGGCAGTAAACAGGATGCCGCCCGGCGCCAGCAGACGCATGGCCAGATCATTGAAGCGGCGATAGGCAATGCTACCTTCCTTGAAGTCTTTTTTGGATTTGATCAGGGCCGGGGGATCGAGGACGATCAGGTCAAACTGTTCACCACGATCCCGCAGTCTGGCGAGGCTATCCATGGCATCGTCGTGGATGACCCGGATGGGGGCCACGGCATTACGCTGAGCATTCTCCTCCAGTAGCTTCAGCGCCGGTGCGGAACTGTCTATCGCCGTTACCTCCTGGGCCCCTGCCTTGGCCAAAGGAATGCTGAAAGCCCCCAGATAGGCGAAGCAGTCCAGAACCCTTCGTCCTGCGGCATGGGCCATCAGGCGGCGACGGTTGGCGCGATGATCGTAAAACCAGCCGGTTTTTTGGCCGCCATAGGGGTCCATCTCAAATAAACAATCATTTTCCCAAACGGATAAGCGCTCCGGAACCTGCCCGGTCAAAACCTCGACCCGCTCTTTCAGCCCCTCCAGACGGCGTGCAGCGCCACCTGCTTTCAGCAAAATACCGGAAGGGCGCAATAAGGCTTGCAACGCCGCAGTAATCAGCCCGATATCCTGCTCCATGCCGAGACTGCCAGGTTGCAAGATCAGCGTATCCTCGTAGCGATCAATAATCAGGCCCGGTAAGCCGTCGCCCTCACCATGTACCAAACGATAAAACGGAGCGGAAAATAAGCGCTCGCGCATGCGTAAAGCCTGGAGCAGACGTTCCTGATAAAAATGCTGGTCGATAATCTGATGAGGATTTCGGCTGAGCAGGCGCCCGCAGAGAAGGGTATGAGGATTGATATGGGCCAGACAAATGGCCTTGCCTTGGGCGTCTTCGATTGTGCAGACGCTGCCCGGAGCCACGTCCTGCAAAGGTGTTTTGGCGACGTCAATTTCATTGCTGTAAATCCAGAGATGGCCGGCGCGCAGGCGGCGGTCTTCCTTGGGACGCAGGCGCAGGGTAGGGTAAATAGTGCTTGAAGACATGATCAAAACCTGTAGGAAAAAGGAGTTTGCCGGTTATTCCCCAGACCGACAGGGAAGAGGCGAGAGGGTACATTTTACAGATATTTCGTTGATCCGTATATTGAGTGCGCCATGTATTTTATCCGCTGCCACGCTAGTCAGCCACTCAGGAGATGATCTGTGCCTATTGTCGATAATATTCGTGCCATTCGTTGGGAAGATAACCGGCTGTGTTTGCTCGATCAGCGCCTTCTGCCGCAACAGGAAATCTGGTTGAAACTCCGGGATTATCGTGAGGTTGCCGTCGCTATTACCCAGATGGTGGTGCGGGGCGCTCCCGCTATCGGTGTGACAGCAGCCTATGCCATGGCTCTGGCAATGCATGACATGCGCGAATTTGCGGACTGGCAGTCACGTTTGGCAGGAGCGGCCGCCGAGATCAAGGCGGCTCGACCGACAGCCGTCAATCTGGCCTGGGCGACGGATCGGCAGTTAACGCTGGCGCAAAAAGAGACTTCTTCTGCTGAGGCTGCCGCCACTATTCTGTTGCAGGCTGCCCATGATCTGCTAGAGCAGGACATTGCCGATAATCAGCAGATGGGTCGTCATGGTGCAGCTTTGTTACCCGAGCAGGGCGGCATTTTAACCCATTGCAACACCGGAAGCCTCGCGACCGGTGGTTACGGGACCGCTCTGGGGGTTATTCGTGCGGGCATTTCTGCCGGTAAACAGCTCCAGGTGTATGCGGATGAAACCCGCCCCTGGCTTCAGGGTGCGCGCCTCACTGCCTGGGAATTGCAAAAAGATGGTATTCCCTTTTATCTCAATGCAGACAGTGCGGCGGCTTATCTGATGCAACAGGGGCTCATCCAGGCGGTGATTGTCGGTGCTGATCGCATTGCCGCCAATGGCGATGCGGCCAACAAGATCGGCACCTACAGTTTGGCGGTTCTGGCCCAGTATCATCGCATCCCTTTTTATGTGGCAGCACCCCTGAGCACCGTGGATTTTGCCATGCCAGCTGGCGCTGGCATCATCATCGAAGAGCGTCCGGAAAGCGAGGTGCGGCAATGTGCAGGCCATGATGTGGCTCCGGCCGGAGTTCAGGTACGTAATCCGGCATTTGATGTGACGCCTGGGGCCTTGATTACGGCAATTATTACGGAAAGAGGCGTGGCCCGGCCGGACTATCTGCACAGCCTCGCAGCGCTGCGGGTCTGAAGCATGCAGAATGTTTCCGCTTGTGGCATAATGCTGCGTTAAAATAATCAAGGATATCCGGTCTCCACATGATAGATTTCGCCAAAGAAACCATTCCCGTCAGCCTCGAAAAGGAAATGCGCCAGTCCTATCTGGATTACGCCATGAGCGTGATTGTCGGACGGGCCCTTCCGGACGCCCGTGATGGCCTGAAGCCCGTGCATCGCCGCGTACTTTTTGCCATGCACGAGATGAACAATGACTGGAACAAGCCTTACAAGAAATCGGCGCGTGTGGTGGGTGACGTCATCGGTAAATATCATCCCCATGGGGATACGGCCGTATATGACACCATGGTTCGCATGGCCCAGGATTTTTCCATGCGCTATCCCCTCATTGACGGGCAGGGCAACTTTGGTTCAGTGGACGGCGACAGCCCCGCCGCCATGCGTTACACCGAAGTGCGTATGGCCCGTATCGCCCATGAAATGCTCGCCGATCTGGAAAAGGAAACGGTGGATTTCGGGCCGAACTATGATGAAAAAGAATGGGAGCCTCTGGTCATGCCAGCGCGCATTCCCAATCTGCTCATCAATGGATCTGCGGGTATCGCGGTGGGCATGGCTACCAATATTCCCCCGCACAATCTCACGGAAATCATCAACGCCTGTCTGGCGCTGGTAGATGATCCACAGATCGCCGATGAAGCGCTTTTCGAGCTGGTGCCAGCCCCGGATTTTCCGACAGCCGGTTACATTCTTGGGCGGGCGGGGAGCATTGAGGCATATCGCAGTGGCCGTGGCCGGGTAGTCATGCGCGCCCGCACGGAATTTGAGACGGACAAAAAAACCAACCGACAGAGCATTATTGTCACGGAATTGCCCTATCAAGTGAACAAGGCGCGGCTGATTGAACGCATTGCCGAAATGGTCAAGGAAAAGCGTCTGGAAGGCATCAGTGACCTACGCGATGAATCGGACAAATCCGGCATGCGCATTGCCATCGAACTCAAACGGGACGCCAATGCCGATGTGGTGCTGAATAACTTATTCCAGCACACCGCCATGCAAAGTGTGTTCAATATCAATATGGTCGCCTTGTTGGATGGTGCCCCCCGGACCCTGGGCTTGCGCGACCTGCTGCAGGCTTTCCTGCAACACCGTCGTGAAGTAGTGACTCGGCGCAGTATTTTTGAGCTGAAAAAAGCCCGTGACCGCGCCCACATTCTGGAAGGACTGGCGGTAGCACTGGTCAATCTGGATCCTCTCATCAGTCTGATTCGCGCTGCGGCAAACCCGGCGGAAGCCAAGGCGAAAATGCTGGCACGAGTCTGGGAACCGGGCATGGTGGCCGCCCTGCTGGTGGAGCGGGGCGAGCCTTCGGAGGGTATGCAGGCCGATGGTTATCATCTTTCCGAAGCCCAGGCTCAGGCCATTCTCGACCTGCGTTTGCACCGTCTGACAGGGCTGGAGCAGGATAAAATTCGTGACGAATATCTGGGTCTGCTGAACCGGATCAAGGAGTTGCTGGAAATTCTCGGTTCCAACCAGCGCTTGATGGAAGTGGTTCGGGAAGAGCTAGTGGCCATTCTCGATCAGTATGGGGATGAGCGCCGCAGTGAAATCCTGGTGGATACGGGCGATATCTCCAATGAAGATCTGATTGCCGAAGAAGAAATGGTGGTGACCTTTACCCACGCGGGTTATATCAAGGCGCAACCGGTCACGGTATTTAATGCTCAGCGCCGGGGTGGCAAGGGCAAAATGGCGACGGCGACCAAGGAAGAAGACTTCGTGGAGCGCATGTTCTGCGCCTCTACCCATGCTTACTGCCTGTTTTTCAGTAATCTCGGCAAGGTCTTCTGGCAAAAGGTCTATCAATTACCCCAGGCCGGGCGAGGGGCCAAGGGCAAGCCCATTGTCAATTTATTATCACTGGCGCCTACAGAACGCATAACGGCAGTACTGCCGGTGCGGGATTTTACCGAAGGGCAGTTTGTCTGCATGGTCACCGCCCAGGGCGTCGTCAAAAAAACCCCGGTCATGGATTATTCCCGGCCGCGCAGTCAGGGCATCAATGCCATCAATCTGGATGATGGCGACCGTCTGGTCAGCGTCTGTCTCTCCGATGGACAGCGCGAGGTCATGTTGTTTACCCGGCATGGCATGGCGGTGCGATTCAACGAAGAAAAAGTCCGGGCCATGGGTCGTAATGCCCGGGGGGTGCGCGGTATCACTCTGGAAGAAACGGATCGGGTCATTTCCGCGCAGTTGGTGGATCCTGATCAAGTGGTGCTGACCGCCACCACCCATGGCTATGGCAAACTGACGACGGTGGAGGAATACCGGCGCACCAATCGCGGCGGGAAAGGCGTCATCGCCATCCAGACCAATGCGCGCAACGGGCAGGTGGTCGGTGCCCTGGCCGTCAGCGAAATGGACGAGCTAATGCTGGTTTCTGACCGTGGTACCTTGATCCGCATTGCGGTGGACAGCATCCGCCGGACTGGCCGTAATGCGCAAGGTGTGCGTCTGATTAATCTCGGCGAGGGAGAGCAACTTGCCGGGATGGCCCTCATCGCTGAATCTGATGAAGAGGAGGGGGAGCAGGCACTGCCCCAGGAATAGTCTATGAATGAGCCGGTATATAATTTCGGGGCTGGTCCTGCCATGCTGCCAGCTGCAGTACTGGAGCAGGTACAGGGAGAACTGCTGGATTGGCAGGGCCGAGGTATTTCCGTGATGGAAATGAGCCATCGCAGCGCAGACTACATGCAAATTATTGCGGAAGCCGAGCAGGATCTGCGGGATCTTATGCATATTCCGGCGAATTATAAGGTGCTGTTTTTGCAGGGCGGGGCGACCCTCCAGTTTGCCATGGTCCCCCTCAATCTGTTGCGCGGGCATGCCCGGGCCAGTTATGTGCAGACGGGTATCTGGTCGGAAAAAGCCCTGCAGGAAGCCCGGCGCTTTGCTGAAGTGGAAATCGCTGCCAGCAATGCCGACCGCCAGGCTCGCCTGGTGCCCCCCCAGTCAGAGTGGCGGGTGAGCCAGGATACGGCTTATGTGCATATTGCCGGTAATGAAACCATTGGCGGTGTGGAGTTTGATTTTATTCCGGATCTGGGCGATGTACCGCTGGTCAGCGACGCTTCTTCGCATATTCTGTCGCGGCCAGTGGATGTCAGCCGTTTTGGTCTGATTTATGCCGGTGCCCAGAAAAATATCGGTCCGGCGGGTTTGACCCTGGTGATTGTCCGCGAAGATCTGCTCGGCCATGCCCCGACCAATACCCCCACCATGCTGGATTATGCCGTGCAAGCCAAAGAGGGGTCCATGCACAATACGCCGCCGACTTTCGCCATTTATGTGGCGGGTCTAGTATTCAAATGGTTAAAAAACAATGGTGGCCTGCAGGCCATGGCTGAGCGTAATCAGCGCAAGGCGGCCTTGCTCTATCAGGCCATTGATGCCTCCGGGGGTTTTTATAGCAACCCGGTGGAAGCGCGGAATCGTTCGTGGATGAATGTGCCTTTTTTCCTCAAGGAAGCAGGCATGAATGGGGCATTTTTGCAGGAAGCCGAAGCACGGCACTTGCTCCAGCTGAAAGGACACCGGCTGTTGGGCGGTATGCGCGCGTCCATTTACAATGCCATGCCCGAAGCGGGCGTGCAGGCGTTAGTGGATTTCATGCGGGATTTTGCCCGCCAGCACGGCTAGGAGCGCAGATTTTGCAAAAACCCATACGCAGCCTGGCAGCATTGCGTACCGCCATCGATCAGGTCGACAGCAAGATTCTGGCGCTCCTGAGCGAACGGGGGCAGCTGGCTCATGAAGTGGGTGAATTGAAACGAGCGGATGGAGAGACGCATTTTTATCACCCTGATCGGGAATCAGAGATCCTGCGGCGTATCATGCAGGAAAATCCTGGGCCTTTTACGGATGCCCAGGTGGCTAGCATTTACCGGGAAATCATCTCGGCGGGTCTGGCGCTGGAAGAAGCTCTGCAAGTGGCCTATCTGGGGCCAGCGGGAACTTTTTCCCAGATGGCGGCGCAAAAACATTTCGGTCACTCAGCCCAGTTTCAGCCCGCCAGCAGCATTTCAGAAATTTTTCGTCTGGTCGATAGCGGCCAAACCCAATTTGGCGTGGTTCCTGTCGAGAACAGTACCGAAGGTTCCGTCAATCTGACCCTGGATTTGTTGCTGGATTATCCGCTGCAGATTTGCGGCGAAGTCCAGCTGCGGATTGTGCATAATCTGGTGGCGAAGATCCCCATGGCGCAAATTAGCCGGGTGTATGTGCACTATCAGACCCGGGCCCAGTGTCGCCAGTGGTTGGCAGCATCGCTCCCTCATGTGGAACTGGTGGATGTTCCCAGTAACGGGGTGGCGGCCGAACGAGCCAGCAGCGATCCCGAAGGGGCGGCCATTTCGACGACCGCCGCCGCTGAAGCCTATGCCCTCGACATTCTGCAAGCGGGGATCGAAGACAACCCCGAAAACACCACCCGTTTTCTGGTGATTGGCAAGATCGCCACGCGCCCTACCGGTCAGGACAAAACCAGTCTGGTGGTGGCCGGCATCAATCGTCCCGGCAGCCTGCATGCCCTCTTGTCGCCCCTCGCAGACGCCAATGTCAGCCTGACCCGCATTGAATCGCGGCCTGCCCGGTCGGCGGTCTGGGAATATGTGTTCTATCTGGATTTGTTGGGGCACTGTCAGGATCCCGTCTTATCTCCGGTGCTGAACGCGCTGGCAGAGCAGGCTTCTTTTTATCGTTGTCTGGGCAGTTATCCCAAGGCGGTATATTAATGACCTTGAATTTTCTTGAATATGCAGCTCCGGGTGTGGCTGATTTACGTCCTTATCAACCCGGCAAACCCCTCGCTGAACTGGAACGGGAGCTGGGCATTCGCGATGCCATCAAGCTGGCTTCCAATGAAAACCCGCTGGGTCCCAGCCCTCTGGCTCTGGAAGCCGTGCGCGGAGCTCTGCCAGATTTGGCCCGCTATCCCGAAGGTGGAGCGCCCGAATTGCGGGCAAGACTGGCTCAACAGCATGATCTGGAACCGGGGCAATTCATTTTTGGGAATGGCTCTGATCAGGTCATTGAAATGGCGGTGCGTGCCTTTGCGGGTCCGGGTAGCGAAGTGATTGTTTCTCAGTATGCTTTTGCCGCCTATGCCATTGCCGCCCAGGCGAGCGGTGCTCTGGTCAGGACGGCCGCTGCCCGCAATTTTGGTCATGATCTGGATGCCATGGCCGCCTTGCTCAGTGAGCGGACGCGCTTGGTCTTCATAGCTAATCCCAATAACCCCACAGGCACCAGCTTGTCAGGCAATGCGCTGGAAACCTTTATCGACAGTGTCCCGGCCCATGCCCTGGTGGTACTGGATGAGGCCTACTTGGAGTTGATGGACGACCCGAACTATCCCGATGGCCGCCAATGGCTGGGGCGCTTCAGCAATTTGTTGGTGACCCGGACTTTTTCCAAGGCTTATGGGTTGGCTGGCCTGCGCTGTGGGTACGGCATGGGCCATCCAGACCTGATTGCAGTCCTGGAAAGGGTACGCCAGCCCTTCAATATCAATACGCTGGCGCAGGTGGCGGCGCATGCGGCACTGCTGGATCACGCGCATCTGGAAGCGACGCGCCGCAATAATCGCCAGGAAAGGCAAGTGCTGGCGGAGGGGTTGCGTAAATTTGGATTGACAATTCTTCCCCCTGCAGGCAATTTTACGGCCTTCGCCGTACCGGGGGGAGGGCAACGCGTTTACACAGCGCTTTTGCAGCGGGGTGTGATCGTGCGCCCTCTCAGTCCTTACGGCATGCCGGATCATCTGCGGGTGAGTGTGGGCCTGCCGGTGGAAAATCAACGTTTTCTGAAAATGCTGGGCGAGGTCCTGTAATCCCATGATCGTCATCGTCAAACCACAAGTGAGCGCAGAGCAGATGGAACAACTGCTGGAGCGCATTCGTCAGTATGGTCTGCAGCCTATGGTCAGCACCGGTTCGGAACGCACCGTGGTGGGCCTGCTGGGTGACGAACGCTTGTTGCCGGAAGGTGCGCTGGAATCCTTGCCCGCTGTGGAACAGGTTATGCCCATTCTGAAGCCCTATAAACTGGTCAGCCGTGAATTCAAGTCCACCGATACCATTGTCGAGGTCCGGGGGATTCCCTTTGGGGGCAAGCAGATTCAGGTGATTGCCGGTCCTTGTTCGGTGGAAACCCCCGAGCAAATGCGCAGTGCCGCCGAGGCCGTGAAGGCTGCCGGTTGTCGCTTGATGCGCGGCGGTGCCTTCAAACCCCGCACCAGTCCCTACACCTTTCAGGGGGTCGGTGACGAAGGTCTGGATTATTTCCGTACGGCGGCGGATGCAGTCGGTCTGCCGATTGTCACTGAACTGATGGATGTGCGGAAAATTGATCTGTTCCTGGAAAAAGGGGTGGATATCATTCAGATCGGCACCCGCAATATGCAGAACTTCGATCTGCTCAAAGAGGTGGGGCGTTTGGATGTGCCTGTCATTCTTAAGCGCGGTCTCAGTGCGACCGTCAAGGAATGGCTGATGGCAGCGGAATATATCGCCGCTCATGGAAATCACAAAATCATTTTTGCCGAACGGGGCATTCGTACCTTCGAGACTTCCTACCGGAATGTCCTGGATGTCACCGCCATCCCGGTACTCAAAAAAGAAACCCATCTGCCGGTGATTGTTGATCCCAGCCATGCGGGAGGAAAAGCCTGGCTGGTTCCTGCCCTTTCCAAGGCGGCCATTGCTGCCGGCGCCGATGGATTGCTGGTGGAATCCCATCCCTGTCCCGAAGAGGCTTGGTGTGATGCTGATCAGGCCCTCAGTCCTCAGCAGTTGCTGGCACTGATGGATGATTTGCACAAAGTCGCAGCAGCCATAGGCCGCGAACTGTAAAATGCCGGAGATTCCCTTTCAGCGGGTGGCGATAGTAGGCCTCGGGCTGATGGGTGGCAGTGTTGCCAAGGCATTGCGTGCGGCAGGATATGCGGGGCGCATTCGTGCCGCTCTGGCTGACGCTGCTGCAGTAGGAGCATTGCAGGAGAGTGCCGAAACCTGGCAGGTTGAATTGAGCCCGGTGTTGCCGGATGTGCTGGCCGATGCCGATTTGATCCTGTTGGCTACCCCGCCCAGGGTTATGCTGGGCCAACTTGAAGACATTGCGCGCTGGGCTGATGCAGCGGCGTTGGTTACGGACATTGCCAGTACCAAAAATACTATTGCTGGGCGCGCGACGGCATTGCTGGGTGCCCGTTTTGTGGGGGGACACCCGGTTGTCGGTAGTGAAATGACCGGTTTCCATGCGGCTCGTGAAGACTTGTATCGGGGAGCGCAAGTGGTGCTGACGCCTTTGCCGAGCCAGACCGATGCCCAGGCGGTGGAGAAGTTACGCCAGTTCTGGGTGGCTCTGGGTGCCGAAGTTCGGGAAATGTCGCCCGAAGCCCATGACGAAGCCTTGGCTGCCACCAGCCATGCCCCGCATTTGCTGGCTTATCTGTATATGGCCGGTCTCGAAGAGCGGCTGCCCGGGCTGGAAGATCTTGCTGGTGGTGGGCTGCGCGATTTTTCGCGGATTGTGGACTCCAATCCTGCGCTGTGGTCTGAAATTCTTCTGGAAAACCAACAGGCAGTGCGCCAACAATTGCAACAGGTCCAGCACAATCTGCAGCTCGCTGAGCAGCTGCTTGCCGTTGAGGATGCTGCTGGGCTGCAGTCCTGGCTGTCCCTTGGCAAGACCGTCCGTCAACAATTTCATTTTCCTCCGGTATCTGCCTGAATGACTATCCGCTATCTTGTGCGCCCCGGCTCGGCACTCAAAGGCCGCTTTCCTGTTCCCGGTGATAAATCCATTTCTCACCGCTCAGTCATCCTGGGTGCTCTGGCCGAAGGCGTTACGGAGATTAGCGGTTTGCTGGAAGGCGATGATGTGCTGGCCACCATTGCCGCCTTTCGGGCCATGGGCGTGGTCATCGCTGGACCGGATCATGGGCATTTGCGGATTGAAGGAGTCGGCCTGCGGGGCCTTAAAGCGCCGCAAACCCCTCTGGATTGTGGAAATTCCGGTACAGCGATGCGCCTCATGGCAGGTGTTCTGGCCGGACAGACTTTTGCCAGCACCCTGGTCGGTGATGCCAGTCTGCACAAGCGGCCCATGGGCCGGGTTTTACAACCCCTCACCGCCATGGGCGCGGAAATTCACGCGCAGGACGGCAAAGCGCCCCTGCAAATTCAGGGTAAGCCTCTCACGGGTATCCATTACGACATGCCGGTAGCCAGTGCCCAGGTGAAGTCCGCCGTTTTGCTGGCAGGCCTGTATGCGCAGGGTGAAACCTGTGTCACTGAACCGGCCCCCACCCGGGATCATAGTGAGCGCATGTTGAATGGATTTGGCTACATGGTTTCCCGGCAGGGCTCCAGCGCTTGTCTGCAAGGGGGTGGACGGCTCAGCGGGCAAAGTATGCAGGTGCCCGGCGATATTTCATCGGCGGCTTTTTTTCTGCTGGGGGCCACTATCGCCCCGGGCTCGGATCTGCTGCTGGAAGGCGTGGGAATTAATCCTACCCGTACCGGAATCATCGAGATTCTCACCCGCATGGGTGCGCGTATTGATCTGACCGCCCTGCGTGAAATAGGGGGTGAACCGGTGGCAGATATCCGGGTGCGTTATGCACCCCTGCAGGGTATTGATGTACCGCCGCATCTGGTGCCGCTGGCTATTGATGAATTCCCGGCCTTTTTTGTGGCGGCAGCCTGTGCCAAAACCCCCAGTACCCTCACCGGCGCCGAGGAGTTGCGAGTCAAGGAAAGTGACCGGATTACCGTGATGGCAGAAGGCCTGCGTGCCCTGGGTGTAGGGGTGGAAGAGCGCCCGGATGGGGCGGTGATTACGCCTGCTCCCATCAAGGGCGGGCAGGTGGATAGTCATGGTGATCACCGCATTGCCATGGCTTTTGCCATGGCTGGACTGGTAGCCTCGGGCAGCATTGAAATTCTCGATTGTGCCAATGTGGCGACTTCTTTCCCCAGCTTTCCGGCGCTGGCCCAAGCGGCGGGTTTAAGCCTGGAGCAGTTGAGCGCATGAGCAGGATTCCGGTGGTGACGCTGGATGGGCCAGGTGGGGTCGGTAAAGGCACCTTGGGGCGTTTGCTGGCCCAGGACATGGGCTGGCATTTGCTGGATAGTGGCGCCATATACCGCGCCCTGGCATTGGCTGCAGAGCGGGCCGGTATTCAACGGGATGATGAGGCTGGTCTGGTTCGCTTGGCCCTGGATTTGCCCTTGAGTTTTCGGGGGGATGGTGAGCAGACCCGGGTTCTGCTTGATCATGAGCTGGTGGATGAGGCGATCCGCACCCCGCAAATCAGTGCCCTGACCTCGCAAATTGCCGCTATTCCTGAGGTGCGCACGGCTTTGCTGCAACGCCAAAGAGATTTTATCCAGGACCCCGGCCTGGTCGCCGATGGCCGGGATATGGGTACGGTGGTTTTCCCGAAAGCGACATTGAAGGTTTTTCTGACAGCCAGCGCCGAAGAGCGTGGCAAAAGGCGACTCAATCAGTTGATGGAACAGGGGATTAGTGCTAACCTCGCCAGCGTTGTGGCGGAAATTGCCGAACGGGATGCCCGGGATCAACAACGCAGTGTCGCGCCGCTCCGGCCTGCTGCGGATGCTCATATTCTGGATACCAGTGCGCAAACAGTCGTCGAAACATACAGGGTCTTGCAGGCGTGGGTACAAACTGCGCTGCGGGAGAATTGAAACCGCCATTAATTTGGCATTGAGCAGTAATCAAAGGGACACTGCGGTGCTCCCGGTAAATGAGGCTTATTGAAATTTATGACCACCCCTAACGCTGAAATGCTTGTTGAACCCAGTTTTGCCGAGATGTTTGAGGAAAGCCAAAGTACTCAGGGCCTGAAGCCCGGTGAGTTGCTTACCGGCATCGTGACCCGAGTGGATAATGATTTTGTCATTGTCGATGTGGGTTTGAAATCTGAAGGTCCCATCCCCGCCGAGCAGTTTCGTAATGCTGAGGGTGAAATCGAGGTCAAGGTCGGAGACTCGGTTGAAGTCTGTCTGGAGCTGGTGGAAGACGGCATGGGTGAAACCCGCTTGTCCCGGGAAAAAGCCCGGCGTGCCAAGACCTGGGTCGATCTGGAAAAATCCTTCAATGATAATGCCGTGGTGCATGGCTTCCTGACCGGCAAGGTCAAGGGTGGTTTCACGGTCAGCATTGATGGGGTCCGGGCTTTCCTGCCAGGTTCACTGGTGGATGTGCGTCCGGTGCGCGATGTGGCCTATCTTGAAGGCAAAGACCTCGAGATGAAAATCATCAAACTGGATCGCAAGCGCAACAATGTGGTGGTATCGCGCCGCGCGGTCGTGGAGCAGGAACAAAGCGCAGAGCGCGGTGTATTGCTGGAAAGTATTCAGGAAGGGGCCATTCTTGATGGTGTGGTCAAGAACCTGACTGATTACGGCGCATTTATTGATCTGGGTGGCATTGATGGCCTGCTGCATATCACGGATATGGGCTGGCGCCGTGTCAAGCATCCCAGCGAAGTGGTCACCGTTGGTGCCGAGGTGCGCGTGCTGGTGCTCAAATTCGACCGCGAAAGAGGCCGTATTTCTCTGGGCATGAAGCAGCTGGGAGAAGATCCGTGGCGCGATATCGCCCGTCGTTATCCTGAATCGACCCGTATTTTCGGCAAGGTCACCAATGTCACCGATTATGGTGCATTCGTAGAAATCGAAGAGGGTGTGGAAGGTCTGGTCCATGTTTCCGAAATCGACTGGACCAACAAGAACATCAATCCCGCCAAGGCCCTGCATGTTGGTCAGGAAGTCGAGGTGATGATTCTGGATATTGATGAAGAGCGTCGGCGCATTTCTCTGGGCATCAAGCAGTGTCTGCCCAACCCCTGGGATGATTTTGCCCAGAACTTCCAGAAGGGTGACCGCGTTTCTGGCCAGATCAAGAGCATTACCGACTTCGGGGTTTTTGTCGGCCTGGATGGTGGTATTGACGGACTGATTCATCTTTCCGACCTGGCCTGGGATCGCACCGGTGAAGAAGCGGTGCGCGACTTCAAGAAGGGCGATACTCTGGAAGCCGTGGTTCTGAGTATTGATCCGGAACGTGAACGTATCAGCCTCGGTATCAAGCAGATGGAAACCGATCCTTTCATTCAGTTTGTGGTCGCCAATGAGAAGGGCGCTCTGGTAGAAGGTGAAGTCATTTCTGTCGATGGTCGTGGTGCGGAAATCCGCCTGGGTGAAGGTGTCGAAGGTCATCTTCCCCAGCGTGAGCTGAGCAAGGGCCAAACCCTGGCAACCGGTGACAAGATTGAAGTGGCCATTGCTGCTGTCGACCGGAAAAACCGCACTTTGACTTTAAGCACCAAGGCGCGCGATGTAAGCGCTGCGCCTTCGGCTGAAGAGCAGGCAGCGGCAACTCAGCAGTATGCGCGGAGTGCGGCGACGGGCACCACGAGTCTGGGTGATCTGATCAAAGAGCAGCTCAAGCGTAAGCAAGAAGAGGAAAGTTAAGTCCAGCACCACTCCCGGAGTGTGCCTATGGCACCCCCGGGAGTCACTTTTTTATAGTCTTCAGTTTCCCAATCAGTACCCTATTTATTTTAAAGAAGCTAAAAATCATGACTAAATCCGAATTGATCAAAAATATCAGCGCCCAGTATCCGCATCTGAGTGTGCGCGATATCGAAATGGCTGCCCGTCATATGCTGGATTACCTCAGTGATGCCTTGGCTGAAGGTGAGCGCATTGAGATTCGTGGCTTTGGTAGCTTTTCCCTGCACGTTCGTCCTGCCAAGCAGGGTCGTAACCCCAAGACTGGTGAATCAGTGATGGTACCGGAAAAGCGGGTTCCTCATTTCAAGCCGGGTAAGGAACTGCGTGAGCAGGTGGATTATCCGGAGAATGCGTCTGGCAAGGCCTGATTGACCATAGCCGGCGTGGATTCTGCGGTTGTCCTCGTTCTGGGGATTGCCATTACTATCGGCGCTCTCCTGGGTTTTTGGTTGGGTCGAGGCCGGAAAAGTATTACCAGCAAAACCATCCCCCAAGTTTATATTCAGGGGCTGAACTATTTACTGAGTGAGCGTCAGGATCAGGCTGTAGAGGTTTTCCTGGACGCCTTGCGTCAGCACCCGGAAAGTGTGGATATTCTCCTCGCGCTGGGGCGGCAATTCCGCAGACGCGGCGAACTGGAAAGAGCCTTGCGCGTACATCAGTATCTGCTGGAACAACCCGCTTTGACTCTGGAATTGCGGCGGAGCGTCCTTTTTGAAATTGCTCGTGATTATCTGAAAGCCGGAATCCTGGATCGGGCGGAAAGTATTCTCAAGGAATTGCTGGAAAGTCAGCCTGATCATGCCGAGGGTTTGGCTACTTTGGCTGAGCTGTACGAACTGGGCAGTGAATGGGCTTCATCCATCGAGATTCGCCAGCGTTTGTTGCAGTCCGGGCTTCCCCGGCAGCGAGAAGTAATCGCTCTGCTATACGGAGAGCTGGCTGAAGAGTCCTTGCGTCAGGGAGAGCGTGAACAGGCCCAGCAATTTCTGCGGGCTGCGCGTCGGGAGGCTCCTGAGAATCCAAGGGTTCTCCTGATTGCCGGGCGCCTGGCATTCATGGCGGAAGACTGGCAAAAAGCCCTCCGGTACTGGGAGAAATTGCTGGATCACCGTGCTGGTTCGGCGATTTTGCTGGTGCTCGACGCTTTCCTGCAGGCACTGCAGCATCTGGCAAAACCGCAGCGCCAGGAATATATGCAGCGTTTGGAGGCTTACTGCCATTCGCCGCTGGCTATCAAGCGCCTGGCAGAAGCCTTGCAGTTGCAGGAAGGACAGCAGATAGCCGCCCGTTTTTTACGCAGTATTTTGTTCAAAAACCCCGATCTCCGGGTGTTTCAGCTGTTGTTGCGTATGGATGCCCAGGCGCCAGAAGCAGAGCTGATGGAGAAAATGGCCTTGGCCGTGCGGCAATGGCAGATTGACCCTGAACTCTTCCATTGCCATGTTTGTGGCTATCAAAGTACACAGTACTATTGGCGCTGCCCTAGTTGCCGTCAGTGGGGTACGTTCTCAGGAGAAAAAAAACCATGAAATCGCCTCTGATTGTGGCCCTGGATTATGCCGATCCGAGTGCGGCGCTGGACTTGGCTGCTTTATTGGATCCATCACAATGCCGGGTCAAAATAGGCAAGGAGCTTTTTACCGTCGCAGGCCCGCTGCTGGTGGAACAACTGCAGGACAAGGGCTTTGAAGTGTTTCTGGATCTCAAGTTTCACGATATTCCCCAGACCGTCGCCAAGGCCTGTCATGCTGCCGCGCAACTGGGGGTTTGGATGCTTAATGTTCATGCCAGTGGTGGTCAGGCCATGCTGGAAGCCGCGCGCAAGGCCGTAGACGCCTCTCCGCATCGTCCCCTGTTGATTGCGGTGACGGTGTTAACGAGCTTGGATGCTCCTGCGCTACAGCAGGTAGGTGTGTTTGATCCGGTATCTGTGCAAGTGGAAAGATTGGCGGCGCTCAGTGCAGCAGCGGGTCTGGACGGGCTGGTATGTTCTGCACAGGAAGCCGCGCAAATGAAGCTTGCACATCCGGAGCTTTGTTTGGTGACACCGGGTATTCGTCCGCCGGAGCATATTGCGGATGATCAAAAACGTACCATGACTCCGGCAGCAGCACTGGCCGCCGGCGCGGATTATCTGGTCGTTGGCCGGCCCATCACTGCGGCTGCAGATCCAGCGCAGGCCTTGGCGGCTATGCTGGCTGCTTGCGCAGCTTAGTGTGAGGATGGGGCGTATTTTCATTTTATGAAATCCGACTAATATGCTTAAGACATGGCTTGATGACCGCGTGCGATGCTTTTGAGTGTTTCGAGAATGCGGGCTTGAAAACCCCGGCGATAGATAACAGATTATTTATAGCGTATTGCCTTGCCGTAAGAGGAACAGATGGAGAGAAAGCTTCAGTGACAGCCGATGATGTAGTGAATGTCTACAAAAATGATGGTGCATTGCTTCAGGGACATTTTTTATTGTCTTCGGGCTTGCATAGTGATACCTATTTGCAGTCTGCAAAAGTGCTGCAAAATCCAGAGCATGCAGCAGCACTTTGTGCAGCCATGGTGGCCGGTATCCCCGCAGACCTGCGTCAGCAGATTCAGTGTGTGGTCGGGCCGGCCATGGGGGCGGTGCTGGTTTCCTATGAATGTGGCCGAGCACTGGGCTTGCGGAGTCTTTTTACCGAACGCGAAAATGGAGAGATGGTTTTGCGACGGGGCTTTGCCTTGTCACCCGGTGAGGCCGTATTGGTGGTCGAAGATATCACTACCACGGGCGGTTCGACGCGGGAGTGTATTGCTGCAGTAGAAGCGGCGGGTGGAAAAGTAGTGGCCAGCTCCGCCATTATTGACCGCAGTGCTGGATTCCAGGATTTTGATGGTGTCCCTTTTTATCCGCTCTTGCGTTTGCCGGTGCGGACCTGGTCCGCAGAAGCCTGCCCGCTTTGTGCAGCAGGGGATGTGCCGGTCAAACCGGGGAGTCGGGGGCTGCGCTGACCTTGAGGGGCGGCGAGCATGTGTTTATGATGGGTGTTCAGGCTTAGACAAAATGAAAAACAAGGATCAGTTCATGCAAATTTCCACACCGGAGGCCGCGCCTCTGGAAAGACACATTCATGTGACCATTCCTGCCAGTGAGGTAGAAAGTGGCGTCACGCAACGTTTACGTAACAAGGCACGCTCGGCGCGCTTTCCGGGTTTCCGTCCGGGTAAGGCGCCGCTCGCCATTGTCGAACGGCACTACGGATCAGATGCTCTCATGGAGACTTTTGATCAACTGATCAATGAGCATTACGCCCAAGCCGTGCGCGAACAGTCCTTGCGTCCTGTGGGCCGCCCCGACGTGCAGGTTGAGAAGGGCGGGCGCGGAGAGGATTTCGTGTTTACGGCGGTGGTAGAAGTCTACCCCGAGTTCGAGCCGCAGGTCCCCGAGGCGGCCGTCATTCGCAAGACGGCGGAGGTGAGTGAGGCGGATGTGGATGCAACCATCGACATCATGCGCCAGCAACGGCGTGTTTACGTCAAGGCCGAGCGTGCCGCACAAAATGAGGATCGGGTCACTGTGGATTTTCAGGGCCTGATGGACGGAGAGCCCATGCCCGGTGGGGATGTGGTGGATTACCAGGTGGTTCTGGGTGGCGGGCGCTTGCTGCCAGACATCGAACAAGGTCTCGTAGGTATGTCCGATGGAGAAGAAAAATCCGTTTCTGTGCAGTTTCCTGAAGATTATCATGTGGCTGAGCTGGCCGGGAAAAATGCCGAGTTTCATCTTCAGGTCAAGGAGGTGGCTGCTCCTCAGCTGCCCGAACTGGATGCCGAATTTGCCCTGGCCCTGGGCATTGAAGATGGCGATGTGGCAGCCCTGCGTCAGGAGGTCAAGGAAAATCTTGAGCGCGAAGCCCAGCGCCTCAGTCATGCCCAAGTCAAGGCGCAGATTCTGGATCTCGTTGCCGACAGTAACCAGCCGGACCTGCCCAAGCAGATGTTGGCCCAGGAACTGGAACAGTTAAAGAAAGACCCCAATGCGGGCAATCATAACGATCTGGATAGTATTGCTCGGCGTCGTGTGGTCCTAGGGTTGGTCCTGAGTGAGATTGTGCGCCGGGAAAAACTCCAGGCCAGTTCCGGCGAAGTGACCCAGGTCATTCGGGATATGGCAGAACAGTATGAAGATCCGGACCAGTTTGTCGCCTGGTATCGCAGCAAGCCGGAGCAACTGGAGCAGGCTGAAGCCATGGTTCTTGAGGACAAGGTGGTGGCATGGCTTCTGGAGCGTGTTAAAGTGACTGAAGAGCCGGTGAGTTTCAATCAGTTGATTGGCCGTGCCCCGGCGCCACAAACCCTGTCCGAATAACGGGTTGCGGACACATCCCGGATGTGTCCCTCAATGGAGGAGCAGCAATGATGTGGAAACAAACAGGAGACACCATGACGCCCGCCCCGCAAGGTTTAGGCTATGTGCCGATTGTGGTTGAGCAAACCGGCCGTGGTGAGCGTTCCTATGATATTTATTCCCGGCTGCTGAAAGAAAGGGTAATTTTCATGGTCGGCCAGGTAGAAGATATGATGGCCAACCTGGTGGTTGCCCAGTTGCTATTCCTGGAAGCCGAGAATCCCGACAAGGATATCGCTTTGTATATCAATAGTCCGGGCGGTTCGGTAACCGCAGGTATGGCTATTTATGATACCATGCAGTTCATTCGACCCCAGGTCAGTACGGTCTGTATTGGTCAGGCTGCGAGTATGGGCGCGGTATTGCTGGCTGCAGGGGCAGAGGGCAAGCGCTACGCCTTACCTAATGCCCGAATCATGTTGCATCAGCCCTCTGGCGGTTTTCAGGGGCAAGCCCATGATATCGAAATTCATACCAAGGAGATTCTGCGCATTCGTGAACGACTCAATGATATTCTGGTCCATCATACCGGACAGAGTCGCGAGCGCATTGAACAGGATCTCGACCGGGACTTTTTCATGTCGGCCGAAGAGGCCCAAACTTATCATCTCGTGGATGCCGTGATTACTCATCGCGGTGATGACGAGACCGCCTGAAACAGGCAGGAGAACAGCTATGGCTGGAAAGCATGAGGGAAATGGTGAAAAGACTTTGTATTGTTCTTTTTGCGGCAAGAGTCAGCACGAAGTCCGCAAGCTGATTGCCGGTCCATCGGTATTTATCTGCGATGAATGTATTGAGCTGTGCAATGATATCGTTAAGGACGAAATTCTTGACGATATGCACGGAGATCAGCCGGACAAGCTGCCTAAGCCCATGGAGATCCGCAAAACGCTGGACGATTATGTGATTGGTCAGGAGAGTGCCAAAAAAGTACTTTCGGTGGCTGTCTATAATCACTACAAGCGTCTGGAGCATGGTGGCAAGGACAACGAAGTAGAGCTCGACAAGAGTAACATTCTACTGATCGGTCCCACCGGTTCGGGTAAGACTTTGCTGGCCCAGACTCTGGCCCGTCTGTTGAACGTCCCTTTTGCCATGGCCGATGCCACGACCCTTACCGAGGCAGGATATGTGGGTGAGGATGTGGAAAACATCATTCAGAAGTTGCTGCAGAAATGCGATTATGATGTGGAGAAGGCGCAAACTGGTATTGTTTATATTGACGAAATCGACAAGATTACCCGTAAGTCAGAAAATCCCTCCATTACCCGGGATGTCTCCGGCGAAGGGGTGCAGCAGGCCTTGTTGAAGTTGATTGAAGGTACGGTGGCCTCGGTTCCTCCCCAGGGCGGACGTAAGCATCCCCAGCAGGAGTTTTTGCAGGTGGACACCCGCCACATTCTGTTCATCTGTGGCGGTGCTTTTGCGGGCCTTGAAAAATCCGTTTCTTCACGATTGGAAAAAGGCGGTATGGGTTTCAACGCTCCCCTGAAAAAACAGGACAAGGACGCGACAGCGGCCATGCTGATGCAGAATCTGGAACCCGAAGATCTGGTGCGCTATGGGTTGATTCCCGAATTTGTCGGCCGCTTGCCCATATTGGCGCTCTTGGAGGAGTTGGATGAGGAAGCCTTGATGTCCATCCTCACCGAACCCAAAAACGCCTTGATCAAGCAATATCAGAAAATGTTTTCATTGGAAGGGGTGACTTTGGAGTTCCGTCCGGAAGCCCTTAAGGCTATTGCTAAAAAAGCACTGGCCAGAAAAACCGGTGCTCGCGGTTTACGGTCCATCCTGGAACAGATTCTGCTGGATACGATGTACGAGTTGCCGTCCATGACAGGTATCAAAAAAGTCGTTGTGGATGCGGCTGTTGTGGACAGTGGCGGGAAGCCGCTGCTGGTGTATGACGATGCCATCAAGGTGGATATATCTCACCCTGCCTAACAAACAGAGAGGGCGCGTTGAAAACCTCAATCAACACCCCCATCTGCTTATCTAATGATGGTTATCATCGAATTTCTGGAGTGAGCCGTGGCGCAAATCGATAAAAGTCTCCTGGTAGAAGAAGAATCTCAGATGGTTCCTGTACTGCCGTTGCGGGATGTGGTGGTTTTTCCTTATATGGTGATTCCGCTTTTTGTGGGGCGTGCAAAATCTATTCACGCGCTGGAAGAAGCGATGTCAGGAGAAAAGCAGATCCTGCTGGTTTCCCAGAAAAATGCGGCGGATGATGATCCGCAGCCTGAAAATATATACCGCATCGGGACCCTGGCAACCATTTTGCAGTTACTCAAATTGCCGGATGGTACGGTAAAAGTGCTGGTAGAAGGCACGGATCGGGCCAAGATCGTTTCCTTCCTGCCAGCCGATGAATATCTGCGTGCCCAGGTTCAGGTGGTCGCCAGTGGGGCTGCCAATGATCGCGAACTCGAAGCCCTGATGCGTTCGGTAAGCGCCCAATTTGAGTCCTATGTAAAACTCAACAAGAAAATCCCGCCCGAAATCCTGTCTACCTTGGCCAGCATGGATGATCCGGCCCGGCTTGCCGATACGGTGGCCGCCCATCTCAGTCTCAAGCTAGAAGAAAAACAGGATATTCTGGAAAAAGCCGATACCCGGGTGCGGTTGGAACATTTGCTCGGCATGATGGAATCCGAAATTGATCTTCTCCAAGTCGAAAAGCGGATTCGTGGGCGAGTGAAACGGCAGATGGAAAAAAGCCAACGCGAGTACTATTTGAATGAGCAAATGAAAGCTATTCAAAAGGAGCTCGGTGATCTGTCTGAAGAAGGCGGCAGCGAGCTGGACGAGCTCGCCCGGAAAATTGAAAAAGCTGGTATGCCCAAGGATGTGCGGGCCAAGGCAGAAGCAGAACTGAAAAAATTGCGCATGATGAGCCCGATGTCGGCTGAAGCGACGGTGGTGCGGAATTATATTGATTGGCTGGTGGGCGTGCCATGGCGTAAGCGCAGCAAAATCACCAAAGATCTCAAGCGTGCCAAAGCGGTACTAGATGCCGATCACTATGGGCTGGAAGACGTTAAGGAACGGATTCTCGAGTATCTTGCCGTTCAGGAGCGGGTGGGCAACAGCCGTGGGCCTATTTTGTGCTTGGTCGGTCCTCCCGGCGTCGGCAAAACCAGTTTAGGTAGATCCATAGCCGAAGCGACCAACCGCAAATTTGTGCGCATGTCGCTGGGTGGTGTGCGCGATGAAGCCGAGATCCGTGGACATCGGCGCACCTATATTGGTGCCTTGCCCGGTAAAATAGTACAAAGTCTTGCCAAGGTGGCCACTCGTAATCCGTTGATGCTGCTGGATGAAGTGGACAAGATGGCGATGGATTTTCGCGGTGATCCCGCATCAGCCCTGTTGGAAGTGCTGGATCCGGAACAGAACGCGACTTTCAATGACCATTATCTGGAGGTGGATTTCAATTTGTCCGAGGTGATGTTCGTGACCACGGCCAACACCTTGAACATACCGGCGCCACTGATGGATCGTATGGAAGTTATTCGCATTTCCGGATATACGGAAGACGAGAAAATTCATATCGCCAGCAAATACCTGCTCCCCAAGCAAATTGAAAAGGCGGGTTTGAAGCCGGGAGAGATGCAGGTTTCGCAAACCGTCATCCGGGATATCATCCGTTACTATACGCGTGAAGCGGGCGTGCGGAATCTTGAAAGGGAACTGGCTCGGATTTGTCGAAAGGTTGTCAAGGAATTGTTGCTGGATAAAAAACGCAGCAAAATTCAGGTATCTGATCGCAATCTGGACAAATATCTGGGTGTCCGGCGTTTTGATTTTGGCAAAGCCGAAAAAGAAAATCGCATTGGTGAGGTCACTGGTCTGGCCTGGACCGAGGTGGGCGGAGAATTGCTGAGTATTGAAGCGGTGGTGGTGCCGGGTCGTGGCAAGCTGCTGATTACCGGTAAGCTCGGCGATGTCATGCAGGAGTCCATTCAGGCTGCCATGAGTGTGGTACGCGCCAGATCACGCGCTTTGGGTATTCCCGCTGATTTTTATCAGAATCGTGATGTGCATATTCACGTTCCGGAAGGTGCAACGCCCAAGGATGGACCCAGTGCCGGTATTGGCATGGCTACGGCGCTGGTTTCCGCATTGACCAGCATTCCGGTAAGGGCCACGGTGGCCATGACCGGAGAAATCACTTTGCGTGGTGAGGTTCTGCCTATTGGTGGTTTAAAAGAGAAATTGCTGGCGGCCCATCGTGGCGGCATCAGTACGGTGATGATTCCGGCAGAAAATGAAAAAGATCTGCAGGAAATTCCCAAAAATGTGCGAGATGCCCTGACGATCAAACCGGTACGCTGGATTGATGAAGTTCTGGCCATTGCTCTGGAGACTTCGCCTACGCCATTGCCCGATGATGGTGAAGGGATGCCTGGAGTGGTTCCGCCCGGAGTGGGGGATAATTCTGAAGACAAGGCGACAGCACATTAGATCTTGGTTGTTGGCCTCTGATACATAATTATGTATCAGAGGCTGCTTTTTAATGTTAAACCGTCGCTAAATAACGACGAATATTGTTCAGGAAATCGCGTTTAACAATCGAGATATGTTGTGATTTTTTCCGTGTTCTTGACAAGTGTTTTTTTACCCTGCTATAACCTTGCAGGTGCACAGCAGATAAGTGGTTTCACCCATACTGACTAGGTCTATAACAGGAGAAAGAAATTATGAACAAATCTGAATTGATCGAAAAAATCGCCGAAGAAGCAGGTGTAACCCGGGCTGCCGCAGGCCATACCCTGGATGCCGCCATCAAGGTGGTCACTGAAGCCTTGAAAGCGGGCGATCAGGTCACGCTGGTAGGTTTTGGATCCTTTCTGGTTGCTGAACGTGAAGCACGTAAGGGTCGTAATCCTGCTACGGGTGCAGAAATCATGATTGCTGCCAGTCGCACACCCAAATTTAAAGCTGGTAAAGCACTGCGTGATGCAGTAAACTAGCGCGTCTGGTTAGGGCGGTTAGCTCAGTTGGTAGAGCGTCGGCTTTACACGCCGAATGTCGGGGGTTCGAGCCCCTCACCGCCCACCACCAATTTATTGGGGTGGTAGTTCAGTTGGTTAGAATGCCGGCCTGTCACGCCGGAGGTCGCGGGTTCGAGCCCCGTCCGCCCCGCCAAATGAAAAAAGGCGCCCTCGCAAGTGGGTGCTTTTTTTATGTGTCAGTTCTGCAGTGAGATGATATTTCTGCGGGTGTTTTGAAGCAGAATCCGGTCTGATAAAACTTTTATCCGCCACTCCGTTTTGTGAGGATTGTAATCATGATGGATGTATTCCGTAATATGGGACAATCATTTGTCGCCAAAATAATCATGGCACTTATTGCATTGTCTTTTGTCCTCTGGGGGGTAAGCGGATATTTTATGTCAGGCAGCTCCGGCCCCGCTGCAGTAGCTTCCGTCAATGGTCATAAAATCACCGCTGCGGTCTTCCAAAAACGGTTACAAGAAACCCAGGAGCGATATCAGCAGGTTTTTGGTGCGACCACGGCGGCTAAAATGGCCAAACAAAGCAGTTTTGCCAATGAAGTACTGAATGGCATGATTGGTAATCTATTACTCGGAGGTGAAGCTGCCCATATGGGCTTGCAAGTGCCGAATGCTGCATTGGCTAAAAAAATTGAAGCGATCCCTGCCTTCCAGGTGAAGGGTGATTTTTCCAAGGCAAAATATCAGGAAGTTCTCACAGATCATGGTATGACCCCTGCGCAATTTGAAGCTTTGTTACGAGAGAGCCTGCGTGTTGAGCAACTTCAGGTGATACCACAAATCATTGCTCATGCTTCCGATCAGGCAGCAAAAGACGTGTGGGGTTGGTCCCAGGAATATCGGGATATCAGTACGGTCACGATAAATGCGAATGATTTTACATCACAGGCCAAGCCCGATAATGCAGCGGTGAAAGCGTTTTACGACAAACATTTATCAGAGTTTAAACTGCCAGCTCAGGTTGAGGTGCAATATGTGGTGCTTGGGCCACAAAGTTTTGCAGGTAATGGAGCATCTACACAGAGCGGTACTGCGGGGACAGCTTCGGAAAAAACGGCTTCTGGAGCGATTGATCAAGCTGCTGAAAATGCTTTTCAGGCGCAGGTTGAAAACTTCAAGGATCGCCTTTTCAGTAGTGCAAATGGCCTGCAGCCCGTCGCCAAAGCGTATCATCTGCAAATACTAAACAGTGGCTTGTTGACCGAGGGTAAAGTACTGTCCAGCGGTCCATTTAGCGATCCCAAAGCGCTGGAACTTGCCTTTAGTAAAGCCGTCCTGGCCGGTAAAAACAGTACGGCCCTGACCTTGAAAAATGGGAATTTACTCGCCGTGCATTTGTTGCATTATCATCCGGGTACGGTACAGGATCTGCAGGCTGTCCAGGAAAAGATTGTTCAGCGACTGACTGATGTAAAGTCCTTGCAGTTGGCCAAATCAGAGGCGGAAACGCTGCTGGCTCAGGCGCGCAAAGAGGGTAAAGTAGGAGCCTTGAGTGATGGTAGCCACTATCCGATCAAAGTGCATTTGAATGTGACGCGCAAGGATGCCCAAGGCTTGTCACCAGCGTTGCTGACTGAAGCCTTTTCGGCCCCGGCCCCGCTGCAGCGGAAACCTTCACTGGGCATGATTCGTGAAGATAATGGTTATACCCTGTATGCCGTTACCCAGGTCGTAGCGCCTTCTGCCACTGCCGTCAATCCCAAGGTAACCGCAGAAATTCGTGCTTCTCTGGAAGAACAACGGGGCAGGTTGTTGTCGGCAGCCTATTTGAGCGATTTGCGGGAACATGCCCATGTTAAAATCAACGTCGCGCAATTGGCGCAGGCGGCGCAACAATGATGCCACAGCAGCGGCTTTTGCCAGGTTGAGTGACGCTAACAAGCGATATGACGTGAAAGCTCAGGATGTAGGACGTTTAACCGCTGTCTCTACCAACTGTAAATGCACGCTGCGCGGAGAGGATTTGCTGGGTATTTCCTGATAAGTCAGATGCAACTGTTGGCTTTTTTGGGGCGCATCCAGATAGGCGCTACCCGGTGGATCCCAAGGGCCAACGGCGCTATGGCTGACGGTAACGGGAGTTCCGTAATGAATAAGTGCGTATATTTTATGGGCGGCACTCTTGGGGAGTTCCACACATCCTGCACTTTGCGGAAAGCCATAACTGGCCCGGGGGTAAAAATGCACCGCCCGCCCTCGATCAAAATAATTGACCCAGCGAATATCCGGATCATCATAATGCTGATACTGCACCCAGTGATGATGATAACGCGCGTAATGCACTGACTGGAGGGCGTAGCCAGCCGACTTGGCCGCTTCATAAAGACGCACCTGTGCCTTGGGAACAGGAATGGGAAAGCGGCCGATCATGGCAGTATGGGTATCCCGTGCGTAAACCGGCCAGGTCCCGTCAGGCGTTGCATGCATGACCCCGGTATTGGCCTTGCTCTGAAAAATCCAGCCATGGCCACCCATGAATAGATGAATTTCTTCCGGTCTTGGAAATTTGGTCACCAATATCCAGGTCCAGGGGTCAGGGTCGTTTTTCTTGGCATGGACAAGGGCTTTTTCGATGGTCGGGGGCAAGCCACGGATGCCCATGTCTCCTGGCTCAACCGGCAGGTGATGAACGGCTTCAAACTGATATAAGGCTCCCAGTACCAGCGGATTCCAAGGGTCTTGCCAAGAGTCGGAAGCCGCTAAGGTCTGGAGCGCTCTGGGAATTTTAAATCGCCATTGATAACTGCCATGAATATGGCCATGCAGACCGAGATAATCTACCGGGATAAGAGGAAGGTACCGCAGCTTTATAAGAATTTTTCGGATTTCCCGAGCGTGCAGCAACTCTTGGGTGGAACTGGATAGTGTTGCGGCAGTGGGCGCGGTTGGTATCAGCATGTGGATCCTTTATCCGTCAAGTTTGCGGTTATTTCTGTACGATGATGCCCCGATTTTTCACTTAGGCCTCTCTTGATTCATAGAAGTTCCGATTTTATTGGGTATCCGGATTTCCTGGTTGTTATGCGCGATTGGAAGATAAACGACAAGTGAAACTCACAACGGATTAACTGGTAGATAGCTTGCTCAGTATGTTCACTTGATCGAAATTGAGGGTATCCTGATAAGCGGTGGATCCGATCCGACGAGCAGGGGCCGAGCCGCCATCCTCTCGACGGCATCATCTGAGAGTCGCGGTAAGACAGGGATCTCTGGGAGAATCACATGCTCGAGGGCGATGCGGGGCAGTGGCCTGTCCTGATGATCCGTGGCAGCGCACGTCGCTGGGCGACAGCTTGGCTATGCCGCTCGCCTTGCTGGAGACCCGCTGGTGAGCACTGTGGCACGTGCCCTTCTGCCTGGGGCAGGCTTTGACAAGGCAGAAACGCCCATGCTAGGCTCGCGACCATGATTTCATATTTGGCAGTTCGCCTCACTCCGCGATTTATGCACCCCCGGGATCCTTACGGCATCGGCGGGCGGTGAATTGTACACCTCTGAAAGCGGAACCCCCGGGCCAGATCCCGGGGGTTTTTGCTTTCAGGCGGCCTCCCATTCATCGAGAGTTTGATGAGTAACGCCTGATTTTTCCGCCGGTACCTACATCCTGGAGAAATCAGAAAATGTCTACGTTGTTATCCTCCGAAGCACTATGCTCCGCCCTCAACCTTGCGGACCTGACCAATCCGCGCCAGGGTACGCATGCCATGCAGTTGCTGCTGCAGGAAATCAGACAAGCACTCACCAAGCAATGGCGCTGCAGGCAGCTCATGATTCGCAGCGGCTCTGTTGTGCCAATTACTAACAACTACGACCGTTTGGGCTATCCACCGGAAGGTGCAGCGCGGGACGCTCGCTACACACGCTACGTCGCCGATGGTTATATCCTGCGCACCCAGACGTCGGCGGCCATTCCCGATCTGCTGGACGGACTGAGCTTGGACCCACCCGATGACTTGTTGCTGCTCTTACCGGGACTAGTCTATCGGCGCGACAGCATCGACCGCTTGCACTGTGGCGAACCGCACCAGTTGGACCTCTGGCGCCTAGTGGACGCTGCCCAAGGATCGGAGATGTCGGTATCCGAGTTACAGCAAATGGTTTCGGTGGTCATGGCCGCCGCCGTGCCCGGCCTGGAGTGGCGCACCCTAGCGTCGCCTCACCCTTACACCGAGCAAGGGATACAAATCGACGTTCGCTGGCGGGATGAATGGATTGAGGTTGGTGAGTGCGGCCTAGCGGCACGCGGGATACTGAACCAAGCGGGCCTTACTGGCCATACTGGTTTGGCCATGGGCCTGGGGCTCGATCGGTTGCTGATGCTGCGCAAGCGGATCCCCGATATTCGGCTCCTGCGAAGTGAAGACCCGCGCGTGCGCACGCAGATGAATGACCTAGATACCTACAGGCCGGTATCTGCGATGCCTGCCATTCGTCGGGACCTATCTCTCTGCGTCGATACTTGGATTAACGAAGAACTTATCGGCGACATGGTCCGCGAACGGTTGCCCGAAGCGGAGAGCATTGAAGCTCTGCTGATCAAGGCGGAAACGGCTTTCGAGGATCTACCGGCGTCGGCCCATCAACGCATGGGAATGAAGCCAGGGCAGAAGAATATCCTGCTGCAACTGACCCTTCGACACTTGGAGCGGACTCTGACCGACGAGGATGCCAACCTTATCCGCAACCAGGTCTATCGCCTGCTCCACCAAGGTGAACGCCAAGAACTGGCGCAGGATGGCAGTTGAAAGCAACCGCACCCGGGCATTTCCCTGGGTGCGGCTTCCGATCAGCCCCACCGCATAGTGGGGCAGCACTCGACACTGTCCAGCACCGCCTTGAGGGAACGCCTACTCCAAGCGGTGCAGTGTGTCTCAGTTAGAGAACCACGATCACCGATTGTCAATGTCGACAAGGAAAGTTTGCATGACCAGCCTGCCCGATAACATCCTTCATCTTCCTGAGTACCATATCCTGGATATTAAGGATAAAGAGCACGACCTCCACTTCCGGTTGGAAGCCCCCCACCCTGTAGCCTGCGAGGAATGTGGCGTAGAGGGGGAGTTTGTCCGATTCGGTAAGCGCGATGTTGCTTACCGAGACCTTCCCATCCATGGCAAGCGGGTCACCTTGTGGGTGGTTCGCCGGCGTTATACCTGCCGTGCCTGCGGGAAGACATTCCGTCCGACACTTCCAGAGATGGAGGATACCCACCGCATGACGCGGAGGCTTTACAGCTATGTCGAGAAAGAGGCTTTCAACCACCCTTACGCCTACGTGGCCGATAGCACGGGCCTTGACGAGAAGACCGTTCGCGAGATCTTCAAGAAGAAGGCCGAGTTTCTGGGCCGCTGGCATCGCTTCGAGACGCCCCGCTGTTTGGGTATCGACGAGCTGTACCTAAACCGTCGATACCGCTGCATCCTGACCAACCTGGAGGAGCGCACCCTGTTGGACCTGCTACCCGGTCGTCAGCAGGAAGCGGTGACGAAGCGGCTCATGAGCATGGCCGAGCGCAATCAGGTCGAGATCGTCAGCATGGACATGTGGAAGCCCTACCGCCGTGCCGTCCAGGCGGTGCTGCCACAGGCTCGCATCGTGGTCGATAAGTTCCATGTTGTGCGTATGGCCAACGAAGCCCTGGAGAAGGTCCGCAAGGGGCTCAGAAAGGAGCTGACGGCCAACCAACGCCGAACCCTCAAGGGTGACCGGAAGATCCTGCTGAAGCGGGCTCACGACGTCTCCGACCGCGAACGTCTCATCATGGAAACCTGGACGGGGGCCTTCCCTCAGCTCCTGGCAGCCTACGAGCACAAGGAGCGGTTCTACCACATCTGGGACTGTGCCACCCGGCGAGATGCTGAGAAGGCGCTGGCTGCATGGATTGACGACATCCCACAGGGGCAGAAGGAGGTCTGGAAGGATCTCGTCAGCGCCGTCAGTGGCTGGCGTGAGGAGGTGCTGACCTACTTCGAGACTGACATCCCGATCACCAACGCCTTCACCGAGTCGATCAACCGGCTGGCCAAGGACAAGAACCGCGATGGCCGAGGCTATTCTTTCGAGGTGATGCGAGCCCGGATGCTCTACACCACCAAGCACAAGAAGAAGTCGCCGCAGACCAAGGAGTCCCCATTCTTGGGCAGGGCAACCATAGCCTACAGCATGGGCCTGCCCGAGCAAGAGAAGAACTTCGGCGTCGATCTATCAACCTTCTGGAGAGATTAAGGTCTGGGCGGGGCGTAGGTGCCCCCTCAACCAGTTAATCCGGATACCCATTTTATTTATGGTTGTGGCGTTGTTTTCACTGTTGGGGAGTTGCCAGATTCCCAATGGGGATCTTTCATCCAGGATTTTCTGAGTTCTGGAAGGGGCCTGCCCAGTAATTGCTCCAGTTGCTGAAGCTCCGGTTCGTAAAAAGCCTGTAAAAACTGGCGCGCTTCCGAGTCCATGGGGGGTTTGGGGCTTTCCATCAGAAAGAAGTGACGCCAGATATAATCCCCCCAACGACGCGGGAAAAATTGTTCACCAATACGGCGGCTGAGAGGATGACTGGCAAGTCGGCGGGCCCAGTTTCCGCGCGGTAGGCGGTAGGCATTGTGGACAGATTTCAGATCCATGGAATGGACGGCCTGTGCGTCAATTCCCAAAAACCGGGTGATCTCCAAGAGTGTCTGTGCGGGCTTTTTATGGAGGTCCTCAAGTAAGCAGACAAGCACGTTCTGGGTTCCAAAGCGCTGCTGGTATCGAGCAATCTGCCCGGAATACTGGCCGAGCTCCAGATACAACTGGGAGATACCCCAACCCTTGTCAGGACGAGACCAGTCTTTTTTTAATGCTTGTAAAAAGGGCAGGTTGATCACACCTTCATTATGATCCATGAGATATTGGGCGTAGGCTCTTTGCACTGGATCCCGTAGGATAACGATTATTCGGGCGTCAGGCCGGACTTGATAAATACGTTCAGCAGCTTCGGGACACCAGAGATAGGAAGGGCTGGCATCGCCTACACAAGAAAAATGTTCAGATCTCCGGTACAAATGCTGATATTCCCGGAGGCTGGATACGCGCTGGATAAGATGATCCTGTTCGCGCGCTGGTTTGACCTGGGAAAAATAATGGGGTTCTTTCATCTCCGGCAGGAATATCTGAGGATGCTGTTTCAAATAGGCATAAAGAGAGGTCGTACCACTTTTCACCGCACCGACAATATAAAAATTCGGCCAGATGAAATCACACATGTGCAAGCGTCCTACTGTTCCACCGGATAAAAATCATGGAATCCCATTTTTTTCATGGCAGCGACCGCCTTGACAGCCGCAATGTGATCGGGGAGCGGGCCGACCTGCACTTTGTAATAGGTCTGGCCTTTGACCAGCCCGGGGACGATCAATACATCCTGGAAACCTGCTGCATGGAGCCGGTTGCGTTCAACCGTAGCGTGATTCAGGGACTGGAAAGCGCCGGTTTGTAAATAGGTTTGGGTCAGCTGTGTCTGGCTGCGCGGAGTCGGTGTCCTGGACGGCGGGACAGAAGTGGTCGACCCGGTGACGATGCTGGAGGAAGGGGCCAGAGCGACGATTTCTACGGGTGCGGTGCCTTGCTTGGTCATACCCAGCGCTGCAGCGGCACCGTAAGAGAGGTCCATGCTGCGGCCATCCACGAAAGGACCGCGATCATTGACCAGCACGACGATGCTGCGACCATTGCTGAGATTGGTCACCCGGGCGCAGGTAGGCAGGGGCAGGTCACGGCTGGCAGCCGTATAAGCCCGTGGTCGAAACGGCGTGCCCATGGATGTTGTGGATCCGGACTCCCAGCCATACCAGGAAGCCAGTCCCCGGACATGATAGCCAGCAGCACTTTGCAATGGATGATAAGAGCGCCCATGAATCTGATATGGCCGATTGTAGGCGGCCCGCAAATTGGGCGCAGCAGCATTGCAGCTGGCCGCAGCGGAAGGTGATACCGCAGCAGAAGGGGCTTGGTTGACTCCCGCACAGCCGCCCATCAACAGCGTGCCAGCACTCAGGAGAGCAGAACAGATGCTTTTGCCGGATTTGTTCATTCAGCGCTACCTGAGCCAAGCAAATTCCGCATGATTCCCGCGTAAATCCGGGATAGGTCTTCCAGATCACTGACCGCCACACATTCATTGAGCTTGTGAATGGTGCTGTTGACGGGACCCAGTTCGACCACTTGCCCCCCTAGTTGGGCGATAAAACGGCCGTCGGAAGTGCCACCGCCGGTGGATAGTTTGGCTGCATGCCCAAGGGCTGTTTTTAATGCCTGTTGAGTGGCCGCGACCAACGTACCCGGAGCCGTAAAAAAGGGAGGGCCGGACAGCTGCCAGTCAATCTGATAATGGATCTGCGCGGCATCCAAAATCTGATGAACACCAGTCTGCAAGGATTCAGGCGTCGATTCTGTAGAAAAACGAAAGTTGAAGTCAGCGCTGAGCTGCCCCGGGATCACATTATTCGCCCCGGTGCCCGCATGGATATTGGAAAATTGCAGGCGGGTCGGCGGAAAAAATTCATTGCCGGCATCCCAGGATTGCTCGACTAGGTCTGCCAGGGGACGAAAGGCCCGATGTATAGGATTGTCGGCCTTGTCAGGGTAAGCCACATGCCCCTGGATACCCTGTACGGTCAGATGCCCATTGAGGGAGCCACGCCGCCCGTTTTTAATGACATCACCTAGCTGTTCCTCGGAAGAGGGCTCCCCGACGACGCACCAGTCAATGTTTGCGTCCTGTTCCCGGAGCCAGTCCACGACATGACGGGTACCATGGGTGGCTATGCCTTCTTCGTCAGAGGTGATCAGAAATGCCAGCCGTCCGCCATGTCTGGGGTTGTCGGCAACAAAAGCCTCAGCAGCCACGATCATGGCTGCAAGACTGCCTTTCATGTCGGCAGCTCCACGCCCGTAGAGCATGCCATCGCGAATACTCGGGCTGAATGGATGGCTGTGCCATGCTTCGAGAGGGCCGGTGGGAACCACATCCGTAT
Source organism: Acidithiobacillus marinus (assembly GCF_002847505.1). Taxonomy (GTDB): domain Bacteria; phylum Pseudomonadota; class Gammaproteobacteria; order Acidithiobacillales; family Acidithiobacillaceae; genus Acidithiobacillus; species Acidithiobacillus marinus. The sequence continues at coordinate 46,598 of NZ_MXAV01000017.1, forward strand.
GGCCTGCAAAGCAGAGGCAGGGACCGGACTGTCCACGCTCGGCCCAGAAATTCTGTACACCACCCGCCGGCAATCGCGTTACCCGAAAGTCTAATGCTTCTAGGCGGGCGATCATCAGATCCTGGCAGCCGGCATCTTCGGGGGTGACGGAAGGCCTGGAGATCAGGTCCTCGGCCAGAGTCAACACAGGGCTTTTCATCATGGATAAAACTTCCTTCAGATATCCCGCAGGATTTCGTTAATCCCCACTTTGCTCAGGGTTTTGGCATCTACCTGTTTGACAATGACTGCGCAGTAAAGACTGTAGCTGCCGTCTTTAGCCGGTAGGTTGCCGGAAACCACGACAGAGCCGGCGGGTACCCGACCATAACTGATTTCGCCGGTGGCACGGTTGAAAATTTTGGTACTGGCGCCAATGAACACGCCCATGGAAATGACCGATCCTTCTTCAACAATGACGCCTTCGACGACTTCGGAACGCGCACCAATAAAGCAGTGATCTTCAATAATGGTAGGATTGGCCTGCAGGGGTTCCAAAACGCCACCAATGCCGACGCCACCAGAAAGATGCACGTTTTTACCAATCTGGGCGCAGGAGCCGACCGTAGCCCAAGTGTCCACCATGGTGCCTTCGTCCACGTAAGCACCGATGTTGACGAAGGAGGGCATCAACACACAGTTGCGGCCGATAAAAGCACCGCGACGGGCCGTAGCGGGCGGAACCACGCGAAAGCCGCCGGTGCGGAAATCATTACTGTTATAGTCGGCAAATTTGCCAGGCACCTTGTCATAAAAATTGGTCTCGGCACCGGGAATGCGGCTATTGTCGTGCAACCGGAAGGACAGGAGCACGGCTTTTTTGATCCATTGATGGGTGACCCATTGCCCGTCCCGTTTTTCGGCGACCCGGAGGACGCCTTTGTCCAGGCCCTCAATGGTCTGATGGACCGCATCGCGTACGTCGGCCGGGGCTTGTTTGGGGGATATTTCCGCACGATTTTCCCATGCGGCATCAATAATGGTTTCAAGACTCTGGCTCACGGCAACTCCTTCATAAGTGATTCAAATGGAAAATGAGGATAGGGGATGGTTTTCCAGAAAATGACGGATTCTCTGCAGTCCTTCCACACAATCTTCATGACTGCCCACGAGGGCAATCCGCACCCGCTCCTGACCCGGATGGCAACCCTGGGCGTCCCGGGATAAATAGGCACCAGGCAGACAGCGCACATGTTCTGCGGCGTAGAGGGCTTTTACAAAAGCTTCGCCATTACCGACCTGCGGCCACAGGTAAAATCCGCCAGCAGGGATATCGAAGGGCAAGAGCTCCCCGAGAATAGTCTGGGCAGCGGCAAATTTTTCGGTATAGCTGGCACGGGTCTGGACGACATGGGTTTCATCCTGCCAGGCACTGATGGAGGCCGCCTGAATAAAAGGCGGCATGGCGGCACCCAGATAAGTCCGATACAGCACAAAGGCTTTGAGGATGTCCGGATCTCCGGCCACAAAACCACTTCGCGCTCCCGGAATACTGGATCGTTTGGAAAGACTGTGAAAAGCCAGCACATTACTGAGGCTGCCGGTTTGGGCAGCTGCCTCCAGAATTCCGGCAGGGGCCTCATTTCCGATATATAACTCGCTGTAGCACTCGTCCGCTGCCAAAACAAATCCATGTTGACGGGATTTATCGATCAGCCAGCGCAAGGTTTCGAGGGGGAGCGTGGCTCCCGTGGGATTATGGGGCGAGTTGATATAGAGCAGCGCACATCGTGACCAGACGGCTTCGTCAATTTCCTGGAAATTCGGCTGACCGCTTTCCCCGCAGTTCAGATAATAGGGTTCTGCCCCGGCCAGCAAAGCCGCACCTTCATAAATCTGATAAAAGGGATTGGGCAGCAACACCAGCGCTTGCGGCTTGGCACAGGCAGACAGTACGGCTTGGGCGATACTGAATAATGCCTCACGACTGCCGTTGGCCGGTATGACCTGGGTTTCAGGATTCAGGAAACCTGCAGATAGGTGAAAGCGTTGGGTTGCCCACTGAGCAATGGCCTGACGCAGGCGTAAATCCCCCAGCACCTTGGGATACTCGGTGAATCCATGTAGATGGGCGGTAATGGCTTCGCTGACGATCGCCGGCGCGGGGTGGCGGGGTTCGCCGATGGAAAAATCAATGAGCGTCTGTTCTGGCGGGGTGATGCCCGCAAGCAGATTACGCAGGCGCTCAAAAGGATAAGCCTGCAGGGTATCCAGCAACGGATTCATGATCGTGGTCGTCATGGGATTTGATTCTGGGGCATGGATGGCGGTGATGACAAGTCCATGCGCTCAAACGAGATATTTATGCCAAAATTGGGCGACACCACCATCCTCATTGATAGTGTAAGGCTGGAATCCGAAAGATCGATAGGATTTTTGCGCTGGAATATTACCTTCTAAAACTTCAAGGGTTAATTTACAAAATTTTTGCTCACGCGCATGATCCTCAATAAAGCTGAAGAGGGTGCGCGCAATACCTTGGCGGCGAAATTCCGGAACCACATAAACATCATGAATATTCAACAAGGCTGCACCATTGAAAGTAGAAAATCCCTCTATACAAACAGCAATGCCGACTATTTCTTTTCCAGCGACTGCCAAGAAAATATGAACCCACGAACGAATCGCAAGGTTTTCTAACAAATTTTCATAGACATCCTGGCGTAGGGGGGCTCCTTGTCCCATGTCATCCTGAGCATATTGATCAATAAGTTTACGAATGACTAAACAATGTTGTGGGTTATGGTAATCTGCAAGACAAACTTTAATCATGATTTTACCTCTGATGAGCTACATTCCTGGGAACTGCTCGGACAAGATCGCCTGGATCTAATTCTAAAGCAGCAAGTGTCTGTGGGTGAACATATAGGTGTCCAGAGCGATGTGCGGCTGGATACAAACCGGCGCGAAATCCGCTTACCTTAATATTGGATATCATCCATATTTCAGATATTTTATTTTTTTCGCGGTTGGGGATTGCAGAAAAAAGGCTGCTGTTTTTAATGGTAAAGACGTTTTTTAATGCGGACTTAAGGGTGGGTCCTCCATCTAATATATCTATACATGATGTATGTAAAAACCCCTCTTTTTCCAGCATTCTTTTGGCATTTTCTGTGTCTTTATGCACCGAGCCTATTTTTTGTTTCACATCATTATCAATAAGATAAAAAGGAATTTCATGCTCGGCAAGATAACTTTCAACAAATATTTCTGGATAAGTCCCACGGTATTGATCTATGATTGAGAAATTTCCATCATAAAAAGAACTGCTAATATTGTCCCAAAAAGGACTTCTATAATTGTTATCTACCCAACCTCTAAGCTCAGCATGAATGTGATCAGCAATGGGGTGCGAAAAGTTGGCAAGATATAAGAAACGGCATTTTGAAAGTAATTTACCAAACCCATAATTGCGATAATTTTCATGAATAAGCAGTGATCCTAACTTTAGTGGGCTAACTGCCGATGTTGAAAATCGCAAGCATTTACTTTTTTGATCAATAATGTAATGTGGAGCACATGATTTTTCACGCTCAAGACCGCTGATGCCAGCTATTGAATCTTTTTCAGGGTCATAAAGGACCATTAAAGATCTTTGCCAATCAGATAATATCTGACATTTTTCGCTTGTAATGGATTGCTCTATTTTTTCTGCAAGTATATTTTTTTTTCTAGAAAGACTGGTGAGCTCAGTTTTTGATTGTTGTAAGAATAATAATAGCGCATCTAGATCATTTTCTTTAACGGGGCGTATATACATGGTATGTGCTGAACTAAGGACAAGTATTAAAAATCATAAAGAGCATTTGTTTGCAGTATGGGGCCGAGGGAATATAGTGCTTCTTGCGTTTCTTTCAGTAATAGTGGATCAGCAAGATCATCTGCATGAAGTCGATCACGATAGTATTGATTTACCCATGATCTTAATTTTTGATCAAGTTGCTCACTAAAAACTATCCCTGGGTGCACTGTTTCTAAGGCTTCGGAAGTTAAGGGTATTCTTAGTCTTAAGCAGGCCGGTCCTCCTCCATTGCGCATGGATTGACTCAAGTCAATCGTCTTTATTTCCGAAAAAGGATAGTTTTCATCTAAGCAAAGTTCATGGAGATAATCCCAGACTTTAATATTTTCGCGGCATTCATTTGGAACAAGTAGAATAACTTTATTTTGTGCTGTAGTAATGATTTGACTATTGAAAATATAACTTTTAATGGCCTCTGCCAATGGAATGCGCCGTGCTGGAACTTCAATCCAATGTAGATTTTCATCGTGTGCGTTAAAAATAGAAATGAGCTTTTGCCTTAGTTTGTCCTGATCCAGGAAAGCCTGCTCATGGCAAAACATGATATTTTTATGGGTGACAGACACTACATCGTTGTGAAACGCACCCTGATCAATCGCCTCTGGATTTTGCTGCACGAAAAAGCATAAGTCTGGATTTAAACCATGTGATCTGGCAATAGCCTGAGAAGCCTCAAGAGTTTGTCGAGCAGGAAATTTTTGCGGCTGCCTTGCTAACCGATTGAAAGAAGAACGTCCATAAATAAAAAGAGAGATTCCAGGAGCATTGTTTTCGAGCGATAACCGACAATGGTTTGCAGCACCTTCATCTCCAAATCGCGAGTGATTTGGCAGGCTTGAATGATGAATAAAAAAATCTTCGTTAGAAAAAAACAGTTTTAGAAATCGTGTGGTATCGGTAGTCTCTAAGGATCGATGAAATGTGCTATTAAGATTAGCTGGTGTAAAATGGGTTTTTCCATCTAGGGTATCTGCTGATGATGAAATGCATGCTGCGTTAGCAGCCCACATGGCTGATGATGAATATATTTGACTAAGCAATTCAGGTGAAGTGCGCGCGCAACCTTCAATAATTTTAGCATTACTTCCTGTAAAACCAAGCGTTCTGAGTACATGAAGTTTTGGTGCTGATGATGGAGGAAAAATACATTGAGGCAAGCCCAGATCGAACAAGTAGCGCATCTTGTCCAGACCTTGTAATGCTGCTGCTTTAGGGTTGGCTACTTGCAAAGCGTTTTGCTTAGAGGCGAGATTGCCATGGCTGAGCCCAGCATAGTGATGACTGGGCCCAACTAAACCGTCCATGTTCATTTCGATCATGAGTATGTAAGATTAAGTTGCTTTGGTAGCAATGCCAATTTGCGTAACCCCGGCCTTTTGACATGTGTCCATCACATGCACGAATTGCTGAAATGGTACCACCTTATCTGCTGCAATTGTTACTTGGGTGTGTTCTACATCACCATCAGTACTCAGAAAACTCTGCAGTTGATCCAGAGTCATTTCTTTGCCTTTGACCACAACCTTACCCGTTTTTTCTATATTTATCACAAAATGCGGGTGAGGTAGTTCTTTGGCAGTGCTGGAGGTCGGCAACTGTAATTTAAGACCTTTATCAGTGATCATTTGTAAAGTGATCATGATAAAAAAGACCAGTAAAAAAAGCATAACATCGATCATTGGGATAATTTCGACGCGGCCTTTTTTACTATTTCTTCGACGTGGAATCATGATTAGCTCCTGAATATCTTCTATGGTCTATCAGCTTTTGGCTTTGACCCCATCTAACCGATTGATGAGTAATAATTTTATAGACTCAAGCTGTTGAATGGTTTTGTCAATGGCATTGTTAAAAGCATTGAATGTAATGAGTCCAACCATGGCTATAAATAAGCCGGAGGCGGTAGCAATAAGGGCATCAGCCACGCCACCAGTAACCTGGGTGGGCGCATGACCAGGCGCTGCTAGAATCGAAAAGGCATGAAACATACCCAAAATCGTGCCAAAAAGACCCAACAATGGAGCCAATGTCACCGTTGTATCAAGAATCCACAATCGCTTATCCAGGAAAGGTGTTGTCAAAAAGATAGCCTCGTCGAGCCGGTTGTCAAAGGCTTCACCTCTTGCGCTACCATAATGTTGTACTAGATCCATATGACGATAAGCGGCTGTAATGATTTGTTCTTCTGGCTGACCCTTGGCTTCTTGCATCAATTGTTCAAGTTTTTCGCTGGTGAGGGCGCCCACTTCTGAGAGCTGGTGAATGATACTTTTTCCCTTGCGTAAGGCCGAACGCATAAACCAGGCGCGATCAAATATAACTGCCAACTCTATTAAAAAAAGGATGGCGAGGACATAAAGAACCCCATCTGAATAGTTGGCAAGGTGAATGATATATTGGAATGACATGGAATTAAGTTCCTCTTGATTGCTGGATTAGTAAATTTAGGAAATGTCTATTGGGACAGTAAATGACAAAGTGTGCGGAGGCATATGGCTGGTAAATGCCGGAAAATCACTATCTGCAACAGCCGCGAGTGCTGCTTTGCGAAGCAGAGGATTCTGAGAACCACCAACCACTTTAACATCTCGCGCCTTGCCACCCGACGGATCCAGCTTAAAGCTCACAATAACAGTGCCTTGTAATCCTAGCTGTTTGATAATAGCCGAGATATGTACGTGGTTTCTCACTCGTGATCTAGCCCCGGAGCCATAAGCGCCTACGCCACTATATACTGGCGCTGGTGGTGGCGGTGGCGGTGGCGTCTTCACCGGGGGCGGCGGCACCTTGACCACCTGCTTAGGAGGCGGTGGGGGCGTCGGCGGAGTTGGCGGTTTAACGGGCAAAGGAGCCGGATGATGCACAACCGGAACCGGCAACTTTACCGGTTTTGGCGGGTGTGGCACAGGCTTCACTTTCGGTTTAGGCGGTGGGGGAGGCGGTGGTATGTGCACAATCTGTACACTGATGACTTTAGGTGGTTTTTTGGGTTTTACTTGCTCGTGAGAGAGCAAGATGAGACCTGCCACCAGGGCTATTTCTACAGCCAGGGCGCTGATTATGGCATACCGAAAACTTTTGGATTGACCCTGATAGCTCCAGCGGGAAGGTTTGTCAGGAACCTGGGGGGGGTAGCATCACCCACTTAATCACCTCTATTGTTTTGTTTAGTATATGAAAATAATGAAAAGTCTAAATGTGAGAACTTTGTCAATTAACCAGAATCGCCGGATTCTAACACACAGTCAAGCCTTGAAAGCAAACGCAGGATGATTTTTTTTCGGCTGTCCTCACCGAAGAAGCGTATAACCAAGCGAGTACAGGGTTTGCCATTGCATGGAATGGATTCTTCGTGGAGATGTATGCTGCTCATGGATATGCCACGATTGGAGAATACAGCAGAAATCTGGAACAAGGTTCCCGGTTGATCGCGAACGATCAATACCAACACCTGTTCCGGGACAGCTTCGGTTTCTAGACTTTCCATGTGTGCATTTTCTCCTGTATGGATCGTGCGCTTTCCAGGAACAAATGGTTTTCACCGTCAGAAAGAGAGACCGGATAGATGGCATCCCATCCTTTAGGGCTAATGATCACCGGAGCACCAATAGGTGCTTTTACATCAAGGAATTCCTTGTTTAAGGATACTTGAGCAGCAATAACGGTATCTTTACCACTAAGCATCGATTTGATGAGATCCACAGTAGCGTTAGCCGTTGCAATATCTGTTTTTGTACCAGAAAACAAGGTGAGAAATGGACCCACCATGGTACGGATATCGGGTGGGAAAGTATCAAAAAGCTGGAAAGCTTCAGCCATACCGTTTTTTTGGGCGATTTTGATGACCTCATTACGCATAAGACTTAAATTCGCTGGAAAATCCGTACTTCTGATGCTGCTACGAACCGTGCGAATGGCACGCCGGGTTTCATTGTCGGAGAAACCCTGAATGGTGACACCACTCCATACAGGAACGATGCCGTCACCATGCTCACCTAAAACCATAGCATGAACGGCTTCACGCGACACATTTATAGACCGAGCTACCTCACGACGAAAGCGGAGGCTGTCCTGATATGCACCCATCCCAACAACTCTATGCCTGTTATAATGCTGCGAAAAAATTTCCACAATCAATTCGACTGGATTAGTCACAACAATAACTACCTCGTGACCATGGCTATATTTTGCGAGTGCTTCGGCGTAGGGAATGGCGATTTGCTGGTTATAAAGTGCTAGTTCATCGCGACTTGGCGGCGGAGAATCAGGCGCATTATGGGCTTGAATGGTCGATCCGGCAGCCATGATAATAATATCTGCGACCACTTCTTCGGGATGAAATGCAATATCAATAATAGGGCAACGTTCAGCAAAAGCATCTTTCAGATCCTGTCGAAAGCCATACAATGCCTGCCCGCTGGAGCCTTTATTTCGTCCGACTAATTGTAATCGATCAGTAGGTAAAAGAATTCGCTCCAATAATATGCGATTGGCAATATGTTTACCCGTACTGCCATTGGCGCCAATGATGGAAATATCCATGAATTAATAATCCTTTCCGTCAACTGAGCCCAGGTAGTAAACGAATCAAGCCCTGGCATATGAAACGTATGGCGATTGCTCCAAGAATGAGGCCAGCTATTTTCGTAATAATCTCAATACCAATTTCTCCCAAAAAACGAGCAATATGATGAGCATTAGCCATGGCAATATAGGCTGCAAATGAGGCAATGATCACATCCACCAGAATCAATCCATAGCTCAAAGTTGAATGAGCAGTTTGACCATAAATAATCACTGTACCAATAGCGCCAGGGCCTGCAAGCAGCGGGATTCCCAAGGGGGTGACCAAGCGGCCACTGTTGTAGGGTTGTGAAGCTCCTTTGGCAAAAACCATGCTAATATTGTCTGTAGTTAACATTTGTATGGACATGAGCAAAAGCAGTAGCCCACCACTGACTTTAAATTCGGCAATACCAATGTAAAAATATGAAAGAATATCATTACCGAATAGGGTGCTTATGATCAGTACCAAAACCACAACCAAAGAAATATGTTTGGCTGTCGATTTTTGTTGTTCCTTGTTTTGGTCTTTGGTGAGCGCCACAAATATAGGAACAATACCAATGGGATCCATCAGCACAAACAAAGTCACTAATGTTTGTATAAATATTTCTATATTACTGGAGTTCACATCTATATCTCGGGGTTTTGAGGACTAAAAGTTGACCCAGGTAAAACCTGGGCCAAAGTCAATATTAGGATGCCGTATTATGAGAAGCGTCCGGAAAGGCCTAACTCAATAAATCTCGGCATGCCGGGGTAGGCCTCGGCATAGGGGTTTCCAACCCCCGCAAAAGCATATTCCTTGTACGACTGATAGTAGTGGAGGTAGTAGTGATTGTCCAAAAGATTGTCAATGTTCAAACTAACAGTCACTGACGATAAATGATCCTTGTGGATAGGCACTTTATAACTGGCCTGTAGATTGGTAAGGAAATACGGAGCAAGCTTGACTCCGGGATTGGGTGTAGTTGCATCTTGCAACAGAGGATTCGATTCAGTCGGTGGAAGGTCATAAGTGGTTACTTGCGGCCCTGTGTACGACTCAATCAAAGCCGCGTGGAAGTTGTGCTGATGATAACCTACGCGCAACCCCGCCAGCCAGTTGGGCACAGAAGCGAGCGGGTCTCCTGCAAATACATAACCATATTGCCCTTCAAATGGGGTCACATTGGCCGAGAAACTGTTCATGTATTGGGCATTGGTGTAGGAAACATGGCCTGATACTGTCCACTCAGGGTTGATTTCATATTTACCGGCAAATTCCAAGCCCTTCATTTGCTCTTCACCTACATTGGCATATTTCGATAAGCCAGTAAGGTAGTTGGTGTAAAACGAAAACATCCCATGCATATTTTGCAAGAAACCGTCAAAATTTAAATACAGATGTTTCCCCACATAGCGCAAACCGGCTTCATAAGCGTTGACTGTTTCCGGTCCAGGTGCGAGCGTTGTGCTACCTGATGGACCTAAAAGATAATCAGCTACAGGTGCAAAACGAGCCCCTTTACCATAACTCGCATAGGCAATCACATTGTGGGTAATATCATAGGACAAACCCAAATAGGGCAGGATTTCTTTGTCGTAGTTAGATAACGTATAAGCATTTGGAGGAGAACCATAAAGGTTGGCCGGTACGTAATTGCTGGTGCTTACACCAGTCAGAGTTACCCCCGGTTCAATATGTAGCTTGTTATTGATTAAGTTGATTTTATCGGAAACATAGCCACTATATACGGTGCGTTGCGATTTTCCGGAGGGGTCACCATATGAATTGTATCCGTAAATTTTTGGCATATCGAGGCTGCCGTAGAAATAGGATCCCCCGCCCGGCCCTGCAGTCTGCTGAGCCACCAAACCACCGATAGTAATATCATTGTGGGGAAGGAATATATTGATTTTTGGTGCGATCCCAATGGTATTAGATCCCCCATAATTGATCTGGGCGGCCTCACCTGCGGGATAGCTTCCGAAAACGGCCACAGGATCATAGGTATGAGGGATAACCCCTGGTGAAGCTGTAGTGGGAGCTAAAGCCCCATATCCAGAATATGGGTTATTGAAATTTACCTGATAGGGATAGTCCTTGGCAATGTATTTTGGATCAAGGTAGCCCGCTAAGTAACTATGTTTATGAATAAAAAATGCCTTAGCGCCAATGACTAGGTGACTATTAATGTAAGTGCTGTCCCCAAGAATGGCAGTTAAATACTGGTTTCTTTGGAATGTACTGGACTCAGATAACGGGTAATTATAAAAAATACCGTATTTATCCAGCTGAGCGACTGCATTCGGTGCGCTGATCAGATAACCATGGGCGGTATTGTAAATGACAGTGCCAGTCACTTTAGATAGGCCGTAGTCGTAAGGCTTGATCGCGGTAAAGAGAAAATCCGTATAACGCGCAGGTGTGTTTTGAATATAGCCGTCTGTCTGCGTCTGGCTCAAGCGTGTATATATCCGCAGCCCGTCTGTATCGGGAATTTTTCCAGTGCTCGCATCAAAACCATAAGTATCTGTGGAAAAAGACCCAATTTTTGTGAATATATCCGCATAGCGTTTTTCGGGCGGTGTTTTGGTAGTGTAGGAAACGGTTCCGCCCACGGTCGCAAAACCACCACGATCAGGCGGGGCGACGCCAGGATAGACATGAATGCCCGATATCTGCCCGTTACTGATGATCGTACCAACATTATTATTCAAATAGGCTCCCTGTCCTCCTGATAACAGGTCGGTCATGGGAATGCCATCCAGGGTTTGTGCCAGCTGGCTCATTCGCACACCACGAACCGTCAACACTGGGGTACCAGGCCCAACATTCTGTTGGTATTCGTTCACTGAAGGTGTCTGTTTCAGAAGACTGTAGATGCTCTCTGCAGAACTTGCATGTTTGATTTGTGTCGGTCCAATAACAGACATTGCCGAAGCAATGTTGCGCTCACCCACTAGTAATCTTTGATATTTCTTTTTAATTTCCTTGAGCTTGATGATTTTATCAGGCTTTGCTGAACTGCTTATAGCAAGATTGTCAGTTGTGCTTGCGTAGGCTACGGTGCTTAGCGTGGGATAAAGAGCTATCATGGTTGCAACAAGTAGTAGTTTGCTGCCCTGCGGCATAAGCGGAACAGTCCGTTTGACTTTGTTATGAGGGTTGCTCGGGTTTGGATGCATAGTTTTTCTCCAATGATTAAGAGTTTTCTAATGTTTATCCGTGAGCTGCGAAAAATTGCAGGCTGGATAACTTAGACGAACGAGTATAGCAACTGTTGTGCCAATACGACAATAGAGCTTGTTGATTTCAGCGAAAGTATTGCCTGACGATCCTTTTGAATGGGTAACCAAATGAAAAATCGAACAAAAAAATAATAAACTACAAACGATCTTTGAGCTATATAAGCTTTTTATGATCTTCCTAGTTGGGCTGTATAGGCTAAGCAGTGGTCTATCATGGTGCAATAAGCGGCAATACGCACTCAATTGGTGCGAGTGGGTTTGCCTGGATAGATATATCATTCCAGCCAGGAGGCTGAAATATAATATAAATAATATAAATCAATAAGATGTATTTTTTGCGAGGGTTTTGTTTGGCTGATGATCAGCTTGTCTTAACTAAATGGCATAGGACGCGCTGTGCGCGTTGCTTTGGTGTTGAGAAGGTTTATATTAAGCTTAATCTTCTGAAATATAAAAAAATATTAGAAAAAATCATGGTCTTTTGCTATGGCTGAAGCTCGATCGAGGCGCACTGCAGTGGTGCGACAACGAAATTTGGGGCAGAATACTTGTCTTGCACTTGGTTGGTAAGTAGGATTGCCTTGTTTTTAAAATCATATTTTGCGAGTAAGTAGCTTATCATCATGAAAGATTCGATACTCTATCTCTTTTCGACCAGCGCAATTGGATGGTTTTCAAAGGTATGAAAATTGCTTTGATTGCCAAAGTAGTGTGGAGAGAGTCTTCATTGAAAATTGTGGAATTCTACATCTATAAAATTTTTTTATGATAATGGTAAGAGGGTCATGGTCTCCTTTATAAACGAGATACAGTTGTTGCAATCAGGAATGTTGATGTGAAGCTTCTAAATCAAATATCGCTAATTTTTATTCTCACACTCATTATGGGCGTTGTCGCTCATGCAGATGATAGTTCTAAAATTCCAAATGGTGGTACTATTGTTACTGTGCCTGGTGTTGGCTTGGCTCCTCCTGCAGCGATGAATGGATTTAATCCGTTTTTAACTTCATCTGCCTACGACGCTGAGGCTGAAGCGTTAATGTACCAACCCTTGTTTTGGGTAAATCGGGATTTTCAAATTAACTTCAAGTTGAGTATTGCTAAAAAGATTGTGGTTGGTCCACAACACCAAAGTTTTACCGTATATTTGCACAGACACTGGAAATGGTCTGATGGAATTACGGTTACTACAGCTGATATAGCGTATACTTATCACATGCTGATGAAGCTCGGTCCGTTATATCCTGGTTGGGATAGTGGAGGTTTTCCGGACGATATCAAGTCTTTCAAGGTGTTGGGCCCTTTTTCTTTTCGTGTTGTTACCAAGCAAGCAGTTAATCCGCGCTGGTTTGAGTTGTCTGGATTGTCATATTTTAATCCTTATCCTGAACATAGTTGGAAATATTATTCTATTAAACAAATGAATGATAATATGACTAATGTAAAGTTTTACTCCGTAGTTGATGGTCCTTTTCGTCTGCAAAGTTTTCATTCTGGCCGATATGCTAGTATGGTTCCTAATCAAGCTTTCAGTGGGCCGGATAAACCGCATATCAGCCGCTTGGTCTTCCGCTTCCTAAACTCCAATGCGAGCGTCTTCTTTGCGTTGAAAAGTGGTGCAATACAGTTGGGTAATTTGCCGGCGCCATTATATTCTGCTCGTAATCAGTTAACCAATGATCACTTAACAGTTGTTGGCCCGATATGGGGATTTAATTATTTAGGATTCAACTTTTCTAATCCAAAAATTGCTTTTGTTAAGAATCTGTTAGTCCGACAAGCTATGATGCATGCGGTTAATCAAGATTTAATGATTGATGTTATGGGTTATGGTTACGGTGCTCGCGCATATGGACTTGTGCCTGGTAATCCACCCGTTTATTTGTCTCCTGAAGCCAAGTCCCTACTGAGTCAAGGCGCTTATGATCCGAAACTGGCCGACAAGCTGCTGGATCAAGCGGGTTGGCATCGGGGACCTGACGGAATCCGTGAAAAAAATGGTCATAAAATGGCTTTCACCATGTATATGCCGCCCTCCATGGTTCGAGGACCAACCTTGTTGGCAACCATGCTCGCTAAAGTCGGCATTCAGGTACGACTTAGAGAAATGCCTTTTAATGAAGTTTATGCGCAAATGGTTGATCCGCATAGTAAGAAGTGGCAAGCTGTTTATCTCGCTTGGTCACAAACCGGGTTTCCTACTGGCGGATCTATTTTCAAATGTGGCGGAGTTCAAAATAGTTATCATTATTGTAATCCTAAAATGGATGCGCTTATGGCTAAAATTCGTGTGTCCCCAGGACTGAATGCGCTCTATAAATTTCAAAATTATTTTACCGAGCAGCAGCCGGTTATTGTGCTTCCGAATATGAAAATTTTTGTGATGGCCGCGAAAAACATCCATGGGATCAGTCGGGCCATTACTCCTGCTGGTGGTTTTAATCCTCAATATCTATGGGTAAGTCATGCGAAATCATAGACTGTTCCTAATCCTAAAAATATCCAGGAGTATTTTCTAATGATGCGACGCATGATATTTAATCGGCTGCGGACCTCAATATTGTCTCTCATTCTGTTGGTGACTATCGTTTTTTTTCTGATTCACGCGACGCCGGGGGGGCCGGCATACAGCATTCTTGGAATGCATGCCACCCCTGATGCAGTAGCAGCCTTGAACAAGGAAATGGGTCTTGATCACCCCCTCTGGCAGCAGTATGCCATCTGGTGGGAGCACCTTTTCGAAGGAAATCTGGGGTACTCATTCACACAGCATGCGTCTGTGGCCTCGCTGATGGGATCCTATCTGGCCAATTCCATCATTCTTTATGTGCTGGCGACGCTGGTTGCCATTTTCTTTTCCATTATTATCGGTATGTTTCAAGGCTATTGGGCGGAGCGTACTCCGGGAGTGTTGATAGGTGCCGGTCAGATTATCGTTTATTCCATTCCGACATTTTTTATTGGCGTCATGCTGATTCTTTTTTTTGCTATTTATGTAAGCTGGTTTCCCCCCGGTGGTATTGGCGGCGACCAGAGTACTGGAGCACTGAATATCGGCAGTTACTTTCACCATATGGTTTTGCCTGCCATCACAATTGCCTTGCCGTTGACTGCCGGATTGTCCCGCTATTTCGGACATCAGGCCCGGAGTGAATATCGCTTGGACTATGTACGTACGGCTTGGGCGAGAGGAATTCCGCCCCTGCGCATTGCCGTGAATCATGTGCTGCGCAATGCCATCCGTCCTCTCGTCACGGTGATCGGCATGATGATTCCCGGTATTTTTGTCGGCGGGATTCTGACCGAGAGTGTGTTCAATTATCCCGGTCTGGGCTGGCTGTTATGGCGTTCGGCGCTGGAACAGGATTATCCCACCCTTTCAGCTATCGTGCTGCTCATTGGCGTTCTGACGATACTCGGCAATCTGGCAGCAGATCTCACTAATAGTATTTTGGATGTACGGGTGCGTTATGAGTAGTAGTCCAACGGATATGAATGTGAATAACAGCCTGGTAGCGCGCCCCATACCGGGCATGTTTACGCGAATTTGGACAGACTCGTTGCGTCACTGGGTGGGGCAGTTTAGTCATCCCATGACCTGGACCGGTCTGGGTTTGTTCGTTTTTTTGCTCTTGTTCTCTTGGGTAGGTCCGATACTATACCCCGCGAATCCCTTGGCCATCCATGCCAATCACTTATTGTTGGCCCCTTCCTGGCAATATCCTTTTGGCACCGATAATCTGGGAAGAAACATGCTCGCCCGGATGATGGACGGTGGCAAAGCGACTTTGGAAGTCGGTTTGTTGGGCGCGGTAATTGCCATGTTTTTGGGAATTTTGTATGGCATGATCGCGGCCATGAGCCCGCGCTGGTTGGATAAAGTATTGATGCGTCTTCTGGATGCATTACTGGCCCTGCCAGGCATTGTCTTGATGATTTTTTTCGCGGCCATTATTCCGCTCAACACATTAAGCCTCATTTTGGTCCTGGGTTGTTTGTCCTGGCCGGGACTGGCCCGCATAGTACGCAATGAGGCCCTGGCCTATAAAGAAAGAGACTATGTGCTGGCCGCCCGGCAGTTTGGGGCGAGCACTTTGTATATCGCCCGCGTGCACTTGCTGCGTTCCATGTTGCCGATTCTGATTGTGAATGCCACCTTTATGGTGGCCGATCTGATCTTGGCACTTTCCGGATTGTCCTTTTTAGGGCTGGGGATACAGCCTCCCCACGCATCCTGGGGTGGTTTACTCAATGATGGACTGCAACTGGTAATTATTGGTCCTTGGTGGCTTATCGTCTTTCCTGGAGTGGCTATTTTCCTGGCGATTGTGGCTATGAATGTGCTTGGTCAAGGACTGCTGGCACGTTTGGAGGGGCGTTAACATGAAAGCAGGCGAATCTTCAGGTTTGCAGGTGCGTAATCTGAGCGTGACATTCGGACGTGGGCGTAAAGCTTTTCAGGTGATTGAAGACCTCAGTTTTGATATAGCTGCGGGCGAAACCCTGGGATTGGTGGGGGAGTCAGGCTCTGGCAAATCCATGACTGCAGCGGCGCTGATGGGTTTGTTACCGTGGGGCGGACGCGTGAGCAGTGGTTCAGTCCGATTAGGCGAGACGGAAATGACGCGCTTATCTAACGCGGCCTTAAGGGCCGTCCGTGGTCGGGAAATCGGGATGATTTTTCAGAATCCTTTATCTTCGCTCAATCCGAGCCTCACGATTGTCCAGCAGATTGCCGAACCCTATTGTTTGTATTGCGGGGCATCGATATCGGCTGCCCGTACTCACGCGTTGAAATTACTCAAAGAAGTCGGAGTTCCTGATGCCGAAAAGCGACTGGATGATTATCCCCATCAGTTTTCGGGGGGGATGCGGCAACGTGTGATGATTGCCATGGCCTTGGCCTGTAATCCGCGTTTGCTCATTGCCGATGAACCCACCACCGCCCTGGATGTGATCAATCAGGCCCAGATTTTGCGGCTCATCCAGCGCTTACAGAAAGAGCAAGGTATGGCCGTCATTTTTATCACCCATGACCTTTCTCTGGTAGCGGAGTATGCCCACAAGGTGATGGTACTTTATGCGGGGAAAACGGTTGAACAGGGTTCGGCAGAGGATTTTTTTCAGGCTCCCCGCCATCCTTATAGTCAGGCACTGTTAAACGCCATACCCCGACTCATGAGCGTGGGTAAGCGACTCACGGATATTGATGGACTACCGCCCCGTCCCCAGGAGTTTCCCCGGGGGTGTCGATTTGCGGAGCGTTGCCCGGCCATGACCCCCGAATGTTTGACAGCCTATCCAGAACGAACGGGTACGGATGCCCACCACTTTTTCTGTATCCATCCGGTGGGAGGTGCGGCATGAGCCACTGGCTGGAAGTCAAAAATCTGGATGTACGCTTTCAGCTGGGAGAGGGTGGAATCCTCCGACAGAGCCAAGGCACCATTCATGCCTTAAGTGATATTCACTTTGCTTTGGAGCAGGGGCAAACCATCGGGCTGATTGGGGAGTCGGGATCCGGGAAGAGTACGCTGGGGCGGGCGATACTGCACTTGGTGCGTCCCAGTGCCGGAGAAGTGTTTCTCAATGGTATGAACCTGACAAAACTCAGTGAACAAAAGATGCGTCCCTACCGTCAGCAGATGCAGATGGTCTTCCAGGATCCCTTTGATTCCATGAATGCGCGCATGACGGTAGGGCAGATCATCATGGAGCCCTTGTTGCTGCAACGGCTGGGCAACAGCAGTACCCGACGTCATAAGGCCGAAGCACTTCTGGAAAGGATGGGTTTGGACCGACGGGCGATGAATCGTTATCCCGGGCAATATTCGGGTGGTCAGCGTCAGCGCATTGCCATTGCCCGGGCGTTGAGTACGGAACCCCAGTTGCTGGTCTTGGATGAGCCAACCTCCGGGCTGGATGTTTCGATGCAAGCCCGTATTTTGAATCTATTACAAGATCTACAAAAAGAAATGGGGCTCAGTTATGTGTTTATCAGCCACGATCTGGGTGCCGTATCCTACCTGGCACAAACCATTATCGTCCTGTACCTGGGGCGCATCGTCGAAGTAGCCCCTACGGCCACCCTCATTGCCACTCCGGCCCATCCTTACACTGCATCATTGATGGACGCCTTACCGCCGATGGTGCGGCAAAATACGGCCACCCATTTGCCCATGCCTGTGGGTGAGCCACCATCACCGGTCAATCCACCATCAGGTTGTGCTTTTCACACCCGTTGTCCCAAGGCTGAGGCTCGGTGCAGTAGTGAGAGGCCTCCGCTTCAAGATTTGAGCCCAGGTCATCAGGTAGCTTGCCATTTTCCCTTACAGGTGGGGAATTAAACTATGGGGTGCACGCATGTCAAAACATAGCGTTTCACTGACGGAAAGCTTGCGTGCAAGTGCCTATCGCGCTGCGGACTTGTTGAGTGAATACGTTTATTGGTCTGTTTTAGTAGAGGAACGTTCACAATTAAGCGTATCACTACGTAGAGGTGTCGCGACAGCTCCTGAGCGTGAAACGCTAAAAGCGGCACTTATAACAGTGGGGACAAAAGATAATGTGAGTTATGCATCAACTACCGATCTTACGGTTGAAGGGTTGCGTAGAGCTATTATCCGTGCAAAAAATCGTGCAGAACAGCTCGCCTCCTATCGTCTTATGGATACAGAAAAATGGCCTCAATCCCATAGCAAAGGACAATGGCAATCTCCCCAAGGAGAAAATATGTCCTTGCAGGAGCGTTTTGATTATATGCATTGGCTGGATGCTGCTATGGTGATTGATGAGCGAATCAAAGATCGTCATATTGTCTTAGCAAATATGGAAAGGCAGCGCTACTTTCTCCACTGCGCTGGAGCGGAACAGATTCAAGAAACACATTTATTTCTGCCATTTATGGAAGTTACCGCAAGCAATGGTAAGCATGTTCAGTCGCGTAGCTTTGGTCCATATATGCAGGGCGCTATTAATGTAGAAACTATGAAGGCGTTAGCTTTCACTCCAGAAACGGCAGCTTTACTCTCTGGCGAGGCACTGGAGTTATTATCATCACCAAACTGTCCAAGTGATGTCATGGATATTCTATTGTCCCCTGCTCAAATGACCTTGCAGATCCATGAGAGTATCGGTCATCCTTTGGAACTGGACCGGATTCTCGGTGATGAAAGAAACTATGCGGGTTGGAGCTTTGTAGAGCTTTCAGATTTTGGCAAACTTCAGTATGGCAGCTCCTTACTGAATGTGTTGGGTTCCTC
>NZ_MXAV01000018.1 GCF_002847505.1 Acidithiobacillus marinus
CCCAGTATGTCCATTGAAGGGGAATTACCTACATTTTCACAACTGAATGGATTTGTTCAGTCATTACGAGAAGATTTGAAGTTTACTCCAGAAGATCCGTGGCTAAATTTAAATAGTACACCTGAACAAAAGGAAACTGGAAATACTTATTACTCTCAATCTTTTGACTCATTAGTCAATAGTCTCTGTGAATCGGCTGGTAATGAGGATTTGGTTGGATTGGTGATGAGCGGTCCACAGATAATGGCGGTATGTAGCAGTCTAGGACATTGTTTGGTCCATTGCGGCGGAGGAGAGAGCATTGATATAAGCATTTTTGATCAGAATTATAACGCCATAAAGAAAATCCGAAGGAACCCGAACATAGAAGATATTTCTATCATGGTGACTGAAATGTCTCATGATTTAAAGATATTGCAGCGCCCGATGGTATCTCCAAAACCCGATATTTATCGAGCCTGGTTATCTGCGGAAGCTTTAGGGGAATTGCTAGGTTCTATAAGCTGGAATGGGTTCTCAGTAGATTCTCAACGTAGTGGAAGCAGTCCGCTCAATAAACTTTACACAGGTGATAAACAACTTTCAGCACAAGTTTTTCTATGTGAGAATCGTGAAATCGGAGAGATGCCACTATTTACTGATGAAGGTTTTCTGCTGCCTGCCGAAGTTCCGCTGATCCAAGCCGGAAAAGCTGCAATGACTCTGAGTGGGGCTCGTTCTGCGATGGAGTTTGAGGTTCCTATTAATAGTAATGAGGGATATCCATCAGCGCTCTTCCTACAAGGTGGAGATGTATCGGACACCGAAATACTCCACAAAATTGGTACAGGGCTTTATATCGGACGATTATGGTATACAAATATTTCAGACCCTGAAAACGGTCGATTAACCGCCATGACAAGATATGATTGTTTTTGGGTAGAAGATGGTGTTTTGGCTGGTCCACTTGCACCAGTTCGGATGGACTCCAGCATTTATGACATATTAGGTACAAACCTCGAAGCTCTTGGAAAGAATGTTTATCAGATTCCTGAAACCCAGAGTTATGGGCACCGTTCCTGGGGCGCCTCGAGCTTTCCTGGTGTTCTAACTGCGCTGAAAATTACATTGTAGGTTACCTAATAATATGATGCGAGATTATCGGATAGTATCAGCAGTTATCGGTTTTATGTTGTTTGGCTATAGTCTGAGTAGTTTGGCTTTGTCTAACGCTGACTCACTGACAACAGTGACATCTGTAGGGTTATCGCCACCAATGAATGTGAATTCGCTTTTACCGGTGGTCAACAATGACTCAAGTGCCAATATTCAGATAATAACTTTAATGTTCAGGCCGTTATTATGGGTCGGTACTAATCTAAAAATTAATTGGGATAAGTCTATAGCTAAAAGCATTACAGTTTCAGGAGAGGGTAAGCAATATGTTATTCATCTCAAGTTGTGGCACTGGTCGAACGGCAGGCCAGTAACTGCTGAGGATACTCTAGCATGTCTCAAAATGATCCAGGAGTATGGCTCCAGATATCCTAATGCAGGAATGGGCGGTATGCCAGAGTTGATAAAGACAGCGACCATTATTAATCAAGACACTCTAAAAATAACATTGAAACGAGCTGTTAATCCCAACTGGTTTGAATTAAATGGATTGTCCCAATTATTTCCAGTGCCAGCACGACGGTGGAAAAATTACTCTATTAATGATTTATATAAAATGCAGGATAATCCAAATCTTGTCGCAGTAGTGGATGGTCCTTTTAAGCTTAAAAGTTTTACGCAAGGGCGTAGTATTAGCTTTATACGAAATTCCTCCTATTCAGGAAAGCTATCGGCATTAAAAGTTTTACGTTTTAAAATGTATACTTCTGACGCCAGCGCTTTCTGGGCATTAAAGACAGGGGATATTCAAGCCGGAATGATTCCTCACTACTTGTTTGATGCTCGTTGGATGGTCAAAAACTTACAAACATGTATCAGTAATGGCGGGTATGGATTTAATTATGTGACCTTAAATTTAGATAATCCAAAAGTATCTTTTTTTCGTGACGTGAAAGTCCGTCAAGCTCTTGCCTTGGCAGTTAATCAAAAGCAGATCATTCAAACGGCTTTTCATGGATTGGGGGTACCCAGCTTTAATCCTGTCCCCACTAATCCAGATACCTACCTCTCTCCAAAAATGAAAAAACTGGTTGCAAATCCAACGCTTGCTTACAATCCTGATGCGGCGAACAAATTACTTGCAGCTTCTGGTTGGAAGCTGGGACCAAAGAATATAAGGATCCATGACGGGCAACGACTCCAATTCACTATGATGGTTCCCGATACCAGTCAGACATTGATTGCCGTAGCGGAATTATTAAAAGCTGACTGGCGTGCTATCGGAGTGGATATGCGTTTACGGGTATTACCATTCAATTTGGAACTTACCAACTTGCAGCCACATGGTAAATGGGATGCATCGATGATTGTCTGGTCGTACAATCCTGACTTTTATCCTAGTGGTGATGGACTTTTTAATACTGATGGTGGAGCTAATTACGGGAAATATAGTAGCCATAAGATGGATAAACTGATTCGCGAAAGTGCTACAAACAAAGATATTAAATATTTATATGCGTACGAAAATTATGCTTACCAACAACAGCCGGTAATTTTTTTACCTTATCCTGAATATGTTGTAAAATATTCTCAGAGTCTGAAGCGTGATCAGTTAATGGAAGGTCTTTATTCCGTGAATTGTAAACCAGCTTTGTTACATTAATTTTATAAAATTTGACGGAAATTCTATGGAAAATAAAATTCAGGTTAATTCTGTAGACTTCTTCGAAAAAAAGCCAGTGATTGAACGTATTCGTATGCAGGTTTTTGTTAAAGAGCAAGGCGTACCAGAAACTCTTGAAATGGATGATAGGGATGAGATCTGTCTACATTTTTTGGCATTTTACGATGGCTTGGCTGTTGGTACCGCAAGGTTGGATCTTGGTTTGCATGGTAAAGTAGGTCGATTAGCAGTATTGTATCCATATCGCGGTAAGAATGTAGGAAAAAGTTTGATGCGCTTTCTGCATCAAAGCGCATGGGATAGGGGTTTAACTGAAGTGTGGTGTCATGCTCAACTCTCTGCCCAGGGATTTTATTCTCAGATGGGCTATACCAAAGCGGGTTCAGTTTTTCAAGAGGCTGGAATTGATCATATTACAATGCGCTGTATTAAAATTTAAACTATGAATATATTTTTATTGTTATAAATACAGGTGACTGTAATGTATAAATTCTTTGAGGGTATGATCGATATATTCCGTAATCATGAAACTCATGAAATTTTAGACCATACCAGGGCCCTGTCAACCTTCCATCTAAGCTGCTGATGGAGTAGCACAAAGGGTTTTTCTGGACTTCTCAGGATGAATGCGGTAACTTTTGCCGCATGGAAGTCCCAACTCTCACCGAAAACCA
>NZ_MXAV01000019.1 GCF_002847505.1 Acidithiobacillus marinus
GCGCTCCGAGTTATGCAAACAGGCCCTTCTTTAAGAGAGAGCACTGTTGCCACGCTGACTGCTGTTTGGTATTTGCTTACTTATGGTATCAGTTCAATAATCATTCTTGCGCAACAAAGTTGGGCACTTTCTGCTCCTGTTTTTTTGTGGTTTTTTCTTTATGGTCTGTTAATGTGGTTTTTTATTCCGCGCCTGACACAGCGATCAAATTCGCTATCTAAGGCGCGTTCTGGTCTTACGGGTTCTATTGTTGATAGTTACACGAACATTCATACAGTCAAACTTTTTGCAAAATCAGAAGATGAAGATCAGTTTGTTCGTGATGCACTTGTCAAGCACACTTCAGCATTCCGTGCTTCGTTACGTATGGTGACCACCTGGATGACGTCATTAACTATGCTAAATGCCCTGCTTCTTAGTGGTACTACAGGTGTCGGACTCTGGTTGTGGCACGAAGGAATGATCTCAGTTGGTATTTTGGTTACGGCTGTGCCATTGGTTTGGCAAATAGCAAATATGTCGGGATGGGTAGCAAATAATCTCTCAGCCATTTTTGAGAATATCGGCACCGTGCAGGATGGTATGCGCTCTGTTGATCGTCCGCGATTGATGGGTGATGCTGAAAATGCTAAGCCTTTTATATTCAAAGCAGGACAAATTGATTTTGATAATGTTTCATTTAGTTATCATCAACAGGATGGAACTGTGGATGAGATAAAACATATTGATGACGTTTCAATACATATCGCTCCAGGCGAAAGAGTGGCTATTGTTGGACCTTCTGGATCAGGAAAATCCACTTTGGTGAGCTTATTGTTGCGTTTCTTCGATGTGAACAACGGACGTATTCTAATTGATGGTCAAGATGTCAGAGATTTAGAACAGGAAAGCTTTCGTCAATATATTGGAGTCGTTTCTCAGGATACATCCTTATTACATCGTTCTATTTTTGATAATGTTCGGTATGGACGGCAAAGTGCTACACGGGATGAAGTGGAAGAAGCTTTGCGTAAAGCTCGAGCAGATGCATTTGTCATGGATCTAGTGGATTCTTACGGTCGGACTGGTCTTGATGCTCAGGTTGGCGAGCGGGGAA
Source organism: Acidithiobacillus marinus (assembly GCF_002847505.1). Lineage (GTDB taxonomy): Bacteria > Pseudomonadota > Gammaproteobacteria > Acidithiobacillales > Acidithiobacillaceae > Acidithiobacillus > Acidithiobacillus marinus. The sequence continues at coordinate 1,097 of NZ_MXAV01000019.1, forward strand.
TAAAACTTTCTGGTGGGCAAAGGCAACGTATTGCTATTGCACGTGTTTTTCTGAAGAATGCGCCGATACTCGTTCTGGATGAGGCGACATCTGCTTTGGACTCTGTCACTGAGCAAGAAATTCAAACTGAACTGGATGCTCTCATGGCCGGTCGAACCGTGATTTCTATTGCACATCGCATTTCTACTATTGCGCACTTTGATCGTATTATTGTTATGGCTAATGGGCAGATCACAGAAATGGGCAATCACCAGCAATTATTGCAGGCTAATGGCCATTATGCTGAATTATGGTCGCGCCAAAGTAAGCCGATGAATCGTTGATATGTCCGAATATACAGAATCAGGTAGCCTATTTGCGGTCAGGCAAGTGAATGAAACTAATTGGCCGGATTATGCTTCTGATATTAAAAGAATATTTAATGTTGAAATCGCTCAAAGTCCTTATATTTATCTTTCAAGATTATTTAATGAGCATGATATTCATCAATGGTTTTTTAATCGCTTGCAAAAAAATGGATCGCTTCTGGTTTGTACGCATACGCACAGTGACAAAATTTTGGGCTTTGCTACTTATGGAAGGTTTCGTAATTTTGCAGGAAGTTTAGATACTGTCGAACACTCAGTTTATGTGGATTCTGCAGTGCGCAGTAAAGGCGTTGGTAGTTTTTTGCTCGGTGAGATTGTTTCTACGGCTCGTCTGGCTGGAAAAAAGTCTATGGTAGGTGTTATTGATGCTGATAATTTAATAAGTCTTCATCTCCACGATAAGGCTGGATTTATTCGTGTGGGATGTATGAAAAGTTTAGGGTTTAAATGGGATAAATATCGGGATACATGGTTTGTGCAAAGGATTCTCTCCTGATTTATAATCTCACAACACGAAATCAGCGGAGCCTGCCCGTCATGGCTCTGCTCCTGGGCTCCAGCCTTTGGGGGTTTTTGTGGCTCCCTTTACGCTATTTTAATCAACAGGGCCTGCACGGTGCCTGGCTGATCCTGGTGACTTATTTGTTGCTGGCAGTGCCTGCCGGTTGGTGGTCCTGGCGGCGGCGGTACGAGTTACGTGGGCATCACTGGACGATGTTAGGATTGCTGATTCTTGGCGGGTGGACCAATGTGGCTTTTATGTTGGCATTAGTGCACGGCGAAGTGATACGGATTCTTTTGCTGTTCTACCTCTCCCCCGTCTGGTCAATTTTTGCAGCACGGATTTTTCTACACGAAGCCATTGGATGGCGTGGAGCTCTAGCGGCACTACTCGCAGTGGGTGGTTCAGCTCTAGTGGTGAGTCATGGTCAGGGATTTTCCTTGAATGATTTGAGTACGAATGATCTTTTATCGATTTCTTCAGGTTTCGCTTTTGCCCTCAGTAATGTGGTTTTACGTGCGGATGAAGCTCTTGGAGACATGCACAGGGCTAGCTCGGTGTGGTGGGGCTGTGTGCTGCTGGCCCTGCCTTTCCTCTTTATTCAGCCTTGGCCTATGCTTTCTCCAGCGCACTATGTTTATCTGTTGGGTTTTTCCTGGTTATGGATTGCCGGGGCAACCTTGGCTATTCAGTATGGAGTGGCAAGAATGCCGGTCAGTGTTTCTGCTGTAATCATGCCTTTTGAGGTGATTGTCGGCGCACTTTCTGCCTGGTGGCTGGCGGGTGAAAATCCGGGCTTGCTGGAGTTGCTGGGTGGCATATTGATTCTCGCGGCGGCCTTGCTGCAAATTACCCGCAGCCAGCAACATCCGGTTTCATTGGGCGGCGTGGAAATGGAAAAGGGCGAGTTCTAGGGATTCGCTGCGGGGAATGATCTGGTCTGCGCCCCAGTTTTCCAGTGGATCGTTGGATTCTATATAGCCCCAACCTGCTGCCCAGCATTGGGTTCCCGCCGCACGACCAGCCAGAATATCGCGATGATCATCGCCAATCATGATAGCCTGTCTGGCTGTCGTAATATCCAGATTTCGTAAGGCGTGGAGTACCGGCAGGGGATCAGGTTTGGGGCGCGCCGCAGTATCTCCACTGACCACTACACCGGGAGTAACGGGCAAGGATAAAGCCGCGAGCAAAGGAGTCGTCAGGAAACCCGGCTTGTTGGTCACGATTCCCCAGGGTATTTCTTGCTCTTCCAGCCAGCGTAAAACCCGTTCCATACCTGGAAACAAGGCGCTTTGCTGGCAAATTTCGGATAAATATTGCTGCAGAAAAGCGGCGCGCATGGATGGGAAATCTGTATCTTCCGGTTGCAGACCAAAAGCTACACGCAATAGCCCTCTGGCTCCCTGTGAGGCTACCGGGCGCAGAGCGCTGAGGGGCAGGGCAGGTAATCCTTGTAGTGCGCGCAGATGGTTGGCGGCGGCGGCCAGATCAGGCGCGGTATCTACTAGGGTACCGTCGAGATCAAAAAGTACGGCGCCGCTTTTAGGCATGTTGTTTGCGGGTATGCATCAGATAATTAACGGTCACGTCATCATTGAGGCGGGCCTGATGGCGGATGGGATCATAATGCATGCCTTTGAGGGCGAGGGTTTGTAAATGGGCCTTGCGGGTCATGGCGATGAGCTCGCTGGGGCGAATGAACTTCTGGTAATCATGGGTGCCGCGCGGCAATAGGCCCAGAACATACTCTGCGCCGAGAATGGCCAGCAGATAACTTTTGGGATGACGGTTGAGGGTTGCAAAAAATGCTTCGCCGCCAGGCTTCAGTAGTTGCGAACAGGCCGCAACAATGCCAGCAGGATCAGGAACATGTTCCAGCATTTCCATGCAGGTGACCACATCATAGGATTGGGGTTCTGCTGCGGCCAGATCCTCGACGGCGATTATGCGGTACTGAATAGATAAGTCGCTGCGCTGGGCATGGGCCTGAGCGGCTGCGATGCCATCAGCGGCCAGATCGATGCCTGTCACTATTCCCCCCTGACGGGCCATGGCTTCCGCCAGAAGCCCGCCGCCCGTACCCACATCGAGAATGCGCTTGCCGCGCAACCCCTGGCAACCATTGGCAATAAAATCCACCCGCAGGGGATTGATCTCGTGCAGCGTCCGGAAAGGTCCGTGGGGATCCCACCAGGTGCTGGCGAGTGCATCGAATTTGCTGACTTCAGCCTGATCCATATTCATGGGTTCTGATCTCTTTCGCGAATGCGCTTTACCCATTCCTGGGCGCGACGGAATAATGCCGATGTTTCCCAGTCCACGGCCTGTCCCTGGGAGATACGGATTTTACCTTCTACCCAGACATGGGTAATCTGGTCACGTCCCGCACAATAGGCTACTTGGGACACCGGATCATACACGGGGAAGGTGGCGGGATGATCAAGAGAAATGGCGATGCAATCGGCCGCTTTGCCAATTTCCAGGCTACCGATTCGGTCGCCCCAGCCGATGGCTTGGGCACCACCCAGGGTGGCGGCTTCCAAGGCTTCCCAGGCGGGAAACGCCGTAGGATCGTTACTGATGCCTTTGGCGAGCAGAGCGGCCGTGCGCAGCTCACCGAGCATGTCGAGATCATTGTTGCTGGCGGCACCGTCGGTACCAATGGCAAGGCCAATGCCCTGCCGGCGAATCCGGGCGACAGGGGCAATACCTGAGCCGAGCTTGAGATTGGATTCCGGGCAATGGGCAATGTGCAGCCCGCTTTCCCGGCACAGGCTCAGATCACTGTCATCCAGTTGGGTCATGTGTACGGCCAGAAAGCGCGGATTGAGAAGGTCCAATGCTGCGAGGCGCGCCAGAGGGCGTTGCCCGTGCTGAGCAAGGGCTTCATCCACTTCATAAGCGGTCTCATGGACGTGCATGTGGATGGGCAGTTGCTCGGCTTCAGCCAGTTCCCGGGTGCCGCGCAAGCCTGCATCGGCCACCGTATAGGGAGCGTGGGGCGCCAGACTTTGTCGAATCAGGGGCAGCTGGCGTAGGCGCGGCAGAAGATCAGCAGCGGCCTGCAGGCAGGCGTCGGCGTTGGCTGCATAAGCCGTAGGAAAATCGATGATGACATGACCAATGTGTGCCCGCATTCCCATGTCTTGGGCACTGAGAGCGGCCGCTTCAGGAAAAAAATACATATCGTTGAAAGTAGTAGTACCGCCACGCAGCATTTCGGCAATGGCCAGTTCCGTGCCCATGCGCACAAATTCCGGACTGACAAAGCGGCCCTCCACCGGCCAGATGTGTTCGTTCAACCAGGTCATCAGCGGCAGATCATCTGCAAGGCCACGCATCAGGGTCATGGCTGCATGGGTATGGGCATTGACGAAGCCGGGCATCAGGACATGCTGATTCAGGGTCGTCACCTCGGCGGCCGTGTACGCATTCAGAATATCTTCTTGGGGGCCGATAGCGACTATGCGCCCTTCAGAAACGGCCATGGCGTGATGATGGAGCAAATTGCGCGGACGTACCGGAATGACCCAACGGGCACAAATGATGTGATCGACGTGCTTTTTTGCGGCAGTTTGTGGGGTCACACCAAGCCTCGTAGCGATTAATCAGATAGAACCTATATTAACACATGGGCGATGACCCTGGACAACTTATGGCAACCATCATGCTGATACCGGTGATTCTGGTTGTCTTCAGCTGTTCAGGGCACGTTGAATAGCCTGGGCATAAGCCCAGACTGTCGCGGAATAATAAGTGCTGGGATTGTAGCCCATGATGGCGTAGAAATTGGGATAGGCCACAAATAATGTGGGTCCTTCTGTAGTCTGTAGACGAAGCAGACCTACAGGAGTACTTACCGGCAAGTTCGGCGTCTTCTCCGGCTGAATGCCGGCAGCCAGTAATTGCCCCAGGGGATGTTTACCGTGCAAAAAGAAATCAGCATTTGCTCCACCACTTCGCGCTACGCGACCCAAAACGGGTTGACCGGGTTGCCAGCCGTGCGCCAGAAAAAAATTGGCGGTGGAAGCCAGGACATCGGCTGGTGAATTCCAGAGATTGGGCAGCGGCCCGCCGGGGGGATCATTCCAGACAATACCGTAGCGCAGGTAACTGCTGGCCAGAAATTGTGACATACCCATGGCCCCCGCCTCGGAGCCCATCAGGCTGGCAGGCGAAACGCCGAGTTTTTGTGCCAGTTTCAAAGTTTCTGCAGTTTCGTGCAGAAAAAATTGTCGCCGACCCGGCAAGGCCAATGCCAGACTAAGATTACTGTTCAGCACCGAAAAATTGCCCATGAAAGAGCCAAAACCGGTTTCGATATTGAGAATACCCATCAGGATGGGGCCCGGAACCCCGTATTTACGGCTGACCTGTTCCAGCAGGGCACGGTGTGCATTCCAGAACTGTAATCCGCGCTGAATGCGGTCGGGGTGAAGAAAACGGTCGCGATATCGCCACCAGGGATAGGGAACGACGGGCTTGTTGCTGGGCGGCGCCGGGGTCATCAGCGCCACGGCGCGAGCGTTGAAGCGCGCATTCTGCAGGGCGGGAATCACATAGCGAGCGGGCAGACCGTCATTTTCCTGCAGATGGCAGGCAATTTCCCGGAGCTGTTGTTGATATTGCTGAGGAAAATTGGGGAAGTAAACGTCTCGAACGCAGGATTCGGAAATGGCCGACGGTGGAATCTGCCGGGCAGCAGGTTGTGGCAGCGTTTGGGCGCGGGGTGTAACTGCAGGCAGATTGGCCGAAACAGGGGGCGAGACAGGGCTGCTGACTTCAGTCGCGCATGCGGAAAGTAGAGTAGCGCTAATGCCAATGCTCAGTAGGGTTCTGATAGGACTTTTAGGGAGTATGTGCATTGTTTTCCATTAAAAATCAGTGGGTTTCAGGGTGACCTAATTCGCACGCATGGCGAGCAATTCTCTGGGCATGGGTCGGCGGACTCCATCCAGCCGTTTCGCCCAATAAGGAATTTGTAGGCTCTGCACGGCGACCCCCTGGCGGCGATTCAGGGCGCTGACGAATTGTTGCCCGCCGATATAAATACCCACATGGGAAAATGGCTGTCCCATGGTGTTGAAAAACACCAGGTCGCCGGGACGGATGCGGCTCAGGGGCACGGCGGGTAAGGCGGCTGCCTGGGCAAAGGAGGTTCTGGGAATGTCCACCCCAGCTTGTTCCAAGACATATTGAATAAGTCCGCTACAGTCGAATCCAGTTTTTGGCGATTCACCACCCCAACGATAAGCCTTGCCAATTTCAGAGATGGCATGCACCAGGACGGCATCCAGGGTTGTCGCTTCCGCACGATGAGAATAGTCGGTGGATGGTGTCGGTGCCTGATGTAGAGCGGGAGGAGGAAGGGAGGGGCTGGGTGTCATGCTGGCGCAGCCGCTCAAGGCCAAGGTGCCTAACAGCAACGCGAACTCGGCCCACTGCAGGAGACTTTTGCTAAACATAAAGTAATGCCTTGACATAGGCGTCTTCCTCTTTCTTTTTTCTAAAGAAAGTAAATAGCCTAATTATCTGGATTTGGCAAGGGAGGTTGTGGATATGGATTTGGAACTGCGTCGGTTGACCTGAGAGGCGCTGATTGGTATTTTACGCGCTCTCTGAATGGATTATTCAGGGCGGTTAGCTCAGTGGTAGAGCACTGCCTTCACACGGCAGGGGTCACAGGTTCGAACCCTGTACCGCCCACCAAATAAAACAAATTCGTAGATTGATTTTTAGCCCTGTAATTGTTTAAGCTTTCTGGACAAATCCTGGGCAATGGTCGCTGGCGGCTACTGCGCTGGTACCTGGCTTGACGCTGATCACGCACAACATCGATTTTCAGTATCCCGATCTGCCGGTACTGGACCCTTGGCTTGCATGAGTTCGCTCTGGCCGCGCAAAGTGCATTGTCCAGTTTTCCGGGGCAACTGGGAGCAAGAGGCGGCTTGCGATGCAGGTCATATCGGCCTGTCAATCAGGGGCGGATAAAGCCTCTGTACCAATTTATAACTGGGCAGCACGGAGAATGTACACATCTTCCTCGAAGCGCTCAGGCCCGCTGGCATGCTGCCCATCGTGCAGGTCAGTTTGCGATATATGTTGGATTTTCCATGCTCCTTCATAGAGTTGCTGCACCTCATCCATGGATACTGGATAGGGTGGGCCTTGCCGGTTTTCGGCAGGGAAATCCAGTGTAATCAAAAGGATGTCAGGTCTTTCGGGCAGTAAGGTACGCAAGTGACGGGCATAGGCCAAGCGCTGCGCCGGGGGGAGAGCAATCAGTGAGGCGCGGTCATAGACGGCTGCTGTGCCGATCAGATCCTCCGACCGCAGCTGAAAAAAGTCTCCACAGAAGATTTCTATTGCATCAGACTGGTAGCGTTGAAAAGCGCCGTGGGATGTGATTTCAGGGGTCAACCCATGTTCCCGGAAAAAGCCCTCGACAGCTATGGGGCTAAGTTCAACGCCAGTGACCTCGAACCCTTGATTGACCAGCCAGAGCAGATCCAGGCTTTTACCACAAAGAGGAACGAACACTCGGCTGCCGGGACTCACGGCGAGCTCCGGCCAGTGAGCCAAAAGCTGCTCATGAAAATGCGAGCGATGGAAACCGATGCGGTTTTGTTGCCATCGTTGCAGCCAGTCCGTGTTTTGCGCGTTTACCATTTATTCTACCATCTGTGAAAGACCAATCCTGTATACAGAGTAACATTTCAGTACATTACTGGAGAAATCAAAGCATATTTTTTATTTCATAGAGCAAATCCAGGGCTTGCCTGGGGCTGATGGTATCCGGGTTCAGTTGCTGCAAACGTTCCAGAATAGGGTGGGGCGTAACTGTGAACAGGGGAATTTGTGCGGGTAGGGTTATGGACGCTTGCACTGGGCTGGATGGGGCTGGTGGCTGCTTAGAAGCAGCAGTATTCTCCAAAAGATTTAGGCGCTTGCGGGCGGCAGTCACGATGCCCTCGGGGATCCCGGCCAGGCTGGCAACGGCCAGTCCGTAACTCTGGGTGGCCGGGCCTTCCTCGACACGGTGCAAAAAAATCACCTGCTCATTCTGAGCGACGGCATCCAGATGGAGATTGGATAATCCCCGGTTTTCGAGGGCGGTCAGCTCAAAATAATGGGTAGCGAAAAGCGTGAAAGCACCGCGCTCCAGCAAGGCTTCTGCCGTAGCCCAGGCAATGGCGAGGCCATCATAGGTGGCCGTACCGCGCCCGATTTCGTCGAGAATGACCAGACTTCGGGCAGTGGCCAAATGGAGAATCCGCGCTGTCTCGCTCATTTCCACCATAAATGTGGAACGCCCCCCCGCGAGATCGTCTGACGCACCAATGCGGGTGAATATCTGGTCAATGGGACCGATGACCGCCTCCCGGGCGGGCACCCAACTGCCAATATGGGCCAGCAGAACGATGAGTGCGCTCTGGCGCATATAGGTGGATTTACCCCCCATATTGGGACCCGTAATCAGATGCATTCGTTGTTGGCCATCAAAATGCAGATCGTTGGGTACGAACTGGCTGCCGATTTGCGCCTCGACCACAGGGTGGCGTCCATCTGCAATGTGCAGAGCATTTTCGGCCACCATTTTCGGGGCCGACCAGTTCAGGGTGATGGCGCGTTCGGCCAGGGTGCTCAGTACGTCCAACTCGGCGATGGCCGTCATGGTGTTTTGCAGTGCCGCCACTTCTGGCAGTAGCGCCTCCAACAGACTTGAAAACAAATGGCGTTCGCGGCTCAGTGCCAGGCTTTCGGCAGAGAGAGCCTGATCTTCAATGGTTTTCAGTGCATCGTTGATATATCGTTCGGCATTTTTGGTGGTCTGTCGGCGGCGATAATCGTCGGGAATGGGACCCTGATAACTGCGACTGATTTCAATATAAAAACCGTGAACGCGATTGTACTGAATTTTGAGTTGGCTGATGCCGGTACGCTGGCGCTCCTGCTGCTCCAGATTGCGCAGCACATCCTGAAGATTGTGACTCAAGGCCTGTAAACGATCGAGTTCGGGATCATAGCCTGAGCGGATATAACCCCCCTCTCTTTGAGTCATGGGTGGCTGATCGACAATGGCATTTTCCAGGAGCTGCGTCGTGGCGGTGAACAAGCCAATTTTTTCCTGATAAGTTGCCAATATGTCAGCCGTGAAATGACCCAGGCGGTCGCGTAAAGCGGGCAGGGCCTGCAGGGTGTGGCGCAACTGGGCGAGATCCCGGGGATTGGCGCTGCGCAAGGCGATGCGGGTAAGAATGCGCTCGGCATCGGCAATGCCCTGCAGGGCATTTTGTAAAGCGCCTTGATCTTGGCCTTCTATGAGCGCGCTGACACACTGCTGCCGCTGTAATAATTCCGGACCCTGACGTAGGGGGCGCATGAGCCAGCGGCGCAGCAGCCGTGCTCCCATGGCGGTCCGCGTTTTCTGGAGCAGGGATAGCAAGGTTGGACCTTGTCCCTGAAGGCTTTCCACTACTTCCAGAGAACGAAAAGCCGTAGCATCTACGTACAGTTCTTCTTCTGCGCGCTCAGGATGCAGGTGCTGGATCTGCGCCAGACTGCCACGCAGCTGCGTTTCAGCATAATGCAGGAGAGCGCCGGCTGCCCGTAGGGCCAGAGGCCAGTCGTTGCAGCCAAAACTGTCCAAACGCTCGCCAAAGTAACGATCCAGTACGGCCTGACTGCGGCGTGCCTGGAATATCTGCTTGTCGAGATCCTGGACGAGGGTTCCCTGCAAGTGCTTCTGCAGGTCTGCGTCCTCAGGCAGGATGATTTCCGCAACAGGACGTCGACCCAGCAGGTCGGCCAGATGGGTCAGTGGAATTTCCCGGAGCATCAGGCGTCCTCCGGCCGCGTCCAGCCAGGCAAGACCGCATTGTTCCCCCTCCGGGCAAATGGCCAACAGCAGCGGTTCCTGCTGACTGTCCAGCAAAGCCCCATCGACAATGGTGCCGGGGGTCAGTACCCGGACAATGGCTCTTTCGACGGGACCTTTACTGTTGGCCGGGTCGCCAATCTGCTCACCAATGGCAATTTTCTCGCCCAAAGCCACCAGTTTAGTCAGATAGCCATCGACACTGTGAACGGGAACGCCGGCCATGGGAATGGGCTCTCCCGCACTGTGCCCGCGACTGGTGAGGGTAATACCCAACAGACGCGAAGCTTTCTCCGCATCTTCATAAAACAGCTCGTAGAAATCCCCCATCCGGTAAAACAGCAGGGCATCCGGACATTCTGCCTTCAGTCCGAGATACTGCTGCATCATGGGGGTGTGCTTCGCGGGGGATTCAGTGGCGCTCATGGGCGATGCAATTCAGGAATAGGGAACTTATTCATCGCCGAGAGGATAGCGCAAGGGCGTATCCGTAGCCACATCCGCCATGCTTACTGACGTGGCGGATATCTGGCGGTGGGGTATACGGTGAATTTCAGCTGCGGTTGCCGCCGCCGAAAATCTCCAGCAGAGCCATGAACAGGTTGATGATGTCCAGGTAAAGACCCACCACCAGCAGCACCGGTTCCTGGATGCCACCCCGCACCATGCGCTGGGTATCAAACAGAATCAGACCACTGAATACCAGTACAAGTACTCCGGCAATAGCCAATTGCAGGGCCGGCAGATGCAGAAGAAACATATTCAGTAACGACACCACAATCGCCAGAATCAGCCCGGTAATGAGAAAGCCGCCAATGTTGCTGAAATCCCGGCGGGTCGTCATGGCATAGGCCGACAGACCGACGAACATGGCGGCGGTGGTTCCTAGCGCCTCGGCAATGATGGTGGCGCCGTTGGGCATGCGCAGATACATCTCAATGGCTGGTCCCATCATCATGCCCATGCCGGCGGCAAAGAGGAACACCAAGGGAATCGCAAAAGGACTGCGATGCGCACCGGTATACTGCACGGCAAAGAGCAGGGCAAAAGATCCGATCATCAGGATAATGGGATGTTCATAGGCAAAGGGTGAACTCATCCCGTACACGGCGGCAATGGCCGAAACCACGAGCGTGGCCGCCAGCAGCGCGTAGGTTTTCCCCAAGAGGGCGCCGATGGAAGTCCCTGCACGACTTCCCTGGGGATTCATGCTGTCGGGAAACTGGTAGGGATTTTGATCCTGATTCATTACAGACTCCTTCAAACAAGCAACGCGCTTGGTATCAGTGAAGAATGGGGGTTTCTATTCAATAAATCAATGGTCAAATCATCGCTTCTGGCGGCATTTCCACAGAGATAATCTGCCGTAGGAGTCTGGTGGAAGGAGAAATTTCCGTAAATTGTCTCTTGCCCATTGGCAAGTACACCATTAACCTGCAGTTCCTTTCTCTGATCCACACTGGAGCCGGTATGCGCGCACTGATTTTTGACACGGAAACGACGGGGCGGGTCGAGCCCGATCTGATCGAGGCGGCCTGGCTGGCGGTCAGTGATCTCAAGACCCTGGAAGTGGAAGAACAGTTTGTGCAGCGTTACCGGCCGGATAAACCCATTGAGATGGGGGCCATGGCGGTCCATCACATACTCGAAGAAGACCTGCTCGATTGTCCTTCGGCGCGGACGTTTACCCTGCCGGAGAACACCGCCTATCTGGTGGGACACAGTATTGATTATGACTGGGGGGTGATCGGCAAGCCCGATGTCAAACGGATTTGCACCTATGCCATGACCCGCAAGCTCTGGCCGGAGGTTGACAGCCATTCCCAGTCGGCGTTGATGTTTCATTTCAGCAAGGACCGCAAAAAAACCCGGGATAATCTCAAAAATGCTCATTCAGCGCTGGCGGATGTGAAATTTTGCCGGATATTGCTGAATAAGGTCATTCTCGCCGTGCGGCCTTCCTCCTGGGAAGATCTCTGGGAGTTCAGTGAGCGCGCGCGGATTCCCGAAACCATGCCCTTCGGCAAGCACAAGGGCGTCAAAATCATTGATCTTCCCGATGACTACCGTAAATGGGCGCTCAACAACCTGACCGATATGGACTTTTACCTGCGCAAGGCGCTGGAAAGCTGAGCCTTTTGCACCGCTTCCAGCAGTAACGTCCCGCACTGGGCAGCCGTCTGGCCAGCGGCGATGATGCCGTCTTCGTGCCCCGCCATTTGCAGCAGCAGGGGAAGGCGGGCACCTTGGACTATGTCACTGATGGCCTCGGCCATGGCCGGGGTGCCATATTCCGCATCCAGTGGAGTCGCCGCTATGGCCAGCCGTTCGGCTGCCTGCCAGAGTACCGGGCTGTGGACGTGAAACACCCAGTGAATGTCGGGATGGGCGGCATAACAGGCGGCATGACTCAGAGCTTCGGAGGAGGGTGCTTGAGGCCCCCTGGCATGAATTTGATTGCCCGCAATATTCCAGTCGGTCACGGTACAGAAATGTGCCGTCGTCAGAGTCTGTAGCGCCCCGGTTTGGGTGGCGCTGATCAGAAACCCCTGGGGGCTACGGCAACTCACATTGCCAAATCCGATTCCGCCGTAACGCTGTGGATCGGCACCAATGAGCTGGCGTGCGAACAACACATCGCGCCAGTCCTGCAAGGTGGCGATTTCCGCCTGACGGGGGGCGGCAGCGTGTTCCCAGTGCAGAGTGAATTTGGTGACACCTTCTTCGGGTAGATTGGTTGTGCTCATGGGTTTTAGCGCCGCTCAAAAATTTTCTGGAGGAGGCGATACCAGCCGGGGAGCGTCACCGGGTCGGAACGAGCTGGTTGGGTACAGAGCTTGGCCGCTGTTTTGCCGGAATTGGCCGGTGCTTCGGGTAACGGGACGCCCGGAGGATAAATATCTACCAGGGTGGCGCCCCAGCTACTGCGATCATTGGCCAGGCGAAAATTTTTGACCATGGGTTCGCGGCGCAGCAGGGCATGGACGGTTTCGCGCAGCACCCCCCGGCCTTTGCCGTGAATAATCCGGATTTCGGTCATGCCGGCAGCCCGGCAGGTCTGCAGGTATTCCCGGACCAGATCGGGGACTTCCTTGGGGCGGAACGCATGCAGATCCAATACCCCATCTATCTGGGCGTGAAACACCGGATCCCGTTCAGAAGCTGGGCTCAAAGCAATATCCTTTCAATGCCCCCCTGCTGGGTCGCATCAATAAAGGCCTGCTGCCACTGCGCACCGAGAATTTTCCGTGCCAGTTCCACGACAATGTAGTCCGTATCCAGACCGGTATCTTCCCGGTAGCGCTCCAGGCCCTGCTGGCAGGCGGGACAACTGGTCAGCAGACGCACGTTATTGTCCACGGCCTTGTCGCTGCCCGTCAGCTGGAAGACGCCTTCTTTCAGCACTTCTTCCTTGCGGAAGCGCAACTGGGTGGCAATATCGGGACGGCTGCTGGCCAGGGTCCCAGCTTCGCCACAGCAGCGTGCGGACTCGGTCACCTCCTGGCCGAGCAGGCGACTGGCAACCGCCTGGGGTTTGTGGGTTTTCATGGGACTATGACAGGGGTCGTGATAGAGATATTGCACGCCTGCCACGCCCTCCAGAGCAACTCCCTTTTCCATCAGATATTCATGAATATCCAGCAGACGGCAACCGGGGAAAATCTGCTGAAACTGATATTGCAGTAGCTGATCCATGCAGGTGCCGCAGGATACAATCACGGTTTTAATATCGAGATAATTGAGGGTGTTGGCCACCCGATGGAAGAGCACCTGATTGCGCACGGAAATTTCCTGACCTTTGTCCTCCTGGCCACCGGCTGTTTGCGGGTAGCCGCAGCAGACATAACCCGGAGGCAGAACCGTTTGGGCACCCACATGATGGAGCATGGCCAGGGTCGCCAGGCCGATGTCGCTGAACAGGCGTTCACTGCCGCAGCCGGGAAAATAAAACACGGCATCACTGTCGTCATTGACCTTGGCGCTGTCCCGGATGATGGGCACGGTTTTGTCATCGACAATGGCCAAAAGCTGGCGCATGGTCTGGGCGCCCATTTTGGTGGGCAGGGGTTTGCGCAAAAAGTGGATGACTTCCGCCCGCACGCTGGCCTTGCCCGTGGTGGCCGGAGGCGGGCCTTTGGGTAAGAGGGGCTTGACGACATCATGGGCCAGAGCCTGGGCCTTGAACATGGTCTGAAGCACCCCCTGACGGAGAAAGTGCACCTTTCCGGGTTCAGTAGCATTCAGGTAGCTCATCGCCAGCCGTGTTCCCATATTGAAGGATTTCTCGCCCCGCGCCCGGAGAATGTTGCGCATGTGGATGGAGACCTTGCCAAAATCAATATCCACCGGGCAGGGGGTCAGGCACTTGTGACAGGTGGTGCAATGATCGGCCACATCATTCATGGCCTCGAAGTGTTGCCGGGAAACACCCCGTCGGGTTTGCTCCTCGTAGAGAAAAGCCTCGATCAGCAAGCCCGTCGCGAGGATTTTGTTGCGCGGTGAATAAAGCAAATTGGCACGGGGAATATGGGTCATGCAGACCGGTTTGCACTTGCCGCAGCGCAGACAATCCTTGATTTCGCGGTTGAGCTCGCCCAGTTCACTGGCTTCGAGGAGCAAGGCTTCCTGTTCTACCAGTTGCAGGGAGGGGGTGTAAGCATTGTCCAGACCCGAACCTGCCAGCAGCTTACCCGGATTGAAGAGATCATCCGGATCTACCTGGGACTTGTAACGGGCAAAAGCGGCAATTTTTTCCGGTTCCAGCCAGCGCATTTTGGTAATACCAATGCCATGTTCGCCGGAGATCACGCCGCCCAGTTGCTGGGCGATAGCCATGATCCGGTCCACCACTATGTCGGCTTCATGGAGCATGGTCTGGTTGCTGGACAGTACCGGGATATTGGTGTGAATGTTGCCATCACCAGCGTGCATATGCAGGGCCACAAAGAGCCGGGAACGCTTGTATGTCGCGTGGATGTCACGAATCTGCTCGCGCAGGGCGGTGAAAGCGTCTCCAGCAAACAGTGCCTCCAGCGGCCGCCCCACCCGCTCTCGATAACTGATCCGCAAGACACCGCGCAGGAGTAGATCGATGAGGGTTTCTTCGGGATGCATGACTGTCGCAGACTGAGCATCCAGCAGCTCCGGATGCAAAGCAGCAGCATCATCCAAACGCTGGAGCAAGGCTTCCCAACGCTGGCGAGTATCCTCAATCAGAGCCAGGGCGGCGGCTCTTTTGGCGGCCACAATGGCCTGATCTTCGCTGCAATCCTCATAGTCCTTGGCTTTGCGGATTTCTGCCAGGTCACCGTGAAAATAGGCGTCCAAAGCCGTCAGGCTGCGCAATTTGCTGCTGATGGACTGTTCGATATTGATGCGTTCCACCGCCCGGGTATAAGCCCCCAGTTGTTCCAGAGGAATGACCACATCTTCGTTGATTTTGAAGGCGTTGGTATGCGCGGAAATGGCCGCGGTGCGGCTGCGGTCGGCCCAGAAACGGCGTCGGGATTCGGGGGTGGTGGCCACAAAGCCCTCACCTCCCCGGGCATTGGCAATGCGCACCACGGCTGCCGCTGTGGCTCCCGCTGCGTCCGGATCATCACTGGCAATATCCGCCAGGAGCAGCATTTTCGGTCGTTCATGACGGGGCGCCTTATTGCTGTACTTGATGGCCTTCAGATAGCGTTCGTCGAGATGCTCCAATCCGGTCAGTAGAACATTACTCTGGTTTTCCACATAGGATTTGACTTCGACGATCGCCGGTACGGCGGCATTCAGGTCGGTACCGTAAAATTCCAGGCAGACGGTGCGAATGTGGGCGGGCATACGATGCAGCAGAAAACGCCCGGAAGTGATAATGCCATCACAACCTTCTTTCTGGATGCCAGGCAAGCCACCGAGAAACTTGTCGGTCACATCCTTGCCCAGACCCGCCTTGCGCAAGCTGGCGCCGGGTAGTGTCAATGTTTCTGCTTCCCCCAGAGGGGTCTGGCCATCGCCGGCATAGCGTTGGAGCAGAAAGTCGACCTGAGGCTGATCATGGATTTTGCCGAGATTATGGTTCAGCCGTTCCACTTCCAGCCAGTTACCATCGGCAGTAACCATGCGCCAGGAGAGCAGATTGTCCAGGGCGGTGCCCCAGAGTACGGCTTTTTTGCCACCGGCATTCATGGCGATGTTGCCACCGATGGTGGAAGCATCCATGGAGGTCGGATCAACGGCAAAAACCAGACCCGCCGCATCGGCGGCGTCAGCAACCACTTTGGTCACTACCCCAGCGCCGGCGGAGATGCTCGGCACCGTTTGGCTCAGACCAGCCGGTATGACTGGTTCTATGGCCGATATTTGTTCCAGTTTTTCGGTATTGATGACTGCCGTATGGCGCCGGAGTGGAATGGCCCCACCGGTATAGCCGGTGCCACCCCCCCGGGGAATGATGGACAGACCCAGTTCACGGCAGGCCAGCACCATGCGTTGAACCTCGGACTCGTCGGCAGGGTAAAGCACTACAAAGGGAATTTCCACCCGCCAGTCGGAAGCGTCGGTGATATGGGCAATGCGCGCATAGGCGCTGAAATCCACATTATCCCGGGCAGTAATTTTCAGTAAACGCTTTTCGGATTTTTTGCGCAGATGGAGATCTTCGTCAAACTGCCGGGTGAAAGACTTTACAGCTTCCTGGGTACTATCCAGGAGCCGCAAAACCAGGGCATTGCCTTCAGCCCGCGTGCGGATATCCTTGAGGCGATGGGCCAACGCATTCCACAGGGCTTCGCGGCGGCCCTGGTCCCGGGCGAGATCATCCTGAATGTACGGATTGCGTTCAACGACCCAGATATCACCCAGGACTTCAAAAAGCATCCGCGCCGAACGGCCGGTGACCCGTTGTTCGCGCAGATCTTCAAGAATACGCCAGGCCTCTGTGCCGATCAGGCGACTGACAATTTCGCCATCGGAAAAGGACGTGTAATTGTAAGGAATTTCTCGGAGACGTGAGTTCATAAGGGAATCATAACATTGTCGATGAGTCGGGTCTGCCCAAGATAGGCGGCCGCAAACCAGCGCGCACCCGGCACACCATGATCCAGTAATTGCAAGCTCTGGCTATCCCGCAATTCCAGATAATCCACAACAAAACCCGCCTGCTCCAGGCTGTCGCGACCTGCTTGGGCGAGTTCAGTAATGGCGCTTTCTGAGCGGCTGCGTTGGGCCAGATCACCCAGAGTGGCGGCCAAGAGCGGTGCCATCTGGCGTTCATCGGGGCTGAGCAAGGCATTGCGGGAGCTGTAGGCCAGCCCGTTGGCTTCTCTTTGCAGCGGGCCGGGGAGCACCTGCACGGTCATGTTCATGTCGGCCACCATTTGCTGCACAATCCGCAATTGTTGATAGTCTTTTTCACCGAGAATCAGAATCTCCGGCTGGATCATCTGCAGCAGTTTGTTGACGACCGTGCAGACCCCGGCGAAATGTCCCGCACGGTGCGCACCACAAAGGGGTTTGGCCAGGCTGTGGGGCGGCATGATGATGGAGAGGTCCTTTCTGCCCCGTGGATACATCAACGCATCGTCCGGGGTAAAAACAGTGGAACATCCCGCTGCGTGGAGTTGCTGTAAATCCTTGTCGAGGCTGCGCGGATAACGCGTGAAATCCTCCTGTGGCCCGAATTGCAGGGGGTTCACGTAAATGCTGACCAGCACATTTTCAGCACGGGCGGCAGCCAGACGCACCAGGGCCATGTGTCCCTCATGCAGGTTGCCCATGGTGGGGACAAAAGCCAAGGTGCCCTGCAGACTTTGCCGCCACTGCCGCAGGCTGGCGATATCCTTGAAGATGGGCATGTCAGTGCGCGCGCCGGGGCGGAAACTGACCGTTGCTCACGTCCTCGACGTAATGGGCAAGGGCGTCCTGCATCTGCTGGCCGGCTTCCAGGTAGCGTCGGGCAAAGGGCGGGCTTTCTACTTCCAGGCCCAGCAGATCATGGGCAACCAGCACCTGGGCGTCAGTATCCGGGCCGGCGCCAATGCCAATGGTGACCGCCTCTATTTCCCGGCTGATGCGGGCAGCGACCACATCAGGCACGGCCTCCAGCACCACAAAGCGTGCTCCGGCGGCACTGAGCACGCTGGCTTCATGCTGCAGGCGCTGCGCTCCGGCATCGCTGGTGCCCTGACGCTGAAAACTCCCCCATTGTCGCACCCGCTGCGGGGTCAGACCGATATGGGCGCAGATGTTGATACCGCGTTCTGCACAAAAGGCGACCGTGGCGGCCATTTCTGCCCCGCCTTCCAGTTTGATGACGTCAGCCCCGGCACGCAATAAAGCCCCGGCGGACTCCCAGGCCTGCTCCGGACTTTTTTCATAACTGCCAAAAGGCAGATCGGCAAATACCAGGCAGTCTCCGGCACCGCGCTGCACCATCCGGGTGTGGTAGCACATCTGTTCCAGGGTGACATTGAGGGTGTCCTGATCGCCGCAAACCACCATGCCCAAGGAGTCACCGACCAGTACGCCATGCAGGCCGGCTGCGGCCGCAAAGCGCGCCATGGGGTAATCATAAGCGGTCACCAAGGCTCTTTTGCGACCCTGTTGTTTGTCTTTTACCCAGCGGGAGATTTTCTTGTGCATATCACGCCTCAATGATGTTCAGATGATACTTGACCATTTTAATCAAGTTCTCATTGTGCCGTGCTTCCCTGACAAAATCCAGTTGCCCGGTATTGATATCCAGGCAGGGCGCTGGGTAAAGACGACGCCAGTCCTGATAAGCCTGCTGGACTTTGGCTAGGTAGCTGTCATCCAGCTTTTGTTCATAGGGCCGGGCCCGGGACAAAATGCGTTCCTGGAGGGTTGCCAGGGGGGCATCCAGAAAAATCAGCAGATCGGCAGGTGTCGGCTGATAGTGCAGCCCCGCCTTGATCTGCCGGAATAACTGCAGCTCATGGGGAGACAGGGTCAGGGGGGCGAATATTTCATCCTTGTGGACACTGTAGTCGCTGATGATATAGGGATAATCGGCGGGAGCCGCCTGCCATTGGGCCTGACGCTGGAGTAAAAACTGCAGTTCGGTCGCCAGTGCCCCGCCAGTCTGGCGGTAGAACTCGGGCAGGAAAACATTGTCTTCGGGCTTTTCCAGTATCAGGCTGGCATTCAAAGCTGCGGCGAGGCGCCGGGCCAGAGTGGTTTTGCCCGCGCCGATGGGTCCTTCGATGCTGATAATGCGGGGGCGAGTCATGCGCTGGCCCTGCGGATACTGGTCTTGATGGGTGAAGGTGTGGATGTTTCAGGGAGACGCGTAACTGACTGGGATTGAACGGCCTCCAGATAATCGGCAATGCACCCGCATCCGGGCAGCACCAAATCAGGATCGTATTCTGCCAGAGGAATCAGTACAAAAGCCCTTTCAGTCAGGCGGGGGTGAGGAACGCGCAGGGTCGGATCAGTGGAAATCAGGTCGCCATAGCTGAGTATGTCGAGGTCAAGGACGCGCGGACCCCAGAATATTTCGGTAGTACGCTGCCGGCCGGCAAGGGCTTCGAGATGTTGCAGGCGAGCCAGTAATGCCCCGGCCGTCAAGCGGGTGTCCAGGCGGGCTACGGCATTGATGAAAGCGGGTTGTTCAACCCCACCCACGGGATCAGTGCGATACAAAAGGGAGTGCCAGAGTAATTCGGAATTCGGCAACTCGGCCAATGCTGCCAGAGCCTTCTGTACCTGTTCAATCGGCTGCTTTATATTGCTGCCGATACTGATCCAGGCAATTACCGAGGGTTCGTTGGCAGAATGCCTTGTTTGATCAACCATTGTTGCGCTGTTTCCTTGTCTGCTATGTCCCTGTCCAGTTGGGCGTCCCGTAGGCGTTTCAGGATATTCCCCAGCGACGGCCCTGCTGATAGCCCCAGTGCCTGCAGCTCCTGTCCGTTGAATATCGGCTGGAGAGACTTTTGCTCCTGCAAATAAAGGCGGGCACTGTCTTTGAGTGCGCGGTCATCGGGATACATTGCCATGGCCGCCAGTATGCCCGCGAGCGAGCAAGCTTGCCAGATATTTGCTCTCTGGCTGGGGCGAATGGCCTGTGCAATGCGCCGGGGCAGATCAGGGAGGATGCGCAGGTCGGCCTCCAGTCGGTTCCGATCCGGGATGGGCCATTGATCAAGGGGTCGTTGTATGTCGGTCCAGGACAAATCCTGCCAGAGCAGGATGAGCATGAGGGTGGACACCGCTATGCTTACCTCGGGAAATTGTTGTTGCAGCCACTGGATTTGCTCCTGACCACGTCCAAGCAGAGCCTGCATGGCGAGAATATCCATCGGTGCGGGACGCAGCAAAAACCAGAGATGCCATTCGGATAACAGGGATAATGCCTGGGGTAAAGCGACGAGTTCGAGCAGATAGCAGATCTCCCGCCACAGCCGAGCTGCACTGAGCCGGGCAAAAATGTCGTCTCGCAAAGCTTCTTGGAGCTGCTGCCGGCTCTCCGGAGCGAGGTTCATCTGAAATCGCGTCGCAAAGCGCAGACCGCGTAAAATCCGCGTCGGATCATCCAGAAATGAACGGGAATGCAGGGTGCGTAGCTGCCCGCGTTGCAGATCTATCCGTCCCCCATAAGGGTCAAGCAGCGAAGCAAAATTTTCGGGATCCAGTGACAGCGCCATGGCATTGATGGTGAAGTCACGCCTGATCAGGTCTTCGCCGATATTGCCGGGTCGAACTTCCGGCAAAGCGGCCGGTGCCGGGTAATGTTCCACCCGGCATTGAGCCAAATCCAGGGAAAATCCCCGGGAATCTTGCAGGGTGGCCGTACCAAAACGCGCATGATATTGATAATCGGTGCCGGGGATCTGTGCCTTGCAGGCTTCCACCAGGGACCGGACATCGCCTTCGACGGCAACATCCAGATCCGGCGCATAACGTTCCAGGAATAAGTCCCGAACCGCACCGCCGACCAGATAGACCGGCGTGCCCAGTTGCTGCGCAATGTTACCTATCTGCTGCAGATATTGCAGTCTGTCGGTACCCCACTGTTTTTTCAGCAGGGGGAGAAGGTTGATGCTATGAGCTTCCATGACATGCACAGGGGCGCGACCCGTCAGTCGTTGTCCGCCACCCTCTCCGTGGTATCTACAGTCTGAGTGGTAGCGTTGTCGTTGCGCGGATTCCGGCGCCGACGCCGTCTGGGACGACGGCTGCGGGTGGCTGGCAGTGGCCCGAGGGCCGTTTCCTGGCCGCTTTCTTCGAGCCGCGCAGCTTCAATCAGAGTGCGCCGGCCCTCATGATCTGCCGCCTGAAACTGCTCCCACCAGGCGGCCAGTTCGGCAGGAATTTCTCCAGCTTGACTGCGCAGCAACAAAAAATCATAGGCTGCCCGGAAACGCGGATGGGCCAGCAATGCGTGCGGACGTCTGCCGCCTCTGCGCAGGAAACGCGCCTGCAGATCCCAGATTTCGCGCATGGGCAAGGAGAAACGCCGGGGTACCGCAACCCGTCCCAGGCAATCCTGAAGAATATCGCTGGCAGCCTGCTGCAAGGCAATGGCTGCCGGTTTGCCTTGCTGTTCCAGAACCTGACTTTGTTGCTGCAAAACAGGCCAGAATAATGCGGCAAACAAAAAGGCCGGAGTCACGGATTTATTGTCGCGGACCCGCTGGTCGGTGCCTTCCAGGGCGCCCTGCAATAAAATCCGGGCAGGTTCAGCATTATCCATATCCAGAATGGCATCTACTTGCGGGAACAAAGCCGCAAACAAACCATGCTGACGAAGCTGCTCAAAGCTGGAGCGGGCGTTACCGTTCAGAAACAGCTTGAGAGTTTCCTCAAAGAGTCGCGCGGAAGGTACTTCCTGCAAACAATCCCGACAGGTATGGATGGGTGCGCGGGCGGCTTCGTCGAGGGAAAAACCCAGTTTGGCGGCAAAGCGCACCGCCCGTAACATGCGTACCGGGTCTTCGCGGTAACGCTGTTCGGGATCACCAATGATGCGCAGACGGCCAGCCCTCAGGTCTTCCATGCCCGTGGAAAAATCCAGAATGCTCCGATCGGCAATATTGTAGTACAGGGCATTGGCAGTGAAGTCCCTGCGGCGGGCATCTTCTTCCAGGGAGCCGTACACATTATCCGCGAGAATGCGCCCGCTTTCACTGCGCTCGCTGGCCTGATTCCGTTTGCCGTCGCTGGCTCCACGAAAGGTAGCTACCTCAATGATTTCACTGCCAAACTGTACGTGCACCAGGATAAAGCGCCGGCCGATCAGGCGGGCGTTGCGGCGAAACAGTTTGCGTACCTGTTCGGGATGGGCATCCGTAGCCACATCAAAGTCTTTGGGTTCGCGGCCCAGCAGCAGATCACGGACCCCGCCACCCACCATATAGGCCTGGAAGCCTGCCTTGTGTAAGCCGTTCAGCACCTGCAGGGCGCCGTCGCTGATGTCCCGACGGGAAATGTTATGATCAGCACGCGGGGTGACGGTGGCACCGGGAATCTGTACGGGCAGCGGAGTCGATACATCCACCGCAGTGTCCGAAACCGACTCTGCAAGATTTAACTGACTGGTTATAAAAGATTTTAAAGATACCAAGCTGGGTCCCTAGTGCGGGTGGTCTGTCCATCTCGGCAACAGTGTACCTGAAATTTTCAGGAAAAGCAGTGGATCACGAGTCACAACACATTATTTTTGAAAATCTATATCACCCAATAACCACTCACAAAAAAAGCGACCTGTATAAGTAATGCCATGGCGGACAAGGCCAGAAGGACAAAACTCGTAATCTTGTGTTCATTATTTTGATAGTAAAATCCTGCGGCTATAAAAATGGGTACATCTATATAGAGAAGTCTTACCGTTGAAGAAGGGCCTTGAACGGAGCCAATAAACCACATGTAAGCCGATATAACCAGAAAGCTATACATGGATAATAAATATTGTTTGTGTTTATAAAGTATCACAGTTGAAATAATGGCCATGATAATGCTGAAAGAGTTGGCAAAATACTCAACCGAACCTTGAGGTATTTTCCCGGCAGGTTGCAAGAAGAAAATAGAACGAATGAAGCTACCATAACCCCCTCCAAAAATTGGAGAGAGGACAAGTACGTTAATGACTCTTTGGAAGTCTGGTAGATATCCCCATGCTTTCTGAACATCAACGAAGGCAAGGGCATTACCAAAAGCAAGCTGGTTCCTCGTCATTTCAAGTGGGTAGCCTGAGATCCAGCTTGCCCAGGATCAGGTAGGCCATGTTGATAAAGTTCTTGTGCGTGCGGTAACCCCGAGCCTTGGCCTTGGCGGATTGAATGAGGCTGTTGAAACCTTCCAGAATTCCATTGGTGATCTGGCTCTCGAACCATCGGAGCACGCCATCCCAGTGATTCATGATGGTGTAGGCGACCTTGACGATAGGCGGCAGATCGCTGGTTCTGGCGTTTTCCAACCAGGCTTTCAAGAGGGTAGCCCCCTGATGGCGATTCTTGATCGTGAAGATGTCCTGAAAGGTCAGGCGGAACTGGTAGGCCTGCGCCGTCTTGAGGTTCTGGTCTTTGAGTAATGCCTGCAGCTTTTCTTTCTGCTTCACCTTGAGGTTGCAATCGTTCTTGAGCCAGAGCCAGCGGGTCTTTTTGAGATTTGGCTGAGTGAGGACTTCCCCCTTGCGCACGTCGTCCACGGCCTCGTTGACGAGCTTCATGAGGTGAAAACGATCGAAAGTGATCTCCGCATTGGGCAGGTGCTCGGCAGCCCCTTTCTGGAAGGCCGGCGAGAGGTCCATGCTCACATCGGTGATCGCTTCCGCGCTACCACCATGGGCCTGTAGATCTGCGGAGAATCTCTCAAAGGTCTTGGCATCCTTGCCGGGAGTAGCGAACAAGAGTCGCCGGGCATCCAGATCCACGAAGAGCGTGATGTAGTCGTGGCCGCGCCGACTGCTGGTTTCATCGACGCCGACGGCATGGACATGGGCCATATCCACTCTGGTACGGGCTTCTGGCACATAGTGGTCAATCACCCGCCACAGGAGCGTGTCGGTCTCGCCGACTAGGCGGGCTACGGTCAATACCGGCATCTCCCGCACCAGGGTCATGATCAGCGCTTCGAAGAGCAGGGTGAAATGCGAGCCTTCCCGTGCCCAGGGAACAGATATCTGATGCACTCCATGCTCCTGGCACTTCACACGAGGTACGCGGGCATGGAGATAGGCTTCATGCTGGAAGAAATCCATGTGCCGCCAAGTATGGTCACGGGTATCATGTACCGGACACTCCTCACCACAGACGGAGCAAGCAAAGCGACTACCCTTGGGAAAGTTGATGTGCAGATCCAGGCGTTTCTCCTCCACCGTGAAAGTCACATGATCCACCAACCACGGCGGAACCAATCCTAACGCGAGAGAAAACAGCTCTTCAGGGACCATCAGCTAACTCCAATTCAGGGCACGACCGCTCCACAGCATTCTACCCCCTACCC
>NZ_MXAV01000002.1 GCF_002847505.1 Acidithiobacillus marinus
GGTAGGGGGTAGAATGCTGTGGAGCGGTCGTGCCCTGAATTGGAGTTAGCTGATGGTCCCTGAAGAGCTGTTTTCTCTCGCGTTAGGATTGGTTCCGCCGTGGTTGGTGGATCATGTGACTTTCACGGTGGAGGAGAAACGCCTGGATCTGCACATCAACTTTCCCAAGGGTAGTCGCTTTGCTTGCTCCGTCTGTGGTGAGGAGTGTCCGGTACATGATACCCGTGACCATACTTGGCGGCACATGGATTTCTTCCAGCATGAAGCCTATCTCCATGCCCGCGTACCTCGTGTGAAGTGCCAGGAGCATGGAGTGCATCAGATATCTGTTCCCTGGGCACGGGAAGGCTCGCATTTCACCCTGCTCTTCGAAGCGCTGATCATGACCCTGGTGCGGGAGATGCCGGTATTGACCGTAGCCCGCCTAGTCGGCGAGACCGACACGCTCCTGTGGCGGGTGATTGACCACTATGTGCCAGAAGCCCGTACCAGAGTGGATATGGCCCATGTCCATGCCGTCGGCGTCGATGAAACCAGCAGTCGGCGCGGCCACGACTACATCACGCTCTTCGTGGATCTGGATGCCCGGCGACTCTTGTTCGCTACTCCCGGCAAGGATGCCAAGACCTTTGAGAGATTCTCCGCAGATCTACAGGCCCATGGTGGTAGCGCGGAAGCGATCACCGATGTGAGCATGGACCTCTCGCCGGCCTTCCAGAAAGGGGCTGCCGAGCACCTGCCCAATGCGGAGATCACTTTCGATCGTTTTCACCTCATGAAGCTCGTCAACGAGGCCGTGGACGACGTGCGCAAGGGGGAAGTCCTCACTCAGCCAAATCTCAAAAAGACCCGCTGGCTCTGGCTCAAGAACGATTGCAACCTCAAGGTGAAGCAGAAAGAAAAGCTGCAGGCATTACTCAAAGACCAGAACCTCAAGACGGCGCAGGCCTACCAGTTCCGCCTGACCTTTCAGGACATCTTCACGATCAAGAATCGCCATCAGGGGGCTACCCTCTTGAAAGCCTGGTTGGAAAACGCCAGAACCAGCGATCTGCCGCCTATCGTCAAGGTCGCCTACACCATCATGAATCACTGGGATGGCGTGCTCCGATGGTTCGAGAGCCAGATCACCAATGGAATTCTGGAAGGTTTCAACAGCCTCATTCAATCCGCCAAGGCCAAGGCTCGGGGTTACCGCACGCACAAGAACTTTATCAACATGGCCTACCTGATCCTGGGCAAGCTGGATCTCAGGCTACCCACTTGAAATGACGAGGAACCAATCCGTCTTTCCTTGGTATAAATACCGTGTTCTGAAATAACTAGAGGACAATCTCTATGATTGCTAAGCAAACTTCCCAGATATCCTGCATAACCAGTTGAGGGACAATGGACAATACGTGTTGATGGTGCATTATTGAGCGCATTTTGTAGAAACCAAAGCGGTGCGTGCATTCCACGAATAGTCCAGAAGTAGTCCACAAAAGAGGGTTGATCGCTAATTTCTGAATAACAGGATAAAATGTATTCCCATACTTCCTTGCTTGCATAAAAATCATATTCTGAAATACCAAAATTGGTTGCAAATGCCCTGATCTCTAAATTGTTATGACCATGTAATGGACAATTTTTTATATTGTTATGTGCAGTTCTGGTTTTTTCTATAAGGTCAATCATGGCCCTTTTATGGGTTTTTCTTGATGGTGTTTTCTTATTAACATCGTAAAGAAAGTATTCAGCATAATATTTAACATTTTCGGGCAACGGGTAAGGCTCGCTTGTGTACTCCTCACGCATGCTCCCAAGAAAAATTATTCCAAATTGATATTCCGAAAATCCTGTTATCAGACGATTTACCCATGAAGACACTCCTCCACGGACATATGGAAACGTGCCTTCAAGCACAAGAAGGATATCTACCGACTCTGCTGGTGAGGTGCCTAGCATGTTTTCTGACCTAACCAATAGGATATGGAGGGCCCATAACGGGATGATAAATATATTTCAGGATATTTGCGATATATCTCACGAAGCTTGTCCATATTTTTTTTCTTGAAATATGCGGCCGCTAGATATGGTGCAATTGTAGAGCCAGCGATGTTTGATTTTTCGGCATCTTGGAGATGAGTGATCGCTTCATCTACTTCTCCAAGCTGTAGCGCATCAAGTCCTTGGAGCATTTTCATCGATGGTGATTGATGATAAATTCTTGTGGTGTCCACCGACCTCTTTGTGCTTGATGGGGATGCAGCAGTAGTTATTTCCTGAACGGCAGAGTGCCTTATATTCCAGTATATCCATTGTTTGTAGTCTTGCATGCGGATTAATGTTTTAGAGTTGCGTGTGAGTTTTATTTGTTTATTGAGGTTGATCAATAGTTCGGTATTTTCTTGTTCCCGTCTATCCAACGCGGCGTAAGCTAATAGTCGAACCTCTTCTGCATCATCGGATAATGCACCTCGCAGTAATTGAGATTGGCTATAAAATTGGGAATCAGCTATTTGCGAGATGGCTTCTAGTCGTTGGCGGGGGTCACGGGAATGACGGAGCCTTGCAGATACACTTCCGGGGGCTATAGTTGATAGTGTTAGTCGTGCATCACGCATTACAGCGGGCAGTTGTATTTTTTCAACAATCGGCGCATGCGCTTGTCTTAGAATGCTGCGCAGAAAAAATGCATAGACAAATACTATCACTGGGCCGAAGAGTGGAATGGTTGTTGCTATAATCACGATTAAAGAGAAAGAAAATAGTTTTTGCTGAGCTGCTTCGGATTTTGGGATAACGAGAAAGCTGAAGAGAACAAGGAGGAGCCAATATCCAGCGTATATAAACAGATCAATTTTGCTGAGTAATATACTCATGATGCTATGCCTTCTTCAAGTATCTGTCTGATCTGGCTTTCACAAGATCTATTGTTGACAGCCACAACTTTGTGGCTTGTATAACATTGATCCCATTGCTTACGATAATGAATATTGCTTTCGGCACGCATGCGTTGAAAGTGTCCTTCGGCAGCCATGTTTCCTGCAAAAGGTAATAAAGCGATTAAGTTAACTTTTTCATGGTTGTCATGGATCCAAAGAATATCCAATCCTCGCCGTAATCTCCCCAAATACTCCAGAACCTGATCTGAGGCTGGGCCCTTATGAAATTCATAAAGAACGAACATGCCTACCTGGGGGATGCGTTGTGCGAGTTTCTGTAATTGCATTAAGTCTATGGCAAACTCGGCAGGACAATCAGGCCAGATGTCTAGCAACGTGGCAGCTTTAATCTGAGAATCAGCATAATTACATAAATATTGGAAAATGACTTCAATGGTTTGTAAGCTTTCTTTATTAATGGCAAAAAATGACATGTCTTCGACTGTTAAGATGAAATGCATTCCGGGAGAGCTAGTATGAACATGCGCACTGATATAAGTATCGATCGCGGTTATTTCCAGGTTTGCCAGAGTTTGACTGTGTGCGCTTTCCATCGCTTCTCGCAGGACTGGATCATGGATTTCCCAAGGATGTACATCCCCAAAATTGGCAATGAGTGAAGGATTCGCCGCCCCTTTTTTAGTTTCGAAAATACTAGCAACTTGCACACCAACGAGTTGGTTCAAAAAATAAAGAATGCTTTCGCCAAGATCCTTATCTAAGACTCCCTTTTTTTCAGCAAGTTGTTTTTTCAGCTCGAGCATGGCACTGCGTATGGACATAGGGTGGTAAAGCAAACTTTGCTCTAAGCGATCCTGTGAGATTCTAGTAACATACAGATCATCTGATAACTGCCGGAAGCGCGTGGTGGTAATTTCTTCCTGTAATGATCTGCCTGCTTCTTTCCGTGTCCAGTAACCCGCATATTCTGAGGCAATCAAAATTACCAGTACTGTTCCGGCGAATACCTCAAGACCGCGAATTTCTGGATAGGGGTGCCATAAGAAGGTGCTTGCAAGAATTATGACGGACAGCAATGCTGGTAGTAACTCATAGCGAAGTGCAATCAGCAATGGAATAATCAAAAGCCAAGGGAATGGTTGTTTGAGCAATAGGGGATCTGTGGGGCTGAGCTCCCAGGCCAGCAGTAACCCAAGGACCGGAAACAGGAAAGCCTCTATCCATCCTGCTCCCCAGCGAGGGAGTGCGGTAATTAAGGTTATACGCATGCTGCTGAATTCTTTAGTGTAGAGCGCGCTGGAGCAGGCGCTGAATCAAGCCTTGGGCGAGTCCTCCAGTTCCGCCACGACCCAGACTACCACCATGGGCGCTCCCAACCCCGGTCCAGATGACTTTTTGTTCTGGCACATTGACGATCCAAAGTGTCATCGTCACTACAGGCTCCGCATTTATTCCTGCACGATAATTCCATTCGTCCACACTACCGCCCAAGGCATAGTGGATGCCGTCATTATGGGCACGACTCAGCGCTGCGGTATATTCTTTTTTCCAGTCACCCCCTAATAATGACTGGATACGGCTCCGTATAGGCAGAGTCCCTATCACCTTTTGATTATCACTTTGTAGAATGCCGGCCGCCAGCGCTGCAGCGCGTTCATTGGCCAGTGGGGTTTCGGTATTGTTGGCAAAGGGCAGTATGGTCCAGGTTGCATTCTTGCTCAAGGCAACAGGCTTAGCAGATTGTACGGTCATTCCAGCGCAGCCGCTGAGCATCAATATCAGGACGGGAATCCACAATCCTCTGGTTTTCATGATTTCTCCCTTTACGAGTCGTATTAAAAATAAAATCGATAATTCAATGAGAAGATTTGTTGATTTAATGCCAGACCATTCCCGCCTTGTCCCTGAGAATAGTCCAGACTGAGACGATCGGGCCCCAGTATTGCTGTGCTGATTCCTGCATTGAATTGATATTGAAATCCAAATCGGGAATTATCATATACGCTGAGCTGTAGGTCGGGAGTCCAGTCAGGGCGCAGTTCCTGATCCAGGGCGCCCCACTGGAGCCGCAGGCCATAATCGCCGTAACTTCCTGGTAGCACACTTTGCATGTTGCGATCATTCGCAGAGAGTACCTCTGCGACTACGCCCTCTGGTTCGGCACGGCGTTGGAGCGCGTGGTAGTCTGCAAAGGGACCGATATGAAATTCCCAAGGACCGAGATGGGTCCGCCAGAAAGCACCCAGCTCTCCATATTTATCCGTGCCCTGCTGGATGCCGTCTTGCCCCAGATATTGTGTCCAGCCTAATGCTGCATTAGCTGTCCAGGCATCAACTGTTTGCGTTAACTGCACTTGTGCTCGATTGGCCATGCCTGCAACAGCTAAAGCCGGGCTCTGAAAAGTCTGGGAATGATAACTGAGAAGTGTTGAAAGATTGGTTCCGTTCGTCAACTGCCAGTTCAGCACAAGCTTGCTGGTCCAGTTATTTCGTAGACCTCGGTATTCTCCGGCAGTGATATCCCCCTGCCAATGCAGGGTGCGCCAAAAAAATCCCATACTCGTACGATGTTGCATTCGAGGTGGCCGAACCAGTTGTGCATTTGGGCTGGCGTATTGCCACAAATTTTTACTTTTAAGCAAAATGCCCCAAAAAGGAGAGATGTGGATATGTGCGCTCAGCTCTGGCCCATACAACTGCAGCCCGTTGAAACTCTGCCAACTTCCCTGCACATGCACAAAACTGGACGTACGGGACAGACTCTCGACATACATGAGGCGGAGTTCGCGATCAAACGGGTTTACCTGCAATGCCTTGACGGCTAAGGCTTGCGCCTGAAGAGGGCGTCCCAGGTCTTCTTCGGCCTGAAATATCTCCTTGGGCGGCACGTCGGCAGGATGGGCCACGAGTGTCTGAATGGTATCCATGTCCCGTTTGTGTAAGGCCAGACTCAAAAGGGCCCAAGGTGGTGTTCTCGACGGATTGTTTTTGATAAGAAGCTCTGCCAATCCCCAATATTTTCGGGAAAGGCTCCAGGATATGGCGGGTAAATAGTTCCCACGCTCTGCAGCAGCCATAAGAATGGCTTGCGTTTGATTGCCCTCCTGGGGTGATGCGGACAGAGACTCAGCGAGTGTCTGCAATGCATCTTCCTGGCTTTGAGCCCCGAGCGGAGAAACTGATGATATGGCATTGGGTAGTTTGGCTGAGGCGGGCAGACTAGGTGCTGCCAGAGATGCACCTTCCATTCCTACAGGAATAGCCTCGTGTTCCAGTGCCTCTCTTTCAGCACGGTGTTTTTGATTGATCTCTTGATCGCGCAAAATAACCCGCAAATCAGGTTTGATGTTATTTTGCTCAGGATGGCTGTGCCGCTTTGATAAGGTGCTGGAGTCGGGCTTCGGCACGCTGTTTTGGGTATCCGCCAGCGCTTCCACGCTGGATGCCAAAGCGCAGGTGGCCAACAGCCACTTGCTGAAAATGCCAATTTTGGAATAAAGAGACATGGGAGCATTATTCATGAGTGGTCTCCTTCTTTTGCGGAAGGACGTGATGAAGTTGGGCCAGGCTACCTGCCATAGCTTCTTGGCGCATTGACCAGGCAATACCGGATTGGCCGGTAGATTCCCAAAGAGAAGCTTTATTGAGTAGTTGACGGTTATTCAGTTTTGACGGTTGCGAAGTTCGTTGAGCAAGAAATAATGCGCTTCTGTAGTGTCCCAAACGTTCCAGTGCATTCATAACAACGTCATGAAGCTCAGTTGATGGATGCAGGACGTCACCTACCAGCAAAGCTTGCAAAGCAGGCACATTACCGGAATCAACCAACATCCAGAGGAGATTGTTTTTGGCAATATTATCTTCTGGATTCATATGCAAAGCTTCTGCATATGCGCTCTCGGCTAGGTCATAGTTTTTCAGGGCATTGGCCCATTGACCCATGGCTAACCAATAGGTGGCATAGGAGAGGAGTCCCTGAGGATCATGCTTCGGAACAGATCGCAATAATTGTCCCAAAGTCTTCCAGTGTTGGGCCTGTCCTGCGTATGTCAGGCTCTCAAAATAAAAATAGGGGAGCTGAAATTTTTTCCAGCCCCGTTGGGCAACGGCAAGAGCGGCTTCCGGATTCTCTGCGCCAACCAGCATGATCAAACGTTGCAGGTCATATTGGCTGGCAGCATCAAGCAGATAGAGTTTTTTTTCGGCATCCAGAGCCGCTTGATGATCATGGAGTTCCCAGGCCAGTACGGCAAGTAAATGCCAGAATGGCACATCATTTAAGGTTGCTTGATTCCGTGTCCGGTTCATAGCGGCAAAAGCTTCTGCGTATTTACCTTGCATGGATAGCAGGCGAGCTTCCTGAATGGCAATATCCGGGGTGGCCTTAAAGTGTTTTTGAACACTTTGCAGTGCTGCCAGGCTTTGCGCGATTTCACCCCGCTGATAACTGAGATAAGCTTTTTGCTCTAATAAAAAGCGATTCGGTCCGGTGTGTTGCAGCGACAGATTGATGTCAGAAATAGCCTTGTCTGGCTCGCTCAGTTGTCCATAAGCATAAATCAGGGTTTTCCAGTCGGCATTACTCAGCCGACCGGCTCTTGCCAGAGGCGAAAGTAGCTGGATAACAATATCCGGCCGGGATAGTGCAGCGGCTAATTTGACTGCGGCCGCGAGGGCCCCCGGTTCCTTGTGGCGTGCTAACCAACGCCACTGCTGTAAAACGGTTTCGCGTTGCCCAAGCCAGGTACCCACCTGAATGAGCTTTTGGCGCCAGGAAATACTTTCTGGCTTTTGCAGCACAGCGGTGTAGGCCAGACGATAAGCTTCGTCCAACTGCCCAGATTGCAGGAACGCGCTATAGGCTAAATCGTAAAGTTCAGGAGAATAGCTGCCAGGAAAAGGCTGAACGACCATGGGAGGTTTATACCAGGATGGTGAAATGCCACCCTGATCCAGATATCCCATACCCTTTCCCGATTTGATGCTTTGCGCAAGGCTGGCCGCAAAAGCATCAACATTTGCCTTTTGCTGAGCATATTCTGTTCGCCATTTTGCGTCATCAGCGGCCAGGCTGCCGGGAGCTTTCCACCACGGTGTTACTGTGGCCGCATCATGGGCGAAAGCGGCGGATCCTGTGGCGATGAGAAAAATCCCGAGCAGTAAGGGGAAGTGTTTCATGGCTGATGAGCCTGTACTGGTTTTTCAAGTTCTGCTTTTAACCATCGGGCGGCCTGCTTGGGTTGTCCGGTGGATATGGCCAGACGAGCCATGATCAGAACAATCTCACGTTCCTTGGCGATGCCGGGGAGCCGGGATAAGGTTTTTTCTCCTTGGAACAGTGCGAGCTTGGCGCCCCCTCCTCCTTGAATCAGAGTAAGACCACGGATGAAATAGTCTTTCTGCAGTGGCGCTTGATCACAGTGCAGCGCCATTTGCAGCAGGAGTTGTCCAGCTTTGACGCTTTTGCCATTAGCTGTCCACGCTGCAGCTGCCGCGTGCATGGCATGAACGGCTACAGCAGGGTTTTTCCGGGCTACCGCCAACCAGGCTTCTGCACTTTGATCATAGGCTCCAATTCGCAGGGCATCGTTAGCAAATTGTGTATATTCTTTGGCAGACCAGCCGCCTTCCTTGAGTAATTGCTCCAAATAAAGGATGAGTGCTGCCTGCGCTCTTTTTCTAGCGAGAGAAGCGGGTGGCAGCGCCATGGCATGCGTCCAGTCTATTTTCCATTGCATGTGTTGCGCCTGCCGATATACCGGATCTTGAGGGTTACCAAGAATCGGTTGCAGTTGTTTTCTTGCCGCCATGTACTGGCCGCTGTGCAGCAAAAGCTCAGCGCTCTGGATACGGGCTATACCGTTTGCTGTTGAGCTTTGAAAATTCAGGCGCCCACGCCATCCATAACCCCAGGCAATAGCTACAATCACTATCAGTATGGTGAATACGAAAATCCAAATGCTAGCAGATCGCAGTACAGGTTGCGCCGGCGGCTGAGATTTATGGTGTGCAGGTGACATGCAAAGTGACATGCTGGGCTGAACTTTGAAGTTGTTCACTGGCTGGAACTTTTGTTGTCTGGCCGTTCATGCTTGCACGACAATTGCGGGCATTACCTAATTGTATTTGTACGGGAACAAAGCCCTCCAGTTTGGCGATAAAGCCGTTGTTTTCAGATGTGAATCCAGAGATGGGTGCGTTAGCGCTGACAATATAGGGAAGCGACCTGGGGTTCTTGCTGAGCGATAAATAGATAGATGGAGCTCCATCCATATGCACATAGAGCTTACCGTTGGGGCTCTGATTATATCCTGCTATGCCGTGGCTTTGGGCGATGTCAGGAATCCCGAGGCTGCTCGGCATCCGCAGCTCCCGCAGAGCACCAGCCTCGCCAATCCAGAAACCGCTTCCCTCGCGAGCGAGATGAATCGTATAAAAATTGTTGGCTATATGTGCGTAGTCAGCCACATAAATAGGGGTGATGGACTGCGTCAGCACCCAGTTATAAACTTTATCTACAGCTGAAATGGAAGCCAGTTTCGTGGCGCTGTACCAATGCGTATATATGTCTATGGGTTTAAGTCGATGCGGTTTGTTGGTCATTTCAAAGGTCTGAATGACATTTTCAAAGCCCCAGTATGGTCCGTGCCATTGATTGGTAAAGTAATCTTCATTCGCATCTGGCGCAAAAACCTGCAGCCATTTGCCCCGGAAAATACCAATGGGTGGCACTGCCGTAATACTGGGATCTTTTTTGCTAATGGTGCTTTCGCCGCCGTTGATATTCATAAGCCCGGCCTTGTAGGCAAGACCAACCACCTGAGCATCGGGTTCGCAATCACCTGACCACTGATCAATCACCACCTTTTTGTCCGGTGGGGACAGGTGTTTATCAATCCATTTGGCGGCGCCAACCGCTTCCATATAAGGACTGAATTTGTAACCCGGTACCGGCAGATTGATGCCGGGATAATCCTTGCCGGCCTCAATGGCGGGCCAGTCAAAGGGATGCGACCACATGTGTGAACCAATTTCCACATAAGGTAACCGGAATACCTCACGCGCCACTTTGGTGCCCAAAGGTACCAGAGCCGGATACAGGCCGCGGTCACCCGGTAATAAATCACCGACTATGATAGAGCCGGTAAAGGGTAGTTTATATTTCTCCAGGATCCGGTGCATGTAGACCTCCCCGGCAATGTGGTAGGGAGGAAACTGCGCACGGCTGACAAATCCATCGCCATCGGTATGCGCCATAAACAGTCTGCGTCCACTTTCTGTAGTGGTGTCGGGAACCGGTATATCCGGCAAACGAAATGCCTCGGTGTATAGCTGGAAGGGATTGATCAGCCAACGGGTATCTTTATTAGGCAGGGTAGTGAGGAGATAGGGTGAGAGTACATAGCCTCCCCAAGGGGTTATGGCTGCAGCATCTTCAGTTTGGCCCCCAGGACTTTTCAGCGTGAGCCATACATGGCTATCGGAAGGCGCGGTGATTTGCAAAAAATCTCTGGGGTTTGCCGTAATGGGCATCTCATAGCTCATGTTTTTGTTTTGAGATGTAATGCTCAGGGAACTGACGTTCTGGCTCACTGGCTTGCTCATGCCCAGGTCCATATAAGTTTTGTCATCCAGAGCATCCTGAAAATCGCCGATCAACAATATAGGAATGCCTGCTGCCTTGGCTTCATCCAGCCAGTGAGATATGCCAGCAACATCTTTGACAGGCTCACCATCACTCCAAAGTATGACGCCGGCATATTCTCCGGGGCGAGGACTATCGGGTAATCCTTCGGATAGGCGACGAAATTGCGGAACATAACCGAGGTATTCAAGAGGCATCGCGCCATTGGCAAAGGCAGAGCTATATTGTTTCGGATCAGAGCTGTTATACAAAATGAGCACGTGGCGAGGCATGGGTTCCCGTAAACCAGCACCCACAGCACTTAGCCCAGCATCAGTAACATACGGAACAAAACCCAGAGATTGGATTTTTTGTGCATCTTTCCACCAGCAGTGACGATTCAGCTGGGGTGGCATGTAGTCGATCACAATAGCGGGCAATCCATACGCCTGAACTTTCCTGAGTTCGGAAATCAGCTCTTTCTGGACAGGCTCAGGAACGGACGAGTAGCTTCTTGTTTCTTGATCCCACTGTTTGAACAAAGATTCTGCAACTACTCCGACAATATCTTTATGAATCTCGGGAAGCACTGAAAAACCGCGATTGGCGATGAGCTGAACATTGGGGTGGGCGCTTTTAATGGCCTGGATGAGTTGCACTAATCCATTTTCTTGCGCTTTTTGAGCCATGGGATTTTTATCAACGAGCTTGAATGAATCCAGAGTGTCCATGAAAAAGGCGTGATAACCTTGTTGCCATATAGGATTAATCACCTGCTTCAGCAAATAGTTGCGACAGTCAGCATGAGAGAGATTGATGATTTTCCCTCCCCAAACTGCATTGCTGCCCAACACGCAACTCTCTGGAAGGTTCTGGTAGCGGGCATCTCCCGGGGTGGTTTCGCCGATGCTGACATAAGCAAAAACCTGTTGGTTCTGATCAAAGTCGCTCGGCAGTCGCTGATTGCCGGGGTTTACCACAACCCACTTGAAGTCTCGGAATGCTTCTGGGGCAGAACCAGAACCATAATAGAAGCCTACGCTGGGCAGGGTGCTGGCCAGGGCTGACCAGGGCAGAAGCGTCCAACACAAAAGCAAGATACTTAATCTGGGCCGCAGCAGCGTAATGAATTTTGTCATGAGGTTCGCTCGTTATCACTCCATTTTGCGTATGAGAATAACATAAAAACCTATGCATAACAGGAGCGACTCAGGACATTATCACTTTCTAAAATCTAATGTATGTATTCGCATGAATAGCGAAGTCTATAACAATTTTTTATCAGGGCGCTGAGTTATATTGAAAATATACTCAGGGGGACCTTACTGAATCTCTCAACGCAGTAAAAACCCTTGCTGACGCAAAAATTCCGCCATGTGCGGGCGGGCCTCACGTCCAGTCAGGCCTGCAACCTCCTGACTCCAGCTGCTGGTTTTCTGTCCTGCGGAGCGATTTTGGTAGTAGGTAGCCATGTCAGGGCCCTGTCAACCTTCCATCTAAGCTGCTGATGGAGTAGCACAAAGGGTTTTTCTGGACTTCTCAGGATGAATGCGGTAACTTTTGCCGCATGGAAGTCCCAACTCTCACCGAAAACCAGCAAGCCAGCCTGCACCGTGTTCAGGTGCGACCCATCCTGCCCACGGAGCGGGAACGCTGGAATACGCTGATGCAAACGTATCACTACCGGGGCTTTCGCACCTTGGCGGGCCGTAACCTGCGCTATGTGGCTACGCTCGATGGTCGCTGGGTAGCGTTACTGGGCTGGCATGCCGCCGCTTTTCAATGCCAGGCGCGGGATCGGTGGATCGGCTGGTCCTGGATCTTGCGCCGCCAGCGCTTGCATCTCATCGCCAACAATGCCCGTTTTCTGATCCTGCCCGGAGAATCCTTCCCGAATCTGGCGTCCCGTATTCTGGCGCTGAACCTGCACAGGCTCTCTGCGGACTGGCAATCCGTCTATGGGCATCCCATCGTGCTGGCTGAGACCTTTGTGGAATCCCCCCGTTTTACCGGTGCCTGCTACCGGGCCGCCAACTGGGTGGATGTCGGCGGAACCAAGGGCTTCGCCCGCCGTCCCGGTGGTGGCTATGTCCACCACGGCCAACCTAAACGTCTTCTGCTCTTTCCTCTCCATCCACAGGCGCGGGCCTGGTTGGCCCAGCCGCAGCCCCAACTCGAATGGACCCATACCCCCATGCAAACCGTGACGTTGAGCGACCGCGCAAATGGAAGGCTTGCGCCAAATCTTTTTCCGCCTTCCCGATACCCGCAGCAAACTAGGCAAGCAGCATCCCCTCCCGGCCATCCTGACGGTGGCCGTGGCCGCTGTCCTGACGCGGGCCGAAAGTTATGCCGCCATCGCCGAGTGGGGCGGTCGCTTGACCCAGGCTCAATTGAAGCGCATCCGCGCCCGATTCGATCCCAAAACCAAGCGCTACCTCGCCCCCTCCGAACCGACCATCCGGCGCGTCTTGCAAGGGGCCGATGTGGAGGCGCTGGATGCGGCGATCGGCGCCTGGCTACTGGGTACGGCGGGCTTTGAAGCGGTGGCCGTCGATGGCAAAGTCCTCAAAGGGGCCGCACGCGCAGACGGCGCTCAGGTGCATCTGCTCAGCGCGTTCCTGCATGGACAGGGGGCCACCATCGCGCAAAAAGAAATCGCCCGGAAAACCAACGAAATTCCAGAACTGCGCAACCTGCTCCAGGACGTCAACATCGCGGGCAAGGTCGTCACCGCCGATGCCCTGCATACCCAGCGGGAGACCGCCCGCTTCCTCGTCGAAGACAAGAAAGCCGATTATCTCTTCACCGCCGTCAAAGGCAATCAACGAAAACTCCGCGACCGTCTGACGTGCCTCCCTTGGGGCGATTTTCCCCCTCAACGCTGAAACCACAGAGGTCGGGCATGGCCGCTTTGAATACCGCAAAATCATCGTCGCCACCCGGGCAACCGGCCTCCATTTTCCGCATGTCGGACAAGCTTTCCTGATCCAACGCTCCACCATCAACAGCAAAGAGGGCACGATTCGGGATGATTATGCCTTCGGACTCACCAGCCTGACCCCGGATCGTGCCACGCCCGAAAATCTGTTGGGCTTGGCCCGTGGTCACTGGGAAATTGAAAACCGGAACCATCATGTCCGCGATGTGACTTTCCACGAGGACCTCTCCCAAGTCCGTACCCAGAACGGTCCCCATATGATGGCGACCTTGCGCGAACTGGCCATGAGCATTATGCGTCTCACTGGCGTCAAGAATATCGCCAAAGCGTGCCGGGATTTCGCCGCCAGCGCGCACAAAACGCTCCGCCAACTCGGATACTGAGGCGCCACCACGGGGTTTACCTATCCGAGAATAGCTCCGGAGGGCGAGCTGCGTCCGTCAGCCACCCCATTCACGATTCTGCACCCAAAATCGCCTGAAAATGCCGCATTTCCACCAACTATAGCCCCTTCAAACCACCATTAAAATCAGTGGCGAAAACCTCTGCTACTATATCTGGCGAGCTTGACGGAGCCCTGTAGCCATGTTGCGATCGTAGTCTTCGATGAGTGCTGCATCCTGGCTTTCGTCAAAGCGGTTTTCCTGAAGGACTGCTGCCAATGGTAAGCGGGGTTTGACCTCCACTTCCTGGGCGGGATACCCGAGACACAGGCCAAAGAGCGGATAAACCTGTTGGGGTAATCCTAACAATGTGCTGATTTCGGCAGGATGGTTGCGTACGGCCCCGATATAACAGGCACCCAAGCCTTGAGATTCTGCTGCTACGGTACAGTTTTGCGCACACAAAGCCGTATCAACGGTGGCAATCAGAAAATGCTCAGTCATACCGGCCACGAAGGGCGGCCCTATCTGATCGCAAACCCCTTGAGCACGCCGCAAGTCCGCACAGAACACCAGAAAAACGGGGGCCTCCAGCACATATGTCTGCTGCCCTGCCAGTGTCGACAACTGTTTGCGTAAATCCGGATCGGTAATTTGAATGATGCGATAGGCTTGCAGGTTACTGGAGCTGGAGGCCTGCTGCCCGCATCGGACAATATCCTCAAGAAGACCATCGGGCAGAGGATCAGAACGAAATTTTCGAATCGAACGATGAGACTGCAAAAGTGGGAGAACATCAGTCATGCGTCAGCTCCTGGATAGAAGGGTTCGAAAAGGAGTAAAGCCATTGGCGCAAATTTCATTGAGAATTTGACGATCTCTGCGCGCTTGTTCCTCAAGGCGTGATTTGCTTCACGGGGCGCACCAGAATTTCCTCAACCAGAACATGCGGCGGCTGGGCAAAGCTGTACACGAGTGCCTGGGCTACATCTTCTGGATGCAGGGCCTCCAGGGACTGTCGCCTTTCGCGCATGCTTTCTTCGGGAACATTGAACCCCCATTCTGTCCATACAGCGCCGGGTTCAATGAGCGCCACGCGAATGCCCTCAGGTCCCAATTCCTTACGCAGGGCATCGTGAAATCCCACGACCGCAAATTTTGTCGCATTATAAACGGACCATCCCGGTAGTCCATAGCGGCCCCCCACACTGGAAACCGTGGAAATCATGGCGCCAGGGCGACCTCTGAGTAGAGGAATAGCCAAATGAGTACAGCGCAGGACGCCATATAAATTGGCTTCGATCATTTCCTCCCATTCCACGACCTTGCTCTCTGCAAAAGGGGCGTGATAGCCCAGCCCGGCATTATTGAAAAGTAGATCGATTCCCTGGTATTTATTGCCTATAAGCTCAAAAAGATGGTGAACTTCTTCAGGATTTCGCAAATCGGCCGGAACAACTTGTGCTGATGCACCTATTTCCTGTGCTAATTTTTCGAGGCGCTCTTTTCGCCGCGCCACCAGCACCACTTGCATGCCCTCTGCAGCAAGCAGGCGGGCGCTAGCCTCACCGATTCCACTGGAAGCGCCAGTGATGACGGCAACTTTATGGGTTAAATCTTGCATTTTCATGGTGATTACCTCGTTAAATGGACAGTGCAAGCCGATTTTTGCTATAAATTGCCCAGTGGGTCTAAAATACCGGCTAGTTGGTATTTAAGCTAGTCAATGTGACGTTTTACGTCAAGGCAAAAGTGAATGTCATGCAGCAGTCGTGTCGAATGCAGCGGTATATTCAGTCCGTGTTCTCCGGGAGTTAATGGAGAAATCACCATCATTTCACAAGGAGAAAATCATGTCCGTAAACAAAGACCAGACATCCATGATATACCGCAGGCTCGGACGCAGTGGTTTGCAAGTGAGTCTATTTTCGCTGGGTTCCTGGGTTACCTTCCATAATCAAGTCGATCATGTCGGCGTGCGCGAGATGATGGCCATGGCATGGGATGCCGGGGTCAATTTTTTCGACAATGCCGAAGTGTATGCCAATGGTGAAAGTGAAGTCTTGATGGGAAAAGCACTGAAAGAGCTTTCCTGGAATCGGCTGGATTATGTGATTTCCAGTAAATTTTATTGGGGATTGAAAGGCGGCGAAATGCCGCAGTCGTCGATCAATAGCCGCAATACGCTCAATCGAAAATACTTGCTGCAGGCGGTTGATGGTAGCCTCCAGCGTTTGGGTCTGGAATATCTGGATCTGATTTACTGCCATCGGGCAGATCAGCATACGCCTATCGAAGAAACCGTGTGGGCCATGCACCATATTATCGAGCAAGGCAAAGCACTGTACTGGGGAACCAGCGAGTGGAGTGCCGCTGAAATCATGGCTGCCTGGGAGATTGCCGAACGTCACCATTTGCACAAACCGGTGATGGAACAACCAGAATACCATTTATTCCATCGGCAGCGGGTAGAAAAAGAATATGCGCGACTCTATGAGCATATGGGTTTGGGGTTGACTACCTGGAGTCCCCTGGCTTCCGGATTGCTCACTGGAAAATATTTAAACGGTGTTCCGGAAGGCAGTCGTGCCTCCTTGCAGGCACTCTCTTTTTTGAAAGAAGGTTTGCTGGACCCGGATAAAAATGCTGCTGTCGCAGAGCTGCGGGATTTCGCCCAATCTATCAATTGCAGCGTTTCGCAGTTAGCCTTGGCCTGGGTGGCTCATAACCCCCATGTAAGTTCTGTCATTCTGGGGGCCTCCCGCCAGGAGCAATTGCAGGAGAATCTTGCCGCCCTCCATGTTCTCAAAGCATTAACGCCCGAAAATGTGCAGCGAATTGAATCCATCACGGAAAAATATGCGGACTGAAAAAACAGGATCAGGGCAGAAGATTACTCTCTACAAAGCGCTTCTTTAGGTAGTCCATCGTTATTTTCCATAGCGGGATGACTTATTTCTGGTCATCCCCGTTCTCATTCCTGAAGCTTGCTTCTGCGGCATCCATTTCATCGGCGGCACTACGTTCAGGGATCTGCTCGTCTTCATCGTTGCTTTCTTCCACCACCGGTTTAGGTGTCGGTATTCTGGCCGCGAAGAACAGGCCCAGCTCAAAGAGCATGTACATGGGGATGAGAAGCAGCACCATGGACATGACATCGGGAGGACTCAGAATGGCTGAGGCAATGGCGCAGATTAAAAAAGCGTAGCGTCGGCTTCGCTTTAATGTGGCGACCTGAAGAATACCCACGCGCACCAGTACAACAATCAAAATGGGAATCTGAAAAGCCAGACCAAATGCCAGAGAAAACTTCACGATCAGGGCCAGATAACTGTCCACTTTTGGCATGGCGGTAATATCCGACCCGGAGAAGCTGGTAAAAAAGCGAAAAGCGTTGGGAAAAACGATAAAGTATGCGAAGAGCATACCGCCCACAAACAAAAAAATGGAAGCAAATATAAGCGGGAAAAAAGCCCTGCGCTCGTGTTCATACAAGCCTGGAGCCAGGAATGCCCAGAATTGATAAAGCACCACCGGCAACGCGATCACAAAGCCTGAAATCAGGGATAATTGTACATAGGTCAGAAATACTTCCGGAAGGCTGGTGTAAATCAGATGGCTGCCCTTGGGCAGAACGGCAATCAGGGGAGCGGCGAGAATATTATAAATACTTTTGGAGAATGGATAGGAGACCAGGAAGCCGACAAAAATAGCAATAATAGCAATCAGTACCCTTCGGCGCAGTTCCAGCAAGTGACCGATAAAGGTGTTTTCCGCCAGCTTCTCCTTCTCCATGTTTATACAATTTCCTCAGGCGGAATATCAGAGATAAAGTAAAAACGACAAGATGAGATGATTCCAGAAATCAACGGAAAACCGAGGGCATTGAAGCTCATCAATCCATTAGCGGGCTTGTAAATGCATTAA
This sequence comes from Acidithiobacillus marinus, assembly GCF_002847505.1. GTDB lineage: Bacteria > Pseudomonadota > Gammaproteobacteria > Acidithiobacillales > Acidithiobacillaceae > Acidithiobacillus > Acidithiobacillus marinus. Next base: position 17,764 of record NZ_MXAV01000002.1, read on the forward strand.
TGAAGCCGATCTTCCGGGCCGGGACGGTCTTCAGCATGAATGCTTGGCGGGAAGGTATCAATATCCAGTTCTGCCTGCCGACCAACATGGCTCTCCGGTGGGGACACAGTGGCGCTGACTGGTGCGTTTTCGCTGCTCGCCCGTAAGGTGGACGATGCAGTAATGTCACCAGGCAGCAATTCCTCATTGGCGTAATCCCTGAGATTGTCGGCCTCTTTGCGCAACTCGTCCAGCAAAAGCTGCTGCTCTACTTCGGAGCGCAGACCGGTCATGGTACGACGCATTACCCCGTACCATTTCCCCGCCGTACGTGCCATCTCAGGCATTTTCTCGGGTCCGACCACGAGCAGGACAATAATCCCGAGAAGCGCCAGTTCGCCAAAACTGAAATCAAACATGGCGGATCAACGATTGACGGTTTCGTGCTCTTTACTGGGCTGGACACTGGCATCTATGGTATGACCGATGCTCGCGTCCTTTTTTTCTTCCTCTTCCTTAACGGCGGAGCGGAAGCTTTTGATGGCGGAACCCAGATCCGAACCGACATTACGTAATTTGGCGGTTCCAAAAAGCGCTACCACAATCAATAAAATGATCACTAAATGCCAGATACTAAAAGCGCCCATCACTGCTCTCCTTGCCCCGAGGGGCTATGCGCTACAAGCTAACTCTTTGACCATAGGAAAAAGTATTGGTTGCGTCAAGCTGGTGGACGGCGTGCTGCCTTTTCCTCCAGACCGGAAACACCCTCACGTCTTGCCAGTTCACCGAGGACGTCATCAATATGCAATTCCTGTTCCTCCAAGGCGACCATCATGTGAAAGAGCAGATCGGCGGCTTCGGCAATAATCTGTTTTTGCTCATGATTTTTGCATGCCAGAACAAACTCCGTGGCTTCTTCACCGACTTTTTTCAAAATCCGGTCCTGTCCGCCATGGAGCAGCTGCGCCACGTAGGACTGGCCGGGATCAGCCTGCCGGCGTTGCTGCAGGGTGGCCTGCAGGCTGTCGAGAATGCTGCCGGGCGGCGGTGCCTGGTGTTGCCAGCCATCGCTGCCCGCCACCCCCTGAAAAAAACAGGTGGGCTCTCCGGTATGGCAGGCTGCTCCTTCCTGAATGACGCGCATCAGCAGGGTATCTCCATCACAATCCAGCCGTAGGTCGACCAGGTGCTGATAATGCCCGGAGCTTTCGCCCTTGCGCCACAGTGCCTGGCGGGAGCGTGACCAGTAGGTGCCCATCTGGTCCTGTAGCGTTGCCTGGAGGGCTTCGGCATTCATCCATGCCAGCATCAATACCTGACCGGTGCGGGCATCCTGGGTGATGGTGGGTACCAGACCATCGGCATTCCAGCGGATCGCCGTCAGCAGCTCCCTGTATTGTTTGTCACCCATGTGCTTGTCCATCTCCATCAGTGTCTCATGCTTGCTCATTGAATACGCAAAATATTCGCGGCTGGATGCAAGCCCACGATTTTCAGGTCGATTCCCGTACGGGAATGCCGGACTTGGCCATCTCGGCCTTGACCTCAGCAATACGAAACTGGCCAAAATGAAAGACGCTGGCGGCCAGGACCGCATCAGCATGGCCTTGCAATATCCCTTCGGCAAAATGATGGATGGCGCCGACGCCGCCCGAAGCAATGACCGGAACTGCAACCGCATCGCTGACTGCGCGGGTGAGATCCAGATCAAATCCCAGGCCGGTACCATCGCGGTCCATGCTGGTCAGTAGAATTTCACCAGCGCCGTATTCTGCCATGCGTTGGGCCCAGTTCACTGCGTCAAGGCCGGTGGCGTGACGGCCGCCATGGGTAAATACTTCCCAATGATCTCCTACCCGCTTGGCATCAATGGCCACGACGATGCAGGAGTTACCGAAACGCCGGGCTGCCGTCCGCACCAGTTCCGGTTCCTTGACAGCGGCGCTGTTGATGCTGATCTTGTCAGCACCCGCCAATAAGATTTGCCGGATGTCTTCTACGCTGCGCACCCCACCACCGACGGTCAAGGGAATGAATACCTGGGCGGCAACAGCAGAAACTACATCGGCGAGGGTACCTCTTTGTTCATGGCTGGCTGAAATATCGAGAAAGGTCAGTTCATCCGCCCCTTCGTCGTTGTAGCGCTTTGCGACCTCTACGGGATCGCCGGCATCGCGCAGGGCCACAAACTGGACGCCCTTGACGACGCGTCCGTGGTCAATATCCAGACAGGGAATGATGCGCTTGGCGAGCATCCTCCTAAGCCTCGGCCTGAGCACGGGCACTGGCGAAATCCAAGCTGCCTTCATAAATGGCCCGACCGGTGATGGCGCCGGTAATACCATCTTCTTCATGGGCCTTGAGTTCCAGCACCTGCTGCAAATCGGCAATTCCTCCGGAGGCGATGACGGGAATCGGCACTGCCTGAGCCAGCGCGACGGTGGCAGGAATGTTGGGTCCGTTCAACATGCCATCGCGGCTGATATCTGTATATATGATGGCTTCGATACCATCAGCAGCAAAATGTTGGGCCAGATCTACCGGATCATGACGCGACAGCTTGGACCAGCCTTCGGTGGCGACTTTCCCGTCCCGGGCGTCGATGCCGACCATGATGTGCCCCGGAAAACTGACGGCCGCGTCTCGCACGAATCCCGGAGCCTTGACAGCCTGTGTGCCGATGATGACATAGCGGACTCCCGCCTGGATGTAGATTTCGATTTGTTCCTCACTGCGGATGCCGCCACCGACCTGGATTTCCAGATCGGGAAAGCGGTCGCAGATAGCGGCAATAGCCTGAGCATTGACGGGGGTGCCTTGGACCGCACCATCCAGATCGACAATATGCAGGCGTTTGGCGCCACCATCCACCCAGCGCTGGGCAGTGGCTACGGGGTCATCGGAAAAAATGGTATGGTCTTCCATCCGTCCCTGGCGCAAGCGCACACAACTCCCGCCCTTGAGGTCGATGGCCGGAATCAACAACATGACAACATCCTCCGTAAATTCACTTTTACATCATCTGCTTAAATGACACATTGGGAGCCGCAATCGCCATCCCAGGTCAGAAAATTACCGAGCAGGCGGAGTCCGGCATTGCCGCTTTTTTCCGGGTGACATTGCAAGGCAAATAGATTGTCTGCCGCCACTGCTGCGCAGAAAGGGAAAGCGTAGTCGCTGAAGGCTGCCAGAATTTCCGGTGCCGCAGGCTCCACGTAGTAGGAATGCACAAAGTAAAACTGAGCATTCTGAGGGACACTGGCAAAAAGCGGATGATCCACCAATTGATGCAATTCATTCCAACCCATATGGGGGATTTTCAGGCGTTGGCCATCAGGTTTTTGCAGGGTTTCTTCGGGAAAAGGAATGACCCGCCCCGGCAGCAGGCCAAGCCCGGCATGTTCGCCATGTTCTGCGCTACTGTCCATGAGCATTTGCATCCCCAGGCAGATCCCCAGAAAGGGACGGGTCTGGGCTGCCACCCGGACAAAATCACTGAGTTCACGGGCTTCCAGGGCGGCCATGCAATCCCCGAAAGCACCGACACCGGGAAAAATGATCCGATCGGTAGTGGCCAGTTCGCTCACCTGATCGCTGACGACGGCTTTACCACCCAGATATTCCACGGCTTTGGCCACGGAATACAAATTGCCCATGCCATAATCAACAATGCCCACCCGCGCGCCATTCATAGGCTCAGAGTACCTTTGGTGCTGGGCACATGGCCGGCCATGCGCGGATCGGGAGTAATGGCCATACGCAGGGCGCGGCCACAGGCCTTGAACAGGGTTTCGGCAATGTGGTGGGTATTACGGCCGCGCAAGGCATCCAGATGCAGGGTGAGCATGGCATGGTTGACAAAACCCTGGAAAAACTCATGAAAAAGATCCACGTCAAAGCCGCCGACCTGGGCACGGGGGAACTCCACGGCAAAAACCAGACCCGGGCGACCGGAAAGGTCTACCACGACCCGGGACAAGGCTTCGTCCAGCGGCACATAGGCATGTCCGTAGCGCTGAATGCCAGATTTATCCCCTACCGCCTGAGCAAAGGCCTGGCCCAGCGTGATGCCGATGTCTTCGACGCTGTGGTGGGCATCAATATCCAGATCTCCCTGCGCCTGAATGTGCAGATCAAAAAGTCCATGGCGGACAATCTGATGGATCATATGGTCCAGGAAAGGCAGGCCGGTGTGTAAATCTGCCTGGCCGCTGCCATCCAGGTTGAGCTGCACACGAATCTGGGTTTCCAGAGTGTTTCTTTCGACTTCGGCTTGACGCGACTTCACAGTAATGACTCCAGCACGGAGAGGAAACGATCATTTTCGGCGGGTTTGCCGACACTTACCCGCAGATAGTCGCCGAGACGGGGGTGACCTGTAAAGGCCTTGATCAATACCCCGGCGTTTTTCAGGCCTTCATAAATGGCGGGAGCTTTGCCGGGAGCGTGAAACAGCAGGAAATTGGCGGCACTTGGCCATGTCTTCAGATGCAGGGTGGTGATGGCCTGGAACAGCCTTTCCCGTTCAGCCCGGAGAATCTCTGCCTGATTATCCAGCACTTGACTGTGCTGAAGAAAAAAAGCGGCGCTGCGCTGGGTGAGGACGTTGATGTTGTAGGGCAGGCGCAATTTATCCAGTTCCTGAATCCATGCGGTGGGCCCGGCGAGCATGCCCAGGCGTAATCCTGCCAGCCCCTCCTTGGACAGTGTGCGCAAGAGCAGCAGGTTGGGATGCTGTCCCAGTCTCCCGGCAAAAGTGGTCTGGCTGAAGGCATGATAGGCTTCATCCACCACAACCAAACCTGGCGCTGCCTGAATAATGGCCTCTAGAGCGGCCTCAGGGAACAGGCTGCCACTGGGGTTGTTGGGCCAGTCGAGAAAAACGATGGCTGGCTGATCCTCGCTCATGGCCCGAAGCATGGCGGGCAGGTCCAGCTGAAATTCCGCATCCAGAGGCACACCGACAAAGGGCAGCCCCAACTGCTGGGCTAACAGGCGATACATGACAAAACTCGGATCTAGCGCCATGATCGGCCGCCTCGCCCCGGCTACGGCGGTGACCAGAATCTGAATCAACTCGTCGGAGCCGTTACCGAGCATCAGTTCGATGCCAGCTGGCAAGCCAATGTGGGTCTTGAGCGCAGTAATGAGGGATTCGGGACGAGGATCCGGGTAGCGATTCAGCGGGGCATCCGTCAGGCTCTCCAGCCAGGCCTGGCGGAGCAGATCGGGAAGTCCATAGGGATTTTCCATGGCATCCAGTTTGATCAGCCCAGTACTGGGCGCGACCGCATAGGCCTTGCTGGCCAGTAGTTCCGGGCGCAGCAGCGCGGCCATCAGGCTGCTACTCATGATTGAGGGTCCGTCACCCGGCAGGCAGCCGAACGGGCATGGGCGGTCAAACCTTCCCCCAGGGCCAGGCGTTCGGCCAGACGCCCCAGGGTGTTGGCACCGGCGGAGCTGGCCTGAATCAAGCTGCTGCGCTTGACGAAATCATACACTCCCAGCGGGGAGGAGAAGCGGGCGCTGCCGCCCGTGGGCAGGACATGGTTGGGTCCTGCCACATAGTCACCCAAGGCTTCGCAACTGTGGATGCCCATAAAGATGGCGCCGGCATTGTGAATATCGGGCAACCAGCTTTCCGGGTCGCTGACGGCCAGTTCCAGGTGCTCGGCGGCGACCAGATTGGCAATATGGCAGGCCTCGGCGCGATCCCGCACACGGATGACCGCACCGCGATCGGCCCAGCTCTTGCCGGCGATGGGCGCACGGTCGAGCATGGTCAGGGCCTTGTCCACGGCGGCGACCACAGCTTCAATGTGGGCGTCATCCCAGCTGATAAAAATACTCTGGGCGATTTCATCATGTTCGGCCTGGGAGAGCAGATCCCAGGCCAGCCATTCCGCTGGTGCTGAAGCATCGCTGAGAACCAGGATTTCACTGGGTCCGGCAATCATGTCTATGCCGACCCGACCAAAAACCATGCGTTTGGCAGTGGCCACATAAATATTGCCGGGCCCGACAATCTTGTCGACGGCGGGCACCGTCTCCGTGCCATAAGCCAGTGCGGCAACGGCCTGGGCACCACCGATGCGAAACACCCGATGCACGCCGGCAATGGCGGCAGCGGCCAGCACCCAGGGATTCACCTGCCCTTTGGGAGTGGGGACCACCATAATGATTTCTTCAACGCCGGCGACCTGGGCAGGAATCGCATTCATCAGGACGGAGCTGGGATAGGCCGCCTTGCCGCCGGGTACATAAATCCCCACGCGGGATAACGGAAGAATGCGTTGCCCCAGTCGGGTTCCATCGCTTTCCGTGAAGCTCCAGCTCGCACTGCGCTGATGTTCGTGATAACTGCGAATACGTTGGGCGGCGGCTTCTAAGGCTTCGCGCTGCAAAGGCTCCAGGCTGGTGAGGGCTTTTTCCAGATCTGCCCGGGGTATTTCCAGTTCGCCAGCGGTGCTGGTAGTGAGACCATCAAAACGCTCGGTAAAGCTGCGCAGGGCCGCATCGCCCTGATCTCGCACGGCCGTGACAATCTCCCTGACGCGGCTTTCCACCTGCATATCCAGATTGGCATCCCAATCATGCAGGGCATGAAATTGCCGGGTGAAATCGGGGTCGCGGGTGTCAAGACGGTTCATGGCTTACCTGTGCCTCCAGTTGAGCGATCAATTGTTCGATGGCACGGCGCTTCAGTTTCATGGCGGCTCGGTTGACCACGAGGCGGCTTGAAATCGGCATGATTTCCTCCACCTCGACCAGGCCGTTCTCGCGCAGGGTGCGGCCGCTGGATACCAGATCGACAATACGATCTGCCAATCCTACCAGAGGCGCCAGTTCCATGCTGCCGTAGAGCTTGATGATTTCGGTTTGTACGCCCCGGCCATGAAAATAGTCGCGGGTAATGTGCGGATATTTGGTGGCAATGCGCACCCGTTCCCAGCGTTGCGGGACATCGGTGGCCGCCAAGGCGGCGGGTTCAGCGACCGACATGCGGCACAGGCCAATACGCAGGTCCAGTGGCTCATAAAGATCCAGTCCCTCCTGCTCCAGGAGCACATCCTTGCCGGCAATGCCGACATCAGCGGCACCCCAGGTCACATAGGTAGGCACATCACTGGCGCGGATGACCAGAAAGCGGACCTGGGGATCCGTACTGGGGATGATGAGCTTGCGCGATTCGTCAGGATCTTCGGCCAGTTCAATGCCCGCCCCGGCGAATAAAGGGATGGCTTCCTGCAGAATGCGGCCCTTGGAGAGGGCGATGGTAATGCCGGTATTCATGATGCGCTCCTGAGACTACTACTACTGATGCGTCGAATATCCGCGCCGAGAGCGCCCAGTTTTTCCTCGATGACTTCATAACCGCGATCGAGATGGTAAATGCGATCAATGAGGGTTTCCCCTTCTGCCACCAGGCCCGCAAGCACGAGGCAGGCTGATGCCCGCAAATCCGTGGCCATGACCGGCGCACCATGGAGTTTGGGGACACCGCGCACCACGGCAGTTTTGCCGTCGGCAGTGATTTCGGCACCGAGGCGCTGCAATTCGGATACATGCATGAAGCGGTTTTCGAAAATAGTTTCAGTAATCACGCCGCTGCCCTCGGCTATGCAGTTGAGGGCCATGAACTGGGCCTGCATGTCGGTGGGAAAGGCTGGAAAGGGAGCCGTGCGAATATCCACGGCATTTGGACGTTTGTGCATACGCAGACGAATAAGATCGGCGCCCGTGGTTACTTCAGCCCCGGCCTCACGTAATTTGAGGATGACACTTTCCAGCAGGCTGGCATCAGTACGTTTCAGGCAGATGTCTCCCCCGGCCATGGTTGCCGCCACCAGATAAGTACCGGTTTCAATGCGGTCGGCTACCACGCTGTGTTCGGCACCATGCAGTTCCTTGACCCCTTCGATTTCGATGACCGAAGTTCCGGCACCAGAAATGCGCGCTCCCATGGCATTGAGGCAACGCGCCAGATCGACAATTTCTGGTTCACGAGCGGCATTTTCCAGGGTGGTGCGCCCTTCGGCGAGGGTAGCCGCCATGAGCAGATTTTCAGTTCCGGTGACAGAAACGATTTCCATGACAATCCGGGTACCGATGAGACGCGCCGCCCGGGCTTTGACAAAGCCATTTTCTACCGTGATTTCTGCGCCCAGAGCCTGTAAGCCGCTCAGATGGACGCTGACTGGACGACTGCCGATGGCGCAGCCACCGGGAAGACTGACCTCCGCCGAACCGTGACGAGCGAGCAGCGGGCCGAGCACAAGAATGGAGGCCCGCATGGTTTTTACCAGTTCGTAGGGAGCTACCAGGGAGTGTACGGGCCTCGGGTCTACTTCAATGCCGAGTTGACCATCCACCAGTACCCTCGCTCCCAAGGTGCTGAGCAGTTCTAAGGTAGTGGTAATATCCCGCAGATGAGGGATGTTGCGCAACTGCACCGGCTCTTTGGCCAGTAAAGTAGCAGCCAGACAAGGCAGCGCCGCATTTTTTGCCCCGGATATCCGTAGCTCGCCACGCAGGGGGCCGTTACCACGCAGCAGCAATTTGTCCATAAGGTCGTTAAAAACTCCTCAGGCGCTTTGGGCTTTCTCCACCAGTTTCTGGAGTTCACCCTGCTGGTAGAGGTCAGACATGATATCGGAGCCGCCGACAAATTCACCCTGAATATAGAGCTGGGGAATGGTCGGCCAGCTGGAAAACTGCTTGATGCCATCGCGGATTTGCGGATCGGCCAGGACGTCTACGGTGAAAAGTTCCTTGACGCCGGATTGTTGCAGCAACTGTACCGCACGGGCAGAAAATCCGCACTGGGGAGCGCGGGGGTTACCCTTCATGTAGAGTACAACCGGATGCTTTCCAACTTGTTCCTGAATCAGTTCTTGAATGGTAGCCATGCTAATCCTCGTTACGTGTACAGCGTGAATGGGTTTCAGTGGCGGGTAGGGTGACGTATCTGTTCCGCCTGGTCAGGGGTGAGGGTGCGCAGGGACAAGGCATGGATTTCTTCACGCATGCGCTCGCCCAGGGCAGCATAAACCCGCTGGTGTTGCTTGACCGGGGACATGCCGACAAAAGAAGCCGAAATGACGAGCGCCTCGAAGTGGGCACCGTCATCTCCCAGTACTTCTACCTGGGCGTCCGGGAGTTCCTGCTGAATAAGTGATTTGATCAAGTTTGCGTTCATGAGATCTATTGTACCTCATCAGCAGTGATTTGTGATCCCCTGTGACTGGTTTTTCAATACCCGATCCAATTCTACTGGCGGAGTTTGTAACCCCGATCCAGGAGGCGCCAAGCAAAAAAGCCGGTAATCAGTGCAAAGGCCAGGCTGACACCCAGGCTGACCCAGATACTGACATCCGAATCGGCAAAAAAACCGTAACGAAAACCATCAATGATATAGAAAAAGGGATTCACCAAAGAAATCTTCTGCCAGATACCCGGCAAGGATTGCACCGAATAAAACACTCCGGCCAGAAAGGTCAGAGGCATGATGACAAAATTCTGGAAACCGGCGATCTGATCAAATTTTTCGGCCCAGAGCCCGGCGATAAGGCCCAGACTACCCATACCACTGGCTCCGAGGATAGCAAAAACCAAAATCCAGAAAGGGTGAAGAATGGGAATATGCAAATACAACAAGGCCAGCGCAAAAATCGCCAGTCCCACCAAAAGGCCCCGAAACACCGAGGCGGATACCATGGCCGTAAATATTTCGCTGGGGGTGAGGGGGCTGAGCAGTACAAACACAATATTTCCGGTCACCTTGGACTGAATAAGGCTGGAGGAGCTGTTGGCAAAAGCGTTTTGCAAAACAGACATCATCATCAGACCGGGTACAATGAAAGCCGTATAGCTCACGCCCGGATAGACGGTGACATGGCTGCCCAGCGCATGTCCAAACACCACCAGATAGAGGATGGTGGTAATGAGCGGAGCGGCAATGGTTTGCAGCCAGACTTTGCTGAAACGCAGAGTTTCCTTGTAAAACAGGGTCCAGGTGGGAGCCAGGCTGCCCTGGATGCGGGAAGAATTCCTGTTTTCAGGCATGGATTGAAGGTGGTTCGAGATTTCAGACATCGCTACCGCGCAGGCTGGATTCCAGGATTTCTACATAGGCGCTATCACGAATGCGATGTTGCCATTCTTCCATGCGCTCGCGGACGATACGATTAAACAGTTGCATACGCGCGGCGGCCATCAGCTGTTTTTCTTCTACGGGTTGCTGACGTTTGCCCTGAGACTGGAGAATGTAGATGGCATCCCCTTCACGAATCGGGCTACTGACCGCACCGGGTTGCAGGGTAAGCAGCGTACGTTCCAGCGTATCCGGCAATTGTCCAGGGGTAATCCAGCCCATTTCTCCGCCTTTGGCGGCGGTATTGGGATCCTGGCTGTAATTTCGCGCAAGCTCAGAGAAACGACTGCCATCTTGCAGGGCTGTTTGGATATCCTGAGCACGCGCTTCGGCTTCCTGAAGCTGCAGACTGTTTCCGGCGCGCAGCACAATGGCTGCAGCCTTGACTTCAGTAATGGTCGGTTGCTCTTCTTTTTTGTCGAGAAGCTTGAAAATATGGAAACCAGTAGGGCCGGTGATCACCGGGCTGATATCTCCGATTTTCAGGGACATGAGGCTTTGGGATACCGAAGGGGGCAGCTCTCCAGCTTTCACCCAGCCAATGCGTCCACCCTGGAGCGCTTCGCGGCCACTGCTGACCTGCGCGGCGAGACGCGAGAAGTCCTCGCCGGCAATCAGATGGTCCCGCACCTCAGCAGCCTGCTGACGGGCGGCACTGATGGCATTAGGGGTCGGATTATTGGGCAAGGGGATGAAAATCTGCTGCAGATTGAAGCTGACGCCACCCATTTCCTTGAGTTGATGGGCGAAGGTTTTGACTTCATCGGGGCCAACATGGACGTGGCTTTCCACTTCTTGCTGCATAAGTCGATCGACAACAATGCGATCTTTGAGGTCATTGGTGAAGCTTTCCCAGGATTGCCCCTGGCTGGTCAGGGCTTCCCGCAGTTGATCGGCCGTCAGATGATTAGCTTGAGCCAGGTTATTGACGGCCTGATCCAGCATGCTCTTATCCACTTTGATATTGGCGCGGTGGGCCATCTGGAGTTCGATATCCTGCAGGATCATCTGCTGTAGCACCTGACGACGGAGGATGTCCTCGGGGGGCATGGCATTGGGGTCGCTCTGCTGGAGCCGAGCCCTGACGGCACTGACCCGCTGCTCCAGTTGCATGGAAGTGATAATGTTGTCGTTGACGATTGCGATGACTTTATCCAGATTCACGATATTGCTGGGCATGGGTGCCGTCACGGGGGCTAGCGTCGAGTTCTCTGAATAGGTATGGGTGGCTGGTGCTGACGTGGCGGCAGGCAGCGGTCTCTGGGCCAGAAGGGTATCCCGATTCAGAAAAGGGACGCTGGCCCAACCCGCTACAGGCAGTGTTCCGAGTAATAGACCCAGGGCAATAACAATTGGACGACGTTTGCAGGACATCAAAACTCCATACTGGCGCCCGGCACATACTGGCTGAGCAAACCGGTTGAGGCATTACCCAGGCTGGTTAGGCCGCGCAACACGATCTCGAAATAAACAGCATTATTGGACTGTCCGCCAAGCAGGATCTGATGGTAAACCATCATATGGGCTGCCCAGCAGCCGCCATCATAGCCGATCCCTACCAGCTCCTCCAGAGGCTTGCTGTCGGTCACATCATACTGATAGCTCCCCAGTAACTGCCAGTTCTTGAGCACCGGCCAGGCAGCAGAAACTCCGGTTTGATCGACGAAATCCCGGGTAAAGCGATAGTCGAGGTTGATGACCCGCTGGCGGCCAGGCAACCATTGGGCGCGAAAGTTGAGGCGGTCAAGCTGACCGCTCTGGGGATTGATCTGGGAGCTGGCGAGCAGATTCATGTCCGCCAGCGGCGCGTATTGCCCCTCGAAAAAATAATTGGACTGGACGCTCTGGGGAACGATGTCTCCGGCAAGGTTGATTTGCCGCTGGTTGAAGTAGCGAATCTGGCCCACGGCGGCTTCCCAGAGTTGACGCCCGCCGGGAGTCAGCCAGGTACCGCGCAGACCATAGGCGATCTGATTGGCGGCATTGATGCGATCACTGCCGGTATAGAGGACGTTATCGGTAAAAATACTGGGAAAATCCAGATAGGGGGTGCTGGCATCAAAATTGGGAATGTCATTCTGGGCCTGCAAAGGAATGTAGGTATATTTGAAAATGGGTTGCAGAAGCGCCGTGCTGCCATTGCTGCCATAACGGATAAAGTTTAGCCCGCCCTTTAGACTCAGGGCGGGAAGGGTACGGTTGACGGCACGGGCATAGGGCGCATTGCGCTGGACCTGGTAATGGCTATAGTACAGCCGCGCCTGGGGTTCAAGAAAACCCCAGCCCCGACTGAAGCGCCAACCCAGGGTGGGGGTCAGATCCAGGCGCTGACCAATGGGCCCGGTGTTTGCCGAAAAATAATTGAAGCTGCTCTGCCAGTTAAAATAGCCGTTACGGCCCACCCGCCAGTAGCCATCAGCATAAAGGCGAGGCAGTTGGGCGTAGGGTGCCGTACTATCCGGCGCGAGCTCCTGATAACCCTGCAACACCGCGCCCGCACTGATGTGGGCATTGTTGTAATAAATCCCCCCGTTAGAGGTGATATAGGGGGCATTACCAATTCCGCCAATGAAACTGCTGCCGAAACCTGCGGTGCTGCCGAAGTCCGAGAGAAAGTTTTTGTAACTGACACGATTGTAGTTGACATTGAAACTGAAGCCGTCGCCCAGGTTCTGGTTGTGTTGCCAGGAAAGGGCCCAGACATTTTTATGGGTGAGTTGATCCGAGGGGAGCAAATCCACAAAAAGCTTGCCGCTGTAATTGGGCTCTAAATAACGAAACTCGTTTTGCAGCATGACCCCACGGCGGGTGAAATAATTCAGGGTCAAGGTGTCATCCAGATTGCGGGCAATATCAAAATAATAGGGGATGCCCAGGTAAAAGCCGTTGATGGTGGAACTGCCTACCCCCGGAGCCAGAAAGCCCGAATGGCGTTTGAGGGGGAAGCTGAAATAGGGCATCCAGAATACCGGCACTCCCGCCACATTCAGGGTGGTATTTCGGGTGGTCACATAATTATTATTCTGGTTGAGGTCGATCTGGCTGCTCCAGAGTTGCCAGGCCGGGACTTTGCCGTGGCAGGTGGTGTAGCAGGCCTCATTGAGTTGATAGTGACCCTTGCTCAACTCCCGGCCACTTTGGGCGTGGCCGTGTCCCTGTTCGGCTTCAAGCAGATAACGGGGGTGTACGACCACACCTTCGTTGGCCTTGAGATGAATGGTGGCCTGGGGTGCGGCGGTGACCAGCCCCGGGCTGACCATGCGCACATGGCCGTCCGCCAGGATTTCATCCTTGCGCTGGTCGTAGTGCACAGTATCGGCATACACCCGTCTGTCTCCGTAGAGGACCTCGACATTACCGGTGGCCGTCCAATGGCCGCTTCCCAGCCCGTTGACCTGGTCGGCGTAAAGGGTGACGGGTTTTTCCGCCGCCCAGGCCAGGCCGGGACTCAACAAGGTTGCCAGCAGTGCCAGATAAATCCGCCGTCGTGATACAGCGCTGGGTCCGGACGGAAGCGGACTGCCATGCCGAAAATCACGAAGCTGCTGGAGAGGGCTTTTCATAGGCGCCTAAAATCGCACAAAATGCTTTTATGTCGCAATCTCTAAAATCGAACAACATCACTGCGCCGATGATTTCTGCGGAGGGTCTGACGGTACATGCTGCAGCCTGGTTACGCAGCCGGGGGGTGAACCCCGCGCAGGTCCAGGCCATTCCCGGAGACGCCAGCGCCCGGCGCTACTGGCGGCTGACCGGGCAAAGGCTGTTTATGGATGCTCCGGCGCCGGAGGATATTCTGCCTTTTTTGCGGGTGCAACGGCGTTGGCAGAATGCCGGGCTGCCGGTACCCCGCATTCTGGCGGCGCAGTTGCAGCCGGGATTTGTTTTGCTGGAGGATTTGGGGAATACAGACCTCAAGACCATGATCGATGCGGGTACCCATACCGATCTGTGGTTGCAGCAGTCCCTGGATCTGATCATCGCGCTGCAACGGGCTGGCAGTGCTGATCCATCCCGACCCCTCTTGCCCTGTTTTTCCCGGCAACGCCTGGAGGATGAGCTGGTTTTATTCCAGGACTGGTATTTGCGCAAACATCTGGGCGTGACTCTGGATGAAAATGAGCGACAGGTATTGCAACAGCTTTTCGGACTCCTGGTGGACAATGCCTTGCAGCAGCCTCAGGTATGGGTGCACCGGGATTTTCACGCCCGCAATCTCATGGTGCAGCTGGAGCCCCAACGTCTGGTCATGATTGATTTCCAGGATGCCGTGACCGGGCCCTGGACTTATGACCTGGCCTCCTTGCTTTGGGATCGCTATTGGGATTGGGGACAGGACCGACGGCGAGGCTGGATTCTCGATTTTCAGCGCAGGCTGACATCCGGGAGCAAGAAAGCTCTGCCGCAAGAAGCTTTCTTGCGCAGTGTCGAAAGGATGGCTTTGCAACGTAATCTCAAGATTCTCGGCATTTTCTGTCGTCTGGCTTATCGGGATGGCAAGCCCGGCTACCTGGATTTGCTGCCGCAATTTCGAAAATATGTGCTGGATGCCTTGACAGAAGATGCGCAGTTGAGTGCATATCTCCCGATCTTTGTGCGCTGGCTGGAGGCATGATGCGCGCGATGATTCTCGCCGCCGGGCGTGGCGAGCGCTTGCGTCCTTATACGGATCATCTTCCCAAACCCCTGCTGGAAGTGGGCGGCAAGCCCCTTATCGTGCGCCACCTGGAGTCGCTGGCGGCGGCGGGTGTTCGCGAGGCCGTCATCAATATCGGTCATCTCGGTGATCAGATTGTGGCGAGGTTGGGGCATGACTGGCAGGGTGTAAAAATCATCTACAGTGACGAAAGAGCGGGGCGACTGGAGACGGGAGGTGCTTTGATCCGGGCCCTGCCTTATCTGGGCAGCGAACCTTTCCTCTTGGTCAACGGCGATATTTGCACGGATTTTTCCTGGAATCTGCTCCTGCAGGAGAGCACGGCTTCGGTGCATTTGGTGCTGGTGCCCAATCCTGATCACCACCCTGCTGGTGACTTTGTCCTGGATGCGGGGGTAGTGGCTTTGCAGGGCGAAGAACGTCATACTTATGCTGGTATCGCGCGTATTGATCCGACCTTGTTGCAGGCTTATCCGGAACAGTCGGCGCCATTGGCTCCCTGGTTGCGGGAATGGATTGCCGAGGGCATCGTGGCGGGAACCCTGTATCAGGGAATGTGGACCGATGTAGGTACGCCGGAGCGATGGCAGTTGGCGCAAGAAAGATGTAGGGTACGGCACGATGGAATTTGATCTGGTAGCGGTCCAGAAGGCGACAACCGTGCCCACGGAAAGTCGCGAGCATTGGCGTCAGGACTGGTTAAAGTTGATGGATCTCGCGGTCTGGGGAGACTTACGGAGTCAGCAGATTGGTCTGGCTGGCAAATTGCGCAAAAGGGTGCTGGAGTTTGGCGAGCGGTTGCGCTCTTACGCCAGTGACCGGAGCTGGATACCCCATCCCCGTGAGCAGATTAAAAATGCTCTGAGTAGTAGCTTGCAACTACGCGAAGTGATGGCAAAAGTGGGAGAGGTGCTGGGCCAGTTCGCCGAGGGAACCGACCTCGCCGGTCTGCAGGTTTTCTGGGAGGCGTTCAGTGGCGGGCTGATGATGGATATTACGGAGCGCGAAGGCGCGCTGGTTGCCTTGTTGAACCAGCAATACCAAGAAGAAGTTTGATTTATTTTATTCAGGTCTATCAGAACCCTCTATGAAGATTGTTTATACGTTAGTCATTATTGGTGCCTTGGCATTATTTGCCCTGCTTTTGTGGTGGGCGCGTGGACAGGTGGCGATTGGCAGCCATGCGCCGAAAGACAGCAGCAACTGGTATGTCCAACATCCCCAGCACCTTGCCGCAGAGAACATGCGCTGCTGGACCTTGCTGCGTGAAACTTCATTTGCCGACCTTGACAAGGTCATGGCCGCCCATCCCCATTGTCATGCCGTATATGAAGCCATTCAGGAACAGGATGTGACTCGTGCGGATTGAGCGGTGCGTTCCATGATATCTGGTGTGGATGTCAACAGACTGCTGGTCACCGGGCGCGATGTATTGCGTCTCGAGGCGGAAGCAGTGGGCGCATTGGAGGCGCGCCTCGACAACAGTTTTGTCGAAGCCTGTGCAGTCCTGCTGCAATGCGCGGGGCGGGTGGTCGTGAGTGGCATGGGCAAGTCCGGTATTATCGGCAAAAAAATCGCCGCGACCCTGGCCAGTACCGGTAGCCCGGCCTTGTTCCTGCACCCCGCCGAGGGCAGTCATGGTGATCTCGGGATGCTGACCCGCTCCGATTGCCTTCTGGCCCTATCCAATTCGGGAGAAACAGCAGAGTTGCTGGCCATTCTTCCGGTGGTAAAGCGCTTGGCCGTGCCTCTCATCGCCATGACCGGCAATCCTCAATCGACCTTGGCACGCAGCGCCGCTGTGCATCTCAACTGCAGTGTGGAGCGCGAAGCCTGCCCCCTGAATCTGGCGCCAACGGCTTCTACCACAGCGACCCTCGCCATGGGCGATGCCCTGGCCATGGCCTTGTTACAGGCTCGGGGATTTTCGGCAGACGATTTTGCTCTTTCCCACCCCGGCGGCAGTCTCGGCAAGCGCTTGCTGCTGCGGGTCCAGGATGTGATGCATCGGGATCAGGCCCTGCCCAAAGTGCAAAGGGAAACCCTGATGCGTGATGCAGTCCTGGAAATGACCAGCAAGGGGTTGGGCATGACGGCGGTAGTGGACGCAGAGGACCGGGTGCTGGGGATTTTTACCGATGGCGATTTGCGCCGGGCCTTTGCCGAGCGTCAGGATCTCTGGGAGCAACCCATGGCGGCCCTCGCCCATACCCAACCCCGTAGCATCCGTGCCGAGGCGCTGGCCGCCGAAGCACTGGCCCTGATGGAAAGCCATCGAGTGGGTGCCTTGCTGGTCGTCGATGATGATTACAGGCTGATTGGCGCGTTGAATATGCATGATTTGCTGCGGGCCGGGATTGTCTGATGCTTTTAGCGCCGCAAGCCCTGACAGACCGTGCCGCGCAGATTCGGCTGCTGATCCTGGACGTGGACGGAGTGATGACTGATGGCCGCCTGTATTTTGATGATACCGGCTGCGAAAGCAAGGCCTTCCACGTGCGCGATGGTTACGGGATCAAACTGCTGCAGTCCCGGGGGGTGGAGTTGGCCATCATTACCGCACGCTTTTCGCCGGCGGTGGCCCACCGCGCCCGGGATCTGGGTATCCAGCATCTTTTTCAGGGCTGCAAGGACAAACTGCTGGCTTACCGTGAGCTGAAGCTGGCCTTGCAGATCGATGACCCCGAGGTGGCCTACATGGGCGACGATTTGATTGATCTCCCGATTTTGCTCCGCGCCGGACTGGCCACGGCACCTGCTGACGCGCACCCGGAACTGGCCCAGCAGATCCATTGGCAAAGCCGCTATCAGGGTGGTCGCGGCGCCGTGCGCGAATTGTGTGACCTGATTTTGCAGGCCAAAGGTTGCTGGCCAGAGCTGTTGCTGCAGGCCAGCCAAAAGGGACATTGCTGATGTTGCGCCTGCGTCTCCCCAGCCTGGGTTTCACGGTGCTGGTGCTGATTCTTGCCGGGCTGGTCTGGTGGTCCTGGCCGCAGCGTCCCCTGTCCTTGCCCCAGATTGACTGGCAAGGAGAAATCCACAAGGGCGATCAGGCTGCTGAAGATGTGGTCATGCGTCAGTATGATGCTGCCGGGAAACTAGACCTGCTGGCCACTGCCCGGACAGCCTATCACGAACCCCATCGCGATCAGACCATTCTCAGCGACGTAGAGGTGAAACGCTTCCGGCCCGGTCAGGAGCTGAACTTGCGCGCTGATCAGGGAAAAGTCCTGGGTTCCAGTCATCTCATTACCTTGTGGGGAAATGTCATCGGGACGTTGAAACCGGATACCCGCTTTCTGACCGCGAAGGTGCACTATGATCCGCAAACGGGCATTATTAACACCGACGACGCCGTTCGTCTGGAGCGTGGCCAGGATTGGATGACTGGCCATGGACTCTGGGCATCGGTCAAAACCGAGGAGGTCAATATTTTGCAGAATGTGCATGGTGTGTATGCGCCTTAACTACATGCGTCGCAAGCGTTTTTCGGCAAGGCCTTACTGGCCGCTGGCACTGGTCCTGGTTTCCTGGGCAGCGCTGGCAGCGCCCGCCGCCCAACCGCCATTGGCCAAGGGACCTATTCATATCAGTGCCGATACTCTCCATGCCGAAAATAAACCTTCCCAGCAGGCTACTTATCTGGGCAACGTGATCATGACCCAGGGGGATGTGGTCATTCATGCCCACAAGCTCGTGATTGATGCGCTGCAGGGTAAGGTGCAAACGGCCACTGCCACGGGAAGTCCGGTCAGCTTTACCATGTCCAGTGCGCAGCGGCACGGTTATGGCGATACGCTCATTTACAAGCCGGGAACGGCGGAAATTGTGTTGCAGGGGGACGCTCATCTCTGGCAGGAAAAAAACGAAATCAGCGGCCAGCAGGTGACGTACTTTCTCAACAGCCAGCAGACGGCAGTGACCGCCGCGCCCGGACAGCGCGTCCACTCCGTGTTTTATCCTGCAGCAGCCAACCGCTCTGCCAGCGGTGGGAGGCCATGAGCGACCTGCTCCAGGCCCAGTCCCTGGTCAAATCCTACCGGCGCCGCACGGTAGTCCGCGATGTATCTGTCGAGGTTGCGGCTGGCGAGGTGGTGGGCTTGTTGGGCCCCAACGGCGCTGGAAAGACCACGACGTTTTACATGATGGTCGGGCTGGTGCGTCCGAATCGTGGCCACATTTTCCTGCAACAGCGGGACATTACGGCCCTGCCCATGCATGAACGGGCACGTATGGGGCTGGGTTATCTGCCTCAGGAACCCTCCGTATTCCGGCAGATGACAGCAGCAGATAATATTCTCGCGGTTCTGGAAATTCTGCCCCTCAGTAAGACAGAACGGCAGGAGCGGCTGGAACAGCTTTTGGCCGAATTGCATCTGGGGATGCTGCGTGACACCAAGGGGCACAGTCTTTCCGGCGGTGAGCGACGGCGGGTGGAAATTGCCCGTGCCCTGGCCATGAGCCCACGCTTCATCTTGCTGGATGAGCCTTTTGCTGGCATCGACCCGATCTCGGTGCTGGAAATCCAGCGGCTGATTCAGGATTTGCGGGAACGCGGCATTGGCATCCTGATTACCGATCACAACGTGCGCGAAACATTAGGGATTTGCGAACGCGCCTATATACTGCATGATGGCAAGGTGTTGACGGCTGGGAGTCCCCAGGAAATTGTGGATGATCCTATGGTGCGTCAGGTATATCTGGGAGATCAGTTCAGAATCTGAATCTGGAAAGCCATGAAACAAGGTTTAGAACTCAAACTCGGTCAGCATCTGGCCATGACCCCGCAACTGCAGCAGGCTATTCGTCTGCTGCAGTTGTCGACGCTTGATCTGCAGCAGGAAGTGCAGGAAATGCTGGAAAGCAACCCCCTGCTCGATGAGGACGCTGCCGGCGATGAGACCGGGATGTCAGCTGCCGCTCCAGAAGCCAGTGAGGCGCCCGGCGAAGATCGCCAGCTGGATTTGTCTGCCGAAGATACCCTGCCCGATGAATTACCCGTCGACAGTCAGTGGGATGATGTATTTGATATGGGTTCCAGCACCTCCGGTGGCGGTGCTGATGATGAACTTCCCGACTTTGAGGCGCGCAACAGCCAGAGTCAGAGTCTTCAGGATTATTTGCGTTGGCAGGCGGATTTGACGCACTTCAGTTCTGAAGAGCGAAATATGGCAGAAATGATCATTGATGCCATTGATGAGCGCGGCTATCTGATCGAAAAGCCAGAGGATCTTGCGGGCGCTATGGGGGTCGAAACAACACTGCTCCAGGCCGTGTTGCAGCGTATTCAGGACTTTGATCCTCCCGGTGTGGCAGCCCGGGATCTGGGAGAATGTCTTTATTTGCAACTCCGGCAGTTGCCCGATGTGGATCCTGAGGTCCAACAATTGGCGATGAAGCTGGTGCAGGACCATTTGCAAGCCCTGGGCCGCCATGATTATTCCCGCTTATGTGCCAGTCTGGGGGTCGATGAAGTCAGACTAGGAGCAGCCATGGCGCTGATTTCTGCTCTCAATCCCAAGCCCGGTGAAGAAATCGGCAGTGAAAACACCGAGTACGTCATTCCCGATGTCATCGTCCGCTGGTCTGGCAAAAGATTGCGGGTGGATCTGAACCCTGAGGCTATGCCCAAACTCCGCATCAATCGCCGCTACGCCGGTATGGCGGGTGGTAAGGATGCCGCCCATAAATATATTCAGGATCAGCTCAATGAGGCACGCTGGTTTATCAAAAGCCTGCAAAGCCGCCAGGAAACCATTCTGAAAGTTGCCCGGGCGATTGTCGAAAAACAGAAAGATTTTTTTATCAACGGCCCCGAGTCCATGCGACCCATGGTGCTGCGCCATATTGCCGAGGCTGTGGAAATGCATGAGTCCACCGTCTCCCGGGTAACCAACCAGAAATACATGGTCACGCCTCGGGGTCTTTATGAGTTCAAATACTTTTTTTCCAGTCATGTGGGAACGGACAGCGGCGGTTCGGCATCGGCGACGGCCATTCGTGCCCTGTTGATCAAATTGACCCAGGCCGAGAATCCCAAACATCCCTTGAGTGATGCGGAAATAGCCAAGGTGCTTGCCGAGCAGGGCATCCAGATTGCCCGGCGGACCGTAGCCAAGTATCGGGAGGCCGCCAATATTCCTCCCGCGAGCCAGCGCCGGCGGCTTTAGGCTTCCATCTGCCACAGGACACAGCAGGGTTTTTTGTGGCGGCAGTTGGCGCTACACTGAAGTTGGACCCCATTCAGGGGGATTATCATAAGCAAGCCTCGCAAGAGGACAGGAGAGCGCCATGCAAATTACCATTACCGGTCAGCACCTGGATCTGACAGAAGCTTTGAAAAATCATACAGAAGAAAAAATTGGCAAACTCGATCGACATTTTGATCAGGTGATTGATGCCCGGGTTGTCCTGAAACATGCGCCTCATGAGAATCCCGAAAACACCGCTGATGTGACCATGTATGCGGCGGGCCACGTATTCCACGCCGAATCCCGGCACGCGGACATGTATCGGGCACTGGATATGGTAACGGAAAAGCTGGAGAGTCAAATTGATAGTTACAAGGAAAAGCGTCAGGACCGCCGTAACGATCATTCTGCCGACTTGGCCGTTATTGCCGAGACGGAATGAACCCTGACGATGACGACTCTGCCTTTAGCTCCCCAACACATTCTGATTGATCCCCCGGTTGCGGATGCCGGAGCAGCGCTTGAAGCTCTGGCGGCCCTGTTGGCAGAGTCTACGGGACAATCCCCCGCCCTGATTGCCGAGGCCCTGAAAAGCCGGGAGGCCCAGGGTTCCACAGGGATAGGACATGGCGTAGCCCTGCCCCATGCGCGCATTGATGGCGCCAGTGAAGTGGCTGTGGCGGTATTGCGCAGTGCTCAAGGCATTCCTTTCGCCGCTCCCGACGGGCTGGATGTACGGGTGTTTATTGCTGTGGCTGTGCCCAAGGCTGCTGCCACGGCGCATCTTGAAGTTCTTTCGAATCTGGCCGTGCGTCTGGCATCTGAGGAAGTGCGCACAGAGTTGCTCAAGGTGTCCGATAGTGCCGGTTTTTTTGCGGTATTGACTCATTCTGATTAGCTTTCAGGAGGGACGCAGGCATGGAAAGACAAATCAGTCTGCGTCGGCTGTGCGAAGATCTCCACAAGGAAATGTTCTGGGACTGTCTTTACCGACCAGATAAGGATTTTCACTTACGCGGTGATCCCTGGGCAGAAGACGATGTCGGCGGAGCCGCCCTGGTTGGATTCCTGAATTTTATTCGTCCTCATGTCGTGCAAATAGCGGGCACCTGTGAGCTGCAGTTTTTACACCAGCATCCCCAGCGTTTCGCACAGTTCCTGACGGAAAAGCTGCGTTTGATCGTGCTTTGTGAAAAGCAGAGCCTGAGCCCGGAAATGCTGGAAACCCTTCAGAATCGCCAAGTGGCGGTCATGGCGACCACCCTGGAGGCGCAGAAAGTGCTGGCCCGCCTGCAGCTTTATCTGCATCGTGTGCTCGCCGCCCGCCAGCAGGTTCATGGGGTGTTGGTGGATGTGCTGGGGGTGGGGTTGCTGTTGCAGGGCGAGGCGGGTATCGGTAAAAGCGAGTTGGCTCTGGAACTGGTCAGCCGGGGTCATCGTCTGGTGGCGGACGACAGCGTCCTTTGTGTGCGTGAGGCTCCTCAGGTCATCACCGGCCATTGTCCAGCGCCACTCAGGAATTTTCTCGAGGTGCGCGGTCTGGGCATCATTAATATCCGGGAGTTTTTTGGGGCGGCGGCCATCGTCCGTTCCAAGCGCATTCGCCTGGTAGTGGAAATTCAGGATATGCATGACATGGAAATGGCCGATATCGACCGTCTCCAGGGTAAAGTCGATCATCTCGATATTCTTGGGGTTCCCTTGACCCGGCTGCGTATTCCGGTATCGGCCGCCCGTAACCTTGCGGTATTGGTAGAAGCGGCGGCGCGCAGTCAGTATGTGAAAGAGTCAGGAGGCGATATGCTGGCTGACTTTGAAGAGCAGGTACGCCTGAGTGCCGGAGAGGAATGACGATGGAAAGGGATTTCATTATTGTCAGCGGGCTGTCCGGATCGGGAAAATCTACGGTACTTCAGGCGCTTGAAGATCAGGGTTATTACTGTGCAGATAATTTACCCGCTACCCTCCTGCAGGCTTTTGGTGCGCAGTTGGCGCATCGCGAGGGACATGCCCTGCTAGCCGCCGTCAGCATTGATGTGCGCAACCGTGACTTTTTTGCGGCTCTGCCCCAGGCGTTGAAGGATTTACGGGATGCTTACGGATTGCATCCGCGCATCCTCTTTCTGGAGGCCAGTGAAAGCACTCTCCTGCAACGCTATAGTGAAACCCGGCGCCGCCATCCGCTGACGGATGACAGTGCTGCCACTCCCGGCGAATCCCTGATCAAAGCCTTGCAGCGAGAACGGGAGTTGGTGCAACCCCTGGCCGATATGGCCGATAAAAGGCTGGATACCTCACAGATCAATACTCACCAGCTGCGTTTGCGAGTGCAGGCCTGGAGCCTGGCGTCCCGCCATTACGGAGAACTGGTGCTGCTCTTGCAGTCTTTTGCTTTCAAGCGGGGCCTGCCTTTGGATTCGGATTTTGTGTTTGATCTGCGTGCCCTGCCCAATCCACATTATGAGCCAGAACTGCGGGCCTTGACCGGGCGCGATCCGGCAGTGCAGGCGTTTCTGGCCAGACGCCCAGAGCTGCAAGCGGCTATGGGGTCTCTCAACGAGTTTCTCCGAAACTGGCTGCCACCTTTTGCCCGTGAGCACCGTAATTATGTGACCGTTTCCCTGGGCTGTACGGGAGGACAGCATCGCAGCGTCTACATGGTAGAAGTGCTGGCCCGGGAACTGTTGGGCAAGGGCCAACGTATCCTGATACAACATCGGGAACTCAACATCACCGAGACCTTGACATGATCCACATCGTGCTACTGACTCATGTGGGGATGGGGCAGGCATTTGCCAATACCCTGCGGCATATTTTCGGCACATTGCCGACGGCGGTGGAAGTGGTGGAGATTCTCCCCGATGAAAGTCCGGAAAATGGGCGTCGCTGTCTCTGGGAGTTGATAGAAAACCTGGCTGATGATGATGCCATGCTGATTCTTAATGATCTTTATGGAGCGACGCCAGCCAATCTGATTCCGGCGATTCTTCCCGAGGAGCGGGTGGCAGCAGTGAGTGGTTTGAGCCTGCCCATGTTGCTGCGCGCTTTGTCACGACGTGAAGAAGGGCTGGCTGCAGCCCGTCAAGGCGCCATGGATGGTGCTGTCCAGGGTGTCGTGGACATTCTGGCCAAGCGCGCGGCGCCACTTGCTCGTCCTTCCCCCTGACCCCGGCACAGGGCGA
>NZ_MXAV01000020.1 GCF_002847505.1 Acidithiobacillus marinus
CCAGCAAGCTGCTGGTACAGCATGAATCCAGCGATGCCGGAGATGGACAAAAAACCCAACAAAATAAGTTGTGCAATGCGTGAACTCATTCTTATGTTTTTTTTGAACATAAGTTCTTTAGCATAGACCAGTGTGATTGTGGCGCTCAAAAATACTAATAGTGCCCCCGCAGCCGTGCTGATACCCGTAGCTATCGCAGCCATGAAATACTTTTTCTTGCGGAGCGACAGAAAAGTAAGGATGACCAGTAGATTCATGATCGAAGTGGGGTAAGCCGATGCAAAAAAAGTGGCGCCTGGATACAGCGCGTAGGCCGCTGTGGCAAATAATGAGGCATTTTCGTTTAATAAGGTTTTAGCGAGCGCATGAAAAGCATAAATGGAAGTGATGCCAATGAACAGCGCTGGAAGAACAGTGGCGATACCGTTGTGCAAACCAAAAAATTGCCCAAAAAATTTCATGATAATTGGATATAAAGGAAAAAAGGCGATATTTTGTTGCAACAAATCGTTACCATTATAATGATAGCCGTGCTGAACAATATCCAGGTACCAACCAGCATCCCAATGAATCATTGCTTGTAAGATATTTGCTGTATTGTTGTAATTGTACGTGACGCCGGGAATAAAAAAATAATAACCTAACCAGATGCCAATCCAGATGGTCAGTAAAAATGCAATTACAATTTTGTCAATTGGTCTTATTTTCAATGTGGTTATCATGACTTTGTGAGTGTCTTTCCCATGTTTGCCGCACCAAATAAATCGGTCGATGTTTGCTTTCTTCATAGATGCGTCCCAGATATTCTCCGATTACTCCCAGCGCCATGAGTTGCACGCCTCCCAGGAAAAGCAAGGTGACCATCATGGAGGGATAGCCTTTGACGGGGTTGCCGTAAACCAGAGTGCTGATCACCAGCCAGATGGCATAGAGAAAGGCCAGCAAAGAAACCACAAAGCCCAGATATGCGGCCAGTTGCAGGGGTATCTGGCTGAATGAAGTGATACCTTCTACGGCAAAATTCCAGAGTTTCCAGTAGTTCCAGGTGGTTTTACCGCTATGGCGGGGGGCGCGATGATAGTAGACATTGGTGCTACGAAAACCGACCCAGGCAAACAGTCCTTTCATGAAGCGCCGCCGCTCCGGAAGGCTGTGCAAGGCGTCCAGTACCGGGCGCGACAGAAGCCGGAAGTCACCCGTATCAGCGGGTATATCTACTTCACTCATGCGGTTGATCACCCGGTAAAAAAAATGGGCAGATGCGCGCTTGAGCCAGGATTCACCGTCACGGGATAAACGCACGGCGTTGACCACATCAAACCCTTCTTTCCAGCGCTTGATGAGCTCGGGGATGACTTCGGGAGGGTCCTGAAGATCAGCATCGAGGGGGATGGCGGCATCTCCCCGGGCTGCGTCCAATCCCGCAGTCAAGGCTGCTTCCTTGCCAAAATTCCTGGATAGATCAATGATATGAATGCGGGAGTCGCGCTGATGCAGGGCAATGAGATGGAGGAGGGTGTCATCCGTGCTGCCATCATTGATGCAGATCATTTCCCAGGGTTCCTGGCAGGCATCCATGATACTGCAAATGCGTGCGTACAATGTCGCCAGGTTGGCCGATTCATTATGACAGGGAACGATGATGGAAACGGTCATGAGCAGTGGATTGTTATAATATCTCTGAATTTTCTCGAAAGTTACCGGCGATTGCCGGGTAAGTCAATTTTTTGAGCCAGATATCCCACTGGAAAATCCCCGATGCTTTGGCTATATTACGGGATGCCTTTTATCATGGGGCTGGGATGCCAAACCCGGCCCTTTTTCTGTTTAGGGGTGACTCAACTATGCAATTGATCGGCGAAGCTCTCACCTTTGATGACGTATTACTGGTTCCTGCCCACTCTGCTGTACTCCCCCGCGATGTCCAGATTGCGACACCGTTGACCCGCCGTCTGCGGCTCAATGTGCCGCTGCTTTCCGCCGCCATGGACACGGTGACTGAAGCCGCGATGGCGATTGGCATGGCTCAGGAGGGAGGCATCGGAATTGTGCACAAGAATATGTCGCCGGATCAGCAGGCGGCATTGGTTCGGCGGGTCAAAAAATTCGAAGCCGGCGTCATCAAGGACCCCATCACCACGCGTCCCGAAGTGAGTATTCGGGAGGTCCTGCAAGTCATGGCCCTGCATGGCATTTCCGGGGTGCCAGTAGTGGAGGATGAGCGTCTGGCAGGGATTGTCACCCATCGGGATCTGCGCTTTGAAACCCGCATGGATGCGCCGGTGAGCAGCGTGATGACGCCCCGGGAGCGTTTGGTGACGGTGGCCGAAGGCACCAGCCTCGATGCGACCAAGGCTTTGCTCCATCAACATCGTATTGAAAAAATATTGGTGGTCAATGATCGCTTTGAGTTGCGGGGTTTGATTACGGTCAAGGATATTCGCAAGGCTACGGAACATCCGCTGGCCTGTCGTGATGCCCAGGGTCGCTTGCTGGTGGGCGCGGCGGTGGGCGTCGGCGAGGGTACGGATCTCCGGGTGCAGGCGCTGGCGGAGGCCGGTGTCGATGTCATCATCGTCGACACGGCCCACGGCCACAGTCAGGGCGTGCTGGATCGGGTGCGCTGGATCAAGGAGCATTATCCCGACGTGGACGTGATTGGCGGCAATATTGCCACCGGAGAAGCGGCCCTGGCGCTGGTGGAAGCGGGCGCAGACGGGGTGAAGGTCGGGATTGGCCCCGGCTCCATTTGCACGACCCGGATTGTCGCCGGGGTCGGTGTGCCCCAGGTGACGGCCATCAGCAACGTCGCTGATGCCCTCGCCCATACGGGGGTGCCCTTGATTGCTGACGGAGGCATTCGTTTTTCCGGAGATTTTGCCAAGGCTCTGGCCGCCGGCGCACATTCGGTGATGGTCGGCGGCCTTCTGGCGGGTACCGACGAGGCTCCGGGAGAAATCGAACTTTATCAGGGGCGCTCATATAAAGCCTATCGGGGTATGGGCTCATTGGGCGCCATGCAGCAGGGATCGGCAGACCGCTATTTCCAGGATGCCAGCCCCGAAGCGCCCAAGCTGGTGCCTGAAGGCGTAGAAGGCCGGGTGCCTTACAAGGGGCCGGCCGGTCAGGTGATTCATCAATTGCTCGGGGGCCTGCGTTCCAGTATGGGTTATTTGGGCGCCGAAGATCTGGTCGCCTTGCGCAACCGCGCGCGCTTCATCAAAATTACCCAGGCAGGCGTCCGCGAAAGTCACGTCCACGATGTCAATATTACCAAAGAAGCCCCTAATTACCGGGTGGAGTAGCGCATGCAAGAACGCATCCTGATTCTCGATTTTGGTTCCCAGTTCACTCAGCTGATTGCCCGGCGGGTGCGCGAAGCCCATGTGTACTGTGAAATTCATCCCCATAGCATGTCCCTGACTGACATTCAGAACTGGGAGCCCCAGGGGATCATTTTGTCGGGAGGCCCTTCTTCGGTGCATGATCAGGATGCGCCTATGGTCGATCCGGGTATTTTTGTGCTGGGACTGCCTATTCTCGGTATTTGCTATGGGTTGCAGCTGATGGCCCATGTTTTGGGTGGCAAGGTGGCCAAGGCGGAGCACCGGGAATATGGTCGGGCGCATTTACAGATTCACGATGCCCTGGGCCCTTTACTGCCCTTTAAAAGCAGTGAAGATACGGAAGAAGTCTGGATGAGCCACGGGGATCGTATTGAAAAAATGCCCGATGGTTTCCGGGTGCTGGCCAGCAGCACCAATTCACCTCTGGCGGCCATTGGTGATCCCATCCGGCATTTTTATGGCGTGCAGTTTCACCTGGAAGTGGTGCATACCCCCCGTGGTGCCGAAATGCTGACGGCTTTCGTCCGGGGGGTATGCGCCTGTAACGGGCAATGGACCATGCATTCCTACGTGGAAAGCGCCATCGCCAGTATTCGTGCTCAAGTGGGCAAGGGTAAAGTCATTGCCGCCCTGTCGGGCGGAGTGGACTCGGCGGTGGCCGCTGTGCTGATTCATCGCGCCATTGGCGATCAACTCACCTGTATATTTGTGGATAATGGTCTGTTGCGCTTTGGCGAGTCAGAGAAAGTTCAGACAGTGTTCCGCAATTATTTTCAGATTCCACTGCAGGCCATAGATGCGCGGCAGCGGTTTTTGGATGTGCTGGCGCAGGTGACGGACCCGGAAAAAAAGCGCAAGGCCATTGGCAATTTGTTTATCGAAATTTTTGAGGAGGAAGCCAAAAAGGTGGAGGGTGCTGATTTTCTGGCCCAGGGCACCCTTTATCCCGATGTGATTGAATCGGTTTCCTTCAAAGGCCCCAGCGCCACCATCAAGTCCCATCATAATGTCGGAGGACTTCCCGAGCGGATGCATCTCAAGCTGGTCGAACCCCTGCGCGAGTTGTTCAAGGATGAGGTCAGGGAACTGGGGCGGGAATTGGGTATGCCGGAAGAAGTCATTCGTCGCCAGCCCTTTCCTGGCCCCGGTCTGGCCATCCGTTGTTTGGGAGCGATTGATGCACAGCGCTTGGAAGTCCTGCGCCGCGCCGACCGCATTGTCATGGAAGAAGTCCGCGAGGCGGGCTTGTATGACCGCCTCTGGCAGGCCTTTGCCGTATTGCTGCCCGTGCGCAGTGTGGGCGTCATGGGCGATGCCCGTACCTATGATGAGACCATTGCCCTGCGGGCGGTGGAGTCTTCAGATGGCATGACCGCAGACTGGGCGCACTTGCCCTATGACGTTTTGGGCCGTATTTCCACGCGGATTATCAATGAAGTGGCCGGTATCAACCGGGTGGTTTACGATATTTCTTCCAAGCCACCGGCAACGATTGAGTGGGAGTGATTCGGCGTCTGGCACTGGCTGGCACCTATTGGCACGAGAAAACGCAGGACAAGACGTGAGCGCCCCGCAGAACGACAGCAGCCAGGTGGCAACGTCCCGAGGGGGGGCTGCACGCCCATGAACGCCGTAGAAATTGAACAGGCCATCACAGACCTGGCGGCGCAGCCCTTTGATCCCGCTGAATTCCCCTATGCGTTCCTTGAAGCCTTTGGCAATAAAGCAACGACCATCAAGCGCCTGCGCGCCGGGGCGTCGAACAAGTCCGACCTCGGCGGGGTGCTCCAGACCAGCAACATCCACATCCTGAGCTGCGAGGCAGGGCAGGTGACCCAGACACTGGCCGCGCTCAAGGCCAGCCCTGCCACAGCCAAGGGCAAGGCCAAGTTCATCCTCGCCACCGACGGCACGGACTTCGAGGCGGAAGATCTGACCAGCGGCGAGACGGTCGCCTGCGCTTATCCTGACTTTCCCGACCACTTCGGCTTCTTCCTGCCGCTGGCGGGCATCAGCACCGTCCGCCAGATCAGCGAAAACGCCTTCGACATCCGCGCCACCAGCCGCCTCAATCGCCTGTATGTCGAACTCTTGAAAGACAACCCCGCATGGGGCACGGCGGAGCGCCGCCACGACATGAACCACTTCATGGCGCGGCTCATTTTCTGCTTTTTCGCCGAGGACACCGGCATCTTCGGCGGCAAGGGCAAGTTCACCGAAACCGTCGCGCAGATGAGCGCACGGGATGCGTCCAACACGCACGAGGTCATCAGCACCCTGTTTCTTGCCATGAACACCCCGCGCGAGGAGCGGGCAGCGGCCCATCTTCCCCGCTGGGCCAACAGCGACGACTTCCCCTACGTCAACGGCGGCCTGTTCTCTGGCAGCATGGACGTGCCGACATTCAGCAAGATCGCCCGGACCTACCTGCTGCACGTCGGCGGCCTCGACTGGACCCGCATCAACCCCGACATCTTCGGCTCGATGATCCAGGCCCTCGCCGAGGACGAAGAGCGCGGCGAGCTGGGCATGCACTACACCAGTGTCCCCAACATCCTGAAGGTGTTGAACCCGCTGTTCCTCGACGACCTGCGGGCGAAGCTGGAAGAGGCGGGCGACAACCCGCGCATATTGCTCAACCTGCGCAAGCGCATGGCGAGAATCCGCGTTTTCGATCCGGCCTGCGGATCGGGCAACTTCCTCGTCATCGCTTACAAGGAAATGCGCGCCATCGAGGCCGAGATCAACCAGCGGCGCAACGAACGTGATCGCCGCTCGGACATTCCGCTTACCAACTTTCGCGGCATCGAACTGCGTGACTTCCCGGCGGAAATCGCCCGCCTCGCGCTGGTCATCGCAGAGTATCAGTGCGACGTACTCTATCGCGGGCAGAAGCTGGCGCTGGCCGAGTTTCTGCCCCTGAGCCATGACAACTGGATCACCTGCGGCAACGCCCTGCGGCTGGACTGGTTGAGCATTTGTCCGCCGACTGGCACGGGTGTGAAGGTGCAGGCGGATGATTTGTTTGAAACGCCGCTCGATCAGGCGGAGATCAACTTTCAGAACGAAGGGGGCGAGACATACATTTGCGGGAATCCGCCGTACCTTGGGAGTCAGTGGAGAAATGATTCACAACAAGATGATATGGATGCGGTATTTTCGAATGAGACAAAGACCTACAAAGATCTCGATTATGTAGCTGCGTGGTACTTGCAGGCAGCGCGCTATTGCTCGACCGAGAATGCTGACTTCGCACTGGTTGCGACAAAAACAATATGCCAAGGGATTCAAGTGGCGATGCTGTGGCCTCTTATCCTAGGTCGCGGTATGACAATTTTCTTCGCCCATAGATCATTCACTTGGGGCAACTTGGCCAAAGACAAAGCTGGTGTGACATGCGTAATCGTTGGCGTATCCAAGAGGAATATTCGGCCAAAGAGAATATTTGAAGGGGAGACGATCAAGGAGGCGGACAACATTGGGCCATACCTTATAGATATGCCTAATGTCATCGTTCAAAAGCAGGCTCTGCGATCAGATGCTCTGCCAATCATGGACTATGGAAATAAGCCGTCTGATGGTGGCAACCTTATCTTTGAGGACCGGGAAAGCGTTGATATCTTTTTGCAAAAACATCCTGAGGCAACGCACCTCATTCGCCGCTATGTAGGCTCACAAGAGTTCGTCAGATCGACCGCACGTCATTGTCTTTGGATTGAAGAAGAAGACCTTGACCTAGCAATGAGCATACCGCCCATTGCGGAAAGACTCGCGCGAGTTCGGGCGCTGCGAATGGCGAGCAAGGGAAAACAGTCGAACGACAACGCGAAGACACCCCATCGTTTCGTCTACACCCCTCATCGTGACGGAAGTGCGCTCGTGGTTCCGAGGGTCACATCAGAGAATCGCCCCTACCTACCTTGTGGATTCGTTGATGTCGGAACAGTGGTGGCTGATACCGCAGCCGTGGCGTATGACGCTCCAACGTGGATGTTGGCGATCGTAGCAAGTCGTCTGCATCAACAGTGGATTGCGACTGTATGCGTCAGGCTGAGAACCGACTACCGCTATTCCAATACCCTCGGCTGGAACACGTTCCCGGTGCCGACGCTTACCGAGAAAAACAAGGCCGACCTCACCCGCTGCGCGGAGGACATCCTGCTGGCGCGGGAGCATCATTTCCCGGCCACGATTGCCGAGCTCTACGCTCCCGATAAGATGCCCGCCGACCTGCGGGCGGCGCACGCGCGCAACGACGAAGTACTGGAGCGCATCTACATTGGCCGCCGTTTCAAGAACGACACCGAGCGGCTGGAGAAGCTGTTCGAGCTGTACACGAAAATGACGGCAGAGACCAAGCCTGCTTCGAAAACAAGGAGAGGCAAACCCCAATGAGCGGACAACGCACACTGGCTCTGATCGATGAATCGCGCCATCTTCCGGCGGAAACCGCGTGGGTGGAGTTCAAGGTAAACAATGCCGACGCTGACATGATCGGCAAGCATATTTCGGCCATGTCCAATGCCGCCCGACTGGCCGACAAAGCTTATGCTTACCTGCTTTGGGGAATTGCTGATGCCGACCATGCTGCGGTCGGCACGACATTCGAGCCTTCCAGTCAGAAGCAACAGAGTCAGCCCCTGGAACTGTGGCTGGCACAACGCCTGCAACCAGCCATCGACTTCCGTTTCGAGACCGTCGATTACCATGGCACAAGGCTGGTGTTGCTGGAAATTCCAGCGGCCACCAGCAGTCCAGTGGAATTTGATCGGTTGGCGTATATCCGTATCGGCAGCGCCACGCCCAAGCTGTCCGATCACCCGGAACGCTTGAAGGTTCTGTGGGCGAAATTGCAGTCCTATGCCTGGGAAACGGGCATCGCGGCGCAATTCTTGAGCGGCGATGAGGTGTTGTCGCGTATGGATTATGCCGCCTACTTTGATCTGACCGGCCAGCCTTTGCCGGATAACCGGCAGGGCATTTTCGACAAGTTGGTGGCGGATCATCTGATTCAGTCGGATGTCGGCGGCCATTGGAACATCACCAACCTGGGCGCGGTATTGTTCGCCAAGCGGCTGTCGGATTTTCCGTCCTCCATCGCACGTAAGGCTATTCGCTTTGTGGCCTATGACGGCAACGGCCGCGCCGACACGGTGACACACCGGCTGGATGGACAAAAAGGCTACGCCATCGGCTTCACTGGCTTGATCGACTATGTTGATGGGCTTATGCCGCGCAATGAATACATCGGCAAGGCATTCCGTGAGGAGCGACCGTTGTATCCCTCCATCGCCATCCGTGAACTGGTTGCGAATGCCTTGATTCATCAAGATATGTCCATCACCGGCACGGGCCCCTTGGTGGAGATGTTCAGTGACCGGCTTGAAATCACCAACCCAGGTCAGCCCTTGGTACAGCCCGAGCGATTCCTGGATTTTCCCCCGCGTTCGCGTAATGAAGCGCTGGCTTCACTGATGCGCCGGATGCGTTTGTGCGAAGAACAGGGCACGGGGATCGACAAGGTGCTGGTAGCCGTCGAGTTGCACCAGTTGCCGCCACCTGATTTCCGCGTAGAAGGCGATGCGGTGCGTGCGGTGTTATATGCGCCCCGCCGGTTTGCCGACATGACCCCGCAGGAGCGAGTGCGAGCTTGCTACCAACACGCTGCGCTGAAGCATGTCAGCGGCCAGCGAATGACGAATTCCACCCTGCGCGAGCGGTTTGGCATCGATCCGCAAAACGCGGCGCAGGCTTCTGGGGTGATCCGGCAGGCAATACAGGCGGGGCTGGTTCGCCCTGCTGATCCGGAACACCCGCGTTCTGGCTATGTCCCCTTCTGGGCCTAGTTCGGAAAGTTTTGATTGAGTTTTGATTTCGCCCGCCAGAAACCGAGTCATGGCCGGATGTGAAGCAAAAAATGAAAATTTAACAGATAGTTATGAAAAAAGTGGCTCTGGAAAGTTTTGATCCACTTTTGATCGCCTAATCCAGATGTTGCACTCTCAAGATGGAAACCATGAACGCAATGACCAACTCCACCAACATTTATAGGGTGCCATCGGTATCCATCACCACGGTGCGTACTGGCGCATCCACCAAGGCCAACGCCCTTGGGATGCGGCCCATGCAGGAGCGGGCCTACGAAAAACGCGGCGAGCAGTACCTGCTTATCAAGTCGCCACCCGCATCGGGCAAGAGCCGTGCGCTGATGTTCGTGGCACTCGACAAGCTCACGAACCAGGGCCTGAAGCAGGCCATCATCGTCGTGCCCGAGAAGTCCATCGGGGCCAGTTTCAATGACGAACCGCTGTCGAAGAATGGCTTCTGGGCCGATTGGCACGTCGAACCCAAATGGAACCTGTGCAACGCGCCGGGCAACGACAACGGCGGCAAGGTAAAGGCACTGGGCGCATTCCTCGAAGGCGACGACAAGGTACTGGTCTGCACCCATGCCACCTTCCGCTTCGCCGTCGATGCCTTCGGCGTGGAGGCGTTCGATGACCGCCTGATCGCGGTCGATGAGTTCCATCACGTCTCAAGTAATCCCGACAACAAGCTCGGGTTGCACCTCGGGCAGTTCTTCGCGCAGGGCAAGACGCATATCGTCGCCATGACCGGCTCCTACTTCCGGGGCGACGCTGAGGCCGTGCTGGCACCGCAGGACGAGTCGAAGTTCGATACCGTCACTTACACCTACTACGAGCAGCTCAACGGCTACGAGTACCTCAAACAACTCGACATCGGCTACTTTTTCTACAGCGGGCCTTACGTTGATGACATCCTCAAGGTTCTCGACCCGGCCGAGAAGACCATCATTCACATCCCGAATGTCAATTCGCGTGAAAGCACGAAGGACAAGATGCGCGAGGTGGAACACATCATCGAGGCGCTGGGTGAATGGCAAGGCATCGACACCGCGACCGGCTTCCAGCTCGTCAAGCGTCCCGATGGCCGGGTGCTGCGCATCGCCGATCTGGTAGATGACGATGCCGCCAAGCGCGACCGCGTGTCCGCCGCGCTCAAAGATCCGGCGCAGAAGAACAACCGCGACCATGTAGACATCATCATTGCGCTGGGCATGGCGAAGGAGGGCTTCGATTGGATTTGGTGCGAACATGCGCTCACCGTGGGCTACCGCGCGAGCCTGACCGAGATCGTGCAGATCATCGGCCGAGCGACCCGAGACGCCCCCGGCAAGACCCGCGCGAGGTTCACCAACCTGATCGCCGAGCCGGATGCGGCTGAGGAAGCTGTCACCGAGGCCGTCAACGATACATTGAAGGCCATCGCGGCGAGCCTGCTGATGGAGCAGGTTCTTGCGCCGCGCTTCGAGTTCAGGCCCAAGAACCCCGACAACGGCCCGACGCCGGGCTTTGACTACGGCGAGGGTGGCTACGACCCGGATCGCTGTAATGTCGGCGTTAATGAGCAGACTGGTGCCTTCCAAATCGAGATCAAGGGCATCGCCGAGCCCAAGAGCAAAGAGGCAGCGCGAATTTGTCAGGAAGACCTGAACGAAGTGATCGCGGCTTTCGTGCAGGACAAGCCCAGCATCGAGCGCGGTCTGTTCGATGAGGAGCTGGTTCCCGAGGAGCTGACGCAGGTTCGCCTGGGCAAGATCATCAAGGACAAATATCCCGAGCTTGACGCTGAAGATCAGGAGACCGTGCGCCAGCACGCCATCGCCGCCCTCAACCTCACGCAGCAGGCCAAGCGGCTTGTCGCCGAAGGCCAAAACGGAGGCGACAGCGATGGGTCGCCCAACACCGCCCTGATCGACGGTGTGCGCCGCTTCGCGATGGATGTGCGCGATTTGGATATCGACCTGATCGACCGCATCAACCCCTTCGGGGAAGCCTACGCCATCCTCGCCAAGGCCATGAGTGAGGACAGTTTGAAGCAGGTCGCGGCGGCCATATCGGCCAAGCGTACGAGCCTGACGCCGGACGAGGCGAAGGAGATGGCCGTTCGCGCCGTCCAGTTCAAGAAGGAGCGCGGTCGAATTCCGGCGCTCGATTCCCAGGATGCCTGGGAGCGCCGCATGGCCGAAGGCGCGGTCGCCTTCATGCGTTTCAAGGCGGAGGGACGCTATGAGTAAGTCCGATCTTGACGAACTCGCTGCGGAGCTTGCCGAGTTCGCACCGCCCAAAGCGAAGGGCGGACGGCCAGCCAGCGAGGAGCGCGTCATCGCGGGCTTCGAGGAGATCCAACGCTTCACCGAGAAGCACGGGCGTGCGCCGCAGCATGGTGAGGATCGCGATATCTTCGAGCGCCTTTATGCCGTGCGGCTTGACCGTCTGCGCGCGCTCCCGGATTGCCGCGCCCTGCTGGAGCCGCTGGATCATCAGGGCTTGCTTGCCGGGGTGCCGACCGTTGCCGCTTCGGCGGATGAAGCTGTCGACATCGACGACCTGGCCGCCGAACTGGCGGATGTTGCCGGCGCGGACGACATCGCGGTCCTACGCCATGTCCGCACCAGCGCCGAAAAGCGCGCCGCCGAGGAGATCGCGGATCGCAAGCCCTGCGAGGACTTCGAGACCTTCCGGCCCTTGTTTGAGCGCGTGCAAGCGGAAGTCAAAACCGGTATGCGCCAGTCCCAACCCATCGAAGCAGGCCGCCGCGCGATTGAAGCCGGGGACTTCTTCGTTCTCGATGGCCTTACTCTCTACGTCGCCGAGGTCGGCGAGCCGTTGAAAATTACCGCCGGAGAAGTGGACCGCCGCCTGCGCCTCATCTTCTCCAACGGCACCGAAAGCAATCTGCTGCTGCGCTCGCTCCAGCGCGCGTTCTACGACGACCCCGCTGCGCGGCGGCTGGCCTCGCCCGAGAGCGGGCAACTCTCTTTCGGCGGTGAGCTTGAGGCCGATGATGTCGAAAGCGGCACGATCTACGTCCTGCGCTCCCTCTCGGATCATCCCTATGTCGCGCAGAATCGGGGCCTTATTCACAAGATCGGCGTGACCGGGGGCAGGGTGGAGACGCGCATTGCCAACGCCGAACACGACTCCACCTACCTGCTGGCGAAGGTCGAAGTGGTAGCGACCTACAAGCTCGCGGGCATCAACCGCACTCGGATGGAGAACCTGTTCCACAGGCTGTTCGCGCCTGCGCGGTTGAACATCACCATCAACGACCGCTTCGGTCACCCCGTGCAGCCCGAGGAATGGTTTCTTGTTCCGCTGTTCGTGATCGACGAAGCTGTCGCGCGCATCAAGGATGGCAGCATCACTGGCTACATCTACGATCCTAGCGCCGCGAAGCTGGTGAAGGCATAGGAGAGCCCAAATGCATGAATAGCCCTGGCCGCCTGCTGCCGAGGCCAGAGACACTGGCAGCGGAGATTGATATCTTGGCGGCCTGGGCGGATAGCTTTCGGCAGCGTCATGGTACTGCGAGGTTGCCCTTAATCCTTGGCGTCATCCAAGTGCTGTGGAGCTGAGCGTGGTATTTTACATGGCACTTACAGAGCAGCCGTTAGTAAGGCATCGATATGTATGGTGTTTTCTTGGCTATTTATGATCGAGTGGGAGTGAGTGAACAGTCTAGTGTAAAATCACTTATGGTCATGGGGAATAGAAACACTGTTGCAATTGGTTTCACAGTTATTTTGGTGTCAGGGCGATTTCTTCAAAGAAATATGTTATCTTAATCACATGTTAACTGTTGATTTGGGTAATCATGAAAAATAAATCACCGGAAAAATCACGGAATTTATTACAAACAAAAGCACAGCGCTGGATTATAAAAATAGGGAGCAGCCTTCTCACCGATGATGGTCGCGGCTTGGATCGGGAAGCGATTCGGACCTGGGTCAAGCAAATTGTTGCCTTGCGCCGTTCGGGAGTTGAGGTCATTTTGGTATCATCAGGATCCGTCAGTGCGGGGGTGCAGCGCTTGGGATGGTCTCAGCGCCCTGCAAACCTCAAGGAGCGTCAGGCTGCTGCCAGCGTGGGTCAGTCGGCATTGATTCACACCTACGAAAAATTACTCCGGGAAGAGGATATTCCTGAAGAGGTGCCGGTTCACTGTGGACAGGTGCTACTGACCCATGATGATTTACGCAGCCGACGACGCTATCTCAATGCGCGCTCGGCCCTGCTTACACTGTTAGAAATGAATGTATTACCCATTATTAACGAGAACGATACGGTATCTTATAATGCCATCAATCTGGGCGATAATGACACCTTGGCGGCGGTAGTCAGTAATTTGCTGGATGCAGATTTGCTGGTCATATTGACGGATCAGGACGGTATATTTGATGCGGATCCGCGCAGTAATCCCAACGCAAAACTACTCGCTGAGGTCAATGCCGGTG
This sequence comes from Acidithiobacillus marinus, assembly GCF_002847505.1. Taxonomy (GTDB): domain Bacteria; phylum Pseudomonadota; class Gammaproteobacteria; order Acidithiobacillales; family Acidithiobacillaceae; genus Acidithiobacillus; species Acidithiobacillus marinus. Next base: position 13,666 of record NZ_MXAV01000020.1, read on the forward strand.
CGGCGATGTTGGAACGAGTGGCCGGAAGCGGCGGTTCTGGTGTAGGCACTGGCGGAATGTTGGCCAAAGTGCGCGCTGCCACTCGGGCGGCTCGATCCGGTACATCCACCATTATTGCCAATGGGCGTTGTGAGGATGTTTTGCTGCGGATTCGTCATGGTGAGGCTTTGGGTACTTTTATCCATGCTCGACTTCCCAAACTGGATGCTCGTAAGCGCTGGTTAGCAGGTCATCTGCGTGCACGGGGTGTCCTCCATTTGGATGCTGGAGCTGTTCTTGCTCTCAAACAGGAGGGGGGAAGCCTGCTACCCGTGGGCGTGACTGCACTTGAGGGTAATTTCCATCGTGGTGATCTGGTTCTTTGTAAGGACCCCGAAGGACATGAATTCGCTCGCGGCCTGGTGAATTGGGATGCTACTGTTGCCCTGCGATGCCTGGGTAAAAAAAGTCGGGATATTGCCGATGATCCGGATGTTGCTGAAGGCATCCTGATTCATCGCGATAATTTGCTGATTCATTGAGGGCCTGATTCCAGAGCGTCCTGTGCTTTCCCGGTAGCTTCGTTGATTGGCAGAATCTGGCTGGGGATGATGTGTACATCCTGCTGCTGATGAGCCAGCCGAATATTATGGCGTAATAGACTCTCTACCACGGCTGACCGTAAGTCGGTTTGCACATAGAAGCTTTTATTGCAGTCATCCAGGTAAACACGCAAATAAAACTGCAGGGCATTTTCACTGACATCCAGTAACAGGGCAGTGGGTGGAATACCACGCGGATCATCCTGCAGAACATCGGGATGATTTTGTCCTTCCTTGACCAGCAGTTCCTTTACCAATGCAATGTCCGCGTTGTGCGCCACATTGAAAGGAATCATCAAGCGCAATACATTGTTGGTATACATCCAATTGGTGACCTGTCCGGAAATGAGCTCGGAATTGGGTATAAAAACTTCGGTACGATCAAAAGTCAGAATCAAGGTATAGCGGATACTCATTTTTTGAACGGTCCCCTGAGTACTCCCGACTTGTATCCAGTCACCAACCCGAATAGGTCTTTCCAGTAATAAAATCAGCCCGGAAACAAAATTATTGACGATATTCTGTAATCCAAAACCAATACCGACGGATAAGGCCCCGGCTATGATGGCCAGATTCTGAAGGGCAACCCCTGCCGTGGAGAGAGCGACCAGTATGGCTATGATAAAGCCTGTATAGCGGACAATAGAGAGTATGGAATGTCTTGCCCCGCTTTCCAAGTGCCCGATGATTCGGGAGTTTTCGGAAAGGTACCTTTGTATGAATGCGTTGATATTAAAGAGCAGAATCAGCAGGACAATAGCAATGATCCAACGGAAAGGCTGGACATGGAATGTGCCAACAGAGAATCCTGTAATAAAGTATTTCCAGATCAGGGAAAATCCTGCGTGAGTCAAACCCCAGGCAAAAAGGACAAAAGCAGCGACGGCAAGCCAGACAGCAATATGACTGAGGGCACTAAACCAGCTGAGCCAGGGCAGTGGCTGATCATCGTTCAGACCCAGGCGTTGTTTGAGAGCATGCTGCCAGCGGCCGTTTTTTTGAGCGGTGTAATTCCAGAAATCACTGAGCCCCCAGGAAATAAACAAGCCGCAACCAAAAGCCAACAAGGACATGAGTAAGCCAAAAAACAGATAGCCGGTCAGATTGCGGTAGCCTAACAGGGTAAAGACGACTGTGGTTGCCAAAGCCAACAAGATGATGATCCGCAGAAAAGGATAAGCCCGAAAAGGTTTTTTGGCGCCGGCTACCCATACCAGTCGGAAAACGGCTCCTAACATGACGAGATGATAGGCGGACCAAAAAAAGGCTTGCTGTTGGGAATTAAGATAATCCTGCGGTGCGGTGAGCAACCACGCTATCGCGAAACCGGCAAGCAGGGCGATAAAACGCAGATTACGTAAAGTGGAGCGGAGAGATTTTGGACCCCAAGCAAAATGATGAAAAACCATGCCGCTTGGACGTAATGCCCAGGTGACCAGAATGGCGAGCAGGGCATACGTGCCCCAGGTAAACAGAATAATACGCACCAGAGGCGAAAAAACGCCCATAAAATGTGCGATCACTGCTGTAGCGGTAACGCCAGCTATGATTGGTAGATAGTGATAAAGGCTTTTTTGCGCTGCGGATAATTGCGTGCCATGTGCTGCACTTTCGGGCAGTGACTTGCGCACGACCAGCAGCAGCAAAAAAACAAACAGACCAATAGCGATGGCTATTTGTACGTTTTTCTGGGCGAGAATGAAGTGATCATGATGTACTAACCAGTAATTTTTTTCCTGACCCCATGTATAGCCGCTGACGGCGGTGAGGATCGTGAATTGCTCCCAGATATTTTGATCTCGACGCAATAATATTCTGGCGTGCAGACTCTCCTTGGCACTATCTACTTCCTCCGCCAGATCGGTGCTGGCAACAGTCAGTACCTTGCAGGTGGCTATTTCCCCACGTAAGTTTTTCTGACGATTAGTCAGCTTCACCCTTAATGCAGTGAGATTTTCAGGTTCTTCAGCAACAGCGGGTCCAAGAATTTCAAGTCCATTATCGGTTTGTTCGAGCTGCTTGTTTTTTTTATCCAGGCAATTTTTCGCATCATGTTTAATGGTGTTGATGCTTTTATTCCAGGCAAGGAGCTGCTGCATCGAAACTGGTTGTTTGAGTTCCGTATGAATTTTCTGTAAAGTCTTACTGTCTTGTGCGATGTTATCGCCAGCAGATGCGCCAGTAGATGCGTATGCCGCAAATGGTAATATTAACAGAAAATATAAAAAAAATTTAAAAAAACAAGAGGGATTTGGTAATGCTGAAATATAATAATAAGGTGCTATCGAAGAAAGGATTTTTTGTTCCGTCACAATAACCCCTACAGAAGAAGATTTAAGCAAATATTTTCGTAAAACAAGATAACATACAACACCGGATATAGCCAAATGCTACAGTTTTGTAAGTTGCGGTAAAGCCACTAAAAACCCGCGCCCTCCGGCGCGGAAAACCAATTTCCCTGCAAGCTTTGTCCCCTCTTGACTGGACTAGCTGGCTAAAGCGCGACGGGCACTGCGTTTCAACAAAGGCAGCGCCATTTTTTGCAGGGCGGGGGGGAGCGATACCGGCTTGAGCAGCATTTTGATAGCCATTTCAAAGGGATAATGGCGGCTGACCCAGTCACCCATCCGTTCTCGAAATGCCGCAAAATCCTTGCCGGAAAAGGTCTGCCCCGAGTTTTTCACTTCAAATGCACTTTTGATGGCGAGATAACTGTCTTCCTGATCTGCTTCAGAGACTCTTTTCCAGAGTTCCCGTCCAATGCGCCAACGCGAATTTCTTTCGCGGCGCTGGTATTCCCTAAAAAATTTGTAGAAGTGCTTGTAATGATGCACTTCATCGGCACGAATACGTCCTGCCAGCAAGCGGAGCACCGGTTCCGGACTGGCTGCCTGAATCATGGTGTAGAAACTTGCAGTACCGGTTTCGACGACACAGCGAGATGCCATTTCCAGGGCCTGAGTGGGTCCCAGCAAGTCTGTCTGACAATAGGGCTGGTAGGCTTTGACGAAGCGCCGATATGCCCGGTCCCAGTCAAAATCTGGCCAGACCTCCAGTACATAGGTTTTCAGAGCCAAACCGTGCTGGACTTCTTCCTGTTCCCACTGCTGGTTGAGCCAGGTCGTGGCGGGAAGGTTTTCTTGAAAGTATTCCACCAGATTACTGGCATAAAGATCAGAGAGCGTTTCGACAAAGGAGGCTCCAGCCAGCAGATAAAACCAGTCTGGTTGATCTTGGATGCTGGCTTTTTCGATATTGGCATAGGGAATATCCGCAACCGACCAGGTCGGATGTGTTCTAACGGCGTGCATGAATTGTGTCTGTCTCCTGCGCATGAAATACCATCGGATCAATTATCATAACCCATATCCGGGTCGTTGACTCCAGCCAGGGCAAAAGCAGCCTCTCTTTTCAGGCATTGAGGGCAGAAACCGCAAGCTGGCGTGCGGCCGAGCAGACAGCTGTAGGTTTTCGCCCAGGGAACACCCAAGGCGTTACCGTACTGAATGATAGCGTCTTTGCCAAGATGGATGAGGGGTGTTTCCAGTTGCAGGCCCAGGCTGCCCAGGGTGTCGTGTATGGCGTTTTGAAAGGCCGGTCGGGAGCAGGTGTCGACTGCTGCATCATCGGCACTCAGTCCGATGACGATGCGCTTGATGTTCAGGTTGCTGGCAATGGCCGCAACTGCTGCGATAGCCACAAAATTTCGATGGGGCAGGGGAACGTGATAGCGCGCGGTGCGCAGGGCGCCGACGGCATTCCCGAAGGCCGAAAGGTCATAGCGTTGTGGATCGATATGCAGTTGTAAACTCAGCGTTTGCACTGCCTGCCACTCTTGCCGGGCGGCACGCTGCGCATAATCCAGGAAAACGGGTTGGGGATTTTCCTTTTGGGCGAGCTGGAACAGCAGCGTACTGCTTTCTATGCCGCCGCTCATGAGCAGCAGGCATCTGCGGTCTGGTGACATTGACTCAGGCTGGCGTATGATCGTTGCGGTTTCGGAACGGGTATTCATGGGGGCTAAAGATAACATGAGTTCATGTATAAGGGTGCATCCTGCGAACCCCCAGCGGCGTCTGCTAGAGCCGGTACTGGATGTGTTGCGCAGCGGTGGATTGATGGTTTTTCCGACAGATACCTGTTACGCCTTGGGTTGTATGGTAGGCGCCCGTGAAGCCCAGGAGCGTTTGCGGCGGATTCGACAACTGGATTTGCAGCATGATCTGTCTCTGCTTTTTTCAGGCATTTCCCAACTGGCTGAGTATGCCAAGCTGGATGACCGTGCCTTTGCCTTGCTGCGCAAGGCGTTGCCGGGACCCTACACGTTCATTCTCCCGGCGACCAAAGATGTGCCCCGGCGTCTGGCGGACCCCAAAAAACGGAGTATCGGGGTGCGTATTCCTGCGCACCCCATTTGCGAACTGCTCCTGACAGAACTGGGTGAACCTTTGATGACTTCGACCTTGCAACTTCCCGATGCGGAACTGCCCTTGACTGATCCGGAAGAAATTTGTGCGCTTTTGGGGAATCAGGTGGATACGGTCATTCTGGCGGAGCCGGGACGGGCCAAATGTTCAACCGTGATTGATTTGCTGCAATGGCCGCCTCAGTTGCGGCGCAAAGGTGCCGGAGATCCTTTGGCCCTGGGCATCGAAGCCTAAGTTCTGCCCGTGGCAGCATTAGGTAGCCGATAGCCCCTGCTGATATACTCTCGGCCATGTTTGATCTCACGCATTTTATCCGTACTCTGGCAATTTGGGCGATTCCGGTGCTCTTTGCCATCACCGTACATGAGGTGGCCCATGGTTGGGTGGCCTGGAAGCGGGGCGATCCTACCGCCATGCTCATGGGTCGTCTGACGCTGAACCCCGTAAAACACATTGATCCATTCGGAACCATTTTGCTGCCAGGTATATTGTTGCTCTTTCATTCCCCTTTTCTGTTTGGTTATGCCAAACCGGTGCCGGTGAATTTTGCGGGTCTGAAAAAGCCCAAAAGTGATATGGTCTGGGTGGCGATTGCCGGTCCCGCAGCCAATTTGTTGATGGCTATTTTCTGGACGGCGGTGCTGTGGTTGGGCGGGCATTTGCCCGGGGCTCTGGCTTATGTGGCCGAGCCCATGCAGTTGATGGGCGAGGCGGGCATTATCATCAATGTCATTCTGATCATTTTCAACCTGATTCCGATTCCGCCGCTGGATGGAGGGCGAGTAGCGGTTGGCCTGTTGCCCGCTTCCGCCAGCATCGCCCTCAGCCGGGTGGAACCCTACGGATTTATCATTCTCATCGTGCTGCTGTTTACCGGCATTTTGTGGTCCGTGCTGGGACCTTTGTTTTTATGGATTTATCATTTTTTTCTGGCAGTAGGTGGCGGATCATGAAAGAAATCATCGTGTCGGGAATGCGTCCTACCGGACGTCTGCATATTGGTCATTACCACGGTGTGCTGAAAAACTGGGTGCGTTTGCAGGATGAAGGGGAATGCTACTTTTTTGTCGCTGACTGGCATGCCCTGACCACACATTATGAAACTACTCAGGGCATTTCCATGGCCGTCTGGGATATGCTGGTCGAATGGTTGGCGGTGGGCATAGACCCGGAAAAGGCGGTGCTTTTCATTCAGTCCCAGGTGCCCCAACATGCCGAATTATCCTTGCTGCTCGGGATGCTGACGCCCTTGTCCTGGCTGGAACGGGTGCCGACCTTCAAGGATCAGCAGGAAAAACTCCGGGAACGTGACCTGGCGACTTTCGGTTTTCTGGGGTACCCCTTGTTGATGACGGCCGACATCCTCCTTTATGCAGCCCAGCAGGTGCCGGTGGGTGCCGATCAGGTGGCGCATCTGGAAATCAGCCGGGAATTGGCGCGGCGTTTCAATAGCTTTTACGGGCGGGATGCAGAAACCCAGGAGCTGGTTGATAAGGCTTTGAAAGCTATGGGAAAGAACGCTGCCAAAACTTTTGCGCGCTTACAGCAGCGTTTTCAACAGGATGGGGATATGCTGGCGGTCACTGAAGCCGCTGATTTTCTCCGGCAGCAGGCGGGCTTGAGTCCGGCGATGCAGGCCCAGTTGCTGGCCCATCTGGAAGGAAAAGGTCGGGAAATCCTTCGGGAACCCCAGGCTTTGTTGACCGAAGCCTCCAAATTGCCGGGGCTGGATGGTCAGAAAATGAGTAAATCCTACGGCAATACGATTCCGTTGCGGGAGGACCCTGCCGTAATACAGAAAAAAATGCGTACCATGCCCACGGACCCTGCCCGCGTTCTGCGCACCGATCCGGGGACTCCGGAAAAATGTCCGGTATGGGGTTTTCATCAGGTTTATTCCAGTCCGGAAACCAGACAATGGGTCAGGCAGGGCTGTACCAGTGCCGGGATTGGCTGCGTGGAATGCAAGCAGCCGGTGATTGATGCCGTGCTGGCAGAACTGGCCCCCATGCGCGAGCGGGCGGAGTACTGGGCGGCACGTCCGGAACAACTCCGTGAAATCGCCCATGCCGGTGCGCAACGCGCCCGCCACAAGGCCGAACAGACCATGGAAACAGTGCGGGCAGCGATGGGCTTGGCCCACGCGCGGGGTATGGGCTGAGTACTGCGGGCATGAGCACAGCCCATGGACCCGCAGGACAGGGCGTGCAGGTGCATGGCCAGCCTTTGGAAGCTTTGCCCGAGGGGTTGTTCATTCCACCTGATGCCTTAGAACTGCTGCTCGACAGTTTTTCCGGGCCTCTGGAGTTGCTGCTCTGGTTGATCCGGCGGAATCGCATGGATATTCGCGACATTCCGGTGGCGGAAGTCACCCGCCAGTATTTGCTGTATTTGCAGGAAGCGCGACGGCGCAATCTGGAATTGGCGGCAGAATATCTGCTCATGGCCGCCTGGCTCGCGGAAATCAAGGCGCGTATGTTGCTGCCCGCGCCGCCAGCTGGTGATGAAGAAGAGTTGGATCCCCGTCTGGAGCTGGTCCGGCGTCTGGAGGCCCTGGCGCAGGTGCAGGCCCAGGCGGAAAATCTGCAGCAATTACCACGTGCCGGTCAGGACTTCTGGATGGCTGCCGCCATGGGTCCCGAACACTGGCCGTTGCCGCCACCTTTGTTGACTTTAGAGAATGTTGCCGGGACCTGGTTGCGTATCCTGACACGCCCGAAGCCCGATGAAATACCGGCACATACGCTTTCCCAACCGCAAATGGGCTTGCGCCAGCGCATGGTAGACCTGCTGCGGCACTGCCGTCAGGATGCTTCCCGCGCCTGGTATCTTGCAGAATTACTGCCAGATCTGAATCGCCATACCTTGGCCATATCCTTGTTGGCCATTCTGGAGCTGTTGCGGCAGCAGGCTTTGCAACTGCGGCAAGAAGAATCGCTGGAATGGCAGGTACAGATCGCAGTGCAGGAGATTCCGGCCCATGCGTGAAGCCCTGCTGGCCTTGTTTTTGTCCAGTGCGGAATCCTTATCCCGCGAACGTCTGGCGGCTATTTTTGGGGATGATCCCGCCTATGTGGGTTGGGAAGCGGCCTTGGATATACTGTTGGCAGCGGGAGAGGGGCCCCTGCAACTGATATCTGTCGCCGGAGGCTATCGCCTGCAGATTCACCCCCGGCATCGTGATCTTCTGGTTCGCTTGCATGTGGATGCTCCCCGCCCTTTGTCCAAAGCGGTGCTCGAGACCTTGGCGGTCATCGCCTATCAGCAGCCGGTTACCCGGCCGGAAATCGAGCACTGGCGGGGGGTTTCGGTGAATGCCCAAATCATGCAGCAGCTCCAGGAGCTGGGCTGGGTTGCGGTGGTGGGGCATCGGGAAACGCCGGGACGTCCAGCGCTTTGGGCAACAACCTCAGAATTCCTGCAACATTTTGGTCTGGCTTCTCTGGAAGATTTGCCGACGGTCATGCTGAGTAAATAGAAAGATTATTTTAATATTAGAAAAAACTTATTTGACGACCTGGTAATATGGTCGCATATTTCTTGATAATTTGTTGATGACGGGTCTGTATATAGATGCCGACATCCGCACTGAGTGAGATGTGGTCAATAATGTGATGAGGAGCAGACCAATGGCACATGTAGTGATTTTAGGAGCAGGAACAGGCGGTATGCCCGCAGCCTATGAAATGAAGGACGCCCTGGGTTCCGGGCATGAAGTGACGCTCATTAGCGCCAATGATTATTTTCAGTTTGTGCCCTCCAATCCGTGGGTGGGCGTGGGTTGGACCAAACGCGACGATATTGCATTCCCCATTAAACCCTATGTGGAACGTAAAGGGATTCATTTTATTCCCCAGCCAGCTGAAAAAATTGATGCCCAAGGGCAGGAAATTACCTTGGCTGACGGTAGCAAGGTGCATTATGACTACTTGCTGATTACTACTGGACCCAAGCTGGCTTTTGAAAATGTCCCTGGCTCCAATCCCCACGAAGGTCCTGTCCAGTCCATATGTACGGTGGATCATGCCGAAAAGGCCTTCCAGGACTATCAGGCGCTGCTGGCCGAACCCGGTCCTATTGTGATTGGTGCCATGGCCGGCGCCAGCTGCTTTGGTCCCGCCTATGAATACGCCATGATTGTCGCTTCTGATCTGAAGAAACGCGGTATGCGCGACAAGATTCCGTCTTTTACCTTTGTCACCAGTGAACCCTATATCGGCCATCTGGGTATTCAGGGCGTCGGTGATTCTACGGGTATTCTTACCAAGGGCCTGAAAGAAGAGGGCATTGAAACCCATACCAACTGCAAGGTCACCAAAGTCGAAGACGGCAAGATGTTCATCAACCAGGTCAATGATAAGGGGGAAGTGACCAAGGAGTTTACTCTGCCCGTCAAGTTCGGCATGATGATTCCTGCTTTCAAGGGTGTTCCTGCAGTAGCCGGTGTGGAAGGACTGTGTAATCCCGGTGGCTTTGTGCTGGTAGATGAACATCAGCGCAGTAAGAAATACGCCAATATTTTTGCCGCCGGTATTGCCATTGCCATTCCTCCGGTGGAAGCTACCCCCGTTCCTACCGGTGCTCCCAAAACCGGTTATATGATTGAATCCATGGTGTCTGCTGCAGTACACAACATCAAGGCCGATCTGGAAGGACGCAAAGGTGAACAGACCATGGGTACCTGGAATGCCGTCTGCTTTGCCGATATGGGGGACCGTGGTGCGGCTTTCGTCGCCCTGCCGCAGTTGCGCCCCCGTACGGTAGATGTGTTTGCCTATGGTCGCTGGGTGCATCTGGCCAAGGTGGCTTTTGAAAAATATTTCATCCGCAAGATGAAAATGGGTGTTTCCGAGCCTTTTTACGAAAAGGTCTTGTTCAAGATGATGGGCATTACCCGCCTGAAGGAAGAAGTGCCGCCGCATCGCAAGGCTTCCTGATCCTGATCTGATTGGTTATATCCTGAAGACCCCGCCTTGAGCGGGGTTTTTTGTAGGGTTTGTGCGGCAGACAGGATATGATGGCGCACTCGCTTGGTCGCTTATTCAAGAACCGGGTATGTTTGGAGAAAATGGATACATGGACGAAAAACTACAAAAAGTGCTGGCACGATTTGGCCTGGGTTCGCGGCGCTTGATGGAGCAGTGGATTACCGCAGGCCGTATTCAGGTCAATGGCCAAATCGCAAAGCTGGGCGACCGGGTCACCGCCCAGGATAAAATTGCTGTGGATGGTGAAGCGTTGCGGATACCTTCCTGGGTGCGCCCCCGATTGCGCGTCTTACGTTACCACAAGCCAGCCGGGGAGCTGACAACCCGCAAAGATCCAGAAGGTCGTCCGACGGTGTTTGATCGCTTGCCGAAATTGCGGGGAAGTCGTTGGATTGCCGTCGGCCGCCTGGATTATAACACCGAGGGCTTGCTGCTGTTGACCAATGACGGTGATCTGGCGAATGCCCTGATGCATCCCCGTGCAGGTATTGAGCGGGTCTATGCTGTGCGTACCCTGGGCGTGTTGACCGCAGAGCAGGAAAACACCCTATTGAAAGGCATAGCCCTGGATGATGGAGAGGCCCGTTTTCTGCAAATCGAGGACGCCGGCGGAGAGGGAGCCAATCACTGGTATCACGTAACCTTGGCGGAAGGGCGCAACCGCGAGGTACGGCGCATGTTTGAAGCTTTGGGCATGGCGGTCAGCCGCTTGATCCGGATACGCTATGGCGTCGTGGAAATGCCGCGACTGCTCAAAACCGGTTATTTTGATGAGCTGCCTGATGAGGAAAGGGAGAACCTGCTGGCGAGCGTACACTGGGTGAATCCGGCGTCTCGTTCCTGATACAAAGTACCGTCATAACGTCAATGTAATATTATTGAAACAGGTGTAAGTAATGTGATAAATTGAAACGGATTATATTTTTGGGGGATGGTGTCAATGGATTTTCAGCACGCATCAGCAACTTCGCCAGCAAGTTTTGCCTCCAGTCACAGTAAAGCAGGCCGGAGTAACCAGGCTGCAGATACTAAGGCTGATGAAGAATCGGTTTTACATGTTTCATGGTTTACTCTGGTTGTATTTATCGTTGTTTCAGAGCTTACTGGATTTGTAATGAAACTACTTTAAAGTATGATAATATTCATTCAGAATTTCCCAGGCACCAAAAATAATTTTGGTGATGACGTAAGCAGAAAACCATAATACCAAAAAGCGTAATATACTTATCAGTAAGGGAACCCACACGGGTAATCCGTCTTGTGCGGATAAGGGTTGCGGTAATAGGCCCCACTCAGCCGCAAAAATAGCCAATAGCCAGGTAATGGCCCAGCTTTTAATCGCCCCTTTTTTGGGTGACTGAAATTTTTTAGTCTCTTCTATATTCAGAGTGGGTTCTGACTTTTTCTGCTTTTTAGCCATGCTGTTCCGGATCCGGTTGCATCAATGGCCCATAATATGATCACGTAATTTATCCAGTTGTTGTTGCACCATGGTACTCAAGCTTTTCAACTGTTCTGCACCTTTATGTACGGCTGAATTGTCGCCTTTTTTCATGGCATTGATAATGGCAATACCAAGCTTGTGCACCTGCGGATGAACCTGTTGTACGGCAACAAAGGCCTCGGATTGACCAATCGGGGTATCCACCATGCTGTCCATCCATTGCCCCAGACGGCATTGGTGGTGATCTTTCAAAGTGCTGTCATCCATTTCGGCATTAGGATGACCTATGGCTTCCAGAATTTTATTGACCCATAGTACGTGATCCGATTTTGCCACGGTCAAACGGGTCGCCAGAGCCGGTTCTCCCTGGGTGGCTGCTTCACTTCCTTGAACAAGGGCTTCTTGAACCTGATCCAGATTGTGGCGAATACCCTTGAACTGCTGAGTAAATTGCTGCATGGATTGTTGCAAGGCATTCATATGTGTTCCCATGGCTTCAGCGGCGGTAATTTCCTGAACGCTGCCATGCACAATGCTTTCAATGTTGCCACGCGTTTTCTGGGCGGACTGATTGGCCATGCCCAGCACTTCAGCTACTGTTTCAAGAGAGTCTCCACCGCGACGCAAATGGACGATACTGGCGCTCACCCCTGATTCCACCTGTATGGCCCCTTTGTTGATGGTGGTGGCCGAACTGCGAATATCCGCCGCAGCCCGAGCAGAACTCTGGGCCAGCTTTTTCACTTCGTCAGCTACGACCGCAAAGCCGCGTCCATGTTCCCCGGCGCGAGCGGCTTCAATGGCGGCATTGAGGGCCAGCAGATTGGTCTGCTTGGCAATTTCCTGAACTTTGGCAGCCAGTGTGGTAATGGTGCGGGTTTGTTGCAGAAAAGCCTGGACGGTTTCCCCCATAGCGGTCACAGACTGTTCGACAAGATCCATTTCGCCAATGAGCTCAGACAATCTTTCGTTACCCATTTGTACATCATGCAGAGTCGCTTCAGCCAGTTCCTGATTGGCTCCCACACTCTCGGCTATATGACGTACCGCAGCCACTACTGCCTGAGCCTGATCGACCAATGCTTGACTGTCCTGCTGAGCGCTTTGCAGGTTTTTGTCAAAATTCATGCCCAGCAGATGACTGTCAGCGGTTTTTTCCAATGCGACCACCTGATGATCCAGGACGCGACAGCCCTGCCAGAGACGGGCTTTTTGCCAGTCACAGATGGGCGTAATGGTTTTCGCGAGTTCAGGATCCTCCTGAATGAGCCGGGCTGTGTCAGCGTCTCCGTCCAGACAGGCGGAAAACAGGGAGAGTAGCGTTGGGTTTTCGGTAGACATGGGGTAGCCTCTTCAAGATACGGTTTTTAATGAGGACGAATGACGTTGGTGATGGCACGAGCGAGATCATCGGGCAAAAATTTTGCCACATAGCCATCGGCATTGACGCTACGCGCGTGGGCCTCATTGGCGGTACCCGACAAGGAGGAGTGAATGACTACTGGTACATCGTGAAGCGCTTCGTTTTCCTTGATGCGCCGGGTGAGAGTGAAGCCATCCATCTCCGGCATTTCCAGATCGGTCAATACCATGGCGACCTTGTCATGAAGCGGGATACCCGCCACTTTCGCATCCTGGGCCAATTGCTGTAGTCGCTCCAGGGCTTCTTTCCCGGTTTTGGTCCCGATGAAGGCCAATCCCAGGCTTTTCAGGGTTTTTTCTATTTGATTGCGGGCCACGCCAGAATCGTCCGCGTAGAGGATCACGGCGCCTTTGGGGATTTCTACTGCATGTTGCTGTACCAGCTCATCTCCAGCCTTGAAACGGGAGGGCAGCACCTGGCGGAGAATGTGTTCCACATCCAGCACCAGGGCCAGACGCGCTTTTTCTTCATCTTCATCAAGCCTGGCCAGACTGGTGACCAGGCCCCCTACGGAAGCACCTTCCGCCGAAAGTACTCGACTCCATTCCAGGCGGACTATTTCTTCCACATCTTCCACAGCGAAACCTTGCACGGAGCGCTCATATTCCGTGACGAGAAGAATATTTAATCCTTCGGTTTTACAACCGACTACTGCAGGTAAATTAATGACAGGGATGATTTGCCCGCGAATATTGGCTACCCCCATCACATGCTCGGGAGCGCCGGGCATGGGCGTGATTTTAGGCATGACCAACGCTTCCCGCACCTTGAACACATTGATGCCAAATAACTCACGACTATTGGTGCCGGGATCTGAGCCGAGGCGGAATACCAGCAGTTCGAACTTGTTGGTACCTGCCAGTTGGGCTCGTTCATCCACTTCCCGTAATAACTGATTCATGATGTAGTCCTCACTGACTTTCCTGAAGGGTGGTGTTCAGCGCATCCAGTTGTTGAAAAATCCTGTCACGATTCCCCAAAACTTGCTGTAGCATTTGCTGAGATCGTTCCTTGTCCCCTGACTGATGGAGAGCCAGAAGTTCTCTGGTGCTTTGATGAAACTTTCGATGCGGTTCTGCCAGAGCGATAAATGCGGCATCCTTACCCAGTAGTTGAGCACCAATACCGTCATACCAGCGGCCCAGCGTGCAGCTATGATGATCTTTGAGATCTTCCAAACGCAGGCTGTGCTGATCTCCCAGTAACTCGTTCTGCAAGCGCTGCACAACAATTTCATGCCTTTGGCGGGCTGCAGTCAGGGTCATGGAAGCCGCCAAAGTACGCAACTTTTTAATTTCATACTGCAAATTTTTGGCAACATCCCCAGACTGCTGCGCCTGAGCCTGGTTTTTCTGGGCTGCTTCATCAATATGCCGCGCGGTGCTGGTGACGGCAGTAATATTGTTTTGCACTTCGTCTGTAGCTTCTTGCACTCGGCGGGATAGGTTGCGGACTTCATCGGCCACTACGGCAAATCCCCGACCATGCTCCCCGGCTCTGGCCGCCTCAATGGCGGCATTCAGTGCCAGTAAGTTGGTTTGATAAGCAATATCACGAATAGTCTGAGCGATCTGTCGAATGGAGCTCACTTCTCCTATCAGCGATTTAGTGGCCTGATGATTGTCATCAATGGATTTTGCCAGCAGAAGCAGGTTCTTGTTGACGGTTTCCATGGCCGTTGCCGTTTCAGCAGCAGTATCGGTGAGCATCTGGGCATTATGCGTAGCTTGCTCGGAGCTGAGGTTGGAAAATTCTACTATCCGGCGCTGAGCACTCAAATCTTGCCAAGAAGCATGATAAGCAATGGGCGTTCCGGATGTATCACGCAGAACAGTAAATTGTAGTGCGAAGGTGATGGTCCCCAATCGCAGTTCTGCCTGGTGGCTTTGAATGCTTCCTTTGGCCAAATCCCGAAAAATCTGCCGAATCCGCTCTGGATCTTTGTGAAATTGATGAATGGAATGATTGAGGGCATTACGGACATCTGCACCACGTAATAATGGATTTAGTTGATCATGATAAAAATCCATGATTTTTTGTGCACTCGGATTCATGTAAAAGATGCAATTTTCCATGGCAGCATCGGCTTCGCAGAGCATTTCCAGGGTCGGCAACGGATCCAGCAGTGCTTGCGCATACTCTTCCAGGGTTGATCTATCCATAGGGTTATTCCATCCAGTGATTAAATGATGGCCGTGCCGACAGTGAGCTTGTCGAACCAGTCCAGAAAGCGTTTGACGTTATCACCACTGTATATGGCCCCATGCTGCGGACACAGGTATTGAATATCCATCTGGCTGACCCGCTCTATCCAGTTTTTCTTGGCAGCATTGGAAGGCATCCAGCGTTCGTGAAAATATTTGGCCTTGCTGATATGTTCTGCAAATGCCCGCCCGGTTTTGTCGCGCCGATCCACCCAGGCATCATGACCGGGAGGTAACAATGCCGCCCCTACATCGCCTGAAAAAAGAATTTTTGCTTCTGGATCATAGAGGTGAAAATTGGCGGAGGAATGCAGGTAATGCGCGGGAATAAACTCCAGGCGTCTTCCACCGATAATGATACTGCCACCGGTATCCTCGATATTTTGCAGGGGAGCATCCAGAGCCCCGTAATGCCGGATAAAGCCTTCCCAGAGCTTGGGGATATGCCATTCCATTTTTTCATTACAAGCGTGCCAGAGGGGCAGACTGGAGGCGATATCGGGATCCTGATGCGATACAAAAGCCGCTTTCAGGCTGGAAGGTGGTACGGCTTCGACCAGTGCGGCAAACACCTGAGGAAATATCTCAAAACCACCGGGATCCAGGATGATGGTTTGCTCATTAGATTCGATGACATAGACGTTGGAATCAATGACACGATGTTCATCCTGATCGTAAATAATCCACCAGCGGTGACTGCCTGCTTCAAAGATGGGTGCTGCTTTCATGTTCCAGACTCTCCAATTGGTGACGATAGCTGCGAATCGCCAGTGCGACGGTGCGGACGGCTTCGCCCATTTCTCGGGATACCCGCATCAGGGGGGCTCCAGTGCTTTCTGCCAGAGCGGCTTCAATGCGGCCATTGGTGACCACATATTCCTGCTCTTCAATACCTTCCTGAAGCAGCTGAACCATCTCCAGAAGCCTTTCCAGTACTGCCTTTGCTTCAGCTTCTTCTTCCACAATGATTATTTGCCATTTTTTTTGGGTACTGCGCAGGCCTGGGCAGTGTTTTTCATGATCTGCGTTATGCGCGAGCATCTGCTCAAAAGAATCAGAAAAGCGTTGATGCTGCAAAATACGCATATAGGCTTCGATGAGCGGGGCAATGCTTTCCTGGAGATGTGCAGCGGAGTCCTTGAGGGTGGCGGCGCGCTCCCGAAAAGCCTGGGCTACGACCCCATATCCAGCCAGGGCATTACCATGCCGCTTCACGAGAACCATGGCGTTGAGGGCGCGGCGGTCAATTTCCCGCAAGGCTTTTTCGATGCTTTGACGCGCGGCAAAAGAAGCATCTACAACTCCCATGATATGCTGAATATTCATCAGGCAGCTCCTATGCAGGGCGTGTTTTTTGTTGTTGGATCGCTGCTGTGATCAAGCACATGATTCACCAGGGCATTGGCGTCGAGAATCAGCACGACATTGCCCTTACCGGAGATCGTCGCGCCCTGATACCAGTTTTGTTCAGCAAGAAAATCTATGGGCTTAACCACTGAGTCTTCGTTCCCCAGTACTTCGGAGACCATGAATAGTCCACGCTCAGTCAGTACGCCTTCAATAGGCTCGGAACCTAATCGGAGCGAGCGTTCGTGGAGTAAGGCACCCAAGTCGACAATGGGTACGACCTCAGTACCATCCACCCGATAGACCGTACGTCCACTCATACGATGTATGCGGGTTTTCTGTATATCCAGCAAACTTTCGATACTGGAAACCGGGAGGGCATAGATCTCTCGCCGCAAACGTAGGTAAAGTACCGGAAGTACAGCCATGGTCAGCGGGAATTCCATGGAAATGCGAGTTCCCAATCCGGGGCGAGTCTGAATGTCCAGACGGCCACGCAGCTTGCGGACGGTCTCCTTGACTACATCCATACCCACACCGCGTCCGGAGATGTCGGTGACCTGGTCGTTGGTGGAGAATCCAGGTCGGAAAATCAACTCCACTGCTTCCTGCTCCGAAAGTCGAGCACCTTGTTCGGCACTAATAACGCCCTTATCGATGGCTTTCTGAATCACAAACTGGCTATCAATGCCGCGACCATCATCGGAAACATCAATCCTGACCTTGTCACCAAGGTGTATGGCAGCTACGCGTATTTTGGCGCTTCGCGACTTACCTGCGGCCTGGCGCGCTTCAGGAGATTCAACCCCATGATCCAGACTATTGCGGAGCAGATGGGTCATGGGACCGGAAAGTGCATCGACAACCGCTTTGTCGATTTCTACATCTTCTCCGACAATTTCCAGGGCAACCTCCTTGGAGAGTTGTCGGGATGCATCGCGAACCACTCGAGGCAGCTGCTGAAACAGTCGCTTGCAGGGCTGCATCCGCAAGCGCATAACGGTACTCTGAATGTCGTTTACCGTGAGATCGACTTCTCTGGCGATACGCAGCATGTCTTCATTTTCTTCGCCGAGGCTGCCAATGGCCGAACTGAGGCGATTGCGCAGGAGAACCAGTTCTCCGACCTGGTTCATCACGGCATCCAGGCGAGCTGCATCGACCCGCAGGGTAACATCCGCAGTCTCCTGAGTGCCGGGACTGCCACGCACAGCTGCCGGAGCCGCCGGTTGGGATGTTGGAGAAGGTGGAGCCGCTGGACTTGGGGCAGGGGCAGTCTGTACCGAAGCAACTGGTGGATTGCCTGGCGCTGCGGTCACCGGCAGATCTTCCGCACCTTTGGGCGAAATTTCTGTATCAAAGCCCGGGGCTTTGTCACCATAGAGCTGATCCAGTACCTGTTCAAATTCTTCCGGAGAAATCTCATCACTGGCAGCGCATTGGCTTTCCGGAGGGGGGGCATAACCGGGTGCTTGCGTTCCATAGAGTGCGTCAAGTGTGGCTTCAAATTCTTCTGCGGAAATTTCGTCTGATCCCGTGTCAGGGGAGGGTGTTGCGTCAGCGCGTTCCAGAAAAAGACCTGCTTGCCCATCGGCTGTGGCGCGTTGGCTGACCTTAAGGGTCGCTTCTGGTGCAGTACAAGCGGGAAGGGTGGGCTGCAAGGGTTCCACTGGAGTCGTTCCAGCTGCCAGTTGACGAATGATACCGCTCAACTCTTCTGGTCCTGGCGCAGGATATTCCCCATTGGCGAGTTGCTGCAGCATATCATCGATGACATCCAGACCCCGCAAAATGGCATCAATCATTGGGCCGGTAACAGTCAAAGTATGGGAACGCAGCTTGTCGAGCAGATCTTCCAGATGATGCGTCCAGTTGACCAGATTTTCGGCTTCGAGAAATCCCGCTCCGCCTTTCAGGGTGTGGAAAGCACGGAATACTGAAGCCAGAACATCGTCATTACCCGGATCAGACTCCAGACGCAAGGTGTCGTCCTGGGCCTTTTCCAGTAGCTCCCGGGCTTCGGGTAAATAATCCTGCAGAATTTCCATATCCATGCTTTTAGATCCCCAATTCCGCCAATAAGCTGTCGACTTCGTCCTGATTGATGCTGGGATTGCTATCGGTAGATACCTCGGGTGTTGGATGCTTGCTGGTATCCAACCCGGTTTCTGCCAGAGTCAGGCGAATCCGCTCTTCAACCGCCTGGAGCAGAGCAATAGCCTTTTTTAACCGCTGACCGGCAAGATCCTGCCCCTGCTGGCTGGCCAGAATCACCAGTAGTGCACTTTCGATCTGCTTGAGGGGTTCATCTATGAAGCTGTTATGGGCGTTGCGAATATCCGCGACCGCATCCTGAGCTCTTTCCACAGCGGCCAAGGTGGCCATGGTCTGTTCTTCGGTCAGACGCAGGGCTTCTTCCAGGGGGTTTTGCGCCCCGGAGAGTTTTTCTTCAGCGGTATTGGCAATGCGTTTCAGGCCTTCTCGTAGCAGGAGTTCCGCTTCGCCCAGCAATCGATTGGGATCCAGTGGATTTTGGGTATTCATCCCTGGGCTCCTTGGGCGGCTTGCAGTCGTTTGAAGACACTATCGAGTTTTTCTTTCAGGGTATCCGCTGTAAAGGGTTTGACGATATAACCGTTGACTCCCGCCTGGGCTGCTTCGAGAATATTTTCGCGCTTGGCTTCGGCCGTCACCATCAGAACCGGTATGTGCTTGAGTTGCGGATCGGAGCGGATGGCACGGAGCAAATCAATACCCTGCATGTTCGGCATGTTCCAGTCGGACACCACAAAATCAAAAGGACGAGTATGCAGTTTTTGCAGTGCCTGGACGCCGTCTTCAGCTTCATCGAAATTACTGAAGCCCAATTCACGTAATAAATTACGCACAATGCGCCGCATGGTAGAGAAATCGTCCACTACTAAAATGTGGATGCCCTTGTCGACCTGGTCAATGCCCATAAATGATGATCTCCTCCTTGAGTCAAACCCCGCCGCTCGGGGTATCAGCAAGCAATTACTGTACCAATATACGACGGGGCTTTTAGCAATGTCATATGCTTGCTAACGGCACGTTCACCCCATAACTAAAGGGTGTCTGTTCCAGAATTTTTACAGTTCTGCCTCAGCCGCGCTGGCTGATGCTCCCTGCCATAATGGGATCAGTACCAGCTTTGCTGGGATTTTGCGGCGCTACCACCACAATGCTGACGCGCCGGTTCATGATCAGCCCCTTGGCGGTGTTGTTGGAAGCTACGGGATGATATTTGCCATATCCGGCAGCCACCAGATGATGGGGATTGACGCCTTGCTGGATGAATAATTCGACCACCGATACAGCGCGTGCCGCAGACAGCGCCCAGTTGGAACGGAATTGTGGGGTACGAATGGGCAAATCATTGGTGAAGCCGTTGACCTGAATCTGATAGGGAATTTGCGCCAGAATCTTAGCAATTTTGCTGAGGGTGCTGGTGGCGTTGGGGCTGATCTGGGCAGCGGCTGATGGGAAAAGAATTTTGGCATTCAAGTCGATCACAATACCCAGGTTGCTTCTATGAATGGCTACGCTTCCCTGTTCAATCAGCGGCTTCAGCAAATCGCGCATCTGTGCTTCTATTTTTTGCATTTCCGGGTTGGCCGGGTTTTCAGGATTTTTTGCTTTTGGTGAAACCTGTCCCTGCTGCACATGGGGTACCGGTGCCATGCTGGCAACCTTGGGTAATGCGGGCAAGGCAACCGGCGTTTGGGTAAGGCTGTTGGTATCCGAGCGAATAGGTACCGGCGACCAGGGCTGACCACTGAACGCAGACACCAGAGTTTTCGATAATACTTTGTATTTCCCTTCGTTAACCGAAGAGATAGCGTACATGACCACAAAAAACGCAAAGAGCAGGGTGATGAAGTCGGCATAGGAAACCAGCCAGCGCTCATGATTTTCCCATTCTTCTTCTTTCTTCTTGCGTGCCATAGGGTGTTCTCCTCTCTCATGTTTTGCTGTTCATACCTACTAAGTAGTCGGGATGTGTTGCTTTGCAGCCCATTCCGACCTTTTCAAGCGAGATTCGTGCCGTCCGTGCTGGACGGTTGATAGGCATGAATCCTGCTGTGTATTTGCCTGATATCAACCATCTTCCTGGTGTCAAAAGTTTGACAATGGGTTCATATGAGGAATGAATATGGTCAACGAAAAAAACCTCGTCGATAAATTGTTTGCCCACGCCAATCGTTTGACGTTAAACACAGCCGTCGAGCGAATGTTACAGTCCCTCGTCGACGCGCAACAAAACATGCAGGTATTGGTGGGTCAACGCAATACTGTTCTAGGTCACACCAGCCTGTTGGCTGAAGATGATCAGAAAAATAGTTTGATTATGGATGCCTTGATGCCAGAAGCCGTCAATACTCATTTGCATCCAGGAGAAGATTTGTTGTTGTGGACTGTTGATGCCTTGCCTGCTGGCTTCCAGACTACCGTGCTGGAGCAGCTCACTTGGCAACGTTTTGCCGCTATCCGGATTCAGCGACCCGAAGTGGTTTATCAGTGGCAAAGACGAGCAAATCTGCGTGCAGTACTTGATGTCTCTGACAAAATGACCGTAGTGCTGCGTCGTTTTGGTGCGCGTGCGCTGGAGGGGGAATGCGTGAACATTGGTGCGGGTGGCATGCGGATGCGAATCACGATTCCTCATGACTATCCGTTGGCTGCAGGCGAGCTGCTGGCGCAGATACAGTTCCGATTCCAGAATCACCCTTATTCGCTTGCTGCCAAAGTCTGTTATTTGAGTGGCGGAAGGCGTCTACAGGGCGGTATGCAAGAGCTGGGCTTGCGTTTTATGGATGTTTCTTCCGCCCTCGAAGATAAAATCATGCAGTTCGCACTGCGTTATGATCGCGAATGCTTACGCCGTGCCAGTCGATAAGGGTTGCTTTACCTGGGTATCGCTGCTGGACAACTCCTGAAGGGGAACCACAGTCTGGGCACCCAATGCAGCAGGAGGCAGATGACTGGTCAGTAAAGGCTCTGACACTATTTCCTGATGTTCGACAATCCACTGTCCAAACTGCATTTTGTCGGGCAGAAAATAAAGCGGCGCCAGAGCATTGCTCTGCAGTTTTCCATTTTCTGTCTGTGGCAGGATGACCATGACCATGGTAATTCCTTCTTTTTCGCTTTTGGCAAAATGCGGAGTTTGTGAATAGCGCAGATTAAAGTGCTCTGGAGCTATTAACAGAAAGGTGATCAGCGGGTCATCCAGAGACTGCAACCAGACAAAGGGACCTTGACTGGGTAGATGTAACAAGGCGAACTGATGCAGTTCCGTAAACCCAGGCATGGGTGCAATGCAGTGCCAGATATCTTTTTCAGCGATGGACAAGGGGCCAAAACGGGTACTATAGGTGCTCATCAGGATTCATCCTCAGGATGACCATTGTCATCCGTATGGTGTTGCTGTCTCAACCAGTGTTCAAAATCGTTGGGCGCCAGGGTTTGGGCGGATTGGTTGGCCAGTTTGACGGTTTCCAGCAATTCTTCGCGTAAAATCGTGAGATTTTCGCTGCTTTCAATGCCTAGTCTTACCTGGCCGTCATCAATGCGGGTAACGACAATGCGAATGTTGTCGCCTATGCAAATGGCCTGACCACGACGCCTGGTGAGTACCAGCACGATTCAGGCGCTCCCGATCAAATGGTTTGCCGGGGTTGATCGAGTGGTACCAAGGTCCGTATAGATGGGCTGACTGTTACCAAAGAAAATTTCCCATGCACCTTGATTGAAGCGCATCAAAGCCTGGATGATTTGCCCGTTTAATTGGTTCTTGCGCAGGATTTCGGTCAGCAAGCTGCGTCCCGGAACAGATTCCAAGGTATTGCGGAACTCGGAATTTGACGATTTCATCTGCTCAAGCTGGGCGAAGCAGCGCATTTTTTCTGAAGCAACTTGCTGGAGATTCTGCATATGGCCTGTCTTCAGGCTGGCAGTCTCATCATCCAGTAACCGCTGCAGTTGTTCCAGCAGTGGAAACTGTTGAGAAATTTTATGCGCATCCGGATGCATACTGTGATCAGGCTGGGGTGCCGGGCTTGTTAGGCATAAACTGCTGATTATCCTGGGTCAGCCCCAGTCCGATTTGCTGCGGAGCAATCTGATAGCTGCCGTTGACAATACTGGAACGAATTGCCGCCAATTGTTCGGTGCTGGCAGAGCTCTCTTTTTGCGCCGCCATCAACTGCCTGGCTTTGGGTGACAAGGTCAAATGATCTTGTGCCACCGAATTGCCACCAGCAGGCTGAACTGCATTTTTTTCGGAACCCGCATTACTGACGGATTGTTCAGGGTTACTCCGGGTTTCCTTGGACGCTATTCCCGTAAGTAATCCATTGTAGGGGTTGATGGGATTCATGAATGTACCTCCTGCCTGACTATGCTATCTCTAGTATTTACGACACATAACAACAATAACTGAAGGTGTTTGAGCCATTTATTTTTCACCATGTCCCTTAAAAGTTTACCACGACATGTCCTTGCGCGGTGACCGTACCCCGTATTATCCGACCGGATTGCAAATTTCTGACCATGATGTTTTGTCCGGGACGACCATTTTCAATGGCGTCGGCAATGGTAGCAATGCGAATGCCATCGCCTTCAGCGTAAAGTGTCACCTGTTCCCCAGCATGTACCACATCAGGAGCGTTGAGCATGCCGGTGGTGATGGGCTGTCCGGCCAAGGTACCGAAGCGCAGGACTTTACCAATAACTGCCTGAGGGGAACGAATCGCACTACCGCTCAAGCCACTGGTATTTCTGCGGACAACAGCCAGATCACCGGCTTGGATGACGGAGCCCGCCGTCAGGGGGCGGGCCGCAATGACCACGGCCTGATCCACCTGGACTTGGACTGGTAGATATATCTGCCAATTGCTGGGTGCCTGACAGAGCACTTTTATGGTCTGGTTGCCATAGGGATTACTGTACCCAAAGTAACTGACTTTGAGCTTGGTACAGCGAGGAAAATGAATGCCCGAAGCAGGGCCATCCAGATGGATATGCAGCCCGGAAGACTGAGCAGGTAAATGGGCGCGAACAAAACTCAGAGCAGCGTTGCGAATAGCATCGGGACTCTCCACGCCAATTTGCGCATGGGCAGCAGTGCTCATCATCATAAGCATGAGTGTCACGACGGCATGGTTGTACCTTCTCCCTGGCGAAGATCTGTGCTTCATTTAATGCCCATGCTCCCTACGCTTGTATCCATGAGATCTCATCAGCAAGAGCGAAAGCAAATAACGCGCCACAACCCAGAACCGGCACATGGTCTTTGAAGTGAACGCTTCTGCTTGCGTGGGCAGCAGGATGCGGCATTTTTTTGCCGATGCGCCTGAGTCAACCCAATGCAGGCGGCCCTTATCTGCCGTTGAAGACAAGGCAACGGGGTGGAGTCAGCGATAAATACTGCTGTAAAAGATGCTCGGTATGAAAAGATCATTGTGGCATATTTTTTGCTTTTAAAAGCCCAAAGGTTTCTCAGGGAGGTCGAGCGGATGTCGGGTTTATTGGATCAAGCGTTGGATCCCTTGGCGGATGCACTGAAAGTGACCGGCTATCGGCAACAACTGCTGGCCGCCAATATAGCCAATGCTAATACACCGAATTATCACGCCGTAGATATCCCTTTCCAGCAGACCTTGGCCGCTGTGCAGTCTGGAGATGATGGAGGCCTTACTCTGGAAACCGATCATCACCGGCAGTTTGCTGCTACTGGTAATGACGCGAGTATGGCAGCTTTTGTGCAGTATCAGCGTGGTAGCCAGGTAGGCCTGGATAATAACTCGGTGAATATGAATCGTGAGCAGGCCAGTTTTTTACAAAATAGTGTGCATTATCAGGCCGATCTCACTTTTCTGACCGGAAAAATCAAAACGCTGATCTCGGCCATTACGGGAACAACCAGTTAAATGTTGCAGGAGTAAATACTATGTCATTGTTTTCAGTTTTGGATGTGGCAAGTTCGGCGCTGACGGCTCAGGGTTATCGGCTGAATGTGGTTGCCAGTAACATGGCGAATGCCAATTCGGCCACCAGTTCTGATGGCCAGCCCTACAGGGCGCGCGAAGTAGTATTTGCGGCACAACCCTTTGCGGGTGCGGGCGCTCCGGCAGGAGTGAATGGTGTGCGTGTGGCGGAAGTCGTCAGCAAGCCTGGGCCATTCAAAATGGTGTATCAGCCCGGTAATCCCCTAGCCGACAAGGAAGGTTACGTCAAAATGCCCAACGTGAATCCGGTGGATGAAATGGTGAACATGATCTCGGCCTCACGGGCTTATCAGGCGAATGTGAATGTGATGAACACCACCAAAGCCTTGCTGCAGAAAACCCTTACTCTGGGAGCCTGAACATGAGCGTCAATTCTCTGACATCCAGCGTCAATCCTTTTTATCAGTCCTTACAGACCAGTTCGGCAGGCAGTTCGGGTACGGCCAGCAGTGGTGCCAGCGGCCTCGCCAGCGAGAGCACTTTTTATAATTTGCTGGTCACCCAATTAACCAATCAGGATCCGCTTAATCCGCTCAGTAATCAGGATTTGTCCTCACAGTTGGCGCAATTCAGCATGGCCAACGGCGTGCAGGCCATTCAGGGTTCACTCAGCTCGCTGATGGCACAGATTAACCAGAATCAGGGTTTGCAGGCGGCCTCATTGATTGGCAAATCGGTAACCACTTCCGGCAATCAACTGACTTTGAGTGGCAGCAGTTCTACGGGTGCTTACGATCTTGCCGGTGATGCCGCTGCAGTGAATGTGCTGATAAAAAACAGCGCCGGACAGACGCTAGCGATTTTGCCCCAGGGTCCACAGTCTTCGGGAATGCAGAGCTTTTCCTGGAATGGTAAAGCAGCCAACGGGAGCGCTCTGCCAGCCGGCAATTATCAGTTTTCCGTTCAGGCTGCTGGCGCCAATGGCGATGCGGTAACGAGTACGCCGTATATGTTCGGGGTGGTCAATGGCGTCACCCTCGGAAATGCAGGTCCCACCCTGCAATTACAAGGTCAGCAAGGTTCTGTGCCTTTCAGCTCCGTGCAGAATATTATTTAAGGAGTTTTAAAATGGGTGCATTCAATACAGCATTAAGTGGTTTGCAGGCGGCCAATTCTGATTTACAGGTGTTGGGTAATAATATCTCCAATGCGAATACGGTGGGGTTCAAAAGCTCCAATGCCGAGTTTGCCGATGCCTATGCTTCGGCCATGGCCAATACTGCGCCTACAGACGGACAGGTAGGTATTGGTACAACGGTTCAGACGATTGCCCAACAATTTACCCAGGGCAATATCCAGACAACCAGCAATCCGCTGGATGTGGCAATCAATGGTAATGGTTTTTTTCAATTCAATTATAATGGCTCTACGGTTTATGGACGTAATGGACAGTTCCAGCTCAATAAAAATGGCGTCATTGTAGACGCCAATGGCGGCGAGTTGATTGGTGTTCAGGCGCAGAATGGCAAGCTGACCGGAGCCAGTGGTCCATTAACCATCAATCAGAATGCCATTGCCCCACAGGCTACCTCGGGATTGAGTCTGGGCTTAAATCTGGATTCCACTAATACACCGCTGAGTGGTGCAATTAATATCAATGACCCAAGCACTTATAATTATTCTACGACGACAACTGTTTACGACAGTCTGGGAACCCCACAGTTATTGACCACTTATTATCAATTACAAAGTGGTTCAGCAACAACAAGCTCTGGACAGACCTGGAATGTCGATTACTCGGTTACGGGTACCAATGGCGCCAGCGGCATTACGTCTGGCAGTGTAGGCACCTTGCAATTTAATAATCTGGGGCAGGAAACCAGTTCGACCTCCACCCCTATATCCGGTATTTCCTGGGCAGATGGCGCAGCTTCCACCACCATCAATGTGAATTTTAGCGGTAGCACCAATTACAACTCTCCCAATTCGGTGATTACCAATAACAGTAATGGTTATAGTGCCGGCCAATTGTCAGGGCTCTCCATTGACTCCGGTGGTAATATTTTCGGGCGTTATAGTAACGGTGAATCGCAGCTCATGGGGCAAATCAGCCTGACGCGGTTTCCGGATAATAACGGTCTACAAAATCTCGGCAACAATTACTGGGCGGAAACCTATGTATCCGGACAACCGCTGTCCGGTCAGCCGGGCAGTTCCAATCTTGGGGTTTTGCAGGCGGGTGCTGTGGAGCAGTCCAATGTGAATATTTCAAAGGATCTCGTCAATCTGATTGTGGCGCAACAAGCCTACCAGGCCAATGCCCAGACCATTAAAACTCAGAATACCGTGGTGCAGACGCTCTTGAGTTTGTAAGAGGATAAATCATGGATACCCTTTATATTGCCATGAGCGGTGCCAACGCCATTCTGCAGAAGCAGACGGTCACCGCCAATAATCTGGCCAATGCCAACACCACCGGTTACCGCGCCGACGAAGCCCAATTCAGCGCATTGCCTGTTTATGGACAGGGTTTGCCGACCCGCGCCTATACGGCTACGGAAACCCCCAGCTTGGATTTTCAGTCGGGACCCATTGTCCACACCGGCCGACCGCTGGACGTGGCAGTGAATGGCCAGGGCTGGTTGACCGTGCAGGGCCCTGACGGTCAAGAGGCTTATACCCGGGATGGGAACTTGCAGCTCAATGGTCAGGGTATTCTCATGACGGCAACCGGCCATCCGGTGCTGGGCGTCAATGGCGCACCGATTTCTCTGCCACCCATGCAGTCTCTGGTGATTGGCAGTGACGGGGTCATCTCTGGAGTTCCGGTAGGGAGTCAGCCCAATGCCATCGTGACCATCAACCAGATCAAGCTGGTGAATCCTTCAGAAAAAGGCTTACAGAAAAATCCCGATGGTCTTTTTCAGAACAGCGACGGCAAACCCGCCCCCGAGGATGGTAATGTCGTGCTGGAGCCTGGCGCTCTGGAAGGCAGCAATGTGAATCCGGTCAATGCCATGATCCAGATGCTGGAAGACACACGGCAATTCGACATGCAGACCAAATTGATGCAGACCGTATCCCAGGATCGGCAAAGCGCCAATCAATTGCTGGTTCTGTCATAATTTATCAGGAGTAATCCATCATGATGCGTTCTCTTTATGTGGCAGCAACCGGGCTGGAAGGTGAGCAGACCAAAATGGACGTAATCGCCAATAATCTGGCGAACGTCAATACCACCGGGTTCAAGCAGTCCCGAGCTGTATTTCAGGATCTGCTTTATCAAAATCTGCGCCAGCCCGGTGCCCAGTCTTCACAAACCACGCAATACCCATCGGGGCTGCAGTTGGGAACCGGTGTAAGGGTGATGTCCACAGAGCGATTGATGACCCAGGGCAACTTGACCCAGACGGGGAACGCTCTGGATGTGGGGATCAATGGGCAAGGTTTTTTTCAGATCATGCAACCCAATGGTACCATTGCCTATAGTCGGGATGGCACTTTTCAGATGAATAATCAGGGACAATTGGTCAATTCCAATGGTTACCTGCTCCAGCCGCCGGTCACCATTCCACCCAATGCCCAGTCCATCACTATCGGCAATGATGGTACGGTATCGGTGGTCTTGCCGGGGCAAGCGCAGCCCCAGCAGGTCGGTACCATCCAACTTGCCAACTTTATCAACCCCACGGGTTTGCAGAGTATTGGCGATAATCTCTACTTGCAGACTGGATCTTCCGGAGCTCCGCAAACAGGGCAACCCACCCTCAATGGGCTGGGCTCCGTGCAGCAGGGTTATCTGGAATCCTCCAATGTCAATGTGGTGTCGGAACTGGTGGATATGATTGCTACCCAGCGCGCTTACGAAATCAACAGCAAGGCGGTATCCACGTCGGATTCCATGCTGGGTTATCTCACCCAGAATTTGTGAGGCTGATACAATGCGCACTCCAGCCATGAGTAAACACAGCACTGATTTTGCGGCGTCTTCAGGACATATCGGGATGCTTTTGCTGCGTCTGGGGCTGCTGCTGATATTGGCTATGGGCTTGAGTGCCTGCGCCAGTCTGCAGGGAGATCATGATGTTAAACCCTTAAAGCCATTGCCGATACCTGCAGAACCGGAATCATTGGCGGCGCATGCCCCTAATGGTGCCATCTGGCAGGCGGGTACCAATGTGTCCTTGTTCAGTGATAATCGCGCCAATCGCGTGGGTGATCTGATTACCGTTCTGATTCAGGAAAACTCTAGTGCCAGCAATAATACCAACACGGCCATCAACACTTCGGATTCTCTGAGTGCGGCGCTGACCAATTTCTTTGGCATAGTTCCTGCTTTTGGAAGTGTGGCGGGAACACCCTTCAGTCCGAGCATGGGCGCTAATAGTGCCCAGAAGTATGGCGGAACAGGGGCGACATCCCAGAGTAATACGTTTAAGGCGACCCTGGAGGTGACTGTGGTGCGTGTGCAAGGTAACGGCAATCTGGTCATTGAAGGCTCTAAAGAGGTGCTGCTCAATGGCGGTCATGAATACATCCGGGTCGCGGGTGTTGTGAGGCCTGCAGATGTGACCCCGCAGAATACGATACTTTCCACCCAGATTGCTGATGCCCGCGTCGAATACAGCGGCAATGGCACGATTTATTCAGCAGCAAGAATGCCTTGGCTGGCGCGCTTCTTCCTGTCACTATGGCCTTTCTGAGGAAGGTGATGATGAACAAGCACTTTCGCTCCTTACTCGCGCTATGCATGATACTAGGTCTGACCATTCTGGTGGGCTTGGAGACTGCTCAGGCGGAAACCATCCGCAATCTGGTCGCCGTAGGTGGGGTACGGAGTAACCAGTTAGTAGGTTATGGCCTGGTGGTCGGACTCAATGGTACCGGCGATCAGGCCACCCAGGTGCCCTATACCACCCAATCCCTGCTGAACATGTTCCAGCGCCTGGGCATCAATTTACCCGCTTCTGTGGCCACGAACCTGCAGCCCAAGGATGTGGCTGCGGTGATTGTCACCGCACATCTGCCGCCTTTTGCGCAGCCCGGGCAGACCATCAATGTCACGGTTTCGGCGGTGGGTAATGCCAGCAGCCTGGCCGGGGGAACCCTGCTGATGACGCCGCTGAAGGGTGCCGACGGGCAAACCTACGCGGTCGCCCAGGGTAGTTTGATTGTCAGTGGATTCGGGGCCAGCAGTAATGGCTCTTCGGCGCAGGTGAATATTACCACTGCGGGGACCATTCCCAATGGTGCCAACGTCGAGCGTTCCGTGTCTTCCGGCTTTGACCAGGCCGGGCCAATGATGCTGGAGTTGCATCAACCGAGTTTTACTACGGCAGCGCGGATTGCCAATGTGATCAATCAACAGATGGGGTATGGGGTGGCAGAAGCCCTGAATGCCGGAGAAGTACGGGTGAATGCCCCCGGCACCCCCGGTGCGCGTGTCAATTTTCTGTCGCAGATCGAAAACCTGAACGTCAGTCCCGAAACGCCGCTGGCGAAAGTGGTGATTGATGCGCGCAGTGGTACGGTCGTGCTGGGGCAGAATGTGACCCTGGGAGCCTGTGCTGTTGCTCACGGTAATCTGTCGGTGACCATTTCCCAAAAGTACCTGGTCAGTCAGCCGAATCCTCTGGGTGCCGGGCAGACGGTGGTTGCCCCCCAGGCCAATGTGAAGGTTACTCAGCCCCAGGCCAAGCTCTTGATGTTTGAACCGGGAGTCAGCCTGGAGGCAGTAGTGCGGGCGCTGAACGCTGTTGGGGCGACACCGACGGATCTGATCGCCATCTTGCAGGCCATGAAAGCCGCAGGCGCCCTGCATGCACAGCTGGAAGTGATATGAGTGGCACTGGAATACAGCTGACGGCAAACACCACGGCCACAGCCGTCAGCCCCCAGGCAGCGGCTGCGACGGCCAGTGACGCTCTGAATTTTTCTGGTCTGAGTCAGTTGCGCAGTGATGCCGATGCCCATGATCCCAAGACCATTCTGGCGGTAGCCAAGCAATTTGAGGCGGTGTTACTGCAGGAAATGCTCTCGGCCATGTCGGCAACGTCTTTCGGCTCGGATTTGACCGGAAAAAACTCCGGCCCGCTGATGAAGTCCCTCTTTAATCAGCAAATCGCCCAAACCGTCAGCCAAGGGCAGGGGATAGGTATCGCCCAGACCCTCGCCAAGGAAATTGCCACCCGTTACCACTTGCATTGGGGCAAGCAGAATGCTGCGCAAAGTGCTGACAAGCCGCTAAGCATGCCCGCACGAAATGCGGGCTTGTCCGCTCCCTTGGCATCCTCTGCCATGTCTCCGGAATCCTGGGTGAAACCTTCACAGTCTTTGCTGGAGCAAGCGAAATCCTTTGTCCAATCCATTTTGCCGGCCGTGCGGGTAGCCGCACAGAAGCTTGGCGTGGCACCTACCGCCATTATTGCCCAGGCTGCCCTGGAAACGGGCTGGGGCAGCCATGTGGCCGGTAATAATCTGTTTGGTATTAAAGGCGGTGGGGGCTGGCTGGGCACATCAGTACATAGTCTGACCCATGAATTCGAAAATGGCGTCAATGAAGTTGAAAATGCGGCTTTTCGCGCCTATCAGAATGTGGGGGAAAGTGTGCATAATTATGCCCAGTTGCTGCTGAATAATCCCCGTTATCGCCAGGCTTTGGGGCAGGGCAACAATATCGCCGGATTTGCCGAAGCTCTGCAGCAGGGGGGATATGCCACAGATCCGCACTATGCCAGCAAGCTGGTGGCAGTGGCTGAAAGCCCGCTCATGCAGACAGTCATGGGAGATTTATCAGGTGAAAATGCCGCCAGTTAAACTTTATGGCATTTGTGCCGTTAATCAAATAGGGCCTCATTTGCAGGCGGGAGATTCTCGATGAGCGATGCATCCATGCAGCAGGAACTGGAAACCGTTCGTCAGTTGACTCAGGTTCTGGAAAACCAGAAACAGTGGCTGGCGCAGGGTGACTGGACGCAGCCCATGCCTGATGCCGATATGACGGAGCGCTTGGGAAAGCGCTTACTGAGCATGCGCAGCAATCATCCTGAGGCTGTTCCCTCCGCAGAACTCAAAGAAGCTGTGCTGATGCTGCAGGAGCACTACAGTGCCCTGGACCATGCCTTACGGGTGGCTGGTTCCGGCCTGGGGGAGGCGCTGATGATGCTGCGTGAACAAACAGGTCTGGTTTATGGCAGTGCAGAGTCCACCGGTCGATCTTTAGGGAGTGCTTGACCATGTCGGGTATCAGTGGGTTGGTCAATAATGCCCTCACGGGTCTGCAGGCGGCGCAATCGGCCCTGCAGGTGACCGGTGATAATATTGCCAACGTCAATACCCCCGGTTACAGCCAGCAGAACATCGTGCAGTCCACCGCCGTGCCCACTCTTTTGGGGGGGCAGTATTATGGTAATGGTACCCAGGTCGAATCGGTACAGCGCAGTTACAGCAGCTTTTTGCAGGGTCAGGTCTGGACGGCCAGCGCCAGTGCCAGTGGGCAGGCCAGTCTTTCCAGTTCTCTCCAGAATATTCTGGGCATCCTCAATAACGGGGGTATCAGTTCGCAGGTCAGTCAGTTTTTTTCAGGGGTGGCCCAAGTGGCTGCCAGTCCCACGGATATTCCGGCGCGCCAGAGTATGCTCAGTAACGCCCAGACTCTCAGTCAGACCTTTCAGTCTTTGGGGCAGCAACTCGCCAGTGTGGATAGCGGTGTCAATCAGCAAATTTCCGAATCTGTCAGTCAGGTCAATGCATTGAGCAAGCAGATTGCGCAACTGAATGTGCAGATTGCCGCCTCGCAAAGCGGGGCCAATGCCACACCCAATGATTTACTGGACCAGAGGGATCATCTCATCACCGAATTGAACGGTCAGGTAGGCGTGCAGGTGTTGAAGCAGAACAATCAACAGCTGAGCGTCTATTTGAGCAATGGCCAGGTATTGGTAGCGGGCAGCCAATCCTTTGCCCTGCAAACCCAGCCCAGCCCTTACAACCAGCAAACCCTCAATGTGGGCTATGCCAGCAATGGCGCTGACTTGACCAAAAATCTGACCGGTGGAACCCTGGGTGGTCTGCTGCAATTTCGCAGCCAGTCTCTGGATCCCGCTGAAAACGGATTGGGCCTGCTCGCAGACGGCATTACTGCTGCATTGAACGCGCAGCAGGCCCAGGGCTTGAATCTGTCAGGTTCCAGCGGCACGGCCCTGTTCAGCGCCGGGCCGGTCAGTGTGTATGCCAATACCCATAACAGCAGTGGCAGTGTCTCCGTGGTCGGCACCATCACCAATGCCGGTAATCTCAGCGCCAGTCAGTATATTCTGAGCAAAAGTTCCGGCTCGGTATGGAATCTGGAGAACAGCAGCACCGGTGCTGTCGTGGCGAGCACTTCTGGGACTCCACTGAGTGGTGCTGGTGCGACGACCCTGAATTTTTCTCAGCAAGGTTTTCAATTGCAGGTGTCCGGCAGTGCTGCAGCGGGTGATAGTTTTCTGGTTGAACCCACCCGCCTGGGGGCGATGGACATGCAGACGGTCATGACAGACCCTGCGGGTATTGCCGCTGCCAGTCCTTATGTCAGCAGCCCGGGCCAGTTGCTAAGCGGCAGCAGTCTGGTGAATAACAATCGCGGCAATATGACCCTCTCGGCCGGGCAATATGTAAGTAGTAGTGGTTCGGGCGCCATTGTAGTTTCCGGTCTGTCCACTTTCCCGACACCTTTACAAATTACCATCACCAGCGGCGCCAGCCAGGAGGGCGGCACGGCCAGCTTCCAGATCAGCTCCAGTTCCGGAACCGGATCGGTGCTGGGATCAGGAACGGTCAGTCTGGGTGGTTCCGGTACCGTCATTGATATACAAAACCCCAATGCGCCCGGAGGATATTGGCAGGTAAATCTCAGTGGTAGTCTTGCGGCTTCCGGTGATGCTTTCACCCTGAGTAAGGGGGGGGCAGGCAGCAATGGTAATGCCCAATTGATGACCGGATTGTCCACCAGCAAGATTTTGAATAGTGGAACCGCGACTTTTAATGACAATGCCGCCCAGTTGATTACCCAGGTGACCAATCAGGCCGCTCAGGCCCAGAATAATGCCCAGGCCCAACTGACGGTGCTGCAGTCTGCCCAGGCTGCCCAGCAATCCGTATCCGGCGTCAATCTGGACCAGGAAGCTGCCAATCTGGTTCAATATCAACAAGCCTACCAAGCGGCCGCCAAAGCCATTTCCGTGGGGAATACCCTGTTTCAGTCCCTGATTCAGGCCTTATAAGGAGCAGATCATGCGCGTCAGCACCCAGGAATTTTATCAGAGCAGCCTGTATTCACTCTTGAACCAGCAAAGCACACTGAATAATCTCTCTCAGCAGCTTTCTACGGGTAATGCCCTGATCAATCCCACCAGTAATCCGGTGGCCAATGCCCAGGTGCTGGACCTCAACAGCAAAATTGCCAATCTGGGCAGCTATCAGCAAAGTAATACCTATGCACAGCAGGATCTGGGCATGAGTTCCAGCACGCTGCAAAGTGTCGGCACCCTCATGAATCAGGTCCAGCAACTGGCGGTGCAGATGAATAATGCCACCGTCAATGCCAGTGATCTGCATAACGCGGTGACCACCATGCAGGGCAATTTGCAGCAACTGGTGCAACTGGCCAACACCCAGGACGCCAACGGGACTTATATTTATGGTGGTTCCCAGGCCAACACTCCGCCATTTCAGCTTCAGAGTGATGGAAAGGTGCAGTATCTCGGCGATTCCAGCCAAAAAACCCTAGAAATTGGTCCGGGACTCACGACACCCATTTCCCAGGCAGGAAACGCGGTTTTCATGAACACCCTGGCGGGCAACGGGACGTTTACCGTCAGCGCCTCTGGTAGTAATTATCAGATTCCTGCGGGTAGTTCCGGAACCTCGGTCAATGCCGTGGGAAGTACCACCTTAGGTCCGGGCAGTGTGCTGAATTCTGCAACGGCCAACGCGGAATTTGTGGCGAAGGGCGTACAGTTTGAGGTTACCATCAGTAATGGTGCCAGTGGATTGACTTATAATGTCACCAGCGGAACGGGGGCGGTGGGTAGTGGTCAATGGACGGCCAGTTCCGGCAGTGTCGTCAGTGGAAAATATACCCCCGGGCAAAGTATTGCCATTCCCGCCACAGCAGGAGGTAGTCCATTCATCACTGTGCCCACTAACGGTGAGCCTGCCACCGGGCAAACTGCCTCGTTTACCCTGGCTGCTTCCAAACCACAAAGCCTGTTTCAGACTTTCAGTGACCTGATCACGGCTTTTTCGGGAGGGTCCGGTTCGCCCGGAGCCAATACCCGTCGTTCCCAGGACATCAGCAATGCCCTGGCGAACCTCAATCAGTTTCAGACCAGCCTGCTCAGCACTCAGGCACAAATAGGCTCCCAATTGCAGCAAGCTCAAAGTGTGCAGTCGCTGAATACCAACTTGACCCAGCAGTTCCAGACTGAACAGGGGAAGCTTGCGGATGTGAGTTACCCCCAGGTCATCACCCAGTTTCAGGAAAGCTCGACGGCACTGCAGGCAGCGCAGAAGGCCTTTGTGCAGGTGCAGGGGTTGAGTTTGTTTAATTATATTTCGTGAGCGTTTTGGAATGAACGAGTTGTTAAAAAAGATTTATGTCACACAACCCTTTCTTCCCCCGCTGGAGGAATTTCTTCCCTATCTCGAGCAGATATGGGATAACAAGATTCTGACCAATGGCGGACCTTTTCACGTTCAGTTCGAACAAGCGCTGTGTGAATATCTGGGCGTTGAACATGTGGCGCTATTCACTAGCGGCACAATAGCTCTTGTAACGGCTCTGCAGGCGCTTCGTATCACGGGTGAAGTGATCACAACACCTTACTCTTTCGTCGCCACGTCTCATTCACTATTATGGAATGGTATCAGACCGGTGTTCGTCGACATTGATGCTGATACGCTCAATTTGGATCCGACCAAGATCGAAGCCGCCATTACGCCGCAAACCACGGCCATCATGCCAGTGCATTGCTATGGCCGTCCGTGTGATATGGAAGCCATCGAAAAAATCGCCGATAATTATAATCTCAAGGTCATCTATGATGCCGCGCACGCCTTTGGTGTACGTGATGAAAATGGCAGTGTGCTGCGTTACGGCGATCTGTCGATCCTGAGCTTTCATGCCACCAAGGTTTTTAATACCTTTGAGGGTGGTGCCATTATTTGTCCAGATGTCAAGATGAAAACACACATTGAGCATTTAAAGAATTTTGGCTATGTCAATGAAGTGACAGTTATCGCACCCGGAATCAATGGCAAGATGAGCGAGTTCAACGCTGCACTTGGCCTACTTCAATTGAAATACATTGATCAAGTATTAGGTGAGCGCAGGCGTATTGATGGTGTCTATCGCGAACAGCTCCATGGTATCCCGGGTATTCGGTTCCCTTCGATGCCAGTAGTCAGCGCCGCCAACTACGCTTATTTCCCAATTCTCGTCGGGCCGGAATACCCACTTTCGCGCGATGCACTGAATGAGTTGCTGAGAGAGCACAACATATACGCCCGGCGGTATTTCTATCCGCTGATCTCAGGTTTTCCGATGTACCGTGGTCTACCTTCCGCTAAGCGGGAAAATCTACCAGTAGCCACGGAAATGGCGCAACAGGTGCTGTGTTTGCCCATTTTTCCTGGATTAAACGAATACGAGCAAAAGCGCATCACTGGACTGATTAACTTGCTTGCTCATAATCGAAAATCAGAGGCAATTTTATGAAGCTGGCTATTATGCAACCATATTTTTTCCCATATATTGGATATTGGCAATTGATGAGTGAAGTAGATAAATTCGTAGTTTATGATAATATTAAATACACAAAAAGCGGTTGGATTCGAAGAAATAGAATTTTGTTGAATGGTCACGATAAGTTAATTTCGTTGCCTATAAAAAATGATTCTGATTTTTTGGATATAAAAGATAGGAGCATTTCTGAAATTTTCTATTTAAAAGAAAAAGAAAAAATAAAAAACCTCATTGATGCAGGCTATAGTAAAGCCCCAAATTACGATACAGTAAAACCAATAATAGATAGGATATTAGATCAAAATGAATCGAATCTTTTTTTGTTCATCTATAATTCAATTCTTACCATAAAAAAATATTTAGGCATAGATACTGAGCTTATGATTTCTTCAGAGATTAACATTAACCATTCGCTTCGCAATAAATATAAGGTTATAGAAATATGTAAAAATTTGAAATCTGATCATTATATTAATTCAATTGGTGGCGCAACAATATACAACAGAAATGAGTTTCTATCGAATGGTATTAATCTAATGTTCTTGAAAACAAGGGATATTATCTATCAACAATTTAATAATGGATTCATCCCAAATTTGTCCATAATAGATGTTATGATGTTTAACTCAACGGATCAGGCCAAAGAACTATTAAAACAATATATTTTGCAGTAGGGGGGTAAAGGTATGTGCGAATTTGACAGGCACAAATAAGGATTGATCTATAATGAGCAAATCACAACCCTATCCAAAGTTTAGCTACGACGCCCATGCCAGAACCTGTGCGCCGGACGATTTTCTCGGTCAAGTGTGTCGTACCGTGTGCGGAAAGCCGGTGTCAGAAGATCAAATTCGCATGATTCGTGAGGCTATTCATAATGGCCTGCAACTACGACCGGATGATGTGTTGTTAGATTTGGCATGCGGGAATGGATCATTATCGAGAGAACTGTTCAGGGTTTGTCGTAGTTATCTGGGTGTTGATATTTCTGAATATATGATTTCGATGGCAAAATGGAGTTTTGAGCGCCAACCTACTCACGTATTTGCAGTGCAGCATGGTGTGGAATACGTGCACCAGGAAGGCCATCCGGAACGCTTCACCAGAGCATTGTGTTATGCTGGATTCCAATACTTTTCCGATCCCGATGCCATTGACCTGCTTGCGACTCTACACAAACGTTTCAGTCATCTGGAAAGGATGTTTATCGGAAACCTTCCAGATAAGGAGTGCGTCACCAATTTTTATATCGACCGTACGCCCAGCGAGGATGAGCTGACCGATCCAAGTACGGCCATCGGCATCTGGCGCACGCGTGAAGCCTTTGCGCAACTGGCGGAGGCCAGCGGCTGGCAAGTGGCGTTTACCGTAATGCCGCCTTCGTTCTATGCCGCACACTACCGTTACGACGTC
Organism: Acidithiobacillus marinus; assembly: GCF_002847505.1. GTDB lineage: Bacteria > Pseudomonadota > Gammaproteobacteria > Acidithiobacillales > Acidithiobacillaceae > Acidithiobacillus > Acidithiobacillus marinus. The sequence continues at coordinate 51,248 of NZ_MXAV01000020.1, forward strand.
GTATTAACTCGCAAGTGCTGAATGTTTATGATCGAAAAATCGAGTATCGACGATCTGGCCATTTTTGGTGGCCCTTCGGCCTTTGCCCTCCCTAAATCCACTTCCAACCTGCTACAACCGGATTTCGACCGTTTCATGGCCTATTCGGACCTTTTTCTGCAGGCGCAACAGTACACTGATGGCGGTCCGGCCGTTCAATTGCTGGAACGGCGGCTCGCCGATTTTCATCAAGCGGCGGACTGTGTCACCTTCTGTAGCGGTTTCTGGGCCCTGGCGCTGACTATTGCTGCGCTTGCCTTTCCTGGCAAGAGCGAAATCATTATGCCATCGCTGACCTATCGCCGCATGCCAGACATCGCGGCTTGGATTAAACTAAAACCGCATTTCTGTGAAGTGGAGCCGAGTACGTTGGCTGTTAGCGCCGAAACTGTGGCACCGCACATCAACGCGGATACGGCATTGATTCTTGCCCCGCACCCAATCGTCAACAATTGCGATGTGGCAGGGTTGCTTTGTTTGGCGGAAGAACGCAATGTACCGTTGTTATTTGACTCGGTAGAGTCGGTTTACGAAGCCACAGCGGACGGTAAGGTGGGTGGGCTGGGCCACGCTGAAGCCTTTTCGCTGCATGCCTGCAAGCTGCTCAATGGTTACGGTGGTGGCTATGTCACCACCCGTGACGTGAATCTGGCGCGGCAGCTCAGGGCCTTGCGTCGTTACGGCATGGATGAAAGCGGCAGGGCCATTTTTCCGGACGGCATGAATGCCAGTCTGAACGAAATGCATGCTGCCATGGCTCTAGCTAGCCTGGACGATGTCGAACAGCAGGTGCAGCGTAACCGCGAGCGTTATTACACCTATCGGCGCGGGTTGGTCAGTCTGCCGGGAATCCGGCTGCTTGAATTTGACGACAGTCACGCGACCGGCTATAAGAACATCGTCGTGGAACTGCTCGACGACTGGCCCTTGAGCCGCGACGAAACTATCCGCATCCTCAATGCCGAGAATGCCTTGGTCCGAGCCTATTATTCGCCACCGCTGCACCAGAAACCGATGGAATTTGCTTATGTTCCGACACAGTTACCAGTCACCGACCAGTTGGCTGAACGGTTCATGAATTTGCCTTGCGGCCACCTGATTAGCAACCAGGACATCGAGCGGATTGTGGACCTGCTGGCCTTCATCGCAGCCAAATGGGCACCCATCCGGGCACGTCTAGACGCGCAGGGGGCTGCATGAGTGCCAATGCTATAGCCCTGAACGGGGCTGCGCCGCTGTTTGATCGGCCACTCGCGTGCGGGCAGAAGTACTTCCCTTCGCGCGAACGTTATGAAGACGCATTTCGCGGTATTTTTTCGCGGCAGTATTACAACAACAATGGCCCATTACATGAGCAACTCGAGGCCCAGTTGCAGGAATTCCTTTGTGTGCGCCACGTAATTTGTACCAGCAATGCCATTCTGGGACTGATGATCACTGCGGATGCGATGCAACTACATGGCAAGGTGATAGTGCCGGCATTCGCGCATCCGGGCACGATCCAGTCGCTACGCTGGGCTGGGCTCGAACCAGTGTGGTGCGATGTCGACATCAATACCCATATGATTAATCCTGGGCAAGCGGCTGCCCTCATCGACGGCGACACCTGCGCGATCCTGGCCGTCAATCTATGGGGTGGGGCCTGCCAGTCCACTCGTCTGCAGGAAATCGCCAAGGCGCACGGTATCCGGCTGTTTTTTGACTCTTCACAAGCGTTTGGCTGCATGACACCTGCTGGCCGGGTCGGCTGCTTCGGTGAGGCTGAAATCTTCTCTTTCCACGCGGACATGATCCTCAGCGCCGGTGACGGCGGCTGTATCGCTACCAACGATGATGTGCTGGCGCTACGCGCACGCAGCATCCGCCCCAGTTACGGGTTGGAACACCCCGCGAACATTGTGCGAGTAGCTAATGCGCGCCTGTCTGAGGCACAGGCCGCCGTTGCGTTGATGAACCTCGAAGATATTGCTATTCACCAGGCGCACAACCGGACCTTGCGCGCTGCGTGGGCTTCTGGACTGGCCGATATTCCCGGGCTGACGTTGTATCATCCAGTCGGGGTGAAAGAATCCAACTGGCAAAATCTGGTTGTAATTGTCGATGAACTGGACTTCGGCTTGTCGCGCGACCGATTGATGAAATTGCTTATGGTGGAGAACGTCCTGGCAAGGCGCTGCTTTACCCAGGTCGACTATGCGGCTAGTTTACCGAATACCAGCCAGCTGATGGCAACCTGCCTAGAATTGCCGCTTGGGGCACAAGTTACCATTGAGTCTATTGGACGTATATGCGAGATGCTTGCGCGTACTCAGCGGCTTGCCGACAAGATCTGGGGGCGTCATGACAACTAAGAAACTGCCGCTCCCCAATGGATTGATCACCATCAAAACCAGCGAGGCAAGAGTGCTCAACCCGATCAAGACGCGAAAGAGAGTAATGGCCCGCGCAGCGCGCGAATATGTCACCGTTGAGTCTGCAAATTATACATTAACGTCGTGGCAAAAGGACTTAACCCCATGACCTCATACCTCTATCTCAACATCGGCTGTGGCAAGGTCAAACTGCCCGGTTTCGTCAATATCGATCTGGAGCCCGGTGGAGACGTCCAATGCGATGTGACCCAGGGCCTTCCCTACGCTGACGCGACTGTGGACGGCATCTACAGTGAGCATTTCATTGAGCAACTGAGTCAGAAAGATATTCTCAGCTTTCTCCGAGAGTGTCGCCGGGTTCTCAAGCCGAGTGGGCGGATACGTATTGCAACGCCTGATCTGGATGCCATCATTGCGAAGTTCACAGAGAATAACTGGCGTCAGCCATGGCTTGAAAAATACGGTTACGCATGGATAAATAACCGTGCCGAATACCTTAACGTTGCGCTGCGCGAATGGGGGCATTCGTGGGTGGTCGACGAAGAAGAGTTGTCGCGTCTGGCAAAATGGGCCGGACTTGAACAGCCGCAACGCGCAAAAATTAATGATAGCACTGACCCAAACCTTGCAGGATTGGAAACACGGATTGAATCGACGCTGATTATGGAGTTCAAAAAGCGGGAAGATTCTATTGATGACAATCCGCTGGTATCGATTGTCATACCGGCCTATCGTCCTGACTTTCTCGCTGCCTGTCTCGAAAGTGCATTATCCCAAACTTACCAGAATACTGAGATATTGATTCTCGATAGTTGTCCAACTAATGCAGTAGAAAAGGTCATACAATTATATCAACCTCGTGATTCGCGGGTGTCATACCAACGTAATACGCCGCCACTTCTGGAGGCAGACAATCTGACGAAAGGAATACACCTTGCTCGCGGTGATTTTATTAAGCCGCTATATGATGATGATCTACTCGAACCCGATGCGATTGAACGCTTATTGGCGATATGGCGTTTGCAACCGGATGTTCGACTGGCTGCAGGTCGTCGATTGCCGATTGATATGGAAGGCAATAGTCTTGATCCGACTATCCTTGGTGCGCCTCTAACTTCTGTTGATAGCCGACTTTCAGGGATAAAGATTATAGGACACATCTTGTCTACTGGGCTCAATGCCTTGGGTGAGCCATCTGTTATGATGTTTCGCCGTTCTGATGCACTTATGATTGATGAACCAAATGTCATGACTTTATTTGGTAGATTATGTGTTCGTGCTGGCGATGTCTGCCTTGCTTTAAATCTATTATCGCGTGGCGATCTAGCCTATATTGCTTCGCCCATAGCTAAATTTCGGATACATCCTGGGCAGACGCAGAAACAGGACGAAAATCAAGAGGTTGGAGTGGATACTTGGCACTATTTGCGACAACAAGGGGAGAGGTTTGGGTTTCCAATTTCTGCGGTTAATCCTATTGTACAAAGCGAAAAAAGCGATGGAGATCATCGTGATCAAGTTGTAAATAGTTCTAGATCTTATATATTTCAGCCTTGGCTCTCCGAGGCCCGTTGGCTACACCAGGAAGAAGCTTGGGCCAAAGAGCTGATGGAATCATGGCGGAAAGACGGCCAGATTTCGCCGTGCTTTGCTCTGGCCTTGATGGCCGGAGGGCATCGCTCAGCCCAAAGTACGCAGGAAAGCATGGCCGGGCAATGGTTGCCGGGAGAGCTATTGTCTCTCGCTGATGGGACGGGCAAGGACGAAATGCAGTTTAATGTCTTGAACCATCATATCCGGGACATGGCAGCGGACTGGGTTGGCATTGTAGATGCTGGCGATCAGCTCGCCCCCGATGCCTTGTTCCTGGTGGCTCACGCCTTGCGGGAGCATCCCGAGTGGCAAGTGGTTTATACCGACGAGGACTCAATGACCCCAGATGGGCAGCACGTCAATCCCCACTGCAAACCCGATTTCAATATCGACTATTTGCGTAGCCTGCCCTATATCGGTGGCTTGCTGCTCATCAAAAAGGAACTCTTCGCCGAGCTAGGCGGCTTTGATCCCGAAACCGATGGGGCCGAAGATTACGATCTGATTCTGCGGGCCTGGGAAAAGGTGGGAGATGCGGGAATTGGGCATGTTCCCGAAGTCCTCTATCACCGCTTGCAGGGCGGCGGCCATTGCAACAAGTCCGTGGAAGAGATCATTCAGGTCAGCCAGACGGTGCTGCAAGGGCATTTGCAACGCCTGGACATTGCCGCCGAAGTGACTCCTGGGCCTTTCCCGCCGTCCACGCGGGTGCGTTACCCGCTGACCGGTACGCCGCTGGTGTCCATTCTGATCCCTACCCGTAATCAATTGGGCTATCTGCAGCGCTGCGTGGAATCGCTCATCGAGAAAACCCAATATCCCGCTTATGAAATCCTCATCATCGACAATGACAGCGATGAGGCCGAGGCGCGAACCTATCTGGACATGCTGGCGGCCCAGGAGGAGCAACTCGCTGGCCGTTTGCGGGTGCTGCGCCATCCCGGTCCCTTCAATTTTTCTGCCATGAACAATCGCGCCGTGGAAGAGGCGCGGGGGGACTATATCCTGCTGCTCAACAATGATACGGCGGCCTTGCACGAAGACTGGCTGGACGAAATGGTGAGCCATGCCCTGCGTCCCGAAGTGGGGGTGGTAGGAGCCAAGCTGCTTTTTCCCGATGGCAAAATCCAGCATGCGGGCGTCATTCTGGGGATGCGCGGGCCGGCAGAACACCCCTTCATTGGCCAGCCACCGGAATTCCGTGGCTATTTTGGTCGGGCTATGTTGACCCAGAACCTCTCGGCGGTGACGGGTGCCTGTCTGCTCATCAGTAAAGCCCTGTATCAAGAACTGGGCGGGCTGGATGAGCAGCAGTTTCAGGTGTCCTACAACGACATCGATCTTTGTTTGAAGGCGCGGGAAGCAGGGCACAAAGTCGTGTTTACTCCCTGGGCCATGCTCCTGCATGAGGGGTCCGCCAGCCAGCGCGGCGAGGTGGAGAAAAAGCCCAGCCCTGAAAAAGAGCAGCGCTTTGCCGGTGAAAAAATGGCCTTTTACCAGAAATGGCTACCGCAATTGGCCTTTGATCCGGCCTATAATCGCCATTTGAGTCTGGCTAGTACGGATTTCCTGCTGGAGGACCAGGCGGCCCTGACCTGGGACCCGGAATGGCGCCCGCGCCCCCGTATTCTGGTGCATCCCGCCGATCGGGAGGGTTGCGGAGAGTACCGGATCATCTCGCCCATGCGCGCCTTGCAAAAGGCGGGGAGGGCGCAGGGCTGGGAAACCATGCGCATCTTCGAACCCGCCGAAATGTCGCGCTTTTCGCCTGAAAGTATCGTCTTGCAGCGACAAATGGAATGGCCGCAGATCGAAGCCCTGGAACGGCACAAAAAACTGCTGAAAACCTTCCGGGTTTTTGAGATCGACGATCTGATCACCAATTTGCCGGTCAAGAGTCTGCACAAGGCCCAAATCCATAAGGACATCGCCAAGCGTTTCCGTAAAGCCGCTGGCCTGTGCAATCGCCTGGTGGTGGCGACGGAGCCCCTGGCCCAGGCCTATAAGGGCTTCAGTGACGAAGTGCGTGTCCAACCCAATTGCATCGAACAGGCCATCTGGGGAGCCTTGCAGCCCAAGCGGCGCGAGCTGCCCAAGCCCCGCGTGGGCTGGGCCGGCGGAGTAGGGCACACCGGCGATCTGGAAATGATTGCCGACGTGGTCCGCGATCTGGCCGATGACGTGGACTGGGTGTTCTTCGGCCTCTGTCCTGATGCTCTGCGCCCCTATGTGCGCGAGTTCCATACAGGGGTGCCGCTACCTCAGTATCCCGCCAAGCTGGCCAGTCTGGACCTGGATCTGGCCCTGGCACCGCTGGAGAATAATGCTTTCAATGAGGCCAAGAGCCATCTGCGGATTCTGGAATATGGAGTTTTAGGCTACCCGGTGATTGCTTCGGACATTTTTCCCTATCAGGGCGACTTTCCCATCACCCTGGTGACCAACCGCTATCGGGACTGGGTGCGGGCTATCCGCGAGCAGATTGCCGACCGGCAGGCCCTGGCTGCGGCGGGCGACCGCTTGCGGGCTCATATACGCGCCCATTGGTTGCTGGAGGAACATCTGGACGATTGGCTGGCAGCATGGTTGCCCTGATGGGGATGATGCGTTCAGTCCGCCAGCTCCAGATGGCGCTCGATTCTTTCCAGTCGCTCCCGGATGCGGTCCATGATATGTTGTTCTTGGATAATCTCAGCAAAATTAGGCGCTTCGTCTCTGTCTACGCGACTGCCCCCTGCCTCTATGCCATTTAGACGGTTCAGGATTTCACGATCCCTGTCACGGGCGGCGTCCAGCTCTGCTTGGGAGGCCTCCTGCGACGCTTTTCAGGAAGCCGGCAATGTGGATTTCGGCTTCTCTCGCCAACGCCCTGCGTGCGGGCCATTCAAGTTTTTCACTGAAGTGCCGTTATAGGGAGTGTGGAAGGGATTCCACACTGGCAAGGATGCCATCTCAACCCTAAGAAAGGAGTCTTATCATGGCAATTTCAGGAATTATCAATACCAATGCTTCGGCGTTGAGCACGCTGGACGCCCTCAACGGCACCCAGGGTAGCCTCAATACCTATCTGCAACAGTTGTCCACGGGCAAGAGCATCAACGGCCCGGCCGACAACCCGGCGGGCTACGCCATTGCCCAGCGTTTTCAGACCCAGATCAATGGCTTGAATCAGGCGGTTTCCAATGGCAATCAGGGCGTTTCCCTGGTGCAGACCGCTACCGGCGCCATTCAGAACCAGACCAGCCTGCTGCAGCAAATCCGGACCACGGCGGTGCAGGCGGCCAATGCCTCCAACACCACCTCCGACCGGCAGGCCCTGCAGGGTGTGGTGAGTCAGTTGCTGGCCCAGGTGCAGACCATTGCCACCCAGACCCAGTTCAACGGCCAGAACCTGCTGGACGGTACTTTTGCCGGTGCCGCTTTCCAGGTGGGTGCCAACTCCAACCAGATCATCAATGTGGCGGTGGGGGATACCAAAACCAATGCCATGGGGAACTACACGCTGACATCAGGGAGCGGTGGTGCTTACTCCAGTAGTTCTGGTGCTTTTATTGATGGTGGCTATGCGGCTGGCGGAGCATTTACGGTCAGTAGTGGAGCGACGTTGGGAGCGGGTGGTGCAGGAAACTTTACAACTGCCGACAACTTGGGGGTTTCCGGATCGGTGGGTAGCGCAGCGGTCAAGGTTAATAGCACTGACGAATCTGCCTATAATTTGGCGCAGAGTGTCAATGCTGTGTCAGCTCAGACAGGGGTGAGTGCACAAGCGTATACCAGTGTGGCCTTTCAGGTCACTTCGACGGGCAGTATAAGTTTTAGCCTCGGAAATGGTTCCAGCGGAAGTGTTTCAAATAAAGTTAATATTTCCGCCACGATTAGTAGTGGTTCTGGTGGGCAGATCGATCTCAGTTCCTTGGTTACGGCGGTTAACAATCAGGCGGCAATCACTGGTGTTTCCGCCAGCACACAGACGGTCAATGGCACGCAGGAACTGGTGCTGACCCAAAGTCAGGGTCGAAATATTGTCATGCAGGCTGGGACTGGTACAGCAACTTCTGGTTTATCCAGTGGTTCTACTGCATCACTGCAGGTGGTGAGCAATCCGAGTTTGGGTAGCACAAGTCCCACTCCCGTCGGCGGCACATTCAGCTCCGGTAGCGGCGGCCTCCTCATCCAGGGTGCCGTGCAGTTTCAGTCATCGTCTTCCTACGCTATTGGCAATGCCAACGAGATTGGCTTCAGTTCCCAGGCGGCAAGTCTGACATCTGGTGCGGGTGGTTCGGCCGTCGCGAGCATCAACGTCACCACCGCAGCCGGCGCCCAGCAGGCCATCGGGATTGTCGATCAGGCTATCAACTACCTCAACCAGCAGAACGGCAGCCTGGGAGCCATCCAGAACCGGATTCAGGCTTCGGTTTCCAACGACCAGACCACGGCGACTAACCTCCAGTCGGCGCAGTCGGTGGTGCAGGATGCGAACATCGCCCAGGCGACTTCGCAGCTGACCAAGTATCAGATCCTGCAACAGGCGGGTATCTCGACCCTGGCCCAGGAAAACTCCTTGCAGCAGAGCTATCTCAAGTTGCTGCCATAAGGAAATAGTAGGGAATAGCTTTCTCTCCCGCTCTGCAGGCTCCTTTGAAGGTGCTAATTGCAGGGCGGGAGGGTTTTGAAAGTGAGGCATACCCATGGATACTTTCTTGATCACCCATAGTCGCTTGAATGCGCAGCAAGCTACGACGTCAGCATCTCCGCCAACGCCAGCGGCCAATAATGCTCCGCCAACGCGGCCACCCACAGGTCAGGCAGAAACTGCGGCAAAAAAACCGGTTTCGACACTCAGCGTTCCACCCGAAAAATTACAGAAGGCCATTCAAAAATTACAGGATAAAATGCCCGCCAGTGCTTCTGTAACCTTAGAGGCGGGACTGGACCCGAACGGAGATCATCCCGGTCAGGTATTGATTAAACTCAGTGACAAAGTGACCAAGCAGATATTTTTTCAATATTATGTACCCGCCGAGCAGGTGGTGAGAAGTGCAGATTCCGGAGAGGCCTTGAATCCGGGTAGTCTGATGCGTAGCAAGGCGTAATTTTTTGCGTATTTTTGCACAGGAGTATGGTTTATGACGGCTTCATTATCCGGTTTGGTGAGTGGCATTGATGTCCAATCCCTGATCAGTAACCTCAGTGCCGCTTATCAGGCGCCCATCACCCTGCTCCAGAATCAGCAAAAATCCTATCAGACCACCTTGAGTGCCTGGGGTACCCTGCAAAGCAGTTTATCCGGTTTGCAGTCGGCTATGAGTAGTCTGCAGAATCTGGGCAGTACGAATAATCGCAGTGTAAGTCTCTCCAATAATAATGTTGCGACCGCCACGGCTACAGCCAATGCTCCCCAGGGGAGTTACAGCCTCAGTAATATTGTACTGGCCCAATCTCAAAGTATTTACTCCAGTAATTTCTCCAGTGCGACGAATAATTCTGTAGGTACTGGCACCCTCCAGATTCAGGTGGGCAGTGGTGCGGTGAAAAATGTCAGCATCAATGGTTCCAATGACAGCCTGGATGGTATTGCCAGCGCCATTAACCAGGCCAATACCGGCGTGAATGCCGCTGTGGTCTATGATGGCACCGGTTATCGCCTGACCCTGACCGGTAATGGCACCGGGGCCAGCAGTGCTTTTACGGTCAGCACCAGCGGCGCCACCGGCAGTCTGGCTTCCCTGAGTTACAGCAGCGGGGTGTCGGGGTCCATGACCTTGAGTCAACAGGCGCAAAATGCCGGCGTCAGTATTAACGGCTTGCCGGTGACGAGCACGAGCAATACCGTATCTGGCGCTATCCCAGGGGTGACCCTGAATTTGCTGCAGGCCAGTGGCAGCGCCACATTGCAGGTTTCCAGTAGCAATGCGTCTTTTGTGACAGGGGTGCAGAGTTTTGTCAAGGCCTTCAACAAAACTATGAGTACCATCAATCAGTTGACCGCTTATAACGCCCAGGCGGGCTCGGGTGGACCCTTGTTGGGTGATGCCTCTGTACAGGGCTTGCGGACCCAGTTGCTGGACATGATTTCCGGGCAGGGGGTGGGGATATCCTCGGGAAGTGCCTACAATTCATTGGGCAGCGTCGGGCTCGGGCTGACCAGCAGTGGCACCATCAGTCTGAATACCGGAACTCTGGGTACCGCGCTTTCTGCGGATTTCAATACCGTGGCCGGTCTTTTTGGCCAGGCGGGTAGTACCAGCAACAGTAATGTGCAATATCTGACCGCAAGCAGCGTGACCCAGGCGGGTACTTATGCCATTAACGTGAGTCAGGCCGCCACTCAGGCCAGTACGTCCGGATCTGCAGCCGTTCCTTCTGGGGGGATTCTCCAAAGTGAAAGTCTGACTTTCGGGTCGGGGGGTAGCTCGGTGGTGGTGTCCCTGAGTTCGGGCAGCACCCTGACGGATATTGTCAACACGATCAATGATACTCTCCAGCAATCAGGCATGACGGGCATTACTGCGAGTGCTAACAATGGTTATCTGGATTTACAGTCCAATGCCTATGGGAGCGCCCAATCATTTACTGTTCAGTCCAATGTGGCTGCGGGGTCTGGCGGGACCGGGATTGGCACCAGCTTGGTCACCGCCACAGGAACTGATGTGGCAGGCAGCATCAATGGTCAGGCTACCAGCGGTTCCGGTCAGACTTTGTCGGTGACAGGACCCGGGAATGCGGCAGGGTTGCAAGTGAAAATCACGGGTAACAGTACTGGAAACCTGGGAACTGTCACCCTCAGTCAGGGACTGTATCAGCAGATGAGTACTTTGTTGAGTTCCGCCCTGAATACCCAGAGTGGTTTTGTGACGGCTGCACAAAATGGTATTACCTCTTCTATCAATGGGTTGGGCGCGCAGATCACCACCTTGCAGCAATCCGCTTCCAATCAGACCGCCCTGCTGACCCAGCAGTTTGCCGCCATGCAGTCACAACTGGCTTCGCTGCAATCCACCGGACAATATCTCAATGCCTTTTATTCTTCTGGTAATTCCAGTTCATCCAGTTCGAGTTCCAAGAGTTAAGCGAGGATCATGAACCATGAGTTATGCTACAGCAGCAGCCATGCAGGCCTACAAGCAGGTTGGCAATCAGGGGGTATCCAGCGATCGTCTGGTTTTGTTGGGTCTGGAGGGAATTCTGGAACATATCCGCCGCGCCCGGCTGGCGATTATGGCCCATGACATCAGCAGTAAGGCCGAATCCATGGATAAGGCCTATCAACTCACTGCCCATCTGTTGGCCAGTGTCAACTTTGAGCAAGGTGGCGAAATTGCCAAAAATCTCGACAGTCTTTATCGTTTCCTGTTAAATCAGTTGGCACAAGCCAATATTTTTGATGATCTGCAGGCGCTGGATGCCTGCCAGCCGGTGCTGGAAGACTTGCGCGATGCATGGAGAGGATTGTTGGGACAATCATAAGGCAACTTCTCCGCTGTCAAGGGAGAAGAAATGAGTGAGCAGCACGCCGTTGTCCTGGAAGATATTCTGCCCCTGAGCCTGGAGAAAGGTGAGTTAAACTCCCTGCGTCGTAGTCGTCTGATGCGGGATAATCTGGCTCTGCTCAAGGCGCTGCTGGTGATGGACGACCATCTGCTGGCGGAAGATGAAAACCGCGAAGTGACTAGTAGCCTCGAAACCAAAATCGATTTATTGCTGTTGTTGGTGGGTAAAGGCATACAGGGCCTCGACCCGTTGCCATCCGCCTTTCCCTGTGCTCTTGGTGCGGAAAATCTGTATTGGGACGCACCGGTTTCCGAAATAATGCCTGAGTCGGGAAGTGCTGTCTGCGTGTCGCTTTTTTTACGGCCGGGAATAGCTATGCCGTTGTTTTTGCCGGGTGTTCTTGAGAATGACGCGAAGGGATCAGGAGCAGCTACAGATACGCTGTTGCGTCATCATCTGCATTTTCAGGTAGATACTCGTGTGCAAGAATCACTGGATCGACTAATATTCCGTTATCATCGGCGTGCCATTGCGCGTAAAAAGGATCAACACGCTCTTTCCACGGATTGACAGGTTGTGGTTATGTACACTGAAGTAAGCACAGAAATCGGGGCAGTCAGGGAAAGGCGCAGCCTGTCGCGGGAAAGCTGTGGGCTGGTGGGCGGTAGTCAGCCGATTCAACGCATGACGGCCATGCTGGCCAAAGTAGCGGCAACCGATTGTACAGTATTAATACTGGGAGAATCGGGAACGGGTAAGGAAGTGATTGCCCGCTGCCTGCATCAACATTCCCTGCGGCATCAAGGGCCATTTGTGGCCGTGAATTGCGGCGCCATTCCTGAAGAGCTGATGGAAAGTGAGCTCTTCGGTCATGAAAAAGGGGCTTTTACGGGTGCCTTGGCAGCGCGTAAGGGCCGCTTTGAACTGGCTGAGGGGGGAACCCTTTTTCTGGATGAAATCGCCGAAATGAGCCCGCAAATGCAGGTCAAGCTGCTACGGGTGCTGCAGGAAAAACAATTCGAGCGGGTCGGTGGTTCGCGCCTGCTGACAAGTAATGTGCGCGTTCTGGCTGCCACCCATCGTAATCTGGAAGCGCGCATTGACGAAGGCTGTTTTCGGGAAGACTTATATTATCGTCTGAATGTGTTTCCGGTAGAAGTACCTCCCTTGCGCGAACGCCCCGGCGATATCCACTTGCTGTTCCGCTATTTTATCGACAGATTGGTGGGGGAGGGGCATCTTCCGGTGAAACTGGAGGAGAGCGCCCTCCGGGTCATGGATGCCTATCACTGGCCCGGTAATGTCCGCGAGTTGCGGAATCTTGCCGAAAGACTGGTGATTCTCCATGGTGGCGAAACCCTTTCTGACGAACAGCTGCCTGCCCGCATCCGCAAAAACGAAAATCCGGAAATGGCAGATGAGCGGCAAAGTCTTGCCGCCGTATGGGCTGAACCGGTATCGTGCCTGCCTGATGAGCCCTTCGATCTCAAGCAGCATCTGGAAGAAATCGAGAAGGATTTTCTGCTGCAGGCTCTGGCGGTCTGTGATCAGGTGGTGGCCCGGGCTGCGGACCGTCTGGGTTTACGGCGCACGACCATGGTAGAAAAACTCAAAAAGTATGGATTGAATACGCTGCGGGATCAGGATAATTGATGTCTGAAGATGGTGCCGCAACTGCCCCTGATGCTTCCCGCCTCATGGAGGCATTCCGCCTTTTCAATCAAACTTCACAGGAACTGACCGAAGCCTATGGTACTCTCCAACAGGAGGTGCAGCGTCTTTCTGCTGAGCTGGCCGAGGCCAATGTCCGCCTGCGGGCGGAGCTGGAAGCCAAGGAAAGAATGGGAGAACGTCTGGCCCTGCTTCTGGAAATGTTGCCGGGAGCGGTATTGGTGGTTGACCATGGGGCGGCAATTGTAGACATGAATCCCGAGGCCATTCGCTTGCTGGGCGCAGATTTGCGTGGCGCGGATTGGCAATCCTTGCAACCCCGGCCCATGCCCGGTGCCCGGGATGAATGGTGCTTGCTGCGCGGAGATGCCACGGGTCAGCCCGTACAGGTAACGATGGCCGTGAATGCCCTGCCCGGTGAGGGAGGGCAGGTCATTCTGCTGCAGGATGTCACGGCGGCCCGGGCCCGGGAGGAGGCCGCACAACGGCGGGAACGCCTGGCAGCTATGGGCGAAACCATGGCGGGACTGGCCCATCAGTTACGCACCCCCCTTGCCACGGCCTTGTTGTCGGTGTCGCAAATGCGTTATGAACGCGGAGCAGAGTCCTTTGCCCGGCAGCAACTGCGCGCGCAGGAAAGGCTGCAACATCTGGATGCGACCATTGATGCTATGCTGCGTTTTTTGCGGGGAGCGGATCAGGAAGGGGGGTCGGTGGCCTTGCGAGAGATCCTTGCCGCCCTGCAAAGAGAGTGGGAGCCGCATTTTCGTCAAAAAAATGTCGCTCTGCAGATAGGGGCTGCGGAGGATGACTGGTTTTTGACGGGAACCCTGGCGGCCTGGGTGAGTGTGCTGGCGAATGTGCTCCACAATGCCCTTATTTTCAGTCCTGCGGAGCAGTCGGTACAGCTGACCGTGCAAAAAAAACCAGATAATACCTTGCAGTTGGCTATTCGGGACTTTGGCCCGGGTATTGCAGATGCCGATCAGGAAAGAATTTTTACGCCTTTTTATACCAGCCGTCGGGATGGGACGGGGCTGGGTCTTGCCATCACCCGCAATTTTGTGGTCGCTATGGGAGGCAGTGTAAGCCTCGAAAATGTCTGTCCCGGTGCCTGTATCGTGCTTCATTTGCCGCTGTGGCAGATGACTCAGCCACTTTCCAGCGGCACAATGCATCAGGAGTCATAAAAATATGGGGCCTTACGCAACCCGAATTTTACTCGTCGAAGACGATGAACATCTCGCGGAAGTCTTGCAGGAAACCTTGGAAGATCAAGGATATCAGGTGCAATGGGCGGAAGATGGAACAGCAGCCTTGCGTTTACTGGCTGATGCCAGCTTTGATCTGGTGCTCAGTGATGTACAAATGCGTCCCATGGATGGTTATACGCTCTTGAAAACCCTGGGTACCCAGCATGATGCTCCGCCGCTATTGATGATGACAGCCTGGGGAACCATCGCTGAAGCAGTGCAAGCCTTGCAAAATGGTGCCGTGGATTATCTGGTCAAACCTTTTACAGCCGATGTTTTGCTGGAAAAGATGCAGAAGTATGCGGTTCCGCATTGCGCCCCCGATGCTCAAGCGCCCATCGCCCAATCCGAGGCGATGCAGGCGACGCTGGAAATGGCCAGAAAGGTGGCTCCTACAGATGCCAGTGTCCTGCTGATGGGCGAAAGTGGCGTGGGTAAGGAAGTGCTGGCCCGTTTTATTCATGAGCAGAGTCGTCGTCAGGCAAATCCTTTTGTGGCGGTGAATTGTGCCGCCATTCCGGAATCTCTTCTCGAAGCCACTCTGTTTGGACACGAGAAAGGCGCCTTTACTGGCGCCACCCAGAGTAGTGCCGGCAAGTTTGAACAGGCTCAGGGAGGGACTCTTCTTCTGGATGAAGTCACCGAAATGCCCATTCAACTGCAGGCCAAATTACTGCGTGTTTTGCAGGAACGTGAGCTGGAACGTGTCGGCGGTAAACAGACGATTGTCCTGGATATCCGTTTGATAGCTACCAGCAACCGGGACTTGCGTCAGGCGGTGGCAGAGGGCGTATTACGTGAGGATCTGTATTATCGTTTGCAGGTTTTTCCGCTACAGATTCCACCCTTGCGCGAACGCCAGGCGGACATTCTGCCTTTGGCTGAGCATTTGCTGCGCCGGCATTGCCAACAGATGGGACTGCCCAGCAAACGACTCGGTATGTCAGCCAAACAGCAGCTCTATTTTTATGATTGGCCAGGCAATGTTCGAGAACTGGAAAATGCCTTGCAGAGAGCCCTTATTCTCGCTCCGAATGAGGAGATTCTGGCGGAGGATTTATGTGTGGCCGGGGGCGTTTCAGGGCCCGTCATGCTTCAAATGGAGCAGACAGGACTTGTGCCCATGGAGTCTGCGGAGGAAACTGTAGCCGATGAAGCAGTGACTTTGGCCCTGGATGATCTGCGCGCTCATCATGAACGTGAGGCGATTGCCTTGGCTTTACGCCAGAGTCAAGGCTCCAAGGCGCAGGCGGCGGAGCGCTTGGGCATCAGTCCCAGAACCCTGCGCCACAAAATCCAGCGCTTCCGTGAAGCGGGTTATGAACTGGGCTGAGATTGGCCTGTAAATTGCATGTATTTTGGAAACAATGAAGCATAGGTGCGATCATGAGTAGTGTAGATTCTCTGGATTCCTTGATGACCCAATTGCGCGCCCTGGCGGATCAGGCGCAGGGGGTAAAAGTCCCGGAAAAATCTCCTTCCGGTCCGGATAGCTTTGCCAACACTCTCAAAGGAATGGTGGATTCTGTAAACAATCAGCAAAGTCAGGCCAATACCTTGCAGTCTGATTTTGCCGGCGGTGACAAGTCGGTCAGTCTCAGTCAGGTGATGGTGGCCTCACAAAAAGCCGATCTTTCTTTCCAGACCATGCTTCAGGTACGCAATAAACTGGTTTCCGCGTATCAGGACATCATGAATATCCAGGCCTAGTCGTGATCATCATTCAGCCCTGGCGTAGAGACTGCTGATGGCCACGGAAACTGCGACCAATTTCAATCTGTCGGGTGGTGCTGCAGAAGTCCAGCGCCGCTGGCAGGAAATGCCGCCCAATCGGCGTTTGGGTGTGCTGGTGGCTCTGGCGGCAGTGGTGGCCGTATTGATTGCCGCTATTTTCATGGGCGGAAATCCCTCCTACAAGGTGTTGTACACCAATCTTTCTGATCGCGATGGCGGGCAGGTGATTGCAGAATTGCAAAAACTCAATGTGCCCTATCAGATCAGTGATGGCGGTGCGGTCATTTCTGTACCCGCCAATAATGTCTATGCCACCCGCATGAAGCTGGCTGCAGATGGCTTGCCCAAGGGCGCCGGAGTGGGCTTTACCCTGCTCGACCATGAGCCCATGGGCACCAGTGATTTCGTCGAGCATGTCAATTATCAACGCGCGCTGGAAGGTTCTCTGGAAAGAACCATTGCTTCATTGAACTCGGTGGAGGGCGCCAAAGTACATCTGGCCATGCCCAAGCCTTCCGTGTTTCTCAGTGAACAGGAAAACCCCACGGCTTCAGTCATGCTGGATTTATATCCGGGGCGTACATTGAGTGCCGCCCAGGTGGCGGGTATTGTCCATCTGGTTGCGGCCAGTGTTCCGGGTTTGCAGGACAAAAATGTCACCGTAGTGGACCAGCGCGGTCATTTGCTAAGTAGTCAGGCTAATGCGGATAGCGGTTTACAGCCTTCTCAGCTTGCTTATCAGCGCGCCGTGGATCAGCAGTATGAAAAGCGCATTCAGGCGATTCTGACCCCGATTGTGGGGGCCAAAGGGGTCCGCGTTGCGGTATCTGCAGATATTGATTTTGCCAAAAGTGAAAGCAGCTCGGTGAGTTACGGGAAAGGGCAGATACTGAGTCAGCAAACTCATACCAGTTCCGGTACGGGCGGGTCGGGGCCTTATGGTGTGCCGGGAGCGCTTTCCAATACTCCTCCCGGAGTCGCGGTGGCGCCACTGGTGGCTCCCGTGGCTTCCAATATTTCTCCGGCCGCGCTGATTGCTCTGGCACCCACCCTGAAGATGCTGGCGCCTACTGAAAGCAGTGCAGCCACGACGACCAACTATGATGTTGATAAAACCATTGTGCATACGGTGCAGCCGGTCGGCACCGTCAAACGGCTTTCCGTGGCCGTGCTGGTGGATGATCAGGTGACGGAGAGCACCCTTGGCGCGGTCAAGGAGAAGCCCTTGTCGGCAGCCCAGTTGGCGCAGATCCAGCAACTGGTGGAAGATGCCATTGGCTACAGTGCCAAGCGCGGCGATACGGTCAAAGTGGTGAATATGCCTTTCACTACGCAGTCAGCGGTGAGCACCTTGCCCTGGTGGCAGCAGTCCTGGTTCTTGAATCTCATGAACAGTGGATTGCGCTATCTGGTCATTCTTTTTGTCGCCTTGTTGCTCTATTTCGGCGTAGTGCGCCCCTTGTTGAAGCGCCGCATGCGTCAGGAGCCAGCCATGGATACGGCTAATGCCGCCGCAGAATCGGAGAAGGCAGACGACGCTTCAAATCCGTCGGCAAAAGCACTGGCTGATGCGGAAGCGATTCGCGAGCAGGTCAATATTCCAGGCAACCCTCTGGAGACGGACTTGTATGTTTCCCGCCAGTTAGTCATGCAGGATCCCGCCCGGGCAGCCCAGGTGGTCAAGGAATGGTTGTCCAATGAGCACGAGTGAAGATCTCACGGGTATTGATCGTAGTGCCATTCTGCTGCTCAGCCTCGGCGAGGATGAAGCTGCGGAAGTGATGCGTCATCTGGGCCCACGCGATGTCCAGAAGCTCGGCGCGGCCATGGCGCGCTTATCCCACATCTCTACTGATCAGGTTCAGGTGGTACTTTCGGATTTTCGCTCGCGTCTTGAACGGCAGACTTCTTTGGGAGTCGGTAGCGACCAGTATATCCGCGCGATGTTGACCAAAGCCCTGGGTGCAGATAAAGCAGGCAGTCTGATTGACCGCATTTTGCATGGCGGAGATGCCAGTGGTCTGGAAAATCTCAAATGGATGGACGCCCGCTCCATTGCCGATTTGATCAAGCTGGAGCATCCTCAGGTGATCGCCATGATTTTTGCCTATATGGAGCCGGAGCAGGCCGGAGAAGTGATTCATCATCTTCCCGAGCGCTTGGTCAGTGAGGCGATGATGCGCCTTGCCAGTCTGGAAACGGTGCAGCCGGCCGCTATCAGAGAGTTGAATGAAATTCTCGAAGAGCAGATTTCCGGCGAAGCCCAAAGTCTGCAGGTGGCGAGCCTTGGAGGCGCCAAAGCCGCCGCCGATGTGCTCAACCGCCTGGAAACCAGTCTCTCCTCCAGTATTCTCGATAATATGCGCGAAACCGATGATGAACTGGCGGATAAGGTCCAGGAAAAAATGTTTGTCTTTGATGATCTGATCAAGCTGGATGATCGCAGCATGCAGGTTTTGCTGCGGGAGATACCCTCGGACGGTTTTGTGACGGCATTGAAAGGCGCTAACACGGCGCTGCGCGAAAAATTCTTTGCCAACATGTCCAAGCGTGCCGCTGAAATGATGCGCGATGATCTGGAAGCCAAGGGGCCCGTGCGGGTGAGCGAGGTAGAAAGCAGTCAAAAAGCGATTTTACAAATTGCCACGCGCCTGGATGCGGCAGGACAGTTGAGTCTGGGTGGTGGCAGTAGTGAGGCCATGCTGTGATCAGGCCGACGCTATGAGGGATCGTGCGGATATCATTTCCCGGGATAGCGCGACCCGCATAGAGCGTTGGCATTTGCCCGAGGTAAAAGGGGCTTTTGAGCAAGCGCCCGCTCAGGATGCGGTCCCGGAAAATGGCGAAACTCTTGCTGTCGATGCGGTGAGCCTACCGACTACCGAACAATTGCAGGCCCTGTATGCAGAAAGTGAGAAATCTGGTTGGGAGCAGGGCTATCGTCAGGGGCAGCAAAAGGGAATGGAGGACGGTTATGCCGAAGGCTTGACCCGGGCAGAAGCGGAAAGACGGGCCCTACAAAATATCCTGGCCGGTTTTTTTTCGCCCTTGCAGGCTTTGGATAGCAGCGTGGAGCAGTCTTTGTTGTCCCTGTCTCTGGAAATAGCCCGTCAGGTGCTTCGCCATGAATTGCAGTTACGTCCGGAAATCCTCTTGCCGGTATTGCGTGAAGCCCTGCGGGCAGTCCCTTTACGGAGTGTCAGGCCGGATTTGCATATGCATCCCGAAGATGTGGAGATGTTGCAGCGTCTCATGCCGGAACTGGTAGAGCAGGGAGTCACCCTGATTGCTGATGCCCAGATCGAACGCGGCGGTGCCGTTTTGTCCGCTGGCCTGGATGACAATGTCGCCAGACCGGATCGTCGTTGGCAGGATCGCGAACTGGATCATGCCGCAACGCAACTGGATTTGCGTCTGGAAACTCGTTGGCGTTTGGTCCTGGAACGGTTGTTTGGAGAGATGTCGGCATGATGCTGCGTTTTGCTGATCGCCAGAAACTCTGGGGTAATAACCTGGATACGTACGCCCAACGTTTACCGCAAGCTTTTCCGGATTTGTTGCCTAGTGGCAGGCTGGTACGCATGGTCGGACTGGTTTTGGAAGCCGAAGGTTTTGATGCCAGTGTGGGAACACGCTGCCGTGTCGAAGCCGCACATCAACGCGGCATTGATGCAGAAGTGGTGGGTTTCCAGAATGAAAAGCTCCAGTTGATGGCGGCGGGTGACTTGCATGGTGTTCGGCCGGGTGCACGCGTTCAGCCCCTGTCTGGAGAAGCTCAGGCCAGTGTCAGTGAGCGTCTGCTTGGTCGGGTGCTGGATGGCCAGGGGCAGTTTCTCGATGATCTGGGGCCGGTATCGGGACAAACCCGGGTTCCTCTTTTGGGCGTCACCATCAACCCCATGCAGCGCGCTCCGGTAAACCATACTTTGGATGTAGGGGTAAGGACGATCAATGCCTTGTTTACCATTGGGCGCGGCGCGCGCATGGGTCTGTTTGCCGGTAGCGGGGTGGGTAAAAGCGTCTTACTGGGCATGATGGCGCGCAACACCGAAGCCGATGTCATCGTCGTCGGGTTGATTGGCGAACGCGGCCGGGAAGTGAAGGAGTTTATTGAGGATATTCTAGGTGCCCAGGGTTTGAGCCGGGCTGTCGTGGTGGCTGCCCCTGCCGACGTTCCTGCCTTGACGCGCATTCGCGCTGCCCATCTGGCAACGGCCATTGCTGAATATTTCCGCAATCAGGGCAAGCATGTGTTGTTGCTCATGGATTCGTTGACGCGTTATGCCATGGCCCAGCGTGAAATCGCCCTGGCAGTAGGTGAACCTCCTGCCGTGCGGGGCTACCCGCCATCCGTTTTCGCACGATTGCCAGCCCTGGTGGAAAGGGCCGGTAACGGACCGGTGGGGGGCGGCAGTATTACGGCATTTTATACGGTACTGATGGAAGGGGATGATCAACAGGATCCCATTGCCGATAACGCCCGGGCGGTATTAGACGGTCATTTGGTGTTGTCGCGAAGCCTGGCTGAACAGGGGCATTATCCGGCTATTGATCTGGAGGCTTCCATCAGCCGGGTCATGCCGAATATTGTTTCTTTGGCGCAGGTTCAACAGCTGCACCGTTTGAAGCGTCTCTATAGTCGTTATCGCGAACACCAGGATTTAATGGCGGTTGGAGCCTATACGCCGGGCATGGACCCTGTTCTGGATCAGGCAGTACGTGCCTATCCCGCTATTTTGAGATTCCTCCGGCAGAATCAGCAGCAGTCTGTGACATTGGGGGATAGCCAGGAGCAACTGGCACAATTGATCGTACCTTATATGGAAGAAGATTAGTTTCATGATGAGTCGCCAGAATGTGCTGATGTTTTTGCAGAATGATGCAGATAAAAAGCAAAAAGAATTGGCTGTTCGCCTGGGAAAACAGCGGAATTTACTCCAGGAAATTGAGCAGAAAATGCAGTTACTGGATAATTATCTGCTCCAGTACCGCAGTCAGGCGATGGCAGCAGAAGCATCCGGTATTTTGGGGGCACAGGCACTGGATACCCGGAATTTCATTCATCAACTGGAGCAAGTGTTGCAGATTCAAAAAGACAATGTATTGCGCCAGCAGCAGAGTGTTGCCCAGCTACATGCAGAATGGGCTTCGGCGCGGGTGCGGGAAAAGGGCTTTGCAGCCTTGGCAAAACGACTAGAAATAGAGCAGCATGATCAAGAACTGCGCAAGATTCAGAAAGAACTGGATGAGTGGGCACAGCGCCGACCTAGCCTCAAGTAATCTGGTGTGAAAATTGCTTCAATTTTGTCGCACTTCATAAACTGAGGATTGAACCGATGACGGCTACCAGCATCGTTAGCCCTACGCCTGCTCCAAATGCCATTCCCAGTCCGGGAAGTCAGTCTTCCCAGAGTGCCGCCCAAACGGTTGCCGGTTCTGCAGGCAAGGAAAACAAAGGGCACGGTGAGTTTGCAGCGGTCATGGCCAAACAGCAATCTCAGGAAGCTGTGCAGAAAAAAAACTCCGGCAGTAGCGGTGGTCCTGATGCGCGACCTGCACAACAGAAATCCAGTAAGCAGCCACCTGCTGCGGTTTCGTTGCCAACTGAGGCTACCGAAGTAACAAGTCCAGTGAGCGGCAAAAACATGCCGCAAGCAGGACTGAGTCAGCAGGACCTCCATCAGAGCAAAGCGCAACAAGGCAGTCGTAAAAAAACGGATACCCCCGGACAAATGCAGGTGGGACTTGTCAGCAGCTTGCTTTCCGGCATGGCCATGGCCTTCCCGGTGCCCATGTCAGCGGAGAGGGGGCCAATGAATCCAGAATCCGAACTCGCCCCATCTGCTGAGCCGGCGGCACGTTCCAAAGAAGATATGGTGACAGACGGAACGGTTGATAAGCAGGTCCCGCAGTCCAAGCTGTTGCTCCATCTGCAAAGCGATGCCAAGCTGCAGAATGATGGGAAGTCATCTGCTGCGTTCGCGTCTGTGGCAAAGCAGGATGGTCTGGCCTCCGGGAACAAGGGACTTTTGCTGCAAAAAATGCTGCATGGTCTGGTCAGCACGACGCCCACGAAGCAGCCTGTGGTTCCTGCTACAGTCAATAATCTGGTGTTTGATGCTCACAATGGATCGCCCCAAAATGCGGCTGAATCTGTCAGTAATCTTACGGGGAACAGTACAGCAACCCTACTGGCAGGTATGCTCCCTACTCAAGTCACAGCGAGTAGTCCCGGGCAGGTGCTTGCGGCTCCGGTGGGAGCAAACCCCCAATGGGGACAGGCCCTCGGGCAGCAGATTCAAGTGCTTTTGGGTCAAGATATACAACAAGCCAAGCTCCAATTGAATCCTCCTCATCTCGGTCCGCTGGAGGTGCATCTGGACATTCAGGCCAACGGGCAAGCAAATGCGACATTTTTTTCTCCTCATCCTGAGGTTTTGCAAGCCATTACCAATGCCATTCCCCAGTTGCAACAAAGTTTTGCTGCGGCCGGAATGAGCCTGGGGCAGGCCAATGTCGGTGCGGATAGCGGTGGGCGCTCTTTTTCGAAAAATAAATCCTCTTCCACGACATCCGTCAAAACCCTGACAGAAGCGGGAGACAGCCCTTCCGCGCTGACCATGCTCAGGGTACAGTTAGGCTTGGTCAACGCGTTTGCATGATTCTTGCAATGTCCTGACACTCCTTATACGGTGACAATATGGCACAGGATATTCTTTCTCAGGATGAAGTGGATGCTCTTTTTCAGGGGATGTCGGATGGTGATGTGGATACCCAACCTGAACCGGAGCTCGATCCCGATGGTGTTCGCCCTTATGATCTGGCGAATCAGGATCGCATTGTGCGCGGCCGCATGCCGACCCTGGAAGTGGTCAACGAGCGCTTTGCCCGACTATGGCGCGTCAGCCTGTTCAATTTTCTGCGGCGTACCGCAGAAATATCTGTGGGTCCCGTACGCCTGATCAAATATAGTGAATTTATTCGAAGGCTGGTAGTTCCCAGTAATATCAATATTGTCCAGATCAAACCGCTGCGTGGTTCGGGGCTGTTTGTATTTGATCCGCGCCTGATTTTTGCGGTGGTGGATAATTATTTCGGGGGAGATGGACGTTTTCATGCGCGGATTGAAGGGCGAGAATTTACCCCCTTGGAACAGCGTATTATCAAAAGGCTACTGGATCTCGCTTTCAAGGATTTCAAAAATGCCTGGACACCCGTCACCGAATTGCATCCGGAATTAACCCGTTCGGAAGTCAACCCGCAATTTGTCAGTATTGCCACACCTACGGAAGTGGTGATTGTGAGCACTTTCAATGTGGAGCTGGAATCAGGAAGCGGTACTTTCGAGATTTGTCTGCCCTATGGCATGGTAGAACCCGTGCGTGATCAGTTGACGGCTGGAACTACAGCGGATCGTTCGGAAATTGACCGGCGCTGGGTGCAGTCTTTGCAGGATGAAATGCAGGAGGCAACACTGGATATGGAAGTCCAGTTTCTGCAAACGCAACTCACGCTCCGGCAATTGTTGGCTTTGCGCGATGGCGACATCATTCCGGTAGAAATGCCCGAAGTGGTGTATGCCCAAGTGGATGGTATTCCCGTATTCTCAGGAAGATACGGTGTTGCAAACGGTAAGGTTGCCGTACAGGTCGAAAAACAATTATGTCCGGAAACGCTCGCCGGGCAGGCGGCCATGGCGGCCATGGAGAACTGAATGATGGTCGAAGAACAAGAAGTCCCAACAGAAAGTGGCGCAGCGCCGGTAGATAACGGGCAGGCCGACGATATTATGGCCGATTGGGCAGCCGCGATGAGCGAACAGGAAGCAGCGGAAACGCCTCCGCCTCAGGCCGAAGCATCCAAGCCTGAAATGGCGCAATCTGCCGACCCGGTTCAAACTGGCGAAACGCCCTCTGAACAGCCCACTCCAGTCTCCATGCCAGAATTACAATCTTCCCGTACAGCGGGCACTCAGGCGCAAAATCTCGACATGATTCTGGATATTCCGGTGACGCTGTCAGTGGAGTTAGGCAAAACCAAAATCCAGATTCGTAATCTGCTGCAACTGGCCCAGGGCTCGGTGGTCGAGTTGGAGCGACTCGCCGGCGAACCCATGGATGTACTGGTCAACGGTTATCTGATTGCGCAAGGCGAAGTGGTGCTGGTGAATGACAAATTTGGTATTCGTTTGACCGATATTATCAGTCCTGCAGAGCGCGCCAAAAAATTGCGATGAGCGGTTCAGATATTTCATCCAGCCGACGATTTTCCGCAGTGGCGGCGCCAAAATTTTGGCTGCTTGGCGGGTTCTTGGCGATGGTCAGCCCTTTAGCTTGTGCGGGCACTCCCCCGGCAATGGAAACGGGCAGTCCCTTTTCATGGATGGCCATCATGCAGTTGTTTGCGGCATTACTGTTTGTTTTGGCCATATTTTTCGTAGTGATCTGGATGCTCAAACGCTTTCAGCCAGGCTCATTGGGGAGTACTGCCGGTGCGCTACGGGTGATCGGTTCCCTGCCATTGGGTGCGCGGGAACGTCTTTTGCTAGTACAGGTTGGCGAGCAGCAATTGCTCCTGGGTGTGACCCCGACAGGTATCCATCTGTTGCACACTTTGGAGACGCCGCTGCCCGAAACAACCAGTCAATCAGCGACGGCATTTGCCAGCTGGTTACGTACCGCGATGGAGAGGCGCAAGCAAGGATCATGGAGCCCCAATACCCCACCCAGTCCCGCAGGGGACATCAAGGTCGGCAAGCAGCAACCGTCCTCGGAATCCTCCTCGCTGGACTAGGCTTTTTACCCCAAGTGGCGCTGGCAGCAGGTTTGCCAGCCTTGACCGCAACGCCTCAGGCTGGTGGCGGCACAGAGTACAGTCTCAGTATTCAAACCCTGATTTTCATGACCGTGCTGGTGTTTTTGCCAGCCATGCTGCTGATGATGACGGCTTTCACCCGGATTATTATTGTCTTGTCCCTGTTAAAGCAGGCTCTGGGTTCTACCCAGATGCCGCCCAGTCAAATTATTGTCGGTTTATCCCTGTTTTTGACTTTTTTTGTGATGACCCCGGTCTTTCAAAAACTCAATACCGAAGCCCTGCAACCCCTGACCCAAAACCAGATCAACCTGACCGAGGCTATGTCGCGGGCCGAAGGGCCATTGCGCACTTTCATGCTTTCCCAGACCCGACCCGATGATCTGGCTCTGTTTGTGAAACTTTCCGGGCACAAACAATTGCAGGCGCCAGCCGATACCCCTATGACCCTGTTGATTCCGGCTTTTGTGACTTCTGAGCTGAAAACCGGTTTTCAGATTGGGTTTTTGATATTTATTCCTTTTGTCATTATCGATTTGGTAGTGGCGGCGGTGCTGATGTCTATGGGGATGATGATGCTGTCGCCCGTCACCATTTCCTTTCCATTCAAGCTGATGCTGTTTGTTCTGGTGAATGGCTGGGATCTGGTGATCGGCTCACTGGTGCAGAGCTTCATCCATTAGGAGGATAACATGACTCCCGAAAGCGTCATTGATATCGGGCAGCAGGCGGTCTGGACGACCCTGCTCTTAGCTGCGCCCCTATTAGGGATTGCCCTGGTAGTCGGGGTGCTGGTCAGTATTTTTCAGGCCGCCACGCAAATCAATGAAATGACCCTGAGTTTTGTGCCCAAGGTGATCGCCATGGGGCTGGTCATGGTGATTCTGGGCCCCTGGATGCTGCATTTGATGATGGATTACACCATCCATCTTTTTCATGCAATTCCCCATCTCATCGACCAATGATTCATTTCAGCAGCTTGCAACTGGAACACTGGATCGGCCTGGTCTTCTGGCCCTTCGTGCGGGTGTTGGCTCTGCTGACGACGGCGCCAGTATTCAGCGCTACCCAGGTACCTATCCAGGTGCGAGTCGGACTGGCTTTACTCATCAGTGTGGCCATTGCACCGGCACTGCCGGCCATGCCGGCGGTGCATTTTCTCAGTGGGGAAGGGTTGGTATTACTGATTCAACAATTGTTGATCGGCTTTGCCTTGGGTTTTGCCGTTACCCTGATTTTCAGCGTGATTCAGTTTTCTGGTTCAGTCATCAGCTTGCAGATGGGCCTGGGTTTCAGTAGTTTTTTTGATCCTACGACAGGGGTACAAGTGCCCACCTTATCCAATTTTCTCAATTTGCTGGTATTGCTGCTTTTTATGGGCATGAATGGGCAATTGTTGGTGTTGGCCACCTTGATGCGCAGCTTTACGGTATTACCGGTCAGCACCCACCTTAGCCTGAATCCCTCGGCCTGGCACTTGCTGGTCAGTGAAGGGGCAGTCATCTTTTCTTTAGGGCTGGCGATTTCCACCCCGGTGCTGGGGACCTTGATACTGGTGAATATTGCTTTGGGGATACTGGGCAAGCTGGCTCCACAGCTGAACATATTCGTGATTGGTTTTCCCTTGTTATTGGGTCTGGGACTCGTCGCCATATACATATTCATGCCAGCCATGCAGATGCTCGTGGAACATCTGCTCAACTTGTCCATGACTGTGGCCGGAAAGACCCTGCTTATAGCGGCGCGACCATGAGCATCTGTACTCAGGAGGCTTTCTGATGGCCGAAGAAAACGCCCAGGAACGGACAGAAGCGGCGACGCCGAAGCGCCAAGAGGACGCCCGTAAAAAAGGGCAGGTGGCGCGCTCCCGGGAATTATCCACCAGCGTCTTGTTGCTGGTCTCGGCGAGTCTGTTTTATGGCTTTGCCGATCATATTTATCAGGATCTTTCGGCTTTTTTATATGCCGGGTTGCATCTGACTACGCCAGAAATGACAGATCCTACTGATTTACTCAGGCATTTTGCACGCATGTTGATGATGGCCACCTGGATGGCCTTGCCTTATTTTCTGATTTTGCTGGTGGCGGTGCTCGCAGCAGGGTTGATGGTGGGTGGTTGGGTGTTCAGTACCCAATCTTTGATACCCGATTTTACCAAGCTGGATCCCATCAGCGGTCTGCAAAAAATCATCTCCAAGCATGGTGCCCTGGAACTCGTCAAAGCCGTTTTGAAAACCCTGGTGATCGGTGGCTTTGGCGTGACCTTGTTGTGGGCCCAGCGGCACGCCTTGTTCGGGCTGTTACAGGAAACGCCCGATCGGGCACTTTTGCAGCTGATGCATATGAGTGGTCTGATTTTTTTGATTCTTTCCGCAACCACCCTGCTGATTGTGGTATTTGATGTGCCTTTTCAGATATGGACTCTGAATCAAAAATTGAAAATGTCCCATCAGGAAATCAAGGATGAGATGAAAGAGTCCGATGGTAATCCCGAAATCAAATCCAAGGTACGCGCCATGCAGCGCGAGATGGCGCGGCGGCGGATGATGGCGGCCATTCCCAAAGCGGATGTGATCGTGACCAATCCGACCCATTATGCGGTGGCTTTGCGCTATAAGGAGGGAGAGCAGCGCGCCCCGGTACTGCTCGCCAAGGGTATGGACCATGTTGCTGCCAAAATCCGGGAAATAGCTATCGAGCATCATATTCCAATAGTCGAAGCTCCGCCGCTGGCCCGCGCGCTCTATCATCATGTCGAGCTGGAACAGGAAATACCGAGCAGTTTGTATCGGGCAGTCGCAGAACTTCTCGCCTATTTATATCAACTGCGGGTTGCTACCCCGCAGCAATATCCCCCATTGCCGGAAACCTGGTCGGTGCCGGCAGAACTGGATCAACGAGAATAAACGATGAACCTGCTCAATCGCCTGCTCCAGAAACTGAACTGGCATACCTTGGCCGCACCGATACTGGTCATCATGGTGCTGGCCATGTTGATCATTCCGCTGCCCACCTTTCTCCTGGATATACTTTTTACCTTCAATATCACTTTGGGCTTGATCATTTTGCTGGTCAGCCTCTACATGCAGCGGCCCCTGGAGTTTGCGGCTTTCCCGACGGCATTGCTGTTGACGACCTTGCTGCGCCTGTCCCTGAATGTGGCTGCCGCTCGCATTATTCTGCTGCATGGACAAAATGGTCCGGGAGCAGCCGGGCAGGTCATTGAGTCATTTGGTGCATTTGTGGTGGGCGGTGACTATGTGGTGGGCATTATTGTGTTTGCCATTCTGGTCATCATCAATTTTGTGGTGATCACCAAAGGTGCCGGCCGCATTGCCGAAGTCAGCGCACGTTTTACTCTGGATGCCATGCCCGGCAAACAGATGGCCATTGATGCAGATTTGAATGCGGGAATTATCGACCAGGAAGAAGCCCATCGGCGCCGCAGTGAAATTGCCCAGGAAGCGGATTTTTTTGGATCCATGGATGGTGCCAGCAAGTTTGTACGTGGGGATGCTGTTGCAGCCATATTGATTTTATTTATTAATTTGATCGGTGGCCTGATTATAGGTATCTGGCAACATGGCCTGAGTCTAAGTACGGCCGCCCACGATTACACCCTGTTGAGTATTGGTGATGCGTTGGTCGCGCAAATTCCGGCGCTGGTGATCTCTATTGCCGCCGGTATTGTCGTCAGTACCGTTAATACCGGTCAGGATCTGGGCAAACAGTTAATCGGTCAGGTCTTCCAAAACCAGGAAGTGCTGACTATCGTGGCGGTCATCCTCGCTATTCTGGGATTGATTCCTGGAATGCCCCACTTACCCTTTTTAGGGGCTGCAGCTTTGTTGGGAGGGATCGTCTGGTATGGCAAACAACCCAAAGCGCCGGAAAAAGTGCCGGAGGTACCCAGCAGCAATGAACCCGAGGAAGTGACCTGGGCCAGTGTCGAACCTTTGGATCCATTGGGTCTGGAAGTGGGCTATCGTCTGATTCCTTTGGTGGATAAAGGTCAGGGTGGCGAATTGCTGGCACGTATTCGTGGCGTTCGTAAAAAGTTCGCCCAGGATTTCGGGTTTCTGGTGCCCGCAGTCCATGTTCGGGATAATCTGGAGCTCCGGCCCACAGCTTATCGAATCAACATCAAGGGTGTGGAGGCTGGTGGAGGCGAAGTCTTTCCTGATTTGCTCCTGGCGATTGATCCCGGGAACGTGCTGGGCAAAATCAGCGGTACGCCGACCACCGATCCTTCCTTTGGCTTGCCGGCAGTCTGGATCAATAAAGAAGAACGCGATAAAAGCGTCGCGCTGGGATACACCGTCGTTGATCCGGCGACGGTCATCGCCACACAGCTGCATCAGATCTTGCAGAGTCATGGCGCGGAATTGCTGGGTCGAGAAGAAGTGGAAGGGCTCCTTTCTCATCTGGCCAGCCGTTCTCCCAAGCTGGTCGAAGATGTGATTCCGAAAATGCTGTCCCCGGACAAACTCAAAAAAGTGCTGCAAAATCTATTGAATGAAGGTGTACCTATTCGTGATATGCGCACCATAGTCGAAATTTTGGCGGAGCATGCGCCACAAAGTCAGGATGTTGACGAATTGACAGCAGCTGTGCGCAAGGCGCTTGGACCTTATATTGTTCAGGGGCTGTTTCCTGGACAGTCCGAACTGCCCGTGGCGGTGCTGGACGGACAGCTGGAACACTTATTGCAGGAGAGTTTGCGCAACAGTAATGGTGAAGCGCTGGAGCCGGGATTGGCGCAGCGGGTACTGGAAAAAGCAGGAGACTTGATGCAGCAGATGGAAGCAGGAGGTATGCAACCGGTGCTGTTGGCGATGGCGCCCATGCGTGCATTTTTGGCCCACTTTCTGGCAAGAAGCGCGCCCCGGATGCGGGTACTTTCCTATGCGGAAATTCCCGAGAGTAAAAAAATCAGGGTGGTCGCCACATTGGGTGCCTGAGTCTGCAGGGTGACATCCGCGAGTGTCTTAACAGGAGACGGTATGTATGAAAATTAAACGATTTAGTGGCGCCAATACCCGGGATGTTCTCCAGCAGATTCGTCTCACTTTGGGACCGGAAGCGGTCATTTTGTCCAATCGGGAAGCGGATGGCGAAGTAGAGATTGTTGCCGCTATTGATTTTGATGAAAAACAATGGAATGAAACGCAGTCTGTGCCCGCATGGCCGGAACCCTTGCGCGCCGCATCTGAAAAGCCCCAAATGCCACCAGCAGTGTCCGCATCACCGGCGCAGACCATCCCACATACTCATGAACCGCAAGCCACATCCAGTCGCGATTATAATATCCGTTCTGAGGATAAGGCTTCGCTGCTGCACGATGAATTACAGGCGCTGAAACAGCTGGTGGAAAGACGCTGGGGAGCGCAACCAGAAGCAAAGTCCGCCAAAGAGTTTTTGCTGGCAATGGGCTTTTCAGACGCTTGGATTGCCCGTTTCCTGGAGCGGGGTGAGCCCCAAAACTGGGAAGAAAGCTTGCGCAAAACCCTGGAAGAACAGGCTGGCATTAGTCCGACCACTCTCGATAAACCAGGATTATTTGTGTTGTTGGGGCCTACGGGTTCAGGTAAAACGACCAGTATTGCCAAGCTGGCTGCGGCGCAGGTGTTACGTCATGGTCCCCACTCCGTCGCACTGCTGACCACGGACACTTATCGCATCGCTGGCGTAGAACAGCTGGATATTTATGCGCGGATTCTCGGGGTACCGCTGGATGTCATCAAAGGGCCGGAAGATCTTTTGAGATCACTGGAAAAGCACCGTGATCGTTCTTGGATATTCATCGACACCATTGGCATGGGGCCCAAGGATCAGCGTCTGAATGAACAACTCCAGTGGTTTGCCGCCCTTGGTGCAGATGCCCAGCGTTTCTTGATGATTCCGGCCAGTCTCAGTGGCCGGAATTTATCTGTCGTCTTGGAACCTTATACGCACATTCCTCTGAATGGGGCCATATTGTCGAAGGTAGATGAAACCCCGGCTTTTGCAGCGGTACTGGAGTGGTTGACCATTCAGCACCTGCCCGTTGCCTGGTACAGCGATGGCCAAAAAGTGCCGGAAGACATGCATGAGGCCCCCTGGGAGCAATTGCTGTCCTTGCTGGAAACCAGTCTGGAGCCTCGCACGGGTACACTGGTGCATGACGCGGTGAATCGTTACCATGGCAGCCGCTATGAATAAATCCAATGGAGATATGGCTATTCAGGATGAGGGAATATTGGACCAGGCAGAAGGATTACGGCGCATGCGTGCCAGAAAGCCGATAAAAGTGATTGCGATAGCCAGCGGTAAGGGGGGGGTGGGGAAAACCAATGTGGCGGTGAATCTGGCCGTTGCACTGGCCCAGCAAGGTGCCAAACCCCTGCTGTTTGATGCGGATCTGGGTTTGGGAAATGTGGATGTGCTGTTGGGACTGAGTCCGCGCTTCAACTTGTCTCATGTGATTTCCGGTGAAAAAAGCATGGATGAGGTGTTGATCAGCGGCCCCTGGAATATTCGCATTTTACCTGCGGCGAGTGGCGTGGCGCGCATGGCCAATCTGGACGCTCAGTCCCAGTCCAATCTGATTCAGGGTATTGGGGACCTGAGCCTGGATATGGACTATCTGCTGATTGACCTGCCTGCCGGTATCGCTGGTGATGTGCTGACATTCAGTCAGGCTGCTCAGGAAGTGCTGGTGGTGTTATCCAATGAGCCAGCCTCCATCACCGATGCCTATGCCTTGATTAAGGTGCTGAGCCGCAATCATGGGGTAAAGCGCTTCAAGGTCCTGCCGAATATGGTCAGGGATCAAAAAGAAGGTGACGCCTTATTTCAACGTATCGCTAAAGTTGCCGACGGCTATCTGGATGTCACTTTGGAACAGGTGGGTAGTTTGCCTCAAGATCCCGCTCTGCGGGCTGCAGTGCGCGCTCAGAAAGCCGTTGTGGAATTATACCCCGAGGCTCCGGTATCCCGCGCATTACGTGATTTGGCCTTGACGATAGAGCGCTGGCCCCATTCGTTTAATGCAGCAGGTCACATGGCATTTTTCATGGAGCGATTGTTGATGATGCATCCGGAGTCATCTATCTGATGAGTGCCCGGCGCGCGGCGGACCCTTCGGTGGAAATGAGCGCTGCTGTTGCTCGCTTTTCCCCACTGGTGGAGCGCATTGCCCAACGCATACGTGCCCGGCTTCCTGCCAATATAGACCTTGCGGATTTGATTCAGGCCGGTTTGATAGGTTTGATGGATGCGCTTTCCGGACAAGAAAACAGTACTGATCAGGCGTTTGTGGCTTATGCCAGTATGCGCATTCGCGGTAGCATCCTGGATGAGCTGCGCAATCAGGACTGGCTGCCACGCCGGGCTCGCGCCAAGGAACAATCCATTCGTAAAGCCATTGGCTGTCTGGAGCAGCAGTTGGGGCGGCCGCCCGAAGAAGAAGAAATTGCCAGCAAGTTGGGTTGGGATCTCAAAACTTATCAATCTGCCCTGCAGAACACTGGTGGTCAAATCGTTTATCTGGAAGATTTGAGTAGTGAAAATGAGACCTTTGCTGGACGTTTTTTACGCGACCCTGCGGCCGATATGGCTTCTATTCTCAGTTCTGAAGAATTCGCCCGCGATCTCCAGAGCCATATCCGTCATCTTCCGGAGCGTGAGCAACTGGTCTTGGCCTTGTATTACCAGGATGAGCTCACGCTGAAGGAAATCGGCGAAGTGTTGGATGTCACGGAATCGCGGATCAGTCAGATTATGCGCCAGGCTATTTTACGCTTGCGCAGCCAGCTGGGAGACTGGAATGACGCGCCATAAGCAAAGGATGATCGCATGGATTTTCTGACGCTAGCGGGGTTGTTGGTCGCTTTTGGTGGAATCTTTCTGGGACAATTACTGGAAGGAGGTAAACTCAGCTCCATTCTGCAACTGACGG
The DNA here is from genome assembly GCF_002847505.1 of Acidithiobacillus marinus. GTDB lineage: Bacteria > Pseudomonadota > Gammaproteobacteria > Acidithiobacillales > Acidithiobacillaceae > Acidithiobacillus > Acidithiobacillus marinus. The sequence continues at coordinate 84,154 of NZ_MXAV01000020.1, forward strand.
CCTTTATCATCGTCATTGGTGGCACTACAGGTGCGGTGATGGTGCAGTATCGCTTGCCGGTATTTGTACGTTCCCTGAAAATGTTGCCGTGGATTATTCTGCCGCCGAAAACCAACCCGCAACCGGTCATTCAGGAGCTGCTGGAATGGAGTAATACGGCCAGGAAAAATGGCTTGCTGGCCTTGGAAGGGTTACTCGAAACGGTCAATGATCCTTTCATGCGCAAGGGATTGCAGATGCTGGTAGACGGATCAGAGCCGGCTAAAATCCGCGCCACATTGGAAGTAGATATGGATTCACGTTCGGAAGTGGAGCGTCAAGGGGCCTGGGTATTCGAATCGGCGGGAGGTTATTCGCCCACCATTGGTATTCTCGGCGCCGTTTTGGGTTTGATTCATGTGATGGAAAATCTCGCGGATCCCGCCAAGTTGGGCGCCGGTATTGCCACGGCTTTTGTCGCCACCATTTATGGTGTGGGTTCAGCCAACCTGCTTTTCCTGCCGATCTCCAATAAGCTCAAAGGCGTGGTCCACCAGCAGAATTATTTGCGGGAAATGATCATTGAAGGTTTGGTGAGTATTGCAGAAGGGGAAAATCCCAAGCTCATTGAAGGACGTTTGCAAAGTTTCTATGCTGAGTAAGCTGGCGTATAGTGGGATGGTAGTTTTTTCTTGCGCATTAAAGGAGCGTCAATATGGCGGATATTCCTTTCCGGCCCGTCGAAACCGGTACGCAGCCCGTGCAGCCTTTGCGGCCTGTGCACAAGGAGCAAAATCCGAAGTCGTCGCATAAAAAAAAGCCCGAGCCCAAGAAGGATGATGCGGGGCATCAAGTGGATGAGTTTGCCTGATCAGCCATGAAAATGCGTTTCCGTCCCGCTTTTTTTGCCCGATACATGGCTTGATCAGCTTCTGCAATCATTTGCTCCTGACTGCTGTTCTTCTGCCAACAGGTCACGCCCGCGCTGAAACTCACTTGCAATGGTTTGTCGCGAGTTTCAAAAAGCTGTTGCCCAAGAAGCAGTTGCAAGCGTTCCAGGATGCGTTTGGCCTCTTCAGCGGAGGTTTCGGGCATCAGCAACACAAACTCCTCGCCACCATAGCGGGTGATGACGTCATTGGCGCGCAGGGTATTCTGCAGAATCCTGGCCATCCCCTGTAAAACCCGATCACCCAGATCGTGTCCATACTGGTCATTGACTTGCTTGAAATGATCCAAATCAACAATGGCTACTGCCAGGGGCTGATTCTGGCGCTGGGCTCTGGCGGATTCTCGGGCAAAAGCCGCCTTTAAGCCTCGGCGGTTCAATAAACCGGTCAGGGGGTCTACATGCACCAGTTGACTGATGGATTCCAGCTCGTCTTCGAGCTTGCGAATTTTTTCTTGAGCACTGTGCAGGCGGTTTTTTGCCTGCAACAAAGCATTTCTGGTTTCAGCAGATTGCCTGGTGATTTTTTTGCTCGTACTGACCACAGCACTGACAATTTGACGGATTTGCTGCCAATCTTTAGCACTTTCCAGCTCGTTGGCGAGGCTTTCCAATTGTTGATGATTACGACCATCTTCACCAGCCATGCTTTCCACAGAAATCAGTACCAGATTCACAAGGTCCCGAATGGCCTCTCGGGCTTCACGCACTTCTGATTTCAGCTTGCCCTGCTGAAAAATGACTTCTTTCACTCCGTTAATGGCCAGTTCAAGCTCTTGATCATTTTGTGCAGATTGTACAGCCAGTTGTACAACATCCAACTGACCTGATAGAAATGCATCATTATCGAGGAGGTCTGCAACATTGCGCAGAAGAAGCTGCAAGAGTTCTTGCAATCCCTGGCGTATTTTTTCTGCTTTGGTATCCAGTTCGTGTTGATGGGACCATAGCGATCTGGCCAAAGGCAGAAGATTTTCCGGGTGGATATTGGGAGCTTTGAAAAGGCTGTCAATTTGCGCCAGGACACCAGTGCTCACCGTATCTTCGTGGCGGAGGCTGTGTTTGACCGTGGTTTTCCACAAATGCTTCCAGTCGCTGCAAACGTCGCCTGAAACGCTGTGGTCACGGGTTTCTATGCGCTCTGCTGTAATCTCACGGGTGGGTAGCTTTTCCCACTGGCTGAGTTGCTTATCCAGTTTCTGCGATAACAGGAATGCATCTTTTTCCTCAAAAATTTTGTTTTTAGACAATATTTTTTGCAGGTGAGATAACCCGGATTGGGATCTTTCCCATTCTGTGCAGAGTCTTTGCAACAGTGCCGGCCAGTCGGCAGTGACCGGAGATGTTTCACCGGAGATGTCCCGATAAAAGCGCGCGTATATTTCAGGAGTAGGCGACAGACCCTCAGGGCTCCGTCAAGCTCGCCAGATATAGTAGCAGAGGTTTTCGCCACTGATTTTAATGGTGGTTTGAAGGGGCTATAGTTGGTGGAAATGCGGCATTTTCAGGCGATTTTGGGTGCAGAATCGTGAATGGGGTGGCTGACGGACGCAGCTCGCCCTCCGGAGCTATTCTCGGATAGGTAAACCCCGTGGTGGCGCCTCAGTATCCGAGTTGGCGGAGCGTTTTGTGCGCGCTGGCGGCGAAATCCCGGCACGCTTTGGCGATATTCTTGACGCCAGTGAGACGCATAATGCTCATGGCCAGTTCGCGCAAGGTCGCCATCATATGGGGACCGTTCTGGGTACGGACTTGGGAGAGGTCCTCGTGGAAAGTCACATCGCGGACATGATGGTTCCGGTTTTCAATTTCCCAGTGACCACGGGCCAAGCCCAACAGATTTTCGGGCGTGGCACGATCCGGGGTCAGGCTGGTGAGTCCGAAGGCATAATCATCCCGAATCGTGCCCTCTTTGCTGTTGATGGTGGAGCGTTGGATCAGGAAAGCTTGTCCGACATGCGGAAAATGGAGGCCGGTTGCCCGGGTGGCGACGATGATTTTGCGGTATTCAAAGCGGCCATGCCCGACCTCTGTGGTTTCAGCGTTGAGGGGGAAAATCGCCCCAAGGGAGGCACGTCAGACGGTCGCGGAGTTTTCGTTGATTGCCTTTGACGGCGGTGAAGAGATAATCGGCTTTCTTGTCTTCGACGAGGAAGCGGGCGGTCTCCCGCTGGGTATGCAGGGCATCGGCGGTGACGACCTTGCCCGCGATGTTGACGTCCTGGAGCAGGTTGCGCAGTTCTGGAATTTCGTTGGTTTTCCGGGCGATTTCTTTTTGCGCGATGGTGGCCCCCTGTCCATGCAGGAACGCGCTGAGCAGATGCACCTGAGCGCCGTCTGCGCGTGCGGCCCCTTTGAGGACTTTGCCATCGACGGCCACCGCTTCAAAGCCCGCCGTACCCAGTAGCCAGGCGCCGATCGCCGCATCCAGCGCCTCCACATCGGCCCCTTGCAAGACGCGCCGGATGGTCGGTTCGGAGGGGGCGAGGTAGCGCTTGGTTTTGGGATCGAATCGGGCGCGGATGCGCTTCAATTGAGCCTGGGTCAAGCGACCGCCCCACTCGGCGATGGCGGCATAACTTTCGGCCCGCGTCAGGACAGCGGCCACGGCCACCGTCAGGATGGCCGGGAGGGGATGCTGCTTGCCTAGTTTGCTGCGGGTATCGGGAAGGCGGAAAAAGATTTGGCGCAAGCCTTCCATTTGCGCGTCGCTCAACGTCACGGTTTGCATGGGGGTATGGGTCCATTCGAGTTGGGGCTGCGGCTGGGCCAACCAGGCCCGCGCCTGTGGATGGAGAGGAAAGAGCAGAAGACGTTTAGGTTGGCCGTGGTGGACATAGCCACCACCGGGACGGCGGGCGAAGCCCTTGGTTCCGCCGACATCCACCCAGTTGGCGGCCCGGTAGCAGGCACCGGTAAAACGGGGGGATTCCACAAAGGTCTCAGCCAGCACGATGGGATGCCCATAGACGGATTGCCAGTCCGCAGAGAGCCTGTGCAGGTTCAGCGCCAGAATACGGGACGCCAGATTCGGGAAGGATTCTCCGGGCAGGATCAGAAAACGGGCATTGTTGGCGATGAGATGCAAGCGCTGGCGGCGCAAGATCCAGGACCAGCCGATCCACCGATCCCGCGCCTGGCATTGAAAAGCGGCGGCATGCCAGCCCAGTAACGCTACCCAGCGACCATCGAGCGTAGCCACATAGCGCAGGTTACGGCCCGCCAAGGTGCGAAAGCCCCGGTAGTGATACGTTTGCATCAGCGTATTCCAGCGTTCCCGCTCCGTGGGCAGGATGGGTCGCACCTGAACACGGTGCAGGCTGGCTTGCTGGTTTTCGGTGAGAGTTGGGACTTCCATGCGGCAAAAGTTACCGCATTCATCCTGAGAAGTCCAGAAAAACCCTTTGTGCTACTCCATCAGCAGCTTAGATGGAAGGTTGACAGGGCCCTGGACAGACCCTGCTCCATGAGACTTTTTAGAGCTTCTCGAGCAATTTCTGCGGGAGTTTTGGAGGGCACGCTGCTGAATCCTCAGTTTTATGATTATCCTGCCCGTATCGTAATGGTTATTCAGAAAAAGAGAAAGGGATTGCTGATACCACAAAGCTGCTGTCAGGGTAATAGGCGGGCCTGATCGCGACCTTCATGCTTGGCCTGATAAAGAGCCGCATCGGCAATGACTACTCGTTCTTTAGCAGGTACTTGCGGGAGTAGCGTGGTTATTCCGGTAGAAATGGTGACGTGAACGCTTTGTCCTTGATCAAGCCGGAAAGGTTCACTGGCGATTTTTTGACACAGTCTCTGGGCAGCGAGCAGGGCACAGTTTTTTTTCATTCCCGGGAACAAGGCAAAAAACTCTTCACCACCATAGCGATACAGTCCGTCATAAGGACGTAGTTGGGCGCGAAGACGATCTGCCAGTTCTTTCAGAACGCGGTCTCCATTGACATGTCCAAACTGGTCGTTGAGTTTTTTGAAGTGATCCACATCTAGCATGGCAATATAGGCAGATGCGCCGCGATCCACCAAAGACTGCTCGCGAGCCAAGTCTTGTTCCATGCGACGGCGATTAAGCAGTCCGGTAAGGGGATCCACTTCGCCCATGTTTTTACTGAATGTGACGATCTCGTCAAAACATTGTCGTTCCAGCGCTTCGGCCGCAGGCATCACTGCCAATAATCCGGATTCGTAATCCGTTGAGGCCTGGATTTCCTGCATCTGATGCACAATACCATGATAGCTTTCCTGCAGATCTCGCCAAAAAATGCGATAAATTTCCGGAATACGCGACTCCGGCCCATGCAAGGCTTGGAGTACGGTTTGTTCAGCTTGTCTGGGGAGCGCGCGCCCCTGCAAGTTTTCGCGCAACCATAGTTGCCAGTAGTCTTTCCAGGCCTCGTAAAAATTCACCAGATCTTCCAGATAGGTATGATTATCCGGATCTTGATCAATTGGATATGTTGTGAAGCGTAGATTTTTTGCAGTCATGGCTTACCTCGCATCGTCGCAGAAATTAAAGCAAGTACCATGCCATTCATTCTGGTGGTGCTTGTCGTCATGATGAGGATGGCCACTTCAGTATTTTGCAGGATGTGCCGTTAGGATATTGAGCAGCCGCAGGAGAGTAGACATGCCTCAACCATCCCAGTCACCGATTCACTATCAACAGCCAGAATGCTCTCAGGAAAACGGTACACAACTGATGCAGCTCGGGCTTGAAGGAGTAGAAGCCTATTTGTTACGTATCAGGACTGCCTTGGAACGCCGCGACTATGCGGCCAAGAAAGTAGCCATAGATCGCGTCGAACATCTGGTGCAACATCTGCTCCTGCGTCTGGAAGAACAGACGAGCAGAGAGCGCATGATCCAGCTGGATCGCTTGTATCGTTATCTCTTGCTGAAGCTGGCTTATTGTAATATGTTCAATGACCTGGATGCGCTTAAACGCTGTGATCTGGTTGTTCAGGATTTACGTCTGGAGTGGTCTTGCCTACATGAAAAAGCGCAGCACGGGCAGATTCCAAGGATGATAGATTTTAATGATATGCTTGGCGCATGATTCACGATTCATTTTGAAACAATACAGGCAAGGACGCCATGGCGGAAGAAAAAAAAGCAGGAAAAAGCAAGTTGGTCATCATGTTGATTGCGGTGATAGTACTGCTGATAGTCATAGGTGGCGCAGCCATATGGTGGTTCATGCTCCGCTCCACTGCAGCTCCGACACCTGCAGAGGTGGCCCAGCAAAAACTGCAGAATACCAAGTTCATTGATCTGGGTTCACTGGTGACCAATCTGCAAAGTGCTGATGGAAGTACGCATTATATTCAGGTGCAAATTCAGTTGAAAACCTATGACCCTTCTGTTGAGACATCGGTGAAGACTTTCATGCCCGAGATTCGTAATGGGATTTTACTTTTGTTAAGCGCCCAGAATGCGGATACCGTAAGTCAACCAGCCGTGCGTGATCAACTTCTGCAAAAAATAAAAGCACAGGTAAATCAAATACTCGAAACCGATGGCGGAGCACTTAAAAATCCGCCTGCGGATAAAGCGCCGCCCATAGCATCTGTGTATTTTGCCAGCTTTGTCGTCCAATAATGAGACTTAATCCATGTTTCTGATTATCGGTTATGTCATTGCGCTGGGCGCTATTTTTGGTGGCTTCATGCTTGAAGGTGGGGCCATTGCTGCCCTGATTCAGCCTTATGAGCTACTGATGATCGCTGGGGGAGCTTTTGGTGCTTTTTTTGCTGCGACCTTTCCGCGCACCTTTAAAGCGGTCATCAAAGCGCTACCCATGGCGTTCAAGGGTTCAAAATACAATAAAGCGATATACATGGAATTGCTCAGTCTGTTGAATGAGCTTTTTAGTAAAATACGCCAGGGCGGACTGATGTCCATCGAGGGCGATGTGGATGATCCGGCATCCAGCGAAATGTTCAAGAAATATCCGCGTATTTTGTCTGATCATCATGTGATGGAATTTTTGACCGACTATTTGCGGCTGATGATTGGTGGCAATCTGGGGGCTTTTGAAATGGAAAACCTCATGGATGTGGATATTGATACCCATCATCGCGAAATGGAAATTCCCATTCATGCTTTAACCCGTACTGCCGATGGTATGCCCGCATTTGGTATCGTCGCTGCAGTCATGGGTGTGGTCAATACGATGGGTTCAGTGGATAAACCACCCTCAGTTCTGGGTGAACTGATTGCGGCGGCATTGGTGGGCACATTTCTGGGTATTCTTTTGGGTTACGCTGTATTATCTCCTTTGGCATCACGTATGGAAGATCGTGCGGCAGAAAGCAGCAAAATTTTTGAATGTATTAAGGTGGCTTTGCTGGCCACGATGAATGCTTATCCGCCTCAAGTGGCAGTAGAATTTGGCCGTAAAGTGTTGTTTTCCACCGAACGCCCCAGTTTTCAGGAGTTGGATAATCATCTGCGGGAACTCAAGGGAAAGTGATCCATTATGGCTGACGATGGAAAAAACAAGCCAATTGTCATAAAGCGCATCAAAAAAGTGAGCGGTGGCGGTCATGGTGGTGCCTGGAAAATTGCCTACGCGGATTTTATTACCGCCATGATGGCTTTCTTTTTGTTAATGTGGTTACTGGGTTCCACAACTAAGGCACAGTTGCAAGGTATTGCCCAATGGTTCAAAAATCCTGAGCGGGTTTCTCTCATGGGCGGTCCTGGCAGTGGGTCATCCAACTCGATTTTGCCAGGCGGTGGCAAAAACTTGACAAAGACAGTGGGTGAGATTCAACGCGGAGCAAAACGGCAAAATCTTGCCAGTAATCCCACCCTGACGGCCGTGAGTGAACAGGTGGATCATGAAAATCTGGAGCATCTGAAAAAAGTGCTGGACGCACAAATTGCCAGCAACCCCGCTCTGGCAGCATTTCGGCATCAGTTACTCATCAATATCACGCCCGAGGGGCTACGTATTCAGGTGGTAGATAGCGCAAAACGCTCCATGTTTCCCAATGGCAGTACGAGTCTGGAGCCCTATGCTCAGGTGATTTTCAAGGCCATAGCGCCGACTTTGAACCAGCTGCCCAATCAGATCAGCATTACGGGACATACTGATGCGTTACGCTATGCCAATGGCGGCAAGGGATACAGTAACTTCAACCTGTCGGCAGGACGGGCCAATGCCGTGCGTCAGATTCTGGTACAGAATGGCCTGGATGAAAGTAAAATTCTGCGAGTAGTGGGTATGGGCTCTGCCGTGCTGTATGTACCCAAGGAACCTGATTCACCGTTGAACAGACGAGTGAGTATCGTGGTGCTCAGTCAAAAAGCGGCATTACGCATTGTCAGCAATCAAAAAATGGAAAGAAGGGTGAATGATGTCTTAGCAGTTAAAAAGATCATCGGTGGAGAGCCTGCTCCTTTATCGACCCCTGGGGATGGTCCTCCAACCATTTCAGGAGGACATCCATTGCCATTGGTCGCCCCCGAAAAAAGCCCTGGGTAATATTAACGCCGGACTGTAGGAGAAACTGTTCTTCTTCCAAGGTCTCGACACCCTCTGCAATAATAGATAGATTCAGTGCCTTGCCAATGGCGATGATGGATTTGACCAGAGCGCAGGTAGAATGCTCGCTGAGCATGCGGCGAACAAAACTTTGATCAATTTTTAGTGTGCTGAAGGGTAACTGGTTCAGCATGCTGAGTGAAGAATAGCCCGTACCGAAATCATCCAGGACAAGTTTGTATCCCTGTGTGCGTAATTTTTCCAATCGCTCGCGTAAAGCAGAGTTTACATCAAGCCAGTTTGATTCTATGAGTTCTATGCTTAGATGCCGCGGATGCAAGTCATGGTGATCAATAGTACTTTCCAGCAGGTTTTCAAATTGGGGATCAACTAATTGTTCAGCCTCAAAATTTACAGAAACATAAATTTGCTCATGAATGGTGCCTTGTTTGATGAGTGTGGAAAGGATGTGTAGCGCTTGGTCAAGAATGGTTTTGGTAAGCATGGACAATTGTCCGCTTTCTTCAGCGAGGGGCAAGAAATCAACGGGGTGGATTCTGCCAAGATCTGCGTCTTCCCAGCGCGCCAAGGCTTCAAATCCTACGAGGGTGGTTCCATTCATGATAATGGGTTGCAACCACGGTTGAATATGCTTATGCGTTATCGCTCCAGACATTTTCTGAATGATTGTTTTTCGCTTGTTAAAAGTATTCTGCATTTCCTTGTCGAAAATCTGTATATGTTTTCTATGCTGATGAGCATGCTCAGCTGCGGCGAAAACGGCTGCGCAGGAATCCTCAAAATCTGCTAATCGTTCTCCTGAGTTTAGAAAGCCGCAGTGATAATTGATGGTGAGTATGTTTTTATATTTATGAATAATTTCATCCACGAGCGTGCAGATAAGCTCTTCAATTGCGGCCGGGAGTTGATTATCTGAATCACTTTTGTCGATAAATATCAGTAGCTGATTTGGATCTTTGCCTGTACCCAGTTGTACAACCGATGGCGTTTTGTTGTGAATAAATTGACCAAGTTCAGTCATAAAAGCGCGATAGTGATTGCGATTGTCCGGGGTTGATGCATTATGATCAAGCAAGATGGCTAATAATGAGATGGAGTGCTCGGGTATCAACGACTGTATGCTCAGCCAGTAATCCGATAAGTATTCAATATTTGCCAGGCCGGTAACACGATGTTGATAACGATCCTTGCTGATATCAGTATGGGTTCCAGCAATATAGGTGAGCTGTCCTTGTGGATTTGAATCTGCTGCGCCGCGTGTATGTATCCATAAATAATGGCCATCCTCCCGTCTGATCCGATAGTCAAGGCTTAAGGTATCTGAGGTAGGGTTGGCGATAAAGTCATGAATGAACTGTTCTACATGCTGCTGGTCCTGAGGGTGAATTCGGTCAATCCATTGAGCTATGCTCATGTTTTTTAGATTGTTATGGCATTGTAATAAATCCAACCAGCGTTGTGAATGGCGCAATTGTTGTGACTGGACATCTAACTCCCAAATGCCATCATGAGCGCCGCGCAAGATGAGTTCTTGTCGCGCCTGAAGGTTGATGAAGCGTTGACTTGTCGCCGACAAATCCAGGTGGGCTTTTAACCGTGCTTTTAATATGCTGAAGTCTACGGGCTTGTTGACAAAATCGTTCGCTCCATCAGCCAAGGCTTGAACCAGATAATCCTTTTCATCAAAGGCGGTCACCATGATAACGGGCAGGGTGAGTGACGTGTGATTTTTACGAATCTGTTGTAATACCTCCAGACCATTCATGCCGGGTAAGCCCATATCCAGGAGAATGGCTGAGGGTGTTTGCTGCCCGATGATTGTCAAAGCCGAAGGACCATCCGCTGCTTCCATAACGGACCAACCACTATTTCTGAGCCGCCGCAGCATAAGCTGTCGACTTGGAATGTCATCTTCCACTATAAGGATATGTTGCGGCTGATCATTAGCTTCTGTATTGTTCAATGGTATTTAATAACCTCTCGAAATCGATAGGCTTGGAAAGATAAGCTGCTGCCCCGGCGGTAATTGCGCGACGTTGATCGTCAATCATAGAATGTGCCGAGAGTATGATTATCGGAACTTCGGGATATAAAAAGCGGATTTTTTCCAAGGCTTCCCAGCCATTGACAATCGGCATGGCAATATCCATTAAAATGATATCCGGTTTTTGTCTTTTCACTTGTTCAATGGCCTGTAAGCCATTTTCTGCTTCCATGACAGTATAATTACGACGTATCAGGCGACGGACCAGCATGTCCCGATTACGGGGATCGTCTTCTGCCACCAGGACTATCATCCGGTTTCTCCGGGATATCGATAACAGACAGGCACTGAAATGGTAAAAGTGGAACCTTCCCCTGGGGTACTCTCTACCCGGATACTTCCGCCCAACAATTGACACAAGGTGGCAGAAAGGGCCAAACCCAGACCTGTTCCACCATAGCGGCGATTGATAGAGCTGTCTGCCTGAGTGAAAGCTTCAAATATTTTTTGCTTTTGGCTGGCATCTATTCCTGGACCAGTATCACGAACCCACCATTCACCGTAGCGTATCTGATCTGATGCAATTGTCTCTTGATAACCAATAACAATCCGACCGTTTTCCGTGAATTTTGCCGCATTACCCAGTATATTAATCAAACATTGACGTATTTTCCCCAAATCATTCAACACCCGATCAGCTTGATCAGGTAATGCATATTCCAGAGTATTCCCATTTTTTTGGATGAGAGGCTGCAATGTGGCGGCTGTTGAACGGGTAAAAGTCAAAGGGTCAAAATGTTCAGGAAAAATATCTGTCTGTCCTGATTCGATGCGGCTCAGATCAAGAACATCATTAATCAGGCTGAGTAAATGTCTTCCGGCATCGCGAATAGTAATCAGGTCTGCTTCGGTATTGTCTCCGACTGTGCCATCCCCCAGTTCCTCCAGGATTAATTCACTGTAACCAATGACAGCATTCAAGGGCGTACGAAGTTCGTGACTCATGCTGGCGAGAAATTGACTTTTGGCATGTGATGCTGCTTCTGCGGCTTCTTTCGCCTCGGTGAGCATGGCCGTACGTTCGGCAACGATTTTATCAAGATTCGCTGTCTGTTGTTCGCGTTGATCTATGGCGCGCGCCGCAGCGCTCAAAACAAAATTGACTAATAAAGTCAATTTTTCGGCTTCCTCGTCGGCTGTGGAGCAGTGCACCACAAAGTTGAAGTTACCATTTACTGCCTGGCAGAGCTGATTCGATATCTCTTGCATGGTTCCTC
>NZ_MXAV01000021.1 GCF_002847505.1 Acidithiobacillus marinus
TAGCCTGAGATCCAGCTTGCCCAGGATCAGGTAGGCCATGTTGATAAAGTTCTTGTGCGTGCGGTAACCCCGAGCCTTGGCCTTGGCGGATTGAATGAGGCTGTTGAAACCTTCCAGAATTCCATTGGTGATCTGGCTCTCGAACCATCGGAGCACGCCATCCCAGTGATTCATGATGGTGTAGGCGACCTTGACGATAGGCGGCAGATCGCTGGTTCTGGCGTTTTCCAACCAGGCTTTCAAGAGGGTAGCCCCCTGATGGCGATTCTTGATCGTGAAGATGTCCTGAAAGGTCAGGCGGAACTGGTAGGCCTGCGCCGTCTTGAGGTTCTGGTCTTTGAGTAATGCCTGCAGCTTTTCTTTCTGCTTCACCTTGAGGTTGCAATCGTTCTTGAGCCAGAGCCAGCGGGTCTTTTTGAGATTTGGCTGAGTGAGGACTTCCCCCTTGCGCACGTCGTCCACGGCCTCGTTGACGAGCTTCATGAGGTGAAAACGATCGAAAGTGATCTCCGCATTGGGCAGGTGCTCGGCAGCCCCTTTCTGGAAGGCCGGCGAGAGGTCCATGCTCACATCGGTGATCGCTTCCGCGCTACCACCATGGGCCTGTAGATCTGCGGAGAATCTCTCAAAGGTCTTGGCATCCTTGCCGGGAGTAGCGAACAAGAGTCGCCGGGCATCCAGATCCACGAAGAGCGTGATGTAGTCGTGGCCGCGCCGACTGCTGGTTTCATCGACGCCGACGGCATGGACATGGGCCATATCCACTCTGGTACGGGCTTCTGGCACATAGTGGTCAATCACCCGCCACAGGAGCGTGTCGGTCTCGCCGACTAGGCGGGCTACGGTCAATACCGGCATCTCCCGCACCAGGGTCATGATCAGCGCTTCGAAGAGCAGGGTGAAATGCGAGCCTTCCCGTGCCCAGGGAACAGATATCTGATGCACTCCATGCTCCTGGCACTTCACACGAGGTACGCGGGCATGGAGATAGGCTTCATGCTGGAAGAAATCCATGTGCCGCCAAGTATGGTCACGGGTATCATGTACCGGACACTCCTCACCACAGACGGAGCAAGCAAAGCGACTACCCTTGGGAAAGTTGATGTGCAGATCCAGGCGTTTCTCCTCCACCGTGAAAGTCACATGATCCACCAACCACGGCGGAACCAATCCTAACGCGAGAGAAAACAGCTCTTCAGGGACCATCAGCTAACTCCAATTCAGGGCACGACCGCTCCACAGCATTCTACCCCCTACCC
>NZ_MXAV01000022.1 GCF_002847505.1 Acidithiobacillus marinus
CCTGATCAATGTCAATCATGATACAACTTAAGATATTTTGGTGGTGAAAGGTATTGGGCCAGTATTGTTGGAGAAATTCATCGGCTCCACGCCGGTTGGCCAGCCCAGTCAACGCATCTTTCATCGCCATGGATTGCAATGAGTTATTCTGATGAATAAGCTGTTCACAATTGCTCTCAAGCGTAGCAATGAATGCAACGATTTGTTGCGCAACGGCCAGTTTTGCCAATAAAGTATTTCGGTCTATGGGTTTACTTAAATAATCATTGGCGCCTGCTTCCAATGCCTCAACCGCATAACTTTGATTATAGTGTGCAGTAAGAATCACAATATACAAGCGATGGCCAAACTCCCGACGCAGGCGGCGGCATAAATCAAGTCCGTTAATTTCAGGCATGACCCAGTCCAGTAATATTATTCTGGGAGCATTTTTATAGATCAGAGTAAAAGCTTCATCTGCACTGGAAGCCTGTAGAGTGTGGTATCCAGCAGGCTCCAGCGTACGTTGCAAGAGCGCACGGTCGCTGGCTTGATCATCAACCAGGAGCAATGTGTTGTGGTTTGGACTATCATGATGTATCCGCAAATTCAGCAATGCATTACGCACAGATTCCAGTTTTTCCTGGCCTGGTATGTTTTGAGATAGCTCAAAAATGTCGGCCACTTCTGCCCACTCTGTGAGAATTTGATCAAGCATAGTGGAAAGAGACGGCGTATTTATCCACCAGCTTCGGATTTTTTCTTGAAGATGTTCCAGGCTGCGATCAGAAGATGTTATCGCCCATTCGCTAATACTTCTGCCGGTTTCCAGAATATCAGCGAGTATTTCTAGGCGATCTGTATCTTGATTGTCCAGGCGCTCAATATTTTTCTGAACAGTGGTGGGATGGTTTTCAATGGCTAGTATCATTGTCTCCGGGAAGTGCCACTGGCGCATAAGTGTTGCAGTCAGCGCGTGTCGACTGAAACCAAAAAACTCTTTATCCAAAGAATACTGTTGTGAGTAGCTTAAAGCTGAAGCATTGAAGGCGGCACTTTTTTCAGGCTCGCTACAGACCATCATCAGGCTACCTATTTCACTTAATAATCCGAAAGTGAAGACTTCTCCGGCAGGCCAGTTTCCTATGGTTTTTGCCAAAGCTTGCATAGCAATAGCGCGTAACAAGCTTTTAGACCAGTAAGCATGCCAATCAAAGCCCGGTATGGATGCATGCGCGCTGCTGATCAGTGTGAGACCCAGCGCCATCCGGACTACGACTTGTAAACCAATGCGCATCAAGGCCTCATCCAAATCGATAATTGGTCTGATGGGGCGATAAAATGGAGAGTTGGCGAGTTTGATGATTTTGGCGGTTAAAATTGGATCGAGACGAATCAATTTTCCAGCCTCGTCCAGTCCGGCATTTTCATTTTGCAAGAGCTCCATGAGAGCCAGGGTGCTCCGGGAGGGTGAGGGGCAACGGCCTTTATCCAGCAGCGGTACAAAAGCATCCATATGCATTATCGTCTATCCCAAAATCATTTCAAATTGGCCGCCCAGTTCATGGACTCCAGTGAAATAGCAGTAATATCAGCAAGGCCTAGATCCCATTTTGGCGCCATCTGTTTGACAGTGTCTATATCTCCATGCTCCACAGCATCAATCAAAAGGAGTAATGCACCATCTTCACCTTCCTTATACAAGAGTGCCTTGCGCATTTCTTCTGAAATTTTTAGATCATTCAGAATCTCTGGCATGGGTTGCTGCAAATAGACATCTAAAAGAGAGAGCATTCCAATGAGAAAAGTCCGATTCAAGACCGCCGCTTCTTTGCTTGTTCTTGGAGACTTCTCGCGGAGAAGTTCAGCAAACTTGGCGCGAGTTGCAGCCATGATCAAAATGGGAGATTTGTGGCTGCCGCGACTGGCAAACAGCAGGAGGGTGAGCCAGCGTTGCAGGGGTTCCCTACCTAATAAAATCAAGGCTTGGCGAATGCTGTCTATGACTTTGCCGCGTGTCATTCCGGCAGAGTTCAGGTAGCGTAACAGTTGATAGGAAAGTCCGGGATCCCTCCGAAAGGCTTCTTCAATATCAGAGACTGGATTTTCTTCGAGTAACAGATTGAGCAGATTGAAAATCGTATGTTGATTGGAGGTCAAGGGCTTGCCCTTGATGATCTCGGGCTGCATATAATAAAAACCTTGACTGTAATCCACCCCTGCTTCAAAGCAGCGACGCGCCAGTTCGATTGTCTCCACGCGCGTCGCTATGATCGCTGGCTGTTGTGGAAGCTTGTAACTTCTGATGAGCTTGACCCATTTTTCCCATTGCTCTGGGGTGTTGCTGAAGCAATCAATTTTGATGAAATCAATAATTTTCAACAGAGCTATGTGCCAGGGCTTGGCCTCAAAACGATCCAGTGCCAGTCGAAAACCGAGCTTCTGAAGCTGGAGAAGTTGGCCCAGAAATTCTTTGCTTGGTGCTTCCGCAATTGTGAATTCGGGAATGACCTGGCGTGCAGGAAACAAAGCCAGACTTTTTTCATCAAATTGACTGTTGGTAAAGTTGATAAAAGCGGGTTTCCCGCCTAACAAGTTTTCCGGATTGAAAACACTGAATGTTTTGATCAACACCCGGGCTGAGCACAGGAAGGGATCTTCCAGGGGGCCGCTGTTTTCGTTACGGGCGAAAAGCTCATAGCCAATAATTTCGTCCTGCCGTCCCAGAATGGCCTGTCGAGCAACCAGTTCATCCTCTTCACTGGGTGGGATCGAGTGATCATTTGCAGAGTTCATTTATTCTATAACCTTTTGATTAAAAATAATTTTAAAATTTAAAAAAACTATTAACCGTAGTATTGCAACAGTTAGTCGATTTTGAGCATCCTGCCTATTGGAACAAGCCGTAGCGTCGTAGGCAAGAACTGTATCAGTATGCCCTAAAGTTTTTGTGGTGGCGTGCCGTAGAATACGCTGACTGTATCAGATTTGAGACAAACTACCAGGATGGATCAATAACATGGCATCAGAAACCCTTATCAGTGCCCTCGGTCAAGCCATACAAGTATTGAGTTCTCAGGTACGTTCCGGACGTACCCAGATGGAATCAGCTATTGCGGATATTATGTCTCGCTTCGTCAGTCTGCACCAACGCTTGGGTAATGCGGTTCAGGCCTCCAGAGGTGATGCACATGGAGGCTCCTCTCAGGATCTCGGAGCGCTTTTTCAAAGTAGTGAAAACGAGCTGTTGAGTGTGCTTAAACATATCGCCGTCGTTACGGCTCAGCATGAATCGCAACAAAATGTCATTTCTGCTTTGTTGAAACAAGTGAATGTGCTGGAAACGATGGCCAGAGATGTGGGTGAAATTGCTTCCCAGACGACCTTGTTGGCCCTTAATGCGGCTATTGAGGCGGCACGGGCCGGGGAACAGGGGAGAGGCTTTGCGGTTGTGGCCGACGAAGTTCGCAAGCTCTCCACCCGATCGAAGGAAACCAGTCAACAGATGGGTGAAAGCGTCAAAGAAATCACTACTTCGATTCGTGGCGTTGTCAATCAGTCTGCAAGCACTATTCAGCAAGAGCGCCAGTTTCTGGGCAATGCTGAACGCTCAATCCGTGATGTCTTGCAACGTCTGCAAGATATGACCCGACATTTGAGTGCTTCCGCAGAAACCCTTCAGCAGGAAGCAGAAGGAATCAGTCAAGAAATGGATCAGTTACTCGTGGCCTTACAGTTTCAGGATCGTGTCAGTCAAACCCTCAGTCATGTGGAGGAGGGCATGGAAGAGCTGCCTGGCCACCTGCAATATGACAGTGATCAAGGCATGCAAAAATGGTCGCAGTCTTTGTCTGGTAAGTATACCACCTCAGAAGAAAGATCTATTCACCGTGGAGAATCCTCTACGGCGACTTCCGTGGACCAGGAAATCACTTTTTTTTAATAAGGAAATCTCGCATGACGAAAAACATACTGGTGGTCGACGATTCAGCTTCACTGCGTCAGGTAGTGAGTATTGCACTCAAGGGCGGGGGATATAACGTGATTGAGGCGTGTGATGGTGTGGATGGTCTTGCCAAATTAGCAGCCGCAGAAAAGATCCATCTCATTATCAGTGACGTGAATATGCCCAATATGGACGGTATCACTTTTGTAAAAACCCTTAAACAAAAACCGGAATACAAATTCACTCCTGTTATTATGCTGACCACGGAAGCCGAAGAGGAAAAAAAACGCGAAGGACAGGCTGCCGGAGCAAAAGCCTGGGTCATCAAGCCTTTTCAGCCGCAGCAAATGCTGGCAGCCGTCAGTAAACTGGTTTTACCCTGACATGAGCCTGGATATTCAGCAGGAAAACAGCTCAGGAAAGCTGCAAATGCGTCTGCTCGGTGATTTGGATATATATGCGGTAGGGGCACTGAGAGAAACGCTACAAATAGCCCTTACCCAGTATCACGAGTTAGAGCTGATCCTGGAAGATGTCTGTGAAATTGATGGTGCGGGTCTTCAGGTTTTGGTTGCTGCCAAAAATGAAGCCTTATGTCGGGGTTCCCGTTTGTTCCTGAGAGATCATTCTGTTGCCGTGATCCAGGCCTTGCAGCTGTGCCGCCTTGATAGCTTTTTTGGTGATCCGGTCGTATTGACCAAGGAGATGCCCGGATGATGGATATGGATCCACAGATGGCTGCAGCACTGCAGACATTTTTTGAAGAAAGCCGAGATTTATTACAGGATATGGAAAGCGCTTTGCTTTTTATGGAAGAGCAGGGCGCAGATCTGGAGCGAATTAATGCCGTTTTTCGTGCGGCGCATACCATCAAGGGTTCTGCAGGCTTGTTTGGTCTGGAAGAGGTGGTACGTTTTACGCACCGTCTTGAAAATCTGCTCGATCGGATTCGATCCGGCAGTAAGATGCTTACTCCTAGTAATATCACTCTATTACTTTCTTGCGGCGATCATATCAATGATTATCTGGATCGTCTGGCATCTGCCTCTCCTTTAGACCAGCATTTTCTTGCTGAAGATCTTCGCTTGCTGGCCGCTTTGCAGTCTGCCTTGGAAGAAAAGAGCATCTCAGCTGATTCTGTATCAAAAAAGGGGGCAGCAGAGCCCTTTTCTTCAGGAAATGCCCTGGAAGTTTATGCGCAAGATGAAAATCCAACGGGGACTGACTATGAATTTCCATCGGAAAATCCGGTAAAAACTGCCGCAAATTGGCATATCTCCCTTCGTTTCGGCCCGGATACCTTTCGGGATGGTATGGATCCCTTGTCTTTTTTGCGCTATTTACAGCAACTTGGCGAAATTACCGGTCTGGTTACCCTGACCGATGCTTTGCCAGCTTTGTGCGTAATGGATGCTGAAACCTGTTATTTGGGTTTTGAAATAGGTTTCCGCAGTGTTGCCGACAAAGCCAGTATTCTCGATGTTTTTGATTTTGTAAAAGACAACAGCACGATTCATGTGCTGCCTGCACACAGTCAGATAGCAGCATATCTCAAAATGATTCAGCAACTTCCAGAAGCTGATCAGCATCTGGGAGAGATTCTGGTAGCGGTGGGTTCACTCACGTCTGAAGAACTGGAGAAAGCTTTAGCGCTCCAAGAGGATACAGATCAAGCAGGCCAACATCTTCCGCTGGGAGAAATCCTGGTAGATCAACAAATGGTGCAGGAGCCTGTAGTGCATGGGGCTCTGGAAAAGCAGCAGCAACAGCGAGAGTCCAAAAATGCCGAGCGTCAGATGTTGCGGGTGCGCGCCACTGATTTGGATCATCTGGTCGATCTGGTAGGTGAGCTGGTCATTGCCAGTGCTGCCAATCGTCTGTTTGCCGGCCAGGAAGATCTGGAGCCCCGGCTGGAATCTGCCACGCAAGTGGCCAGACTGGTGGAAGAAATCCGTGATGGTGCCTTGCAGTTAAGAATGATCGACGTGGCTGAATTGTTTCAGCGTTTTCCACGGGTGGTAAGGGATACGGCGCGCACCCTGAACAAGGATATCCGCCTCGAGATCAGTGGCGAAGGTACTGAGCTCGATAAAAGCATGGCCGAGAAAATTTCTGATCCCTTGATGCACCTGGTGCGTAATGCCATGGATCATGGAATTGAAGCGACAGAGGAACGTTTGGCGGCGGGGAAGTCTGCCCAAGGCTGTATTAAGTTGCACGCGCGCCATGATTCCGGAGGTATTGTGCTTGAAGTCAGCGATGATGGCGGTGGCTTGAATCGTGAAAAAATTCGTCGTAAGGCATTGGAAAAAGAGTTGATTACCGCTGAACAGATGCTCAGTGACGGAGAAATTTATGCCCTGATTTTTGCTCCGGGATTTTCTACGGCTGATACCATCAGCGATATTTCTGGCCGCGGTGTGGGTATGGATGTTGTCCGCCAGAATATAGAGTCTGTACGAGGGCGCATTGAAATAAACTCGACACCCGGCCAGGGGACGACAATGCGTATTTATCTTCCACTCACGCTTTCCATTATTGATGGTTTTCTGGTGCGCTTGGCACAAGATACGTATGTGATCCCTGCGGAAGCGGTAGAAGAATGTCTGGAGTATCCCCAGACCCATGGCTCGATAGGTTATATGGAGTTACGCGATCAGCCCCTGCCTCTGCTGGATTTGAGTACCGTATTCAAAAAAACAGTCTTTACTGAAAATCGCCGAAATATCGTAGTAGTGCGTCACGGCATGGAGCGAATTGGCGTGGTCGTGAGCGGAATTCTCGGCAATCAACAGACTGTGATCAAGCCCTTGGGAAAATTATTCGAGCGTGTTCCAGGGGTTTCAGCGGTGACTATTTTAGGGAATGGTGATGTCGCACCGATACTGGATATACCTACTTTGATTCAACGTCATTATGCCATCAGCGCAAAATCTGCGCCTGTTCATTAAGGGAGAAAAACATGTTTGGGAATATGCGTATCGGACTGCGCTTGGGTTTGGCTTTTGCACTAGTTATTTTGTTGTTGATACTGGTGGGTGCAGCCGGCTGGTGGGGGGCCGGGAAGTTACAGCATGATTTGGCAACAGCCACGGGAACAGTATCAAATAATTTTCATAAAATCGACGACATGATGCTGGCCACGGCCAAAATCAAAATCGCATTTGCTTATAGTTATGGATTACCCGGTCAGGCTAAGCAGACATCGCAAATTATTGCATCTGCTAGCGCAAAAATCATGCCTTACTATGCTTTTCTGGGAAGTCACCTGCTTGATCCAAAGGCTAAAGTGCTTTTGCCGGAGTCCAGAGCAGCCTTCATCGCTTTTATTCAGTCATCGCAGCAGTATCTGAGTCTGCTGGCAGCTATTAACCCCCAGAGTAAAAATGCCAAACAGCAAATTCAGTCTGCGAACCAATATTATCAAGGTACAACATTACCAGCGGAAAATCATTTACATGCGATCAATTGGAAATTACGGCACGATGCCTTACTAAATATGACTATATTAAAAAAGAAAGGTGACAGTGACGTGGCTCTGGTCATGGATGCCATTGTGATTATTGCCCTGATCTCCATCCTGTTGGGGATTCTCATTGCCTGGGGTTTGTCCCGCTCCATCACCCGCCCTCTGGCAGAGGCGGTCAGCATATCCGAGCGGGTAGCCGATGGAGATTTGAGCATGCAGGTGGTCGCCCGTACCCGGGATGAAACCGGACGCTTGATGGCAGCCATGGCGCAGATGGTTGAAAAGCTCACTCAGACCATTGGTGAGGTGCGCAGTGCTGCGGATAATCTTTCCAGTGCTTCAGAGGAAGTGAGTGCCACTTCCCAATCCTTATCTCAGGCGGCTTCAGAGCAAGCTGCCAGCGTGGAAGAAACCTCGGCCACCCTGGAAGAAGCGGCTGCTTCCATCAAGCAAAATGCGGAAAATGCCCGGGTTACCGACGATATTGCCACGGGTGCTGCGAAGGAAGCTCAACTCGGCGGTGAGGCCGTCACGAATACGGTTCAGGCGATGAAAAACATTGCCGAAAAAATTGGCATAATTGATGATATTGCTTATCAAACCAATATGTTGGCCCTCAATGCCGCCATTGAGGCGGCGCGGGCGGGAGAGCATGGTAAGGGGTTTGCCGTGGTTGCTGCCGAGGTGCGAAAATTGGCTGAACGCAGTCAAGTAGCTGCCCAAGAAATAGGCACATTGGCCGGTAACAGCGTCAAAGTGGCGGAACAGGCAGGAAGTGCACTGAATGCACTGGTTCCTGCAATTGGCAAGACTTCTGACCTGGTTCAAGAAATCAATGCGGCTTCCAATGAGCAGGCTACCGGTATTGATCAGATCAACATGGCCGTGGGCCAGCTGAATCAGGTAACCCAGCAAAATGCTTCGGCCTCAGAAGAGCTTGCCGCGACGGCAGAAGAAATGAGTGGGCAGGCTGAACAGCTGCAACAGCTCATGGCGGCTTTTCGCCTGCGTTCAGGAGGTGGGGCTGCAAAATCCGGAACGCGAGATTTTTCTTCAGGACATAAGGAAAGTGCTTCTGTAGCGCACCTGAAAAGTGCGTCAGAGGGGGCCAGTCATAACGATCACCAAGAATTTGTCCGCTTCTAAGGAGGTCGTCATGGAAATGGTAGCAGTCGGCGGTGCATCGACAGAGCAGCGATCCTGGCCCGGGCAGTATCTGATCGTGCAATTACAAGGTGAAGCTTTTGGGCTGGATATATCCAGCGTCAGAGAGATTATTGCCTATATTGTGCCAACCCAGATTCCAATGATGCCGGATTTTGTGGTAGGCGTCATCAACTTGCGGGGACAGGTAGTCCCGGTCATTGATATGGCCAGAAGATTTGGCCGACCGACCACACAGATCCATAAACGCAGCTGTATTATTATTCTCGATTTACAGGATGGACACTCCCGGCAGCGCTTGGGAGTGGTTGTGGATGCGGTGAATGAAGTATTGGAATTTACGGCAGAGCAAATTGAGGCTGCTCCCCAATTTGGGGCGGGACTACGTACCGAATTTATACGGGGCATGGGTAAGGTGGCAGGAAGCTTTATGATTTTGCTGGAAATGGGACGCGTATTGTCTTTGGAAGAGATGTCGGCATTGTCTGCAGTTGCCGCAGAAGCAGATGCAATTGGCGCTGTAGATTCGGGGAGCTAATCATGGCCTCTCCTTCGGGCGAAATAATACTGACTCCGGCTGAATATCAACATATTCAAAAATTTCTTGCGCATGAAGCGGGTATATCACTGGGGCCATCCAAGCAAACCCTGGCCATGGGACGCTTGGGAAAGCGTTTACGGGCGAGGAATTGTTTGAATTACGAGGCTTATCTGCAGTTGCTGCATCAAGACAGTGCGGAGCGCCAGCAAGCTATAGATTTGCTGACGACCAATGAAACCTATTTTTTTCGGGAGCCCAAACATTTTGCCTTTCTCGGCGAACAGGCCATACCCACCTGGAGCTCCCGGGACAAGGTCCGTATCTGGAGTGCTGCCAGTTCATCGGGTGAGGAAGCTTATAGTATTGCCATGGTTCTCGCGGAAAGGCGGGGCAAAAAATGGGAGATTTTTGCTTCGGATTTGAGTAGCCAGGTATTATTAACCGCAGAACGTGCCATATATCCGATGACGCGCGCTGAAAAAATACCTAAAGCCTACTTAAAACGTTACTGTTTAAGGGGAACGGGGCATCAGGAGGGCTTTTTTTCTATCGCACCTGAAATTCGTGGTTTTGTCAATTTTGCACAAATTAACCTCAACAAGACATTGCCAGATGTGGGGGAATTCGATATGATTTTTTTGCGCAATGTTTTGATCTACTTTGAGGTTCCAGAAAAAAGAGCGATTTGTCAGCGCTTATTGCAAAAATTGCGTCCCGGAGGTTTTTTTCTGGTTGGGCATTCAGAAAGTCTCAATGGGATTGTAGATAACTTACAATTATTGCAACCGGCTGTCTATAAGAAGGAATAAGCTTATATGGCTATTATGGAGATTTTTCTCCAACCCGGAGACTGGTACTTCGGGGATAAAGAAACACGTATCAGAACACTGTTGGGTTCCTGTATTGCCATCACAATCTGGCATCCGCATTTATTGGTAGGAGGAATGTGTCATTTTCTACTGCCCGAGCGCGGTCACTGCGTAGCGACAGCGGGACTCGACGGAAGGTATGGTGATGAAGCCATGGCCACTTTGTTGCAGGAAGTGCGGAAACAACATACCTATCCCAGTGAATATATATGTAAAATTTTTGGTGGCGGCAATATGTTTCAGTCGTTGGCAGCTCGTCACTCTTTCAGAGAGCAGCGTGCTGTCAGCGCAAGTGAGTGCAGTGATGTTCCCTGTAAAAATGTGCGGGCAGCCCGCAACTTGGTGCACCAGGCGGGTTTTCGGGTAACGGCTTCACATTTGGGCGGACACGGTCATCGCAACTTGTATTTTGAAATCTGGTCAGGCGACGTTTTTCTGAAATTTACGGGACACGGAGCAGACGTAAAAGCGGCAAATATAAAAGCAGGCAATGCATGAAAACAATAAGAGTGCTGATATGACGATACAGGTTTTCATTGTGGATGATTCAGCAGTTGTGCGCCAGGTTTTACAGGCGGCATTAAGTCAGGATCCGGAAATTGCGATACTGGCCACAGCCCAGGATCCCATGTTTGCCTGGGACCGCATGCAGCGGCAATGGCCCGATGTAGTTATTCTCGATATTGAAATGCCGCGTATGGACGGGGTGACCTTCCTGCGTAAAATCATGAGGGAGCATCCCTTACCGGTAATTATTTGCTCCAGCCTTGCTGAATCCGGTGCCCAAATCACCCTGGATGCTCTGGCTGCGGGTGCCGTACAGATTATCCAGAAGCCCCAGAGCGGTCTACGCGACTTCCTGCAAAAAGATGCTCCGGAAATCATTCGCGCGGTCAAGTCTGCAGCCCGAGTTAATTTGCGTAACATGCGACCGCAGCCAGTTTCAGCAGCTTTGCCTGTTGCTCCGCATTTACTCTTGCAAAAAAGTACCGAAAAGGTCATCGCGGTGGGCACCAGTACAGGGGGTACCCAGGCGCTGGAAGTGCTGCTACGCGCCTTGCCGGTCACGGTGCCGGGCATCGTGGTGGTCCAGCATATGCCCGAAAAATTTACGGCCGCTTTTGCGGCGCGTTTAAATAGCGTCAGCGCGTTAGAAGTGCGTGAAGCCAGAGACGGTGATCGGGTTTTGCCGGGGCGCGCTCTGATTGCGCCGGGCGGTAAGCATATGCGCCTTATCCGCAGTGGCGCCCAATTTGCCGTGCAGGTTTTTGACGGGCCTTTGGTCAAGCACCATCGTCCTTCAGTAGATGTATTGTTTCGCTCCGTCGCCCAGGTAGCGGGGCGCAATGCCTGGGGGGTGATCATGACCGGGATGGGGGATGATGGCGCCCAGGGCTTGCTGGAAATGCATGGAGCAGGAGCGCACACCATTGCCCAGGATGAATCCAGTTGTGTAGTTTTTGGTATGCCCAAAGAAGCCATCAAGCTCGGCGGAGTGGATGAGATTGTGCCTTTACCACATATTGCCAGTCGCCTGCCGCGAACGTTGGAGGGCGTTCGCCTATGAGTTCAAGTCAAGCCACGCTGTCTGCTAAAAATACAGTCATGTCCGCCAGTCTGGATAAATTGATGCATGGCACGCAGCGACTTCAACGACTTCAGCGGGTTTTCACTCTCGGTATTATTCTGGCTTTTGTGAGTCTGGCTGTGTTGACAGTTTTCAGCATAGGTAGTTGGCAGGCACATCTGCTGGAGCGTTCCCGGGACCGGACAAAAGATATGGCGGTTCATCTGGCCGAAAGCTTTTCCAGTAACCTTTCCGCCATGATTGAAATGCACATGCGCGATCTTCAATTCATGGCAAGCCTGCCGACCAGAGAACTGAGTCAGGGCTTGGTGCAGCGCTTTAACAAAGTCCATCCTTGGCTCAATAATGTGTCTTGTAATCTGAATGAACAAAAATCAGCCCAGTTTACGGTGAACTATCCGCTGATTTTTGGGAGCGACTCCCGCTTCATTTGGCAGGGTGGGGTCAATCAGCCATTTGCAGATGCAAAAGGTTTGCTGCATATCCCGTTGCGGCTTTTTGCGGTTCCACTGCAACCATCTCTAAAGCGCATCAAAAAAGCTGGACGAAGTTGTCATGCGGAGCTTTTTTTTGGTAATCAACATGCCAGTGCCAGCCTGGAACGTGCGCACATCTTGCTACTTCTGGATAACCATCACCGGGTGCTGGCGCAATGGCAGAATGGACGCTGGCAGCAGGGAAAGCCTGTTCCGGCAGCCTGGACCGCAGCTCTGGACCTGCCGGTAAAACACACTCCCTGGATCATCAGTGCGCGCTGGAATCCTCAACCAAATCCAGACTTGCAGCACCAGTTAAAACGCCTGGATATCTGGACGTTGCTGCTGCTAGCTGCAGAGACCACGCTGGCTGGTGCGGCACTCATATGGATGTATCGCCGTTTTGTGGAGAACCGTTATCAACGGGCCCATCAGACCCTCCATGAAATGGTGGCAAAAGCCGCAAATCCCCAGGAAATATATGCCGGTCTGGTGCAGTTAAGTGTATTGGGGACGGGGGCGCTGGCTGCCTATGTAGCCATTCCCGGCGCGGAACGGGACAGTTTATCGGTGATTGCTGCTTGCGCTCGCAATCCCGGACTGGTCGATATTCTCCGGCAGTTACCCTTAAGCGTAGATCCCGAAAACTCTCCCTGGGGACAACTGTTGCCTGCCCTGGCTTGGCGTTTGCGGCAGCGCGTTGATCCACGTACTCCCCATGTTTCTGGTGAAATGGCCAAAGTCATTGTCCTGTATCCAGCCTTGAAAGACTTCCGTGAGGTGATTGCCTGGCCGGTTATTCCGGAAACAGCGCGTCAGCCAGAAGCGGTTTTTGTGCTGGAAATTACCCGCCTCAGTCGTTGGTTGTTTGGATATCATCTCATTGCTCATTGGGAAGCTCTACTGCATGATCTGGAACGTTATCTTGAGCGATTGCAGGATCTTCGAGAAAAAGAGCATTTATTGCAAACCGATACTTTGACAGGATTACCAAACCGTTCGCACTTTACAGATCTGGTTTCAGAACAGTTGCAGTCTGCGTCCTCAGCTACTGAGATGCGGGGCCTGGGGTTAATGGACCTCGATTTGTTCAATGAGATCAATACATCTTTTAGTTCTCTTGCAGCGGATCAGTGTTTGCAGGAAATTGCCAGGCAGTTAAAGACCACGCTGCAGTTTTCTGATGCGGTGCTGGCAAGGGTGGGGGGCGATGAATTCGGATTGCTCATCCCTATCTCTGGCGAAACACAACTGGAACAATATAGCCAGGATTTACTCCAGGCGGTACAGGCTGCGGCACAAAAAACACTGGAGGCCCATCTGACTACCTCATTAGGTTGGTCGTTGTTTCCGGCAGATAGCCGCGAAGTATGTATGCTGATGGCTCAGGCGGATGAAGCGCTGTCTGAAGCCAAGCGACAGGGTGGAAATACTTTCCGGCTTTACGGTGGCGAGGTGGCGCGGCGCGCCCGCCAACGTTTGTGGGTAAGACGTGATTTTCCAGGGGCTGTGCAGCGGGGCGAGATTCGGTTTTTTCTTCAACCCAAGGCGGATATGCAGAATAACTGCTTGAGCGGTGTAGAAATGTTGGCGCGTTGGTGCCCTCCTCAAGGCCACTGGATTGGGCCTGGCAAGTTCATGCCCTATGTGGAAGAAAACGCTCACCTGATTCGCATCCTTGGTCGTTGGGCACTCCAGGAGGCGGTACGTCTGCGTCAAAGGATGCAGAGTGAGGGCCTTGGTTTACAAGTTTCTCTGAATATTGGCGCCAAACATTTTCTGGATCCTGCTTTTAAGGAAGATGTGGAAATTTTGTGCCCGGATGGCCATGGACTTACCCTCGAAATCACTGAAACCGCTTCTGTCATGGGACGCAAATCCGTGTTACCGATGATGGCCTGGTGTCAAAGTCGTGGCTTCAAGTTATCCATGGACGATTT
Source organism: Acidithiobacillus marinus (assembly GCF_002847505.1). Lineage (GTDB taxonomy): Bacteria > Pseudomonadota > Gammaproteobacteria > Acidithiobacillales > Acidithiobacillaceae > Acidithiobacillus > Acidithiobacillus marinus. The sequence continues at coordinate 13,973 of NZ_MXAV01000022.1, forward strand.
CGGGACTGGATATTCTTCGTTGCTTTCGGTGGCCCGCTTGAACTTTGATGAGCTGAAGCTGGATCAAAGTTTCATTCGCGCTTTTCGTCAGGATAAGGCCAGTTTTGGTGTGGCCGGAGCCAGCCACATGCTCAGTCGCCTGACCGCCTGTGAACTGGTAGCAGAGGGGGTTTCCACCCCCGAAGAATTGCATTTATGGTTGCTCCTGGGTGGTCGACATATCCAGGGTTATTTGCTTTCTCCGCCGCTCCCTGAGAACGCTTTTTTCCTGTGGAAAAATTATTTGTTGCCTTCTGTTATCCGTCCCCTGGATCCGGCTGGTGCCCGGGATCTCCTGGAGCTCTGGCAACAGATACATCCTGAGCAAAGTACATCGGTTTAGGTAATATGTGGCGCATATAGAGACGACAGCCGGCATGGGTATTGGTAATATTCCATGATCTTTGGAAAAGGGCAGGTACTATGTCGGAACCCATTCATGAAATGCGTCACCATTTGTTTTCCGAACGTTATCGGGTGACGGCTTCGGTCAAGGCCTCGGGCATATTGGAAAATCTGTGGCGGGAGCATGTTTTTTGCACCCTCTGGCTGGATAATCAAGTGCAAAGCTACAACACCCTTCTGCTGGATGTTCAGTCCGAGCCCGAGTTACTGATTGATCTTCCCCTGCATTTCCCGGAACAGATAGAAATTGGTGCTGCCATCACGCTGCTTTCCCGGGTGGATGGGGTCATCTGTGGTTTTCGCAGTACGATCATTCGCCATGATGCTGAGGGTATCGTCCTGCAGTATCCTGAAGAAATCTATCAGTTGCAGCGCCGCCAGCTTTTTCGGGTACCGCCCACGGTGCAGGATCCCGATGAAGTCGAAATCTACCGTCAAGGTGCTTTGATGGTTGGTGGAAGAATGCAGGATATTAGTGCCGGTGGTATCCGCATTATGAGTCGCTGCCCGAAGGATCATCCCTTTCAACCGAATGAAATTCTCACCCAGTTGGTGTTCAGGATTCGTGATAGTCAACCCTTGCATATGCCGGCAGTGATCCGTTTTGTGGATAATCATGTGGCTGGTGCTACCGGAGTGGTATTAGGTGTCGAATTCCAGGATCCTCCTGCCGCTGATCAGGAAAAAGTAGCGCAATATGTGCAGACCCGTGACCGGGAAATACTGCGCATGTTGGGTATTGGTTTGCGCAGTTCGGCAAAACCGTCAGATAACTCCTTACGCACCAAACTGAAGCGCTGGTGGTCGCATTGACGCTTGACGCCATGAAAGCAGAACGAGGATAGGCGGCTTATGAATCCCGCGACACTGGAGGGCGCATATACGATCCGGGTGCTGGAAAGTGTCCTGAATCAGAGTACCGCAAATGCGCTCTCACAAGCCTTAACGCCAGGCCATACCCTCAGCGCCATCGTGCTGCATAGTGCTCAGCAGCAGACTACCCTTGCCGTGGCAGGTAAGGCTCTGGCATTTGATTTACCGGGAAAATGGTCAGCAGGTCAGGAAGTACAACTGACTTATTTAGGGGGCGGAGAACAACCCCAGTTTTTGTTCATAGGACAACCGGCAACATCTGCATCAGCCCGGTTGGCTTTGTCGAAAACGGCACAATCTCTCAGTGACCTGGCCAAGCTGACGCAAGGTGCGGCATCTGCTGTACAGTCTGCAGCAATTCTCCCTGAAAATAACGGATCTGCGCCGCAAATTGCCACTTTTTTGCAAAATACGCTGCAATTTAGTGGCATATTTTATGAAAGCCATCTGGCCTCCTGGAGCCAAGGCCAATGGACGACCCAGCATCTGCTTGCCGAGCCACAAAATGCCGGCAAAACTTTTGTCCAGGAAGTATCAAGCAGCGCAGAAATGCATCATCTCCCAGCGTCTTCGTTACCTGCTTCGTCGCCCGCCAGCGAGCGTCTGGCATCGCCGCTTCCTGCCATGCTAGCGAATGAAAACCAAAATTCCAGACAAGGAGTGACGACCTATGCGCAAATAGCGGATTTAAAGGTGTCGGATGGCTCTGCATCTACCAGCAGCTTGAACGCGAGCGCACTGCAGGTTCTGGGTCAGCAGATTCAGGCCCTCAATCAGCAACAGTTTGTCTGGGCGGGGCTTGTCTGGCCGGATCAGCATGTCACCTGGATGGTGAAGCGTCGCGAAGGAGATAATCCTGAGTCTTCGCCGGATAATGAAAGTGCCTCCGGACAACACTGGGAGAGTACACTGATTTTGGACATGCCGCGCCTGGGGCATGTGGAAGCCCGACTACAGTTGCGCAAATCCTCACTTCATCTTGTGCTGACTGCGGCACAGGATGCGCTGTTGCGCGCCCATTGGGAAGAATTGACGCAAAGCTTGCAACACCTGGGTTTGCAAGTGGCCACTTCGCAGATTCTCAGACCCGATGAAACCATCCAAGGATAGGTCTAAAAGCGCCGTAGCACTGCGCTATCAGACGGACGATGCTGCGCCAGTCCTGATTGCTAAAGGGCAAGGGCTGATTGCAGAGCAGATTATCGCAAGGGCAAAGGAGGCGGGTATATTCGTTCATGAATCCAAGGAGTTGGTAAGTTTGCTCATGCAAATCGATCTGGATCAGCACATTCCTCCACAATTGTATCAGGCCGTCGCAGAAGTCCTGGCTTGGGTGTACCGTATTGAGCATGACCTATGATTTTTGCTAAAGTCATGATCCATAAGTTCCAGCAAGGACACGCATGCCACCGCAGATGTTACGTCAACTTACCGCACATGTTGCCCGGGTCAATCCTTTTCGCGTGGTTAAAATCAGTCTTCTGTTTGTCATGAGCCTGGCTCTCGCGGCTTGTATGGATGAAAATACTTCCTATGCGGTCAAACCCGGCCCCGAAAATCTTTCGGCGCCTGCCAGGACAGCTGCCGTTACTGCTCCTCAAAAGCCCGAGCGGTATCTGGATCAAATGGCCATCATTGATGCGCACAAGGATTTTTCCCAATCTCCCAATCCCGATTATGTGCTGGATGCCCGTTCCGTTCTGCGTTTTCCCAAAACCTATCCCATCGGCGTCATTATTATCGGAGATAGTATTCTGACTGGCTGGTCGGGCTACTTTGCCCATGTATTTCCCAATGCGCTCATCAGTGGCCGGGTGGGCAGGCAGTTCTCCAGTGCCATTCCCATCTGGAAGACCATGCAACAAACCCGGATTACCCAAGGGGTAGGTGATGTGGTCATCGAATTGGGCACCAATGGCGAGGTTCTCCCCTCGGACTTGCAGGAATTGCTGCGGATGATTGGTCATCGTCAGGTGTTTCTGGTGATGCCGGAAATGCCCCGCTCCTGGGAGCACGAAGTACAGCAATTATACCTGCAAACCGCTGCCACCCATCCCAATGTCCATCTGGTACGCTGGGACTTGCTCAGCCGTGATCATCCCCAGTATTTCTGGACCGATCTGGTCCATCCCAATTGGCAGGGCATTCAGGTGATGGTTCATGCCATAGCCCACGATATTCAAAAAACCGAAACTACACACTAAATCCATACACCGAATTTTGGCGGAACTGCTGGTATGCTCTATCTGGATTATCTGAAATTTCTCGCCATGCTGGGCGTTATCGGCTTTCATGTGCATGAAACCATCACTTTTAACAGTCCGTGGTTTTCGGGTGGTTACCTGGGGGTTGATGTATTTCTGTTCGTGTCCGGGTATTTGATCGAAAAATCCATCCGTAACAGCAGTAATGCGGGTTTTTTGCAGAACTTGGGATTATTTTTCATGAAACGCCTTTCCCGCATTATTATTCCCATGCTGGTGGTCACCTGGATAGTCGCCATCCTGGGGGTTGCTCTGCATCTTACCAGTTGGCAACCGGCCATCTACACATCACTTTTTGTGTATAATTTTTATCTGGTTTTTCATCACATACCGTATTTCCAGACATTTGCTATGCCGCATCCCTTTATTGGCATGTGGTTCATATCGCTTTTGGTACAATTATACATACTGCATTTTTTATTACGGAGTATCATTCGCAGTCAGCGGCTTTATGCTCTGCTCATGCTGTTCTTGATGCTGATTGCTGTCGCCGGTGCTTTCTGGCTGGGTATTCACCATCAACTGAATGCTTCCTATGTATTGCCCTGGCATGGTTTTTCTTATGTGGCCGGTATTCTGGGATACATGATTCTCCATGGCCGGGAGATAAAAAAACCATCTCTGCTCTATGATTTAGGAGCTCTTTTGGCAGGGCTGGGTATTCTTGTCTTACTGTTGCTGGCGCCTTACCTGAATTATGTGGTGTATTCTCTGCCTGTGTTGTTGCTGACCGCTTTATATATTTTTGCGGCAGAAAGATCTGCAGTTTTTGCACAAATCAAATGGCAACTGGGCGGCGCTTTGGGAGAAATGTCCTATTCTCTGTATTTATGGAATGTTCCGGTCATCTCTCTGCTGTATTATTTTTATCATGGTGCGGCGGATTATGCGCTGGTCGTGCTTTCGGTGGCTCTTCGTCAGATTGAGTGGGTAGGGGGTAGAATGCTGTGGAGCGGTCGTGCCCTGAATTGGAGTTAGCTGATGGTCCCTGAAGAGCTGTTTTCTCTCGCGTTAGGATTGGTTCCGCCGTGGTTGGTGGATCATGTGACTTTCACGGTGGAGGAGAAACGCCTGGATCTGCACATCAACTTTCCCAAGGGTAGTCGCTTTGCTTGCTCCGTCTGTGGTGAGGAGTGTCCGGTACATGATACCCGTGACCATACTTGGCGGCACATGGATTTCTTCCAGCATGAAGCCTATCTCCATGCCCGCGTACCTCGTGTGAAGTGCCAGGAGCATGGAGTGCATCAGATATCTGTTCCCTGGGCACGGGAAGGCTCGCATTTCACCCTGCTCTTCGAAGCGCTGATCATGACCCTGGTGCGGGAGATGCCGGTATTGACCGTAGCCCGCCTAGTCGGCGAGACCGACACGCT
>NZ_MXAV01000023.1 GCF_002847505.1 Acidithiobacillus marinus
GGGTAGGGGGTAGAATGCTGTGGAGCGGTCGTGCCCTGAATTGGAGTTAGCTGATGGTCCCTGAAGAGCTGTTTTCTCTCGCGTTAGGATTGGTTCCGCCGTGGTTGGTGGATCATGTGACTTTCACGGTGGAGGAGAAACGCCTGGATCTGCACATCAACTTTCCCAAGGGTAGTCGCTTTGCTTGCTCCGTCTGTGGTGAGGAGTGTCCGGTACATGATACCCGTGACCATACTTGGCGGCACATGGATTTCTTCCAGCATGAAGCCTATCTCCATGCCCGCGTACCTCGTGTGAAGTGCCAGGAGCATGGAGTGCATCAGATATCTGTTCCCTGGGCACGGGAAGGCTCGCATTTCACCCTGCTCTTCGAAGCGCTGATCATGACCCTGGTGCGGGAGATGCCGGTATTGACCGTAGCCCGCCTAGTCGGCGAGACCGACACGCTCCTGTGGCGGGTGATTGACCACTATGTGCCAGAAGCCCGTACCAGAGTGGATATGGCCCATGTCCATGCCGTCGGCGTCGATGAAACCAGCAGTCGGCGCGGCCACGACTACATCACGCTCTTCGTGGATCTGGATGCCCGGCGACTCTTGTTCGCTACTCCCGGCAAGGATGCCAAGACCTTTGAGAGATTCTCCGCAGATCTACAGGCCCATGGTGGTAGCGCGGAAGCGATCACCGATGTGAGCATGGACCTCTCGCCGGCCTTCCAGAAAGGGGCTGCCGAGCACCTGCCCAATGCGGAGATCACTTTCGATCGTTTTCACCTCATGAAGCTCGTCAACGAGGCCGTGGACGACGTGCGCAAGGGGGAAGTCCTCACTCAGCCAAATCTCAAAAAGACCCGCTGGCTCTGGCTCAAGAACGATTGCAACCTCAAGGTGAAGCAGAAAGAAAAGCTGCAGGCATTACTCAAAGACCAGAACCTCAAGACGGCGCAGGCCTACCAGTTCCGCCTGACCTTTCAGGACATCTTCACGATCAAGAATCGCCATCAGGGGGCTACCCTCTTGAAAGCCTGGTTGGAAAACGCCAGAACCAGCGATCTGCCGCCTATCGTCAAGGTCGCCTACACCATCATGAATCACTGGGATGGCGTGCTCCGATGGTTCGAGAGCCAGATCACCAATGGAATTCTGGAAGGTTTCAACAGCCTCATTCAATCCGCCAAGGCCAAGGCTCGGGGTTACCGCACGCACAAGAACTTTATCAACATGGCCTACCTGATCCTGGGCAAGCTGGATCTCAGGCTACCCACTTGAAATGACGAGGAACCCTTTCGGTATTGATTATTCTGCTCTTGTCAGTGTTGACCTATGCTTTTGTGGAAGTCAGTATTCAGAAAGCTTTTGGCAAGCAGTCCCGGCATCCATTTTCCATGCAAAGTGCACTGACCGTGGCTTTCATTCTGGGTTTGGGTATTGCCGGTTGGTTTAATTCCGTGGTGGTCAATCGTCAGTTTATCCACGAACGTGAAAAAAACCTGCATTTTGAATTATACAAACATTATCAGGCGGAAAAAATCGCCCAGCTGCAGAAGGCACTGCAGGCATTACGGCATTCCGGAAATGCCGCTCCGTCAGCAGGGACAGCCAGTACTCTCAGTGCATCCGGTGGGCTTGCTGGAGCGCCGGCGGCCGGTTCTTTTGCCTGGCAACCCAATCCGCAGCCGGGTTATTTGTACAACGGTCAGGAAATTCGCCAGAATCCGGCTTATCCCCAAAAGCAGGTATTGGTGGTGACTGACTCCATCCTGTTGGGCTGGTCGGGTTTTGTCATTCATCAGCTGCCCAATGCCATTCTGGATGGTAAAGTCGGCCGCCAGTTTTCGCGGGCTCCGGGGGTGTTACAACAGGAATTGGCAGAACCGCAAAACGCCCATATTCAATATATTGTTCTGGAATTGGGCAGTAACGGGGATGTATTCACTCGGGATCTGGATCGGGTGATGCGCGAGGCCGGAGATCGCAAGGTATTACTGATCATTCCTAACGTGCCCCGGGTTTGGGAAGACGAGGTGAAAAGTCAGTATTTACGCGCCAAGGCAGAATATCCCAATGTGTATTTATTGCATTGGAATCGCATTAGCCATGACCAATACAACTATTTTGATCCTGATCAGGTCCACTTGACCTGGGACGGTGCTCAGGCCCTCGTGAATGCCGTGCTCGCCAAACTCTATTCCATGGGTTATCAGCAACCCCACCCGGTGTCCGGCACAACAGCGCCCGTATCTGCATCAGTAGGTCGTCATCTTTCCAGGCGTATTGCGACGCAGTCCATCGCAAGCACCGCAAGCACCGCAAGCACCTATCCGGTCGTCCCTGGTGGCGAGCGATCCACGCCGCATCAACCCGTCACCATGGTGGTGCCCACTACCCATATCCAGGGCTTTACCATCGCGCCGCTGAGCAGTGCAGGCGGAGGCACCGCGCCTATGGTCAGTAATACTTCAGAGGGTCGGCAAGGTCTGAATGGCGCTTTACCCGACGCGCATTAAGCGGGACGGGATTTACCCGGCATGGGCGAGCAGTTCTTCTGCTTCCTGACAAAGGCTGCGGCGTTCGAACAGACTGCCAGGAATATGTCCGCCCGCCTGTCGCCAGAGGACTGCAGCACGAATCCCACTCAGCAATAGTGTACGAATGCGGGCGGCATCATCGGGGTCACTTAAAAAGCGGCTATCGCCACTGACGATGATGCGGGGCCGCAAACTTCCTATGGCCTCCGTGTAGGTTTGCGCCAGACCGGCAATGACGCTGCTCTGGGTGTTGTCACCAAAATGCTGGACCTGACGCTGGGCTTGCTGAATACCTTCCTGCACCCGCTGTGCGGCTGCCGCATTTTTCAGGAGCCGTTTACTGAGACTATTCATGGCCATGGCATAGCGCAGCAGCTCCGCCTCTTGGGCATTGGCCGGACCACGTTGCAGGAGCGGGCAGAGCAGGGCCAGGGGTTGGCGCAAGCTCTGGATATTGCCCAGTGCCTCGCGTATATCCGGACTTTCCAAGGCGAGAATGCTATGGATGCAGGTGGCCAGCAAGTCTCCGGGTTGTTCACCATTACGGGCAATATTTTGGACGAGGAAGGCACTGCGCAGGATACCCGCCAGTGCCAGGGTCCGATCACGACGGCGGGCTGGACCGGGAATCAGAAAATGCCACATGCTCATGCTGTCTTGCTCTCAGGATAGGGAAACATGAATTAGCGCAGTGTTTCGTTGAGCATGGATTGCAGGGTCTGTGTCAGAGTTTTTCTTTGGCTTTCAGTCAATTGCCGCCCCCTTTCGTTAAGGATGAAAAAAGTGTCTTCCACTCGCTCGCCAAAAGTAGATACCTTGGCACCGTGGATATTCAGCTGTAGGGAGCGCAAGGCTTCACCCACGCGATAAAGGAGTCCGAGCTGATCAGCCGCACGCACCTCCAGAAGGGTATAGCGGGGCAGGGCATGGTTGTCGATGAGGATTTCGGCAGGGCGCTGGGCAAAAAAGCGGTGGCGTGGATCACGATGGCGTAGCCCGAAATGCGGTTTACTTTCGCTTTCCCCTTCAATAATAGCCCGCAGGCGGGCGGCCAGATCCTGATTCGCCTGCGCTGTTTGCGCAAAGGCGTGACTGTTGTCGATTACCAGGAAAGTATCGATAGCGCGACCATCTTCGCTGGTGTCGATGCGCGCGTCGATGATGTTCAGGGATTGGCGATCCAGTGCCCCGGTAATCTGCTGAAACAAGCCGGGACGGTCGGGTCCGTAGATCAGGATTTCGCTGCCTTCCGGCTGATGCGGGCGCACTGCAACCAGAGTTTTTCGCGTGTTATGGGCCAGAATTTGCTGCGTGTGCCAGAGCAGTTCATAGTCGTTATAACGTAAAAAATACGCTCCGGATAAATGTTGCCAAAAGACTCGGGCGCGGATCTGCCCCTCTTCCGGCAGAGAATTGAGCACGATTTCCTGCCGCTCACGGACGATGTGGGGAATGTCCTGGCCCTGACGATCTGCTTGCTGAAGTTCCCTCGCTGTGGCGTCATAAAGGGTGCTGAGCAGCTGGCCCTTCCAGTCGTTCCAAAGATCCGGGTTGGTGGCACGCATATCGGCTACGGTTAATAGCAACAGATAAGCCAGATGCCTTTCATCGCCCATACTCTGAGCGAAATCCTGAATGACCTGAGGATCTTCCAGATCCCGCCGTTGCGATACGGTACTCATTTGCAAGTGCTGTTCCACCAGCCAGACGATCAACGCACTGTCCCGCTGTGACAAATGCAGACGCTGGGTAAAACGTCGGGCTTCCTGGCCGCCTATCCGCGAATGATCACCGCCCCGACCCTTGCCGATATCATGAAATAACCCTGCCAGTACCAGTAATTCTGGTTTATCCACCTGTATCCAGGCCTGTTTCAGAGCAGACATCGGCTGTTCTTCCTGACGGTGGAGCTGACCGATATTCCGAATCAAAAAAAGAGTATGCTGATCGACGGTATAGACATGAAACAAGTCATGTTGAATACGTCCGGTAATGCGCGCAAAAGCGGGGATCAGACGGCCGAGAATGCCGCATTGCTGCATGATTTTCAGGCTGTGATAGGCGCCCTCCGGCTGCGCCAGCAGGCTCAGCAGTTCACTTCTGGCAATCGGATCCTGTTCCAGATCGCGAGGATGCACCTGCGCACGGATGTTGTAGAGTTGTCGCTGGGTGAGGGCATCCAGGGTGCTGCCCTGAGGATTTTCGGCCAGTTCCCGGAACAGGCGCAAGATTTTTTGCAGGAGTTGCGGATCGTTGGCCTGCAACATCACTGCTGCTTTGGGATTTTTTACCTGTTTGGAAGAAGTTTTGCTCCTGGCGGCCAGTTGCAGGGCAATGTTTTCCTGAGCAATGGCGGAAATCCGCAGGATATCGGCAAAGGCCCGGAAAAGTTTCTGCATGAGCTGCTCTACCGGGCTGCGTCCGGGTCGATCCACATAACCAAAACTAGCCGCCAGTTGACGTTGCTGGTCAAGACGCAGCCGGTCTTCATGGCGGGCGGTGGCTATATGCAAGGTAATGCGCAGCCGGGTCAGAAATGCCTGCGCACGCAATAATTGCCGATATTCGTCAGGATTGACCAGATTTTCGCGGCGCAGACAGGACAGGCTACCATCTCCAAAAATTGCAGCGGTCAACCATTGCAGTTGATGAATATCCCGGAGGCCGCCCGGGCCATCCTTGAGGTTGGGCTCCAGATGAAAAGCCGTATCACTGCAGCGCGCATGACGGCTCTCCTGCTCGGCCAGTTTGGCTGCAAAAAATACGGCGGGTTTCCAAGGAGGGTTAGCGCGAAGGGCTTGTTCCAGCTGTGCATAGTGTTCAAGAGAACCACAGAGATAGCGGGTTTCCAGCAGAGTACTGGCAATACTGAGATCCTCACGCGCCTGCTCCAGACATTCCGGTATGGAGCGCACGCTGGCCCCCACGACCATTTGTAAATCCCATAGCGCGGTCAAAAACTGATGCAGAAAGTCTTCGACAGGCGGGGAAAGCCGGGCCGGAGTGAGCATCAGCAGGTCGAGATCCGAGCCGGGAAACAAGGCGCCACGTCCATAGCCGCCAACGGCTATCAGACAGAGCGGGGAGTCCTGCAAGGAAAGCCGGGTTTCCATCTGCTTCCAGAGTCGGCACAGGATTTTATCCACCAAGGCCGCATGCTGGCGCAAAAAGGCGCGACCATTGCGCCGAGGAGAAAACCCGGCAAGCAGATGCGTCCGTTCCTGCTTCAGGCTTTCCAGGATGGTCGGCAGGGCGTCAGTTGCCCCGGATGCGGACATGTTCAGATGGGGTCGCCGGGGAGTTGGGTCAGTACTTCATATCCGTCATCGGTCACCAGAATGGTGTGTTCCCACTGCGCTGAGGCGCTGTGATCCTTGGTCACAATGGTCCAGCCATCCGGCAGCGCCTTGATGTGGCGTTTGCCAGCGTTGATCATGGGCTCAATGGTAAAGGTCATGCCCGGTACCAGTTCAACGCCCTCACCGGGGTTACCATAGTGCAATACCTGAGGTTCATCATGAAATACCCGCCCGATACCATGGCCGCAAAATTCGCGCACTACCGAGCAATGCTGGGCTTCTGCAAACACCTGAATGGCGTGGCCGACATCTCCCAGTGTGGCGCCGGGACGAACCTGTTGAATACCCCGGACCATGGCTTCGTGGGCGACATCCATGACCCGACGGGAGCGCAGAGGTACTTCTCCGACGGTAAACATCTTGCTGCTGTCGCCGTGATAGCCATCCTTGATGACCGTCACGTCAATGTTGAGCATATCACCATCTTTCAACACCCGGTCTCCGGGAATGCCATGACAGATGACATGATTCAGAGAAATGCAGACGGATTTGGGGAAAGGCGGATATTCCGGGCTGGGTTGATAATTCAGCGGTGCAGGAATCCCCTGCAGATCATTGACGATGTAATCGTGGCAAATCCGGTCCAGTTCTCCGGTGCTGATGCCCGCCTTGACATGGGGGCGGATCATGTTGAGCACCATGGCGGTCAAGTGTCCGGCAGTTCGCATTTTTTCGATTTCTTCGGGAGTCTTGATATTTCCCTGGGGAGGGCTCTTGCGACGTTGTAACATGGGGATTCTCCTGGGCGATTGAAAGAGAGAGGCTAAAACAGCAGCTCCTCTGCCGCGTCAATTTCTATTTTATCAGGACTGACCCGGCTCCGGTAGGCCAGAATTTCCACACCGTTTTGGCGTGCTTCCCGAAGAGCCAGGCCATAAGCCCGATCTATCCGGTCGGCGGGAGCAAAGCCCTGACCATCCTCCCGCCCGATCAAAAAAAACATCACCGCCCGACCGCCACTTTCCACCACTGCGCGCAGCGCCGTCAGATGTCGTAGAGCGCGGGTGCTGACCGCATCGGGAAAGCGAATGACACCATCAGCTTCTAGTAATGTGCAGGATTTGACCTCCACGTAGCAGGGCGCGCGCCCGGGTTCCTGAAGCAGGATATCCACCCGCTCATGCTGACCATAAGGCACTTCCCGGCGCAGCTCGCTATAACCTTGCAGAGCCGCTATCTGGCCGCAAGCAATGGCCTCGGCGACAATCGAATTAGGGTGCTGGGTGTTGACACACACCCAACTGCTGCCACTCCAGTATAACTCCCAGGTCCAGGCGAGCTTGCGGCGGGGATTGTCACTGCGGGAAATCAGGATGGGTTGTCCGGGTTCCGCACAGCTGGTCATACTCCCCGAATTGGGGCAATGAATGGTGATTTCTTCGCCAGATGCCAGCCGGCAGTCCGCCAGAAAGCGTTTATAACGGCGGAGCAGGGTGGCGGGGATCAGTTCGGGTAGCTGCATGGGGGCAGCTTAATGCTTGCGGCCGATACATGCCAGGATATGGATCGGGACTGGTCACGCAGTTCCGACAATGCCCAGTTTTGCCATAAGCCAGCGGGTGCACCGTGGAGGTTGGTCGGAGTGGTCCAGCCTAAGCATTTCAGAGTCTCCTCCCAGGCGCAGCCGGGATCTCCAGCCCAGGCCGGGCTATGCTGGCTTTTGGATAATTTACGGCCATCGGCATGACAGATTAAAGGCAGATGACCATAGTCAGGATGGGGCAACCCCAGAAGGCTTTGCAGATAGCGCTGTACGCCGGTAAATGGACGTAAATCCCCGCCGCGAATGATCTCGGTGACGCCCTGAGCGCCATCATCCACCACACAAGCCAGTAAATAGGCAAAATACGCATCGGCACGCCGCAAAACAGGATCACCCTGTTCAGGAGGGGTATTCTGCCAGCCAAGAAGGCGGTCTTCCCATAGGGGTAACTCCCCGGACACTCGCAGCCGCCAGGATCGTGGAATGCGCCCGGCTGGTAGCCCGTTGCGGCAAGTGCCCGGATAACGCCCCCCGTGCAACCCGATTTCCTGACGGCTACAGGCACATGGATAGGCGTAACCAGCCTGGATCAATGTTTCGAGAGCCTCCTGATAAGCTTCATGGCGAGAGGATTGTTGCCAGACCGGGCCATCCCACTCCAGGCCCAGGGCTTCCAGTTGGCGAAGAATCTGATCGGCGGCACCCGGGCGCACCCGATCTCCATCCACGTCTTCCAGACGCAGCAGCCACAGTCCGTCCTGACAGCGGGCACTGAGATAGCTGCCAATAGCGGCGACCAGCGAGCCGGCATGGAGAGGACCGCTGGGGGAAGGGGCAAAGCGACCGATGACAGGCCTGTCCTGGCCCCTCATTGGGGAGAATGGTGAAACGATATGCACACGCTGCTCAGTTCGGCCTCTAGTCAGACCCGCTTTATACGGACTATGGTTTACCCTGGATTACTGTACAATTCCTCACAATCTAGCACAGGGAAGCGTGTACTTAATATGCCGGTAATTTTTCGCGAGGAAGGTTATGCCCTCTTTGCTCACGATGGGAATCCATGGGAGCCTGTTCGTAAGGGTGCGGCGGTTGCCCAGTTCTGCTTAGATGCTGAACTCTCCGTCGGGATGGGTGATCAGCCCCGGCATCATGAAATTGCGGCTTGATCGCGGCGGGCAGGAAGATGGCGAACGAAGAATTTGCACTCATTGCGCAGTTGCAGAAAGACCTGGGTCATGTCGGGAAAGGCGTGCGCCTGGGAATCGGCGATGATGCGGCCTGGCTGGATACCGAAGGACGGACTTTGGTGAGCAGCATGGATACGCTGGTGGCGGGCCGCCATTTTTTTGCAGACGTGCATCCCGCCGATCTGGGCTGGAAGGCTCTGGCCGTCAATTTGAGTGATCTAGCGGCGATGGGTGCCATTCCCCGCTGGTGTCTGCTCAGTCTGGCATTGCCGCCACTGGCCGAGGGCTATGGGCAGTGGGTGCAGGATTTTGCAGCAGGATGGCTGGCTTTGGCTGAGCGCGCAGATGTGGCTTTGGTGGGTGGGGACACGGTGGCTACCGATGGTCCTTTGACGCTGTCCATCACCGCACTGGGGGTGGTGGAGCAGGGCGTGATGCGCCGGGATGCGGCCAGTGTCGGTGACCTGATTTGGGTGACAGGCACCCTGGGTGATGCCGCCGCTGCCCTGGATCGGGCTTTTGTGTCACGCGGGCTGCCCGGCTGGGCTTTGAACTGTTCTGAAACTTGCGCCCAGGCCCTGGAAAACCGGCGTCTGCGTCCGCAGCCGCGTCTGGATTTTGCCCGGGCGGCAGTGGCTGCCGGGGTGACATGCGCCCTGGATTGTTCGGATGGATTTCTGGCAGATCTCGGTCATATTCTCCAGGCCTCCGGGCTACGGGCCCGGGTCGATCTCGAACACCTCCCCCTCAGTTCAGCTTTGCGCGAATGTATTGATAGTGATTTGCAACGCCTGCTGCGCTGGCCCCTGACCGGTGGGGACGATTATGAGCTGATTTTCTGCGCGCCGCCGAGTCTGACCGGCACGCTCATGGCGCTGGCTACCAATTGTGCCTTGCCGATCACGGCGGTGGGAGAGGTTTTGCCAGCTGATCCGCACGCAGCCGAAGATGTCGATTTGTACTGGCAGGGGCAGTCCCTGTCTTTGCCCATGAACCGGGGGCATCAGCATGTTTTCTAGGCCTTGGTACCATTGGTTGGCCTTTGGGGGGGGCAGTGGTCTGGCGCCCGTCCTGCCCGGCACCATGGGGACCATTGCCGCCATTCCCCTTTATTTGTTGCTGGTTTTGCTTGTGCAGAACCTCTGGATATATACGGCCGTGCTACTTTGCATGATAGCTGTCGGTCCCTGGCTCTGTGGCCGGACAGCAGAGGATTTACGCCGAGGCGCTAGCGGAAAACGGGCTCTGGACCCGCCCGCCATTGTCTGGGATGAATGGGTGGGTTTACTGCTGACTTTGTACTGGTTTCCTTTTACCTGGTGGACGCTGCTCGCCGGATTTCTGCTTTTTCGGTTTTTCGATATGCTCAAGCCCTGGCCGATATCCTGGCTCGATCGACATATTCATGGCGGAACAGGCATCATGTTGGATGATATGGCAGCGGCGCTTCCTGCCTGGTTGATTTTGTTGGGAATGCGCGGAATGGGATGGTTATGACAGCAGCAGATATACTGCGTATTTATTTACCTCTGCGCCCGGCAGCGCTGGCGGATGCCCAGCGATTGCAGGCCTGGGCTCAACGCGCTGGTGTCGAGGCGCGTATTGAACTGGTTACCGTGCTGCCGGATCAGGATGGCGTGGCTTTGGCTATCGGGGCTTTTCCCAACGGCGATATCTGGAAAAAGTTCCCGGAACATGCACTGATTCCGGCCGGGGACTGGCAGACCATGCAGGACTGGGCAAAGTCCACTCTGCCTGCCTGCCCGCAAAGCTTCAGTCGCTTTACCGACCTGGGGCGCGGTCGCGAAATTCTGCCCGGTGAGTTCTGGTTGGATGAGCAAACCCAGGATACTTTTGATCTGGCCATGGCGCCTCCCGAATGGGCTTTATTACAGCAATGTCCCAAAGCCGGAGGTCCGCGTCTGGCCTTGGCTGAATCCTGTACCGGTGGGGGGATGGCGGCTCGCATTACCGCCTTGTCCGGGTCTTCGGCACTCTTGCAGCAGGGGCTGGTGACTTACAGTAATACCGCCAAACGTCACTATCTGGGGGTACAGGCCAAAACCCTGATGCGCTATGGGGCGGTTTCTGAGGAAACCGCCCTGGAAATGCTGAATGGTTTGTTGCGGGAAGCTGACTTGGGTGCTGCCATTACCGGCATTGCCGGACCCGGTGGGGCTGTCCCCGGCAAACCGGTAGGCACGGTCTGCATTGCCTGGGGGCAACGCGACGGCCCGCAACAGGTGCGCACCTGTCATTTTCCAGGCGACCGTTGGACGGTGCAGTATGCCTCCGGGTCCGTGGCTTTGGGCGGTTTACTGGGTTTGCTGCTTGTCTGAGTTGAGCTTCTGAACCGGGTGCCTTTGCCCATGGCACGGGCTCAGGTAGAATGCCTCCAAAGTCGATAGAATAACCGGGGGATGACTGCCCGGACACCCCGAGCAAGCCGCTACAAAACGGGTAATGCCCGAAGTGGATATTCGCCTTCACTTTTCAGAAAAGGACAGCATGATGGATGAGCAACGCAGCAAGGCCCTCTCGGCCGCTTTGTCGCAGATTGACAAGCAGTTTGGCAAGGGCGCGGTGATGCGCCTTGGCGACCACGATGCGATCAAGGATATCGCCGTCTATTCCACCGGCTCCCTGGGCCTGGACCTGGCCCTGGGTGTCGGAGGATTGCCGCGCGGTCGGGTTGTGGAAATATACGGGCCGGAATCTTCAGGTAAAACCACGCTCACCCTGCACGCCATTGCCAGTTGCCAGCAGGCGGGAGGCACCGCCGCCTTTATCGATGCCGAACATGCCCTGGATCCTGGATATGCCCACAAGCTGGGGGTGGATCTGGAAAATCTGCTGGTTTCTCAGCCCGATACGGGTGAACAGGCACTGGAAATCGCCGACATGCTGGTGCGCTCCGGCGCGGTGGACCTGATCGTGGTGGACTCGGTAGCCGCTCTGACCCCCAAGGCGGAAATCGAAGGAGACATGGGTGACTCCCATGTCGGCTTGCAGGCACGGCTGATGAGCCAGGCGTTGCGCAAGCTGACCGCCAATATCTCCCGCACCAATACTCTGGTCATTTTCATTAACCAGATTCGCATGAAAATTGGCGTCATGTACGGGAGTCCGGAAACCACGACCGGGGGTAATGCCCTCAAATTCTATGCCTCGGTGCGCCTGGATATTCGCCGGATTGGCGCCATCAAAAAAGGGGACGAGGTTATGGGCAATGATACCCGGGTGAAAGTGGTCAAAAATAAGGTCGCTCCGCCATTCCGTGAGGCCGAATTTGCCATTTATTATGGCGAGGGTATATCCCGACTCTCGGAATTGGTAGACCTGGGCGTCAAGTTTGATATTGTGGATAAAAGCGGAGCCTGGTATTCCTATCAGGGTGAGCGGATTGGCCAGGGTAAGGATAATGCCCGTCAATATCTCAAGGAACACAGTGAGCTGGCCGCTCGTATCGAGCAACAGGTGCGCGCGGCTGCCGCTGGAAATCCGCTGGCCTTTACCGATGATGTGGTGGAGCCTGCGGTAGCGGAATAATTGGCCAAAAATGCCCCCGCTGATCCGCTGAGCATGGCCTTACGCCTGCTCGCACGACGTGAATACAGTCGCAAGGAACTGCAGGATAAATTGCTGCAGGCCGGCTTTGCGGTAGCACAGGTAGAAACGCTGCTGGAGCATCTGCAGGCGAGTGGTTATCAGAATGACCAGCGTTATGCCGAAATGCTGACGCGCACCCGCCTGCGTCAAGGGCACGGCCCGCTGCGTCTGCGTCAGGATTTGCATCGCGCCGGAGTGGAAATCGAAGCGGGCGCCGGGGAGGAGCAAGCCCTGGACTGGCAGGCTCAGGCCCGGGCGACCTATCGCAAGCGTTTTGGTGATAGTGTACCTGAAGATGCGCGGGATTATGCCCGACGTGCCCGGTTTTTGGCGGGAAGGGGCTTTTTGCCTGAACAGATTCGCCGGGTACTGGCGGACGCGGGTAAAAATCCGGATGATTTTAACGATTAGTTTTTAATGGACGACGAAAGACCGATGCAAGCGCAAGCCATTCGCCAAGCTTTTCTGGATTTTTTTGTAGAACAGGGTCATCAGATTGTACCCTCCAGTTCCCTGATTCCCCGTAATGACCCGACCCTGCTGTTTACCAATGCCGGTATGGTTCCCTTCAAGGACGTTTTTTTGGGGCTGGAGCAGCGCCCCTATCAGCGAGCAGTGTCGTCCCAGCGCTGCATGCGCGCCGGTGGCAAGCACAATGATCTGGAAAATGTCGGTTATACCGCCCGACATCACACTTTTTTTGAAATGCTTGGTAATTTTTCCTTTGGTGACTATTTCAAGCGTGAAGTCATCGGCTTCGCCTGGCGTTTCCTCACCGAAAAGCTGGGGCTGCCTGCCGCAAAGTTGTGGATTACGGTCTATGAAGAAGATGACGAAGCAGCGCAAATCTGGATCAATGACATAGGCATCGATCCCGCCCGTATATCTCGGTGCGGGGTAAAAGACAACTTCTGGAGCATGGGCGACACCGGACCCTGTGGTCCCTGTTCGGAAATTTTTTATGATCATGGCCCCGATGTGCCTGGTGGCCCTCCCGGTAGTCCGGAAGAAGATGGTGATCGGTATATCGAAATCTGGAATCTGGTTTTCATGCAGTATGACCGCGACAGCAGCGGCACACTGACCCCGCTTCCCAAGCCTTCCGTGGATACAGGCATGGGTCTGGAGCGTCTGGCGGCGGTGCTGCAAGGCGTCCATAACAATTACGATACGGATCTTTTCAAGCCCCTGATTGCCGCAGCCGCAGCGCTTTCCAGCAAAAAATATGGTGAGGATGCGGCCACCGACACCAGTCTGCGGGTGTTGGCAGACCATATTCGCGCCTGCAGTTTTTTGATTACCGATGGCGTGCTGCCCGCCAATGAGGGGCGTGGTTATGTCCTGCGCCGGATTATTCGCCGGGCGGTGCGCCATGGCCGCAAACTCGGCATGGAAAATGTATTTTTTCACAAGCTGGTCGCTCCTCTGGTGCAGGAGATGGGCGGCGCCTTTCCCGAACTGGCCAAGGCCCAGCACGATGTGGAACGGGCTCTGGAACGTGAGGAAACCCGTTTCCGGGAAACCCTCGAACGCGGTCTGAATCTGCTGGAAAATGCCATTTCCGGACTGGCTGGCGATGCGGCCATTCCCGGCGAGATTATTTTCCGTCTGGCCGATACTTATGGTTTTCCGGTGGATTTGACGGCGGATATTGCCCGGGAAAGAGGGCTGCAGATGGATATGGAGGGTTACGAAGTTGCCATGACGGAACAGCGTAATCGCTCCCGCGCAGCCTGGAGTGGCAGTGGCGAGGTCAAAATCGAACGGGTTTATCATGACCTGGCCATGCGTCTATCTCCCACGGCATTTACGGGTTATGCCCAGTGCGCCGGCGAAGGTCAGGTGCTGGCTCTGCTCCGCGATGGCGAAGAAGTGGCTTTTCTCGATGCGGGTGATCAGGGTGCCGTGATTCTCGATCAGACGCCTTTTTACGGAGAATCAGGTGGCCAGGCCGGCGATCGCGGGGAATTGCAATCAGAAAATGCGCTCTTTCAGGTGCGTGATACCCAGAAGCCTATGGGCAGCCTGCATGTGCATCTGGGGACGTTACAGTCCGGTCGTCTGCAATTGGGCGACCGCGTACTGGCCAGCGTCGATGAAGTCGCTCGCCGGGCGACGGCTGCCCACCATTCTGCCACCCATCTGCTCCATGCCGCTTTGCGCAATACTCTGGGGACCCATGTGCAACAGAAAGGCTCTCTGGTGAATGCCGAGCGTCTGCGTTTTGATTTCAGCCATCCTGAAGCGCTCACAGCGGAACAGTTACGCCATATTGAGCGTGATGTAAATGCCGTGATTCGTGACAATCATGCCGCCCATACCCAAGTGTTGCCCATTGCCGAGGCCCAGGCCATGGGTGCCATGGCCCTCTTCGGTGAAAAATATGGGGACGAAGTTCGCGTGGTGCGCATGGGCGACTTCTCGCTGGAGCTTTGCGGAGGAACCCACGTTCAGGCCCTGGGAGATATGGGCGTTTTCAAGATTCTCAGTGAAACGGGGGTGGCCGCTGGCATTCGCCGGATTGAGGCGGTGGCGGGGGCAAGCGCGCTGGACATGATTCAGCGTGATGAACAACGTCTACAAGCTGCCGCAGGCATGCTTAAGGTGGCCCCGGCAGATCTGGATCAGCGCCTGAGCCAGACGCTGGAACGTTTACGACAACTGGAAAAAGAACTGGAAAAAATCAAACGGGATGAAGCCGCCCGTGCGGGTGCCGACCTTGCGACCCAAAAAGAAGACATGGCAGGGGTAGCGGTACTCATCAGCCGTCTGGAAGGCATGGATGGCAAGGCCCTGCGTGACGCTCTGGATCGCTTGCGCAGCCAGTTACCCGAAGCGGTGATTGTGTTGGCGGGGGTGGACGGAGAAAAGGTCGCCCTGCTGGCCAGTGTAACGAAAACTTTGTCAGACCGTATTCATGCCGGTGAACTGGTCAATGTGGTCGCCCGGCCCCTGGGAGGAAAAGGGGGCGGACGTCCAGATATGGCTCAGGCTGGTGCAGGCAAGCCAGAGGCGCTGGATACGGCGCTCCAGGCCGCCCGCGATTGGGTCAGAAGTCGACTGGTCTAGGAAAATTGTTCACTATTTTATACGTGGTCATGCTCCAGGCTTTTGCGCTATGCTCATGACAATGAAAGACAGCATAAGCGGTATGATCCCATGAATCGAGCAGCAGTCTGTAAATTTCTGTTTATCAGGTATTGGTGATAAGCAGTGCCTGAAATTGCCGAACTGGAAAAACTCCTGCAGAAAATAGCACTGGCGGATCAGCAGGCGTTTCGGGATTTTTACGATGCGACGGCGGCGCATCTGTATCCGGTGGCCTTGCGTATATTAAGAGAAGAAGGGCGGGCAGCCGAGTGTTTACAGGATGCATTTGTGAAAATCTGGTTAAAGGCGAGTGAATATCAAATGGGTCGTGGCGCGCCACTGGCCTGGGCGGCAGCCATTGTCCGATATCAGGCCATTGATGATCTGCGGCGCCTGCCCAAGGATCAGCCCGGCTGGGAAGAAGAAGACTGGGAGCACTGGGGAGGACAGGCATCCTCCCCCGATGCTTCCATGTTTTCCGAAAGAAAACGCTTGCAGGACTGTCTGGGACAACTACCCAGTGATCAGCGCCAGGCTATTTCCCAGGCCTTTTATCGGGCGGCAAGCTATGAAGAAGTTGCGCGCTTTGCGGGTGAAGCCTTGGGCACGGTGAAAAGCTGGATTCGTCGGGGGCTATTGAGTTTGCGAGATTGTTTACATCATGCATCTGAATAAGTGGCCAAAGCTTGCGGACAGTCTGGCAGGAGCCTACGTGTTGGGAACCTTGCGGGGCAGGGCACGCCTGCGTTTTACCCGGATGCTACGCGCCTATCCCTGGTTGGCGGCGCGCGTGGCGGAATGGGAAGACACCTTAATGCCTTATACACTCCCGCAAAAGCCGCTGGCACCACCGCGTTCTGTCTGGCATGGTGTGGCTGCCCAATTACCGAAGCGGAAAACTCCGGTTTCCGGCTGGTGGCAGAAAGTGGGTCTTTGGCGCGCCCTGTCCGCAGGTCTGGCCCTGGCGGTGCTGTTGCTGGTGCTTTGGCCAGCGCCGCCTGCCATGCCTTATATGGCAGTATTGAATAATACGGCGGGCCAGCCGGTGTGGATGTTGCGGGCCAATCGCCATCATATGGCCCTGGTGACCATGCGCAGCATGCCGGTGCCGGCAGACAAATCCCTGCAGCTCTGGGCCATTGTTCCGGGTAAAAAACCCATATCCATGGGCTTGTTACCCACCCGTCCGGGACGCACGCCCATATTGCTGACTCCAGACCACCTGAATATGCGTCGGGTGGCTCTGATTGCGGTGACCATGGAGCCGGCGGGTGGTTCGCCGACGGGGCAGCCCACGACGGCGGTGCTATATAAGGCTGATATTCTTTCCACACAACTCAGCAGTTGAATTGGAATGATCGCCCGAATGCATCCGCAGCACAGGCAACTGCGTAATTCTATTTGTCGGCGACAATTAGGCCGCCGCATTCTCAGGAGAACGTCATGAAAGAAATGGAAAAGCACGATTTGGATCGTCGCGATTTTTTCAAGAAAAGCGCCTTGTTCGGGTTGGGGTTGGCTGCAGTCGGTAGTTTGACCATGCCGGCTCTCGCGGAAGCTGCCGCCATGCCCAAAGGTCCGAAACATGATCTGTACTTGTTGAATTTTGCGCTGAATGCCGAGCATCAGGCCATTGCCGCGTATCAAGTCGGCGCTGAAAGCAAGTTGCTCGATCCGGCATTGCTCAAGGTGGCCCTGTCATTCCAGGCCGATCATGAAGCCCATGCGGCTATTCTTGCAGAAACCATCAAAAAACTGGGAGGGACACCAGTGGCTCCGAAAGTTTCTTTGAAGGCGCCCATGACGGAACTCGCCAGCACCTGGGGATTCCCTTTGGATAAGCTCAAAACCCAAAAGGATGTATTGCATTTTGCGGCTGGCCTGGAAGTCGGTGCAGCCAAGGCCTATCTGGGCACCGTACCCGAATTCAGTAATCCCGAACTGGCCCATGCGGCCGCCAATATTGAAGGTGATGAAGCCATGCATTTTGCTGTACTGCGGAGCGCTCTAGGTGAGTTCCCGGTGCCAGCCGCCTTTATTTCTGCCATGCCCAGTTAACTCATTACCTTCTGTTTGATTTGTGATCAGGTATGGTGGCTGATTCAGACCATACCTGTCTGTTTTTTTTGTACTCCTTGAAAATATCCGGAAAATGTTTAAAAGTAATCATTCAATTCGAGTGGATACTTTATACCCATGCCGCAAGCTGACGAAAAAAACCTACCATCACAAGCCTACAGCAGCAGATTGTTAAGAGTTTTTGCGTGGGTTTTTGCTATTGTATTGATTGTTTCCTGGTTTTTGGTGGGTATTTATACCTGGAGAAAGGTGTATTCCGAGGAAAGTGGTGACTTGCGAATTTTGGCGGTCGCTCTGGCCCAGAGCGCTTCTCTGAATATTTCCAGCATCCAGTCCTCTACGGATCTTCTAGCTGATACACTGCGATTTTTATCCGAGAAGCAACATCCAGATTATGAAAAGTTATTAAAGCAATATCTAGAGGCTCAACCTGAGATTCAATCGATTTATCTGGGGACCACAAAGGGACAGTTACTCGCAGCAGCAGATGCTCTAAATCTAGACCCTAGCCCACTATTGCGCGATTCTGATCACAGAAGCCGTCACTTCTATAATTTGTCCCGGAATTTTTATATCGGATCTTTGATTCCGGATATCAGCAACCATGAGTGGTATATTCCTTTCAAACGACGCGTGTTTCTGCATGATCATCAGATTCTCTGTATGACTGTGTTGATGCCATTGGCTGATGGAGGCTTGAAAGCCTGGTCAGGTTATCCCTTGCAGGCGCATACCGGTCTGTTTTTAATCCGGCGGGATGGATATCTGGTCGCGCGCAATCCGCCACCGGATAAAACCTCCTTTGCGAAACGCCAAACGGGTGTTGCGGCACGCTATGTTGCCTCCCATATCCATTCTACCGGCGGAGTTTATCTGGGGTATTCCAAAGCTGTAGGGCAGTGGCGTTTGGGAGCCGTGCAAGATACACCGCATTATCCTCTGGTTGCCGGCGCCAGTGTCCTCCGGAGTAGTTTATGGGTGCTGTGGGGCCGCAGTATGTCTGGCCCATCTATCGTTATTGCCCTCTTGGGATTGTTGGGCTGGATACTGTTTCGCTACTTGCGTCGTTCGACAGAGTTTCAGGAACGGTTACGTTATGCGTCAGAAACGGCCATTTGGGAAGCCAAGGAGCGGGCAGAGGTGACGCTGGCTTCCATC